>CAZSDW010000051.1:0-19966 GCA_964605705.1 uncultured bacterium
GAGTGCAGCAGGGATCGAACCTGCGACCCACGGCTTAAAAGGCCGTTGCTCTACCAACTGAGCTATGCACCCTTCAAAAAGCCCCGAAATTTAAGAGAATAACATATGGTATTCAACAAAAAAGTAAAAGTGTCAGTTACTCGACTTTATATCACTGACGATTCGTTCGGTTTCCATGGCGATAACCAGTTCTTCATTGGTCGGGATAATCATAATACTAACGGCTGAGTCGTCAGCGCTGATGATAGTTTCGCTGCTGCGTGTGCCATCATTCTTTGCATCGTCGAGTTTAATACCGAGTGCATCCATATTGCCAACCGCCAGTTTCCGAATTACATCGGAATTTTCGCCAATACCGCCGGTGAAGACAATCGCGTCCGCGCCATTCATTATGCCAAAGTATGAAGCGATATATTTTTTTAGGCGGTAGGCAAAAACCTTCAACGCCAGCTGAGCTTGATAATTACCGTTTTCTGCCTCGGTTCCTACTTCGCGCATATCACTGGAAAGCCCGGAAATTCCCTGAATGCCGCACTGTTTATTCAGGAAAGTATTAATTTGATCGCGATCAAAGTTTTCTTTGCAGGCAATGGTATAGATGACGCCCGGATCAATATCACCGCAACGAGTGCCCATGATCAATCCCTCAAGCGGCGTGAATCCCATGGAAGTATCCACAGAAATTCCACCTTTAACCGCCGTGATGCTGCTGCCGTTTCCAAGGTGACAGGTAATAATATTTAGATTCTTAATATCTTTATCGAGAATTTCTGCCGCGCGGTGTGAGACATAATAGTGGGAGGTTCCGTGAAATCCATAGCGGCGGATGCCATGATTCTTGTAATAGGTGTAGGGAATGCCATAAATATAGGCATAGTCAGGAATATTCACATGAAAAGTTGTATCGAAGACACCAACGTTCGGGATATTGGGCAGTTTTTCCAAACTGGCTTCGATGCCTTTGATGTTGGCGGGATTGTGCAGGGGTGCGAATTCAATGCATTCATAAAGTTTTTCACGGACTTCCTCATCTACTAAAACAGAATGTTTGAATTTTTCGCCGGCATGCACCAGTCGGTGACCAACCGCATCAATTTCGTTCAAATCCTGAATGACACCGTAATCCGGGTGGATCAGAATGTGCAGTATATGCTCGATAGCATTTTCGTGATTGGTGATATTTTCGGATATGTTTATTTTTTTGCCATCATGGCGCTTATGGGTGAGATTGGTTCCACTGATACCGATGCGTTCCACCAGACCTTTGCATAATGCCTGTTTTGTCCCGGTGTTTATAAACTGGTATTTTACGGATGAACTTCCGGAATTAATTGTCAGAATTTTCATTTATGAGCTCCAAATTATAGGATTCTGTCATATTTTTCGCTGATAATCACAGCGCTGTCAAATTTTTAGAAGCGTTAAATTTTAGTGAATTCCCGTCAATATTTCAACTGGAAAAGCATCATTTTTGCTTTTGCTTATTTTCTACAATAATGATTTTAAATTTCAATATAAGGTGTATATACATTATTCTTACACAATATTTAGGTAAATCGTAATTTAAATAATTGGATGATTGGGTTAATTGTCTTAATCTATTTCTTTAAATGTTAACCGTAAGATTCTTAAACTCAGGGAAATTATAAAATTTACAAAAGTGACAGGCTAAACTTTTTTGCTTGATTTTTAGTCGAGCTGCAAATATATTCTATTCAGAAAAAATGTTTACGATTATTTCTGGAAGACGCTATGAAACATAAAAAACACTCATTGCTGGCAGGTTTAATTGCCATTCTTATTGGTATGTTCAGTTTCAGCCCGGCACAAGTCGGGATGCCGGAAATATTTCCGTTCACAAAAGAATTCACTATTCTGACAAAAACTGCGGGTGGATTTAATTTTGATAATGATGAATACCTGGATATCGTTGGCATTGCCTCGCTGGTCGATAAAAAAGGTAAAGCCGTCCCTCGTTCCAGCTATCTTGTCCATTTGGAAGAATCTACCTCAAATGACTTTGTGGTTCAGTGGAAATATGCTGTTCCGCCGGGTATGATGGCAGATTTTGTGGACATTGCGGTAACTGATATGGATAACGATGCCTTGCCGGAGTTGGTTGCGGTGATGAATATTTCGGATGTTGGCAATTCTGAGCAGGCTGACTGGCTGGTCATTTTTGAATATGCCGAAGGATTCCCGGAGGTGCCAACTGCCAGCATGGAAGGTTCCGGGGTTTTTGCCACACGTCCCCGCCCGATGTTTTTGCATGGCGGTGATCTGGATGGAGATAATAATACCGATTTGATTATATCTTCAGGTGGTCCCGGACGAGGTATTATCGTGATCTCTGCGGAAGGACAGGTATCTTCAGAAAACCTGGGCATTCTCTACCAGACCGGTTCGTTGCCAACCTTGCAGGGGGTTTCGTCATTTCGGGCGATTACTGCCAATCTGGACAGTGCCCCCGGTCAGGAACTTGTCGTATTTGGCGGTGATGATAATCTGAAAATAGAGGTCTATGTTTATGAAATTCCGAAGGCGGTAATTTCGCATACAATCAGTGATATCAGTCGGCGGGATTTTGACCTGGAAAAGATGGTATCCGGAGACATTGATGGCGATGGCTATGATGAATTTATTATTCCACGGAAATCAGGTGGTGCGCTGATCATGACCCTGCAGGATGAACAATTGGTTGAAAACCAGTTTTTATCGGAAAAAGCAAAGATCAATACGCTCATGATGGTCGATATGAATGCTAATGGATTGACCGATATTCTCTACAGCGAGCTGAAGAATACCCGGATTTTTCAGCTGGAATATGACATGTCCGATATTCTTTCGGATATCAATTCATACCGAATAATTGAGTATGACAATCCGGTGCTTAAAGGATTTCAGTATATCGATATGGCGGCGGTTCTGTCGGTTTCTAATAAAGTGACCGGAGCGATTATTCTGCCTTTTTTGAATACAAATTATACGAAGCATGGTCTCTGCCGTTGGCGATTGGAGGATTCCGCTCCTTTTATTGAGGAGGGACCTATAGACGAGGTATTGGGAGAAGTAGATCAGGTACTTGAATCCAAAACCGTTATTCAACCGATAGGCGAAGCCGTTCCGGGAATCAGTGCCGATGAACTGATTGCGGATTTGAGCGGTGTTGTGGGCGAAGAAGTGCCGCTGTCCCCATTGCCAACTACCAAAACGGGAATGGTCAGTAAAATGTCCATTAGCCAGGTGATTCAACCCGATATCCTGGTTCATCCGGGTGAGAAAATAACCCGTCAGATCAATATCGAAGATTTGACCCTGGATGACCTTGTGAATCTGACCCTGGATGTGGATGTTCCCGATGGGATGAAATTTGACCTCCCCAATAAAGTATTTTCCTGGGTTCCCGCCGATTCGCAGCTGGGATTGCATACGATCAAAGCTGAATTCAACTGGGGCAAGAAAAATAATATTCAGGCATTTACGGTATATGTGAATGACAAACCTGATATCACCACCCAGATTCCACTGCGGGATATTATTCAAATTGGCGAAACCTTCCGACTGACCATTGCTGTTCAAGACAGCAATAAAAATCCTTTTGTTGGATATAAACTTATTAATTATCCCGATGGAGCGGTCATTGATGCTGACGGAGTATTAACCTGGAAACCCTCTTTTGACCAGAAAGACTGGTTCGATTTTATCGTTGAAGTTTCCGATGGGTACGATACTGACAGAACGGAATTCGCTCTGTTTGTCAATCACCCGGTGGATATAAAATCAGCGGCGCCTTCCCAGACCACGATTGGTGCCAGTTATCATTATCAGCCATTGCTGGATGATAAAAATGCCGGGTTTTATGTCTATTGGTACGATTTATCTCCCCGGATTACCGACTGGCAGAAATCCGGAATTTATGAATTGAAAATTATTGATGAATCCGTTAGAGCCAATCTGGATCAGTATGTAAAGCGGTTTAAAAATGAATTTATTCCGAAATATGATCCGGCGAAAAATGCAATTAAAAACCACCTTATCGATGATGTATTTACTTTCGAAGATAAGCTGGTACTGGTCTTCAATATTCTGGGTGATAATGCCCCGGAACCGGATGATGTCATCAATTCGTTTTTTAATATTCTTGGAATGAGTGTGCCCAGATATTCGAAGCCGGAACGTCATTATTATTATACCTTTACGGCGAAAGAGATTCCCAACGGTATGACCATGGATAAAAAGGGAACGATTGACTGGACTCCCAAAGAAGACCAGTTTGACTTTCACTCATTATCATATACTGTTTCGGACGGGTATTTCACCGCTGAAGAGCATGCCCAGATTTATGTTAATGCCGTGCCGGTTATTGTCTCAGCGCCAGATACCATTACCTATGTCAACAGCCTGTGGCAATATGAAATTAAAACGACGGATTTGAATACCGACAGTAAGCTGAGTTATGAACTGCTCGATTCGCCGGATGGAATGATTGTTTCACCACAGGGCGTCGTATCCTGGACACCGACAGAGCTGCAATTGAACAGGCATAACTTTGCCGTCAAAGTTTCAGATGGTATGTCCGAAGATATCCAGCGCAGCGGCATTTTTGTCAATATAAAGCCAAAGATATTATCGATACCGAAACCGGTGGCTTTGACGAGTTTAAAGTGGGAATATCAGCTGGATGCCGAGGATTCCAACGGTGATGCCGTTGTGCTTAAAGCTGTGCGCATTCCCAAGGGGGCGAAATTTGACGACAAGACCGGTTTACTGACATGGAAACCAAGGAAATCTCAGCGCGGCGTCAATGATGTTGTTTTAGAAGCGGTTGACACACACGGTTGGAGCACACTCCAGGAATTCCAGGTGCATGTCTTTCATAATCCCGGCAAGCAACGTTTTAATTTCATTCGAAACAGCGTTGCGGTTCTATCGCTGATTGGGATTATCGTTCTTGTGACTATGTAGTAGAAATATCATTGTAAAGGCGGTAGTTTTTCTGAAATTACCGCCTTTAACTTTTTATTAATTTCATAAGTAATTTCGACAATATAGAGATTATCCAAATTTCTGGCAGATGCAGGTAAATTGACAGCATCTTTGCCGGTGGTCAAAATAAATTGACAGTCGTTAGCCATGGCGGTTTTCCGGAGCAACTCAACATCATTTTGTGAATATTGGTAATGATCGAGATAAGTTTTCCTGATGATATCTGTTCCGGTTATATTTTCGAGCATCTGAAAAAACTGGTCGGGATTTCCCAGTCCGCAGAATCCCAGAATCTTCTTATTATTCAGTTGACCCGGAGCTAATTCGCTGCCAGTATTGAAGTTGAAAGTTTTCGTAACAAGTAATGGTAATGGAGCTATAAACAATGCCGGGTGCCTATGCTTGAAATATTCCTCAATTGGCGCGGGAATGATTTGAGATCGGCTGACCAGCAGGAGATTCGCCCGCCGCAGTCCCTTTAATGACTCGCGCAATCGCCCGGCGGGTATAATTTTAGCTTTATCTGGATCATGGTAACTGTCCCACAAAACAATATCCAGAGAGCGGTTCAAACGCCGATGTTGAAAGGCGTCGTCCGCGATGACAATATTACAATGAAATTCCTCAGTCGCAGCACGGGCAGCAGCTACCCGATCGGCATCTGCGATAATGACGGTTTTTCCGGTTGATTGGGCGATCAGATACGGTTCATCGCCCGCCTGTCTGGCGGATGCAATAAGCTTCGTTCCATCTTTTACAACAATCTGTCCATGGCTTCTCCGCCGATATCCGCGGGATATGATTCCCACACGATATTCCTGTTCCTCAAGCCAATTGGAAAGAGCAATGACGAAAGGTGTCTTTCCCGTTCCGCCGGCGCTGATATTGCCAATGCTGATGATTGGCACATTAAAAGACCGGGATTTCAGAATTGATTTATCAAATAGAAAATTGCGCAGTCCGGTGACCAGACAATAGATCCACGACAGCGGAATGAATAGCAGCATCAGTATTAACTTAATTACAAGCATGATTGGTGATTACGGTAATTTACTCAGAATAATCTCAGCCGCCGTTTCCGAGGCACCCGCGATTCCCAGCTTTTCTGTTACTTTTTCTAAAAACCGGATCATTTCAGCCCGACGCTGTGAAGAAGAAAGCAGCGCTTTGGCTTCATATGAAATTTTTTCTGCATTGGCATCGTGTTGAATCAATTCCGGAATTCCGGCTTGGTCGGCGATAAGATTGGCGATGGTGATAAAGGGAACCCTGATCAGCAATTTTCCCAGTCTGTATGAAAATCCGGAAAGCCGGTAAATCACCACCATTGGTGTTTTGAAAATCGTTGCTTCCAGTGTCGCAGTTCCGGATGACATGATTAGCAGATCGGCTTCCCGCATCAATTGGTGATTGCGATCCCGAACCCAGGTGAGCCATTCAAAATCATGATCCTTTCGGAAAGAGGACATATCAATATCCGGGGCGATGGCGATAGCCGCTGCCAGATTTGGAAATTCGTTTCTTAAAAGATGAACAGCTTCGATCATGACCGGCAGATGGCGATGTACCTCATGGGAACGGCTGCCGGGGAATAAGCCGATCAGGTGTGAATAATTCCTATGTCTCAAAGATTCATTGGCAAACTGTTCTTTTGAAATTTGATCAATCAGGGGGTGTCCGACGAATTTGGCATTGACGCCATGATTTTTCAGCCATTCCTCTTCAAAAGGCAGAATGCAGAGGACCATTTTTGTATATTTCTTGATTTTTTTAACCCGTGATTGATGCCATGCCCAGACCTGCGGACTGATGTAATAAATGGTGGTAATATTTCGTTTTGAAATGGCTTTTGCTAAGCGGAGGTTGAGTCCGGGATAATCGATAACCACCACTAAATTTGGTTTCGATTGATCAATGTGCCGGAGTGTTTCCCGCCAGAGTTTGCGTAGAAATGGCAGATGCCCGATGACTTCAGCAAATCCCATAAAAGAAGTTTCGCGGATGTGATAAAGCAATTCAGCTCCGGCGGCAGACATATTATCACCGCCGATGGCAGTGATTTTCAGTGCCGGATTTTTCTTTTTCAGGGCAAAGACAAGATTGCCACCATGGATATCGCCGGAAAGTTCTCCGGCAGAAATAAAGATATGCTTAGAAGACATTTGGTGTATTGAAAAGCAGTTCTTTGATAATTAGGATGATTAAAAAAATACACTGATTGAAGAGAGTTGATTTTTCCGCCCGCAGGACCTTTTTCCAGGGTTCCGGTACAAAATCGTGTTCCTTTTTCCAGGCACTAAGTCGCGGGATAAGACGAGGGACATTTTGCTGGTATTCTTCATACTTCTCTCCGAAGAGTTCCGATAATTTATCTTCTTCCAGAGATATAATAAAGGCGTATTGAACGACAAAGTAAACCAGAGCGATGACGGTCAGATACCAAATCCAGGGACCCCCAGCGGTGATTGCAAATCCGATATAGATGATAACATTACCCAGATAAAGCGGGTTGCGGACGTGCGCAAAAATCCCGCTGGTGCAGAGTTCATTAGCACCGACATTCCGGGTGCGTGTTCGCCCACCAGCCATGTGTACTCCGGCAATTCGAATGGCTTCCCCCAGTGCGATGATAATCAGTCCGGCGATTACTCCCCATTTGCTCAGATTAGATTGATAAAGTAGAATCAGGACAAATGGTACCGGAGTAATGCCACGGTGCCGAAAGAAAAACTTGCGAATCTCCATATTAAAGCACTTTCTTGAGAGCGGTTTGAATCTGGTTTTCAATTTGTAGAGCAATTTCCAGTGCCTGTTTGCCATCTTCACCACTGACGGCGGGTTTACTCCCGGTTTCGATAGAATGAGTAAACGCCCGTAATTCCTCAAGCATAGCATTGGATTTCAGGGTATCTATCAAACGGTAGGTGATAATCTTTTTCTTATTGGAAGCGGTTTCAAGCTCCGCGATTGGGGTGGCATTTTTCGGAATGCTGGTAACATTATCTGATAATGAATATATCTCGGTCTGATTTTTCAGAAAATCGATGGATATGTAAGCATTCCGCTGAAAAATCCGGATTTTGCGCATTTGTTTGTTGGAAACCCGGCTGGCAGTGATATTGGCGACACAGCCGTTGGAAAATTTTAGTCGTGCGTTGGCAATGTCAATGGTGTTGGTCAGCACCGGAGCACCGGAGGCGTCGATCTGCTCCACCTTACTATTTACCATAGACAATATAATATCGATATCATGAATCATCAGATCGAGAATGACAGCCACATCTGTTCCGCGGGGATTAAAGGGGGCAATGCGGTGCGATTCGATAAACAGCGGTTTTATATCCAGATCGCTGATCCCTGCGAGTGCCGGATTAAAGCGCTCGATATGTCCGACCTGGAGCACTAAATGCTGTTTTTTCGCCAGGGCGATAATCTCATTTGCCTCTTCAATGGTCTGCATGAAGGGTTTTTCACAAAAGACATGTAATCCGTGCTCGAGGGCTGCTTTAGCCACCATGTAATGTGCAAAAGTCGGAACGACGATGGACACGGCATCACAGGCATCCAGCAACTGTTCCAGAGAATCGAATGCTGTTGCTTTATATTCGGTGGCGATTTCATCACTGCGCTTTTGATCGGAATCAAAAAACCCGGCGAACTGAACATTATCCAGGATCTGCAAATTCTTGATATGCCATTTGCCCAAATGACCGGCACCAACGACAGCTATTTTTATCATAAAAACCTCATTATGGCATGAAATTTAATCCCTGCATCGCAATATTAAAAATGTTATCCTTGTGAAATATTCTCTGTTTGAATATATATAGTAAATTTCGTACTTTCCCCCGATTGGAATTTGAAATGAAAATGATTCGATATTTAAAAAAACCGAACAAGGTTGTCGCCAATCGCCGAAAAGATGAAAAAAGGTTGTTGCTTACATTTATCGGCGTTCTCTGGCTCTTAGCTGTCATTCTAATATATTTCTACCCGAAATCCGCACCTTCCAGGGGGATTGTCAACCTGGAGGGACGTTCGGTTCTTAATAATAAGGTCCGCAACGCATTGGCGAAAAATGGATTTCGTGAAATTCAGCTGGAAACCGATAATAGTAGTGGTTTGGTTCTGGCATTTGCTGTTCCTGCCAGAATGACGGATGATGCCGCCCTTGAATCTATTCAGGGAATTGTCCAGCGTAACGGCTGTACTATTCAAAGCGTCAGCCACTTCTCTCAAAATCGTGGATTTATGACATTGATTGATTACTATAATCAATCGGTGGGAACGCTGACTTTTTTAAAGGGTGAAAATTTCAATGATTATCTGATTTTAAAAGGCGAGCTGCGCCGGAAGCCCAAGCTGGCAATCGTGATTGATGATTTTGGCTACAGTAATAGCGATGTGATCCGGGGCTTTATTGAGCTGAATGAAAAACTGACCATGTCGGTTATTCCGGGACATCGCTATTCTCGCTGGTCGGCATCTGAGGGTGTGAAATTTAACAAAGAGGTCATAATTCATATGCCCATGGAGGCAGAGCGCTCGGAATACAGTATGGGCGAAGACCAGTATATTATCCGCCATACGATGCGCAATTTTGAAGTAGAACAACGAATATTTTCAGCTATTAATGATTTACCGGAAGCGGTTGGCATGAACAACCATATGGGTTCATTGACCACCACCGACGCAGAGGTGATGCAGATGGTTGTTAATAGCCTGAAAAAAAAGGGGCTCTATTTTATTGACAGCCTGACTTCACCGCGCAGTGTCGCATATGAGGTTGCCAAAGTCAGCGGACTGCCCTCGGCTTTTCGTTCGGTATTTCTTGATAATGACCGGAATAAAGACGAAATTCAGGCGCAATTTGATAAAGCAATAGAAATCGCCAGAAGACGTGGATCTGCGATTGCCATTGGACATGTTCATCCGGAAACCCTGGAGGTTTTAAGGCAATTAATAGAGGCGGGAAAGTTTACGGGGATTTCACTGTGCTTCGCCTCGGAAATTGTTTCGTGAAAGGATAATCACAATGCCATATTTAGAAATTAATTTTGATCCGTTCATTACATTGGCAAAGGTGACAAACGCTTCCATTTCGAATCCTTTAAATCTGCTGAGCCTGGTAGAAACAGTCGGTGCAAACGGGATCAGTTTTACCTACGGTCCAGAAATCGGGCAGATGAACAATCTCGCATTACTGCGATCGATGAGCGATTGCCGGATCAACATTCGGGTGCCGGCGGACATGCAGATTTTACAGAAAGCGTTGCTGCTGCGACCTGATCTGATTACTATTTGTGATCCGGAAAGTGATGATCATACGGTGGAAATTCCATCGAAATTGATCAAAGAACTGGTCAATTCCGTGGTGACTATGAATGAGGTTGGCGTTTCGCTGCGCCTGAAACCGGATGTGAAGCAGCTGAAAGAAGCCTACCAGATGGGTATTGATGAGGTGGAAATTGCGACCAATGAACTTGCCCGTAAGGATAAACAATTGCCTTTTCTGGAGTGCCTGGAAAAGATAACCCACGCTGTCAATCTTGGTAATCGCAATAACCTGAGAATATCGATTGGCGGACAGTTGAATCGCCGAATTATTCGGGCGGTCAATGATGTCATAAATGTAGAATTCATATCCGTCGGTCGGGCGTTATTGTCGCAGGCATTTCTGTGGGGATTTGAGACGGCGGTCAGAGAAATGATTGAAATGTTAGATGCTAGTTAAAGGAGATACTTATAATGATTTTTGTTTCGAAACAGTATAGAGGAAATGCGGTTGAGAGTTTCCATATCGGTTATGCCGTCGCTGTCAATGATGCCGGAGAGATAATATTTTCAGCCGGTGAGACTGACTATCCGGTGTTTATCCGTTCGGCGGGAAATCCATTCCAGGCAGTGACAATGCTGGAATCCGGTGCGGTCGAAAAATACAAACTCAACGATGAGGATATTGCCATTACCTGCAGTAGTCATAACGGTGAAACGTTTCAAACTGAAGCTGTGTCCCAGCTGTTGAAAAAAACCGGGATGAGTGTCGATGATCTGCTGTGTGGTATCCATCCGCCTTTTGACCGGAACAGCTACGAGCAGATGATTCTCCAGGGGCGCCGGGCGACCGCCATTCATAACAACTGTTCGGGAAAACACGCTGGTATGCTGGCGACCTCCAAAGCCCTGGATGTGGTTTCGGGCAACTATACAAATATTGAGCATCCGGTCCAACAGCGAATTTTTGAGAAAATTAAACTTTATTCCGAGATAGATAAGATCCCCATTGAAGTTGATAATTGCAATTCTCCGACATTTTTTCTGCCATTGTCAAACCTGGCACTGATGTATCGTAAGTTAGTCGAGGGTGCCGATGAACATTTGCAGAAGATTTTTCATGTCATGAATCTGCACCCGAAACACATCGCCGGCAAAGGTCGTTTTGATACCGATTTAATGACGGTGATGCATGGAAAAAGTGTCTCAAAATATGGTTTTGAGGGTATTCGCGGGATCGGTGTCAGGACCGAAAGCGGTCACGTCGGCATTGCGATCAAAGTATTGAGCGGCAGCTGGAAAGCATTGGACTCGGTTTCTGTCGCTGTGTTGAAACACCTGAAGATGCTGGATGAAGAGACACTGGAAAAACTGGAAAAATTTGAAGTACCGCCACTGAAAAGTTATTCCGATAAAACTATTGGTCGCATTGAGACTGAGATTGTTATTGACGAAAAATAATGGATAACGCCTGACCAATAGAATAAAATATTTATTGTGATAAAGACAATTTTTTTCGATCTCGGAAACGTGATCTTCAGTGTTGACAAAGACTGTGCTATACGGGAAATTGCCCGGTTCCTGAAAATCAAAGAATCTGTTGTCCGAGACATTGCTGAATCCAGTATGGAGCGGGATTTTGAAATGGGACGCTTCAGTGCGGTCGAATATCTCAATCTGCTTCGCCAGGAGTATAATATTACGGAACCGGTTTCGATTGAAAAATTGATTGATGTCTGGCAGAAACCTTTTAAACCCATCCCGGATGTCTTTGAAGTAATCGCGATGCTGAAACCACAGGCTCAACTGGTTATTCTGTCCAATACCAACGAATTACATATTCGGGCAGTTCGACGGTTGAGTTCAATACTGAATGATTTTGACAAGCGGATTTTTTCCTATGAAGTAGGTGCCCGAAAGCCGGATGCGCGAATCTATTATGAAGCTCTCAGAATTGCCGAAAGCAGTGCCGAAGAAAGTATTTTTATCGACGATCTTCCGGAAAATGTTCAAGCCGCAAGAGCTGTGGGAATAAAATCCCATCAATTTACCGGTGTTGCAGGATTGAAGAATTTTTTGACAGATGCCGGTTTTTACCTGAATTGAATTGCATGTTTTAGTTGTAAATAATAAGTTGACCTGTGTATGACTGATTTAGCAAATCCGTCAAGTTTTTTGCAACTAATCCTTCATATTGCGAAGGACTTTGTGCATCTGTCTCCTCTTGAAGTGGATAAATATATTAAGCATGCGCTTTACCTGATTGGTGAATTTTGTAAAGCTGACCGGGTTTATCTGTATCAGTTCAAAGATGATATTATCAACAGAACTCATATCTGGTGTGCCGAGGGAATTGATCCGCAGGAAGCGATTTCACAAATTATTGATCTTCAAACTCATCCCTGTTACAGAGAGAAATTTTTCGGGAAAGATCCGGTCGTTATCGAAAATGTGAAAGCTTTGCCCGAACCCATGCAGACCGTTTTCATAAGCCGGCATATTCAGTCCATGCTTGCCATTCCAATGACCTATCGGCAGAAGCAGATCGGTTTCCTGGGATTTGATTCAGTTAATAAACTACGGCAATGGGATACCGATGAAGTTGAACTGCTGAAAATAATCACGGATATTTTTGCCGACGCCCTGGTTCAACGTTCAGTGGTTACCAGGCTACGGGAGTCGGAAGAGCAGTATCGCGTCCTGGTTGAAAATCTGAACGATGGGATTGTCATTAATCAGAATGATAAATTCATCTTTATTAATAAGCAGTTTGCCCGCATGCTTGGTTATGATTATAATGAATTATTTATGGCGGAGACTCATCGGGTTTACAGCGATGAGAGCCTTGAAATAATCAGAGACCACCAGGAACGATGCAGGAGAGGCGAGCTTGTATCACCACGCTTTGAAGCCGTTCTTAAGAAAAAAGATGGTGACAACCTAGATGTCGAACTGAATGTGCGGGTTATTCATTATAAGAATGCTCTGGCGTCTTTTATGATAATCAGTGATATCACCGGGCGAAAAAAAGCCGAGATGTATCAGCGGAAGCTGGAAGTGGATTTGCTGAAACGCCAGAAAGTATCCAGCATGGGTATTTTTGCTGGTGGGACTGTTCATAATATTCGCAATACGCTGTCGGTCATTACCGGTCGCGCCCAGATGTTGAAACAGAAGATGCCAAACCTAAAAGAACCGGATATTATTATTGCGAATGCCAGTAAAATAGTGCTAATGGCAGATAATTATTTAAAAAAAACCAAGCGCGAGCAGGTTGAAAACATTGTCGATATTGATCTGAACGATCTGCTGAAAACCGAAATTGTTTACATGGAATCCAATCAGTATGTCAAAAATCAAATTAACATCAGATTCAATCTGGAGCATGACATTCCGAATATCCGGGGGCATTACATTGATTACAGTCATGCGATTTCAGCGATTATTGAATTTTCGATTAATGCCATGGTAGAAGCGCCGGTCAAAGAGCTGCTGATCAGCACGGATTTGCAGGAGAACAAAATACTACTGACGATTTCCCATAGTGGAAGAATATTGCCTGACGAGGAGATGGAGTCAATTTTTACACCGTTCTATTCGGTGAGGAAATTTGCCGGAAAAGGGCACCTGAACGAAACGGAAGTGCAAACCATGCAGCTCTTCAATGCCTATATTCTTTTGGAGCATTATAAAGTACAGTTCAAGGTTGAAAAAGATATCAATAACCGCACGCTATTCTCTCTTAGAATACCCATTACTTAGTGAGGGCGGGGCTTTTATTATTTAATTAAAACGAGTCAGAGAAAATAATTATGGAATTGCTGAATGGATAGCTTTGGATGGATTTCTGTCTTACCGCCGTTGCTGGCAATTGCTCTGGCGATCAAGACCCGGCAGGTATTTCCGGCACTGTTTCTGGGCATCTGGGTTGGCTGGACTGCCATAAACGGCTGGAATCCGCTGACCGGTTTTGCCGATACCCTTGAAGCAATGATCGATACCTTCAAAGACCCCGGCAACACGAAAGTTATTCTATTCAGTATGCTGGTTGGATCGCTGATCGTGCTGATTCAGCGGTCCGGCGGTGTTCAGGGATTTATTAACTGGATCAGTGAGCAGGGACTGGTTAACAAGCGCCGAAGTGCTGAGTTGATGCTGTGGATTGTAGGTGTTGTGATTTTTATTGAAAGTAATATCAATAATCTGGTGATTGGTGCGCTGGGGCGCCCACTGTTTGATCGCCTGAAAATTCCTCGTGAGAAGCTGGCTTACCTGGCGCATTCCACTTCAGCTCCCGTCTGTATCATGATTCCTTTCAATGGCTGGGGCGCGGTCCTGACCGGTCTCCTGGTTGCCCAGCAGATTGAGAATCCATTCTTCACAGTATTGAAAGCGGTACCGACCAATTTTTATGCGATTATTGCAGTATTCATGGTGCTGTTCATTATCCTTACCGGGAAAGATTTCGGACCGATGGCGAAAGCCGAAGAACGGGCGAAAGAAACTGGCAAGATGTACCGTGACGGCGCTCTGCTGCTGGCGGCAGAGGAGACTATTGCCATGCCGGCAAAACCAGGCGTGATATATCGACCTTTGAATATGATAATTCCATTGCTGGCGATGGTGCTGGCGGTTCCCCTGGGATTGATAATTACCGGCGGCGGAAATATAACGCATGGATCTGGTTCAACGGCAGTTTTCTGGGCGGTTATTGTGGGAATAATTATTGCTGCCCTCATGTATAAAATCCAGCGAATTTTTTCATCACAGGAGATTCTTGACCTGTTTATGAAGGGAATGGGCGGTTTGATTCCCATGGGATTGTTAATGGTTTTTGCCTTCACATTGGGCGCAACCTGTAAAATAATGGGCACAGGACCCTATGTCGCGAATCTGGCAACGGCGGCAATTCACCCGGCGCTGATCATTCCACTGGTATTCCTGATTGCCTGTTTCATCTCTTTTGCTACAGGAACATCGTGGGGCACTTTTGCAATCATGATTCCTATTGCTGTCCCAATCGCACTGACAATGAACTTGAACCTGTCACTGATGGTCAGCGCAGTTATGGGAGGCGGTGTTTTCGGCGATCACTGTTCACCGATTTCGGATACAACCCTGATTGCCTCAATGGCATGCGCCTGTGATCACATGGATCATGTAAATACCCAACTGCCATATGCGTTATTATCGGCGGGTATAGCATTGATTTTATATCTGGTTTTAGGCATTATCGGATAAAGTTATGACGAATATAGAAGCAGTAATTTTTGATTTTGATGGGGTTGTTGTCGATACAGAACTGCTTTACGATGAAGCTGAGCGGGAAATTTTTGCGATTTATAATATTAAAATCAGCGACAAGGACTTGATAGAGATAAAAGGATTGTCGGAAAAGATTTTTTTGGATTTGATTCAAAATCGTTACCGGATCACTGCCCCTGTTGATGAAATCCGGGCAAACAGTCAAAAAATTCTAAAAAGAGTATTTGCCAACAAGCTGGATTACATGCCGGGCTTTCTGGAATTTTTTAAAATGGTTGACCATCGTTTTAAAACCGGTCTGGTCACTTCCAGCTCGCGGGATTTACTGAACTGGATATTTGCAAACACACCTGTCCACAATCATTTTCATAAGATTGTGACCACCGAAGATACCGAACAGGGGAAACCTTTTCCGGATCCTTACCTTAAAATGTGTCAGCTTCTGAGTGTCGCTCCGGAAAACGCCATTGTCATCGAAGATTCCATCAACGGGCTTCGGGCTGCCAAGGCAGCCCATACTGTGACGATTGGTTTTTTGAGTAGTTTTTCAGCCAAAGATTTAGCGGAAGCGGATTACATTGCTCGGGATTATGATGAACTTGAGGAGCTGATTTTAAAAATTGTCGGGCAGCGAAAATTCTAAATAATGCTTGCATTTAGTCTTGAATAAAATGATATTACCGACCGGTCAATTGTTATTTTAAGATGTTAATTTTCATAATGATATTTCAAAGAAATTTTATTCGCAATTTTCTTTATTTTGCCCCTGACCTATCCCGGTTAGCATTTAATTATACCCTTCTAAAATCAAATCCTGATCAGACCGTCCTTTATTCGGACTGTCTCCGGATTTTTATATAGAAAAGAGCAATAATGACAAAATCAAAAGATTGGTTAAGATTACTTAAAAAAGATCCCGTGCCGGTTCTTCTGAAAAAAGCACCGCTGCCGATCCGATACGCCACGGCTCAACGCTTTCTATCTGCCGATAGCACCCTGCTGGAATCTCTTAGAAACGAGATGTTGACATATAAACCGCGGGAACATTTGCTTAGTACTCAACAGGCAGATGGTGATTGGCAAATCGAAAAGAAGTATAAAATTGAAGAACGCAACCGGGCAATGTCATTTTTACAACAATTGAAAAATATGTCCCAGTTACTGGACTTTGGCTGTACCAAGGATATGTCCCATGTTCAAAAGGGTATTATTGCACTGCTGAAGACCCAGAAACCCGATGGAAAATTTCCTCTGCTGCTGCATCATCACGGATATGCTCTTTGGCTATTGGCGAATTATGGAATGATCGGGAATCCCTTTGTCGAAAAGGGATACCGCTGGCTGGCAAAACGCCAGCGTGAAGATGGTGGTTGGCTGTCTCCCTCAATGGTGCCTTCGGGCATGCCGTTTCAAACAGTCAAGAGTGGTATCTGGACGACGCTGTTTGCTTTTCAGGCGTTCAGCGTCCATTCGCGCCTGCGAAGCTCAGGAGTCTGTTTGAAAGCCGCTATGTTTGTGTTGAACAATTATCTCGAACAGAGTCACACCACGCTGTTTCCGGAACAGGACGCCTGGAACATGTTATATTCCGATTACTCCGATAATGGTTTGTTCCGGGGTGGAACACTGCGCTTTATCGAGGCATTTGTACCTCTTTCAGAGTTCTACAGTCACCCGAATTTTAAGAAAGCAGTCAACTGGCTGCTGGAGCAGCAGATGGATTCAGGACTTTTCCCGGCAATTGCCGGAAAATTCAAGGATGGTGATTTTGCAGTAACCCTCAGGTTTGTGACGGCTCTCAAGGAGATGAGCAGAATATCGAGTTAAATTCGCACAGATACTTGAATAAATTTAAAAACCTGATTATACTACAACGAAGATGTTATTAAGGAGATTTTAATGGCTGATGAAATAGATATTAAAGATACTGATAACGGTACTGAATCTGTAAAAGGTGTTCCGGAAATACTGCCGATTATGGCATTACGGAATACGGTCCTGTTTCCCCAGCAGGTCATTCCGATTTATGTGGGACGGGAACGGTCACTGAAATTGGTTGAAGATTTACCGGAAGCCAAGCGCCGGATTGTCGTGGTCGCCCAGAAAGATGGCTCGATTGAAATACCGGACAAAGAGGATCTTTATGAATGGGGAACCATCGCCCAGGTACTGAAAATATTTAATATGCCCGACGGTAGCAAGAGTGCCATTGTGCAGGGTATGGAACGAGCACGAATTCTGTCCTACATTCAGCAGGAACCCTATTTTAAAGGAGCCGTTCTGAAGGTTCAGGAATTTTACCAGCCTGGAATCGAAATCGACGCCCTTATTGCAAATATTCGGCAGTTATATGGTAAACTGATCAAAGTTGCTCCCTATCTGACCGAAGAACACACGATGATTCTGTCCAATATTCAACATCCGGGAAGATTGGTTGACCGTGCGATGCACCTTCTGAATGTACCGGTCGCTGAAAAACAGGAGGTGCTCGAGCACCTGAATGTCAAAACGCGCCTGGAGCGGGCGACAGTGGTGATTAACAAAGAAATCCAGCGAATCGAACTTGGAGAAATGATTCAGTCCGAGGTTCAGGATGAAATCTCCAAAACCCAGCGGGAATATTTTCTGCGTGAACAGATGAGGACCATTAAAAAAGAGCTGGGTGAGGATGAGGGTACTGTTGAGATTAAAGAGCTGGAAGCCAAGATAGCCAAATCTCTGATGACCGAAGAAGCCCGCAAAGTGGCAGAAAAAGAACTGGATCGGCTGCAAAAAATTCCACCAGCCTCACCGGAATATACCGTATCCCGAACCTATCTGGATTGGTTGGTTGATCTTCCCTGGGGAATTTTTACCAAGGACAATGTGGATGTTAAAAAAGCCAAGGAGAACCTTGATGAGGATCACTATGGGCTGGACAAGGTCAAGGATCGGGTAGTGGAATATCTGGCTGTCCGCAAGTTAAAAGAACAGGTAGAAAAAGACAGCGCTGTCAAAGGTCCGATTTTGTGTTTCGTGGGTCCTCCGGGGGTTGGTAAAACCTCCATGGGTAAATCCATCGCCCGGGCAATGGGGCGTAAGTTTGTACGTATTTCGCTGGGCGGCGTCAGAGATGAGGCGGAAATTCGTGGTCATCGTAGAACTTATATTGGAGCACTCCCGGGTCGGATTGTTCAAAGTATTCGTAAATCCGGTTCAAGTAATCCGATTTTCATGCTGGATGAAATTGATAAAGTGGGTGCCGATTTTCGTGGTGATCCGTCATCTGCCCTGTTAGAAGTGCTTGATCCCGAACAGAACAGTAGCTTCAGTGATCATTATCTGGAGGTGACATACGATCTTTCTAAAGTGATGTTTATCGCCACGGCGAATATGAACGATACGATCCTTCCCGCCTTACGCGATCGTATGGAAATGCTGGAATTTTCGGGTTATATTGAAGAAGAGAAACTGAATATCGCCAAGACTTTTTTAATTCCCAAGCAGGTCAAAGAGCACGGTTTATCTCAGACAAAGGTTGAATTTCAGGATGATGCCATTCGCAAAATTATATCACATTATACTCGTGAAGCCGGTGTCAGGAATCTTGAGCGGGAAATTGCCAATATTTGTCGGAAAATTGCCCTTGATGTTGCCGGACACAAACGGAAGAAAAGCTTCGTTGTCAATGAGAAACTTGTCGAAACCTATCTGGGTCCCCAGCGATTCTTCGTGGATATTGCCGAGCGGGCATCCAAACCGGGTGTGACGATTGGTCTGGCATGGACAGCGGTTGGTGGTGATATTCTGTTTATTGAAGCCACCGGAATGAAGGGTAAAGGTAATCTGCAGCTGACCGGTCAATTGGGTGAAGTGATGAAAGAATCCGCCGAAGCGGCGTTGAGTTATATTCGTTCCAATGCGACCGAACTGGAGATTGATGAAAAAACCTTCAGCGAGACCGATATTCATATTCACGTCCCGGCGGGAGCGATTCCTAAAGACGGACCATCGGCGGGCGTGACCATTCTGACGGCAGTATATTCATTACTGAAGAAGAAAAAGGTCAAAGACAATCTGGCAATGACGGGTGAAATTACCCTGCGTGGGGCAGTGCTGCCGGTTGGTGGTATCAAGGAAAAAGTTCTGGCGGCACATCGGGCTGGTTTGAGGAGAGTGATATTACCAAATCATAACCGTAAGGATATTGTGGAAATTCCCAAGCAGATTCAGAAAGAGATGAAGTTTGAATTTGTAAAAGAAATGTCCGAGGTGCTGGATCTGGCAGTTCGTAAATAGCTAAATAAACTCGTTGATTTTTAAGATAGATTCCTTAAATTTTCGGGCTTTTTCAGTAGATAGCCCATACATTCTTCCGAAATCGGGCGCTTAGCTCAGCTGGTTAGAGCACCTGCCTTACAAGCAGGGGGTCACAAGTTCGAATCTTGTAGCGCCCACACCC
>CAZSDW010000052.1:0-19759 GCA_964605705.1 uncultured bacterium
ACCGGATCAAGATAGAATAATCTCTATTATAAGTACGCAATTACACCATAGTTGATAATAAGGAAATCTATTGTGCTCTGTGAATTATATCACAGTCTCGTGGTGTGAAAATTAAATTACTTTACTTTTAAAATAATATTCTATAGGTTTTATTCGTATAAATAGCGGGTTAAAGGACCGAAGTGCGCGTTCAGTATCGAAGTAATAAGTTTTTGATAATATTGTTGGGAGATGTGGGCATATTTGCCCTCAGTCTCTATCTCTCGTTTCTGATGCGGTTCGATCTGAATATTCCTCCGGATCAGTGGCTGGTATTTAAATCCAGTCTGCCGATATTCATTATCACAAAAATTATTGCTTTTTACATGTTCAATTTGTATCGGGGCATGTGGCGTTTTACCAGTATAATTGACCTGGTATCGATCATCAAAGCAGGCTTTTCGGCAACGCTGGTTTCTGCTGCATTTTTGATATTTTTCTATCACGGTCTGGGATTTCCCCGAACAGTCTTTTTTCTTGATTTTGTATTTTCTGTCGGGCTCGCTAGTCTTTCTCGAGTCGGAATAAGAATTTATTATCAAGTTATTAGAAAAAATTATACAATTATTTCTCCGTTTTTATATAAAAAAAATCATAAAAACTTAAAACGTTTAGTAATACTCGGTGCCGGGAATACCTGCGATAAAATCCTGCGTGAACTATTAAGTGACTTAAAGGGCGGATATAAGGTTGTTGGGATATTCGATGATGACTTGTCGAAAGTCGGAACTTTAATACGTGGTATTGCTGTTGTCGATACAATCGATAAAATTGCTAAATACAGCGAATTATACGATGAAATAATTATTAGTATCCCCAGTGCAGTACCCGAAGAAATGCGTCATATTCTGGATGTATGCCGAAAAACAGGCAAGAAATATAAAATCATTCCTAAAGTATCGGAATTCATCAATGGTAATTTCAGTGTAGAAAGCGCCAGGGAAATTACAATCTCTGACCTGATCGGTCGTGAAGAAATTAATGATATTGACGTAGCATCCATCTCAAATTTCATTGGTGGAAAGGTCGTACTTATCACCGGAGCTGGCGGGTCTATTGGTTCTGAACTTGTCCTCCAGTGTTTGAATTTTAAGCCCGAAAAACTTGTGTTGCTGGACATCAGTGAATATAATTTATTTCAGGTTGAACGTTTATGCCAGGGAGCCGGTAACGTGATAATTGCTCCGGTACTGGCGGATATTCGTAACATGAACTCACTATATTATGTGTATAGAAAACATAGACCGCAGATTGTGTTTCATGCAGCAGCATATAAACATGTTCCGATTCAGGAATCACAGCCATGGGAGACGATTTTCACCAATATTGAAGGATCGCGGAATCTGGTAAATGTTTCGAAAAAATACAAGGTGGATACATTTGTCTCTGTTTCGACAGATAAAGCGGTGCGCCCCACCAATGTCATGGGAGCGACAAAACGGATTGTCGAAATGCTGATCCAGAGTGTAAACGGCAAATCAGCGACAAAATTTTTAGCAGTCCGTTTTGGGAATGTTATTGGCAGTTCCGGGAGTGTCATTCCTATTTTTCAGGAACAGATAAAAAGAGGCGGACCAGTTACATTAACACATCCGGATATAGAGCGATATTTTATGTCTATCCCGGAAGCTGCCCGACTAATATTGCAGGCAGGCGCTATCGGGAAAAGTGGGAATATCTATGTTTTGAAAATGGGTAAGCTGCATAAAATTAAGAAAATTGCTGAAGATTTAATTCGCCTGTCCGGTTTGGAACCCGAGAAAGACATTCCTATCGAATATATCGGACTGCGCCCCGGGGAAAAACTTTACGAGGAATTGCTGGCTTCGGATGAAGTATTCAAGCAAACATCTCATAGTCAAATCATCGAGCTGGAAAAGAACGGTTCCGTGGTTCCGGATATGGATATTAAAATTGATAAACTGCTGAAGCTTGCACGTACTCATAGGACAGAACTGATTAGAAAAAATTTAATGGAGAACATAAACTAACGTGAGTTTGACGTAAGCCGTTTCTGCAATTTCAACAAGAAAAAAACCGTTGAAACGGTTAGAAAGTCAAACTCCTTTGAAATAACACCCGAATTAATTCGGGTGTTATGCTAAAAACGAATAGATATCCAACTGTTTCAACAGTTTCTATTGATAAATATTTTAGGTCATTGCTTACATCGAACTCACGTTAAACTAAACTTTAAAGTAAATACGATATATAAATCCGGCTGGAGTTCCTGAATTCCAGCCGGATTTTTTATTTCTGTGCCTGTTTTTCTTTATAATCTTTGATAGCCGCTTCGAGCGCTTCTTCAGCTAAATTGGAACAGTGCATCTTGACCGGCGGCAGCCCATCCAGGGCTTCGGCAACAACCTTATTCGTAATTTTCTGTGCATCGTCAATTGATTTGCCGATGACCAGTTCCGTTGCCATGGAACTGGTAGCAATCGCCGCCCCACATCCGAAGGTTCTGAATTTTGCATCGACAATGATTCCGTCTTTGACTTTAATCTGTAGTTCCATCACATCACCGCACATGGGATTGCCGACATGTCCGACACCATCGGGGTTTTCGATAGTGCCGACATTGCGCGGATTTCTGAAGTGCTCCATGACTTTTTCGCTGTACTGTTCCATTATCGAATTTCCTTATTTGTTATAAAGTGGTGACATTGCCCGCAGTTTTTTAATGATTCCCGGAAGGATTTCAGCCACGTAATTAAGTTCCGCTTTGGTTGTATGCTTTCCCAGTGAGAATCGAACTGAACCATGCGCAAATTCGTGAGTCAATCCAATGGAAAGCAAGACATGACTCGGCTCTAAACTGGATGAACTGCAAGCAGACCCCGTAGAGGCTGCAATCCCTTCCATATCCAGGTTAAGCAAAATCGATTCGCCTTCAATACCTTCAAAAGAGATATTGATATTGTTCGGCAAACGCTTTGCTGGATGCCCATTCAGAATAGTATCCGGAATCGTGCCGAGTATTTTTTTAATAAATTCATCTCTGAGTGAAATTTGTCGTTTTGCTTCGCTATCCATTGCAGCGATGGCAATTTCAACAGCTTTACCTATTCCGATAATTCCGGGTACATTTTCAGTCGACGCACGACGACGATTCTCCTGATCGCCACCATGAATCATGGGAGTTATCTTTGTGCCGCGTCGTATGTATAATGCCCCAACACCTTTTGGTCCGTAAAACTTGTGTCCGGAAATGCTCACTAAATCGACGTTTAAATCGTCAACATTGACCGGAATATGACCGAAGGTCTGGACAGCATCGGTATGAAATTTAATGCCGTGCGTTCTGGCAATGCTACCGATCGCACTAATTGGCTGAATAGTGCCGATTTCATTATTGGCATGCATGATAGTAATGAGAATCGTGTCGGGTCGAATGGCTTTTTCCAGTTCATCGAGTTTGACAAGTCCGCTATTATCGACAGGGATGTAGCTGATATCAAATCCATTTTTTTCTAAATATTTACAGGTATATAAGACAGCGTGATGTTCAATCCGGGAGGTAATAATGTGTTTGCCTTTTTCCTTTAATGCATGGGCAATACCTTTAATTGCAAAATTATCACTTTCACTACCACCGCTCGTGAAGACAATTTCCTTCGGTGAAGCACCCAGAGCATCGGCAAGTACGGATCGGGCATTTTCGATGGCATTCCGGGTAATTCTGCTGATTGAATAGATACTCGAAGGATTTCCAAAGTGTTCACCAAAATACGGGAGCATTGCCTCAACAACCTGTGGATCGGTGGCGCAAGTAGCGGCATGATCCAGATAAATATTTTTCATTAATGTTCCTCTGATTGCGTATTTCTATATTTGTTAACAAGATCCTGTAGTGAAAATCCTGCTAAAGTTGATGATATAGACTCTTCCAATTTCGACCAAACATCCCGGGTAATACAAAATGCTGAGCGATCGCAAATACCGGGAGATTCCACACATTCCGATGGATAAAAAGGACCTTCAAGAACACGGATAATGTCTTTCAGGTTAATGTCTTCAGGCGATTTTGCCAATTCATATCCTCCATTAGCACCCCGTTTTGAGTGAATCAATCGGGCGGTCTTAAGGGGAGGAATCAGATGTTCCAGATACCTGACCGATAAATCTTCATTTTCAGCGATATTTTTCAAAAGCATGGATCCTTTGCCGTAATTCAACGCCAGTTGAAACATCAACCGGGTGCCGTATTTTCCTTTAGTCGAGAGTCTTATCATCAGTTTTAAATCCTACTATTCCTACTAAACTGGTGGGAATATAAAGTAAAAAAAATCTTAAGTCAAGATTTTCGATAAAATAGTCTAACATTTTTAAGGTTGGGATATTATGCTGTGCATCCCCAAACATTAAATAAAATGATAAGGAATATGATTATGGCGAGTATGATAAAAAAACCTGATTTTGTGCCTTGCGAAATTCGCCGCTTTTTCCTTCTTTGATGGTGTGCCATATATATTCTCCCTTAAAATCTGAAAAGTGCTCTGATAATTTAATCATTTCGATGAAATATTTAAGAAAAAATTTTGTTTCTTTGATAGATGATTGGATAAAAGAATCCATACTAATAACCACAATGCAGCGAAGAATGCTCCGATAAATATTCCAAATAAAACATCAGCCGGATAATGCACGCCCACGTAGATTCGGCTGAAGGAAATCAGAATCGCAATCAAAGCAAATGGGTATTTATATTTTCGGAAGAAAAATCCCAGGATAAACATGGCGCCGGTAATATTGGCAGCATGGTTTGAAGGAAAGCCGTATTTTCCGCCACGGTCAACCAATAGGCGAACATCCTCCAGAGATCGCGATGGTCTTATCCGTTTAAACGTCGGTTTTAAAACCCGATAGCAGACAGGATCAGTAGTTGCGACTGTCAGAAGGAGAAGAAGCGCCGCAATGCGGGCACGTTTTTTACCGAAAATCAATAGTGCAATCCAGATAATGATTATCGGAATCATCCAGTTCGATTGCGTAGTAATAAATGGCATCAACCAGTCAAAGACAGGATTTGCCATTTTGTGATTGATCAGGTAGAACAGGGCTTTGTCAAGACTTATCAAAGTAGCAATCATCTTGACCTAAAGATAGAAGATTAACAGCAATTCTCAAATCTTATTCAAAGAAACATTCTGCAACGTGAATATTGTAAAGCTATCGAATAATCTTTAAATTCTATCGTTTAAGTGAAAACTAAGGAGCTATTAATGAATTTAGTCACCGTCCTGAAGTCCAAAATACATCAGGCGACAGTTACCGAGACTGCACTGAATTACGAAGGAAGTATATCAATAGATAGAGATCTTATAGATGCCGCTGGACTACATGTTTATGAGAAAGTCCATGTACTCAATCTTAATAATGGTTCAAGATTTGAGACTTATGTTATAGAAGGGAAACGTGGATCCCGGGAAATTGGTATTAAAGGAGCTGCCGCCCGGTTGGCTGAAAAGGGAGATGTGGTTATCATCATTGCCTATACCCATATCCAGGAATCTGAGGCAGTGTCCTGGAAACCCACGATTATTAAACTTGATTCGGATAATAATCAAAAATAACCTCTTTCCATTTTTTCGATATATCGAACAGTCCCATTTTAGTGATAAATATAAAAATATTTGTAAATTAAAAGCTTAGATTTTTCGAACGGCTTCAGATGAGCAGTAATTTAATCTCTTGACAGGATGACGAAAATTATCTCGAGCATGAACTGAGGAGCAAAGGACAGGAAACAGACGGTTTGAAGATTTTATGAAGTACTATCTGAAAACAAGTATCCTTAGCATTCTGACGCTTGTCTTGCTGCTATTTATTCTATTTGTTGATACGACCTTCTATCATGTCCCGTCTTTTATCAAAATATACAGTTTTGAACGTGAGCTTATTATAGCCATCACTTTACTGTCTCTGTTTTATGGATTGAAATCTATCTACAACCGGATGGACTTGGATCTGAAACAGACATTGATAGCAATTTCGGTATCGATATTTTCACTTTTTCTGCTGATTATATTACCTCAGATATTCTTTAAAAAGTATTTAGTTCTCTGGGATAATAATCCATTTTTAGCTGAGTATCCATTATTTTGGAACTCTGTTTCCACATATAGCGCACTGGTTACATCAGCAGTGCTAATATTTTTCCTCTTATTAGTAAAAAAATTGATGACCTTCAGACCCAACAAATTTTCCGATTTTGAATATCGCTTTCTGATCGGACTGCTGCTCATTTTTGCTTTTGTATTTAATTTTATGGAAGATCGCTATACCTTTGAACCGATCTCGTTAATTCAACATGGTATGTCAAAATCGGTCTGGATTTTCGGCGTTCCGCTACTCCTGATTACACTGATTATCAGTTACTATAAACCCTGGTTGGATTTATTGAACAAACGGGAAAAATATATTGGTTTTGGCTTGACCATTTTGATTATCCCTGTCAGCGTATTTCTAATAAGCTCGAATTTAATGTTGTCGGTCTATGCTTTCAGCACAACTTTGAAGGGTTTTGTCCTGTCAACGCTGGCATTTATTAATATTTACGCGATTGCTTCATTTCTGGGATTACTGTTCAGATTGCCGACAGCAACATTGTATGATCGGGTGACCAGCGAAATTATGTCAATTTCGAAGATTAGTAAAATGATAAGCGCCAAGGAAAACATAAATCAGGTACTCAATTCTATTGTTGAATATGCCTGTGCTCTGACATCTTCCGATGCATGCTGGCTGGTTTTTGAAAGTGAGGATACTGAGTTGTCCCGGATAGTAGCGTCGATCAATATTTCGGAATCTGAACGACTGGTACTGGATAAACCGGAAGCCTGTTGTCTCGGGAACTGGGTCAGGGATAATCATCAGCCAGCACTGGTGCACAACATTTCGGAGGATGAGCGTACGATTTATCTGCGATCATTAAAATTAAACTGGAAATCCATTATCGCGATTCCACTGAGTAACAATGATGTGGTAATGGGAATTTTATATTCTGGTAAAAAATCGACTTATGCTTACGATAATAATGCATTAAACACATTAAAATCATTTGGTGTTCAGATAAACATCGCTTTGGGAAATTCTGATGTAAGCAAATATTTCAGACCGGACTCAATCTTGGAAGATCAAGAAAAATCAGATACTATTATTGAATTGAAACACAACAACCTAAACCTGATCGTTTATAACAACGAGATTCGAAACCAGGATTTCATCACCATTTCTGAAGGCGCGGTCAGCTGTGTCATATCCTATTCATTGGGAATAACGCCGGAAAAAAAGAATGAGTTCAAAGGTGTTCTGAAAACACTGTTTACTCTTGAATCTGATCCAATATCAGCTTACCGGAAGACCACTGCTATTATTATGAAGGATTTTCCGGAAGATAGTGGCTTGCCAGTATATTATTATTCTGATTTAGATCAAGAGCTGACCGTGTTCTGCCGGCACCCATTGAAAATAGTGGAATTCAATCTGACAGATCAAAGTATAAAACCTGAGCAGAAACATAGAAAATTAACCGCCACAGCGGATATATTTTATTGTCAGCTTCCGGTTCGTGACAGGGTATTTTTTATTGTTGGAAATGAGCAAGTATCATCGCTGGATATTCCATCATCGATCAACGAAAATTTGATGAAAATTGCCGATGGATCGACGATTGGAGAGTTAAAAAAAATAATTCCTGAAGCCCTGCAAAAGAATCAGCAGGATTCAGGAATAACTGATCTGATACTATTTAAAAAAGCCCGATAAATTACTGAGAAATTCTCAGGATTCTATAATTGGCTTGGTGATGTAAAGAAGCGGTTCTTCCTCGAGGTTTATCCGAATAGGATTTTGCAATTTACGACCTTCAGAATTTTCAACGACATCTACGATAGGTCTGACAGGACGCATTTTATTGACTGTTATAACCCGGGCAACTTCATCCGAGCTTAATTTGACCAGACTGCCAACCGGGAACATTGAGACGCTGTTTACAAGACCGCGGATGACTTTGGGATTAAACTGCTTGGTTTTATTTTCAATTATCTTTTGAATGGCATGATAGGTGATGAAACCATCCCGATATGCCCGTCCGTGAACCAGAGCTTCAAAGACATCTGCAATGCCGACCACCTTGGCAAATTCACTGATATCAGCGGATTTTAATCCTTGTGGGTACCCTGAACCATCTTCACGTTCCTGTTCCTGGTAAACGGTATCGACAACGTACGAGTAATCTTTTTTAAGGTGTTTGACCATTTCGTATCCGTAAACCGGATGCTGGCGAATTTGGTCAAATTCTCCTGGTGTCAGTTTCCCGTGTTTGAAAAGGACTTTTGTCGGTACCTCAATCATACCGACATCGTGTAGCAACGCTGCGAGGGTCAGAGCATGCAGTTTTTCTTTTTCATATCTCAATCCCAGACCGATTTTAACAGCAAAAACACCCACATTAACGGAATGCGATACGAACCAGGTGGCAAAACGTTTCCGCTGAATTGCTTTTAAAAACAGGAATTCTGTTGTTGTAATTGATTCGCAGAAGTCAGGAATGTCTTTTATTAAAGGTTCCGGATTAAGCGGTTTTTTATTTTTTATATCGATGGAAATTTTTTCCATATGACGATGGAAAACCATATATAGTTTTTTTGAATACTCTTCATCGTCCTGGATGACCGGTCTCTCTTGTTTTTCCTGAAACTGAGGGGCTGGTTTTTCTTTAGGTTCGAGTGCTGATTTTAACCTGCTTAACGTTGATTGTTGGGTTGATTGCGGGGGTGGAGAGGGTTGGGCCGCTTGATTTTTCTGCTGATTTAGAGAAGATTGCAGGGCATTGCGAATTGCATCGAGACCGCTGAGGTTTCCGGCACTTGATGAACTAGATGTATTTTTTGAAGGTTCCGGTCCGGAGGGACCTTTGTTCAGGTCTTCAAAGGATTTTAATACATCTTTCATTCGTACCATAATCTATTATCTCTCAGACTTTATAATACCGATGATAGTATCGGCATCAACGTATTCCAAATGCTTACCAAAGCCTATGACCAAACTTAGATCGCAAATATTGTTGATATTTCGGGGTGTTCCCTGGGTATAATTATAAATTTCCTTAAATGCTTCTTCCGTATATATCGGTGTTGATCTTCCGGCAATTCCCAACCGGTAAAATATATATGCTTTAGTCTCTTCATAGGAAAATCGTTGCAGGTGGTACCGGATCGCTATTCGCTGATTTAACTGCGGGATTTTTTTGACAATATCATTCAATTCCGGCTGTCCCACTAGAAAAAGCGTCAGTAAAAAACGATCATTCAGTTGAAAATTCAGGAGGAGCCTTAATTCCTCAAATGTTTCGTAGTCACCGATAATCTGAGCTTCATCTACGATAATAATTGTATGTTTACCGGCTCTCACATTCTCGAATAAAAAGTCGTTCAGCGAATGCAGCATCTCGATCCGCTTGGTTCCCTCCGGTGTGATTTCGAGCTGGTAAAGGATTTCCTGAATCAGTTCACTGGCGCTCCAGCGCGGATTGGTCAGGTAAGCGATATTAAATTGTCCGGAAGACAACTCGCTGACGATGGTATGCATCAGGAGTGTTTTTCCACATCCGTATTCTCCGGTCAATAACGCGGCGCCTTTAGAACTTTGGATGGCATATAAAAGGCGCATCAGCGCTTCATCATGCTGTCCTGAATGATAGAGAAATCGCGGATCTGGCGAATTCTCGAAGGGCTTGATAGTGAGTTTCCAGAAGTCAGTGTACATTATTCTTAAAATAATACATTTTATGTCGAATAAAAATTAGTTTTTTATTGCATCACCGTTTCGACGTTCCTGAATTACCATAAACGAAACCACGATGTAAAATATAATAATTCCAATACTTAATGCAATAAGACTTTCAAAAAAGTCTCCTCGTTTTAATAAGAGGGATAAAAGTCCCATAACTGTCGTAATCAGGCAAATAGTCAGAACGACTGTTTTCGGACGTAATCCAAAACTCTTTAACCGATGGTGTAAGTGATCGTTTCCGGCATATTCGAGCAGTTCGTGGAATGAATGGACTTTTCCTGTAATGATTCTCATTAAATTGGTTAAAAAGGTGTCCGTAATTGGCACTAACAGCAGCAGAATCGGAATTGCCAGATCGACACTTTTATTGATTCCCCAATCACCATAAATTGCCAGAGTTGCCAGAGTAAATCCAATCAGGGTACTGCCGGTATCGCCCAAAAAGATCAAAGCGCTATTTTTAAATCGGAAATTATAAGGAAAAAAACCACCAACGGCTCCCATAAATATCAGGCTGACAATGAGAACAAACTCATTTCCTACGGAATAGGATATGATCGCACAAAAGAAAGTCACAACAATTGCCAATCCACTTGCCAAACCGTCCAGTCCATCTAAAAAGTTGATTGCGTTCGTGATGCCGATAATCCAGATAGACGTCAGTAGTATGGAGAAAAAATGCCCAATGGAAAGATCGGGAATAAAGGAAAGTATAATCCCGTGATAGATGATGACAGCAGTTGCTAAAACCTGTCCAATAAGTTTAACAATAGCTGGAATTCCCCTGATATCATCAAGAATGCCAAATGCCGCAATAATCGATAGCGCCCAGAAAAGTCCCTGAAATTCAATGGGTGGATTTGTATGGATATTTAATGTAGCGATAAACGTAATAAAAATAGCGATTCCGCCGGTTTTTGGCGTGGGTATTTTATGGTGATGACGACCTCCCGGCATATCAGTGATGTCGAAAATCATCCCCAATTTATAGAAAAGAGGAGTCAATCCAAAACACATCAAAAACGCAAATAAGAAGTAATAGATTGCCCCTATTGAATGATTAAAAAACCAGTTCTTGAGGGTGTAGGGTAGCAACATCGCGAAAACAAAAGGTAATACCAGTAACCGGAAATATATTCGCTGTTGTTCAGTCATAAGTCTATCTGAATATATTTTTTAAAAAGTCAATTACCGTCAAAATTTCTGTATCTGTCATATCGGTGAAAATGGGAACAGATGCCTGTTTTTGCCACGCGGATTCCGTCGCCGGGTAAGATAATTTCTCGATATATTGATGAATTGGTCTGAATACCGGCTTTCGGATCGTGACATTATTTTGTTTACCAATTTCTATTATCTCGTCAGCAGTTTTTTCCGGGTGGGATACGATACAACGAAAATTATTCGATTTATAAATATTATTGTTTGATTGAACAGGAATTATAAGATGGTTTTCGATATGTGGTTCATATGAGCGAAAAATCCGATTTCTTTTATCAAGAAACATAGGCAGTTTTTTGAACTGTTCAATGACAATTGCAGCCGTAATATCGCTCATTTTAGCGTTTATACGAGGGATCAATTCCTCTTTTTCATCATATTCCCGTATATCCCGTAAATAGTCTGCGATTGTTGCATCGTCGGTAAATATTGCACCACCTTCACCAGCTCCGATTACTTTAGTTGCGTAAAAGGACATTATTGTCAATGCTCCAAATGAACCGATCGGTTGACCGGCAATATTTGCCCCGATTGACTGAGCAATATCCTCAATAACCGGTATTCCAAAGGCGATGACTTCCTGAATTCTACCGGGCTGACCAAACATATGGGGAAAAATAATTGCCCGGGTTTTAGCAGACAATTTGTTCTTTACATCGGCAGGATCCAGATTGTAATAGGTAGTTTCAACATCAGCGAAAACGGGTATTGCATCGATTGCTTTGACTGCATGCCAGAGTGCTGTGCAGGTGTAACTGGGGATAATCACTTCATCATCTGGAGTAATTTTTAATGCCTTCAAGGCAAGGATCAGGGCGGTAGTACCGGACGAAACAGCAATGCCGAATTTTTTATGAACGAATTGGGCTAGCAATTCTTCCATACGCTGAACGTATCGTCCCTGTGCCACGTATTGAGATTTGATCACCTCTTTTGCGGCGGTCTGTTCAGCAATTGAAAAACTGGGACGAAAATGCGGTACCATCATATATTAATAAATAACCTCAGTGATTGAAACGCCTCTGCAAAAGCGACTCTTGCCTGGACACCCCGGAAATGAGCGGCAGACTGAGCCAGTTCAAGAATGGAAACTCCCATGATGTTCGTCCGGTCAATTTGAGATTCGTGGGCTTTGAGCGCATCCATCTTGGCATCCAGAAATTCCTTGCCGATATCGACGAAAACGTTAGGTTGAAAATTTTGGGTAGTCGGTGTTTCGTAAAACAGTACGTTTCGAATATAGCGGGTCGCGGAATTGGTAATAGAAGCAATATGCCGGTGATCCTGGTGTGTATCGTCTGGATAATTAATAAAGATACTGTCGGGTTTGATCTTTTTGATAGCATCTTCAACTTTCATGATTGCTTCTTTATTGATCTGCAGCTCCGTATCAACATATCCACCCCAAAATACATCCTGGGCTTTCAGGATTTTCGCGGCATTTTCCGATTCTTTTGTTCGAATTTGAGCGTTTCCACCGGCACTTCCATCGGTAGCGATAAAGAGAAAAATATTGTGATCGTAAGAAGCATATTTTGCTAACGTACCGCCGCAGCCAATTTCGATATCATCAGGATGGGCACCGATCGCCAGAATGTTCATTTTTTTTAAAGATACTGTCATCGGATACCTCCTTTGATAATTTCCAGGGAATTAGGTCCCTCATTGAAAAGCAGATCCAAAACCGATAGATGACTAATGAATTCTCCGTAAACCTGACGATAGACAGGATGTCCATATTCCTGGAACAATAATTTCAAATCATTTTTTGGAAATAACGCTTTATCCAGATAATTATGCCCACCAGCCCCTGAAAGGTAGCTGTCAGCCTGCACTGATTTTGTAATTAGAATTAACCGTTCATCGGGAGATATTTCTGGATGATTATGTAATTCCTTTATATCCGAAACTTCTATAATTGGAGTTGTCATTCCCAGTTTTTCTATAATCCAGCGAATGCCGGCAATATTGAAACCGGCAAGGTTCATCCAGTCATTTTTATATAATTTTTCAATCCCGGGCATTACCTCACTGTAGTAAGGTGCTTTCGTATAATTGGTTTTCAGGGCTTGCAGGTGTTTCTTTTGCCAGTTGATACTGGTATTAATCTGCACATCTTTTATTGTCTGCCCAAAATTATGGATAACGGGCACAGTCAACCATTGCCAGCCGTTTACGGTTTTAATGCGATTTCTATTTTGCCATTCGTTTTTTTTAAACTGGACATTATCCAGTAGAACAAATATGTCCGATTGAAGGATTTTTGCAAAGTAACCCAACCAGGGAAATGTCTGTGGCTGATGGATAGCGCAAATCATATTATTCCCTTGATTATTGGCTCGCTTTGAATTATTTTGAAGAAGCATATTTGTAATATTTTAAAACTTGGAGGGTGCATGGGAACGATTATTAAAAGTTGTATGATTTTAGCCGTAATTTCATTAATTCTCGGACTTGTATCACGTTTTTCATTAAGACCATTTTTTGTAGAAGCGCAGGCTTATCTGCAGTTTGCCCAATTCTGCTTTTTAGCCGCTATCACATTTTTACTGTACAAAATAGCATATAAAACAGAAGACTAATTTTATTCTCAATATTTTCTAATGAATATTGGATTGGTTGCCAAAGTTTGGTAGTCCTGGCTGCCAACAAGTACTCGATAATAGTCCATTATATCGTTCAATTGCGATTGGTCAACGTACCATTCGTCAACCATGTTTTGTATTCTGTATGTTTTAACCAAATCCTTGTTTTTATAAAGGAAAACGGTAGTAGCACGATTGTTTTTATCAATGGCATGCAGCTTGATATGGATTGCAACAGGCGGAGATGACATCAACAATGTTTCACCAATAAATGCACTGCGTTCCGTAGCCATATCATAGGCTGAAAAATCATCTAAAAAAATATTATTTCCGACATAATCCCGGGTAGCATACATTCTTCCGGAGCGGATGGCATCATATACACCGGAGCGACTTTTTTCTTTGGCAAAGATGAACGTATTGGTTGCGATGACTTGTTTAAGATCATTACTTTCTTCAAAATCCAGCTCGCCAATTGCCCAGACTGGTTTTGTCCGATATCCGCGGCTATATTCATCCAGTACAATATCCCACAGACCACCCGGACGACCAATTGCCTGCATCCCTTCCCAGAAAATAGCAAATCCGGTATAATCCTTGGTTTCGGTGATCATCTGCGGATAGGCGTCTGTTTCGATTTTTATATTGTGTTCCATTAGTGGAACTTTTAAAGGTCTCATTTCAGTATGTGAAACCTCCGGGTGAGCCCAAAATATCATGCCCTGATTTTTATTGACGTAATTTATTAATTCCTGGAATGGACCACCACCCGGGTTACCATGGTACTGATCGTATTTCCTTGGTAAAAACGGGAATTCCGTAAATAAAATATATCCAAGCAGCGCCGCGATTAAAAATGCTTTCCAGCTAAAACGATATTTCTTCCGTCTTCGGCGACTGACGTGGGCAATATCATGACGCCGCCGCGACCGCTTGATGATTGAGAAAAAGGCGACCAGAAACAATATAAAATACAGGGCTATCATGGAAAAATACATGAAATTTGCCGAGATATATTTCATGACCTTGCCGGTAGGTGTTTTAAAACCTAAGCCACCATGGGGAAGTGAAGGTATATTTTCGAATGCATCGACGGTGTTAAATCCAAAAACCAGAAGATGGGTATGCCAGTTGCGTAATGTGAGGGTATTGTACATCGGAGAGCCTTCCCAAAAGTAGAAAGGAACGGCTTCCACTCCTGGAATGAACACTATATTTGGAAATATCCGATTAATCTGGTCTATTTCCTGAAGATATTTTTCAACACCGTACTTTGCGATGGAGTTTTCCTGAACGGATAGTTTCAGGAAATTCTGGAATGGTGAAATACCGTATGACACTTTCATATTGTCATGATCGGTAATGATTGCTGCATCAAGTTTGTATGAATCCACAATTCCGGCGAGCTCTCCCATAGTATATGAGCCACCACTGACTTTTGAATCGAAGTGAATACCAGTTTTCAGTCGGTAATAGTCATTAGCGACTTGAGCAAAGGTGTTAAAAAATGAAAAAATGACGATTAAAGATGATATTTTCCAGTATTTTATTTCCACTTTAACAGCCTCTGTAGATTTTGATTACTCTGTTAATATAGTTATTCAATGAATAAAATTCCGCATTTTTTCTATTTATCACTCCAATTCTCTGTCTCATTAAATAATTTTTTGCCAATAATACTATTGATTCAGCGAGCTGGATATGGTTACTCGACTCTATGAGAATTCCGTTTTTCCTGTCTTTGATAATTTCCGGAACCCCACCGACCCGGGTGGCAATTATTGCGAGCCCACTTGCCATAGCTTCAACCAGAACACGCCCAAATCCCTCGTTTAATGAACTTAATATGAATACGTCGCTTTGGGAAAGCAGTGCTGGAATGTCATTCCGATATCCAAGAAAATTGACATTTTTCAATTTTTTTTGTTTTACGAAATTCTCAGATTCTATTCTAAGCGGACCATCGCCAACAATATTTACTTGAATATTTATATCTTTATTCATGATCAATGTCAGAGCATTGAGTAATAATTGAAGATTTTTAATAGGAACGATTCTGCCGACCCAGATTAAGGAAATGTGGTCTTTTTTTCGAGCCTGAATATTTCCGGATGGAGCATTCAGAAAAGGTTCCAATTCTATCCCACAGGACGATACACAGAATTTTTCCGGGCGGGCTATTTTTTCTCTGATATGATCACGACGACCATATTCGGTCAGATTCATGATTTTTGTGGTATAGTGTGCAGCGAATTTTTCAAAATAGATAAATATTTTGCTGATGAACCTGTTATAATATCCATAAAAGATATGACCATGGGGTGAATGATAGATCTGTTTTATTTTACATAGCGCACCAGCTATCCGTCCCAGCAGACCTGCTTTCGATGAATTTGTATGCAGAATTTCCGGACGGTATTGGTGGAATATCTTTACCAGTTGAATAAATGCCACCAGGTCTTTTATCGGATTTAAAGGTCGTATCAGAGAATCGATAAACTGGATTGTAAAATCGTTATCCTGTGCATACTGGATTGGATCCCATAAAGGTTCAGTGGTTTTCCCGGAAAGCAGTACAACCCGATAGCCACGTTTTCTGAGACCCGCTGCCAACTGCAGAGTTAGCTCAGCGGAACCTCCCCGATCCAGGCGAGTAATGACGAGGAGTATTTTTGGGTGTGGACTATTTAATTTAGGCAACAGTACTGAGAATTTTCCGAATTTTGCCGATGATTTTTGAATTGATCTGGGCATGGGGAGGGATAAGTAAAAGGTGCTCCGCCAGATAAGTAGCGTTGGGATAGGGATCAGCGCCGGATTCATTCAATTCGGGAAATATATGGTGCAGAGGATGATCATATAAAGTTGTCGTTTCAATACCGGCTTCCGACAATTTTGAAATAAGCAATTCCCGTTTTTCCAGGCTATCCACAAGGACCGGAAATTGATTGAAGGCGACTGCTGAACCCTGGGGAATTTTAGCAATTTTAAAGCCGGGTTGATCTTTGAAAACAGCGATCAGTTCGAGTCCGTTATCGATACGTCTTTGCGTCAGGAAATCAATCCGTCTCCATATTTTTTTACCCAACGCTGCCTGCATGGTTGTGTATTGAAAAGAATCAAAATGAGTATGTAATGTTGTGTACTTGAATTTGGATACAATTCGTGATAGTAATGTATAAAACAGTGGTCGGACAACCAGGCTGAGCGCCACAAATTTTAAATACATAATTAGCTGAGCGTGTGCCGAAAGTTCCATTAATTTATCGATATACTTAGTAAAAAGAGGTGTTAATTTATCATCTTTCCAGGTGAGTATTCCACCGGCAAGGGTCGAGACATTTTTACCGCGGTTCAAAGAATAGAAACCAAAAGGTGCCCGGGTGCCGATGTGCTGATCATTTAATGTTGAGCCCAATGCGGATGCGCCGTCTTCCAATATGAATATATCAGTTCCGTGAGTCAGTTTTAAGAGATAATCGACTTCACACGGCAAGCCAAACATATGAATTGGCATAATCGCTAATGTTTTGGGAGAAATTTTCTCACTAACTTTTGAAATGTCAAGATTGAAAGTATCAGGATCGGTATCGACCAAAATCGGTCTAAAACCGATAGCTTCGATAGGGAGCAGCAGGGAAGGGGCGGTATAGGCAGGCAGAATGACTTCAACCTGTTCCTTGCGTTTTCGGATTTCTTTGAGAACTTCATAAATGATAAAATTGGCTGTTGTGCCGGAATTGACAAAGGCGATGTTTTTAATATCAAAATAGTGTTTTAAAATTTCACCGAATTTTTCAAACACCTTTTTACTTTGAAACAGGCCCAGTTTGGCAAAAATAAGATCGGAAAACCGATACGGAGTACCAGCTGTTGGCATTAATATTTTCATCATTTATTTCTCCAGTATTGCGAGGTAACCCTTGGCAAGAAAAAGATTTTTTGAACCGAGCGGTATCAGGCTTATCTGTTTGACATTCAATTCTTTTACAAGTGGTTTAAACTGTTTCCATTTATATGCGAATGTCGAAAGAGAATTGGTAACACGATTCATTTTGTACATAATCGATATGGCTAAATTGTAGGCATTGCGGTAATCAAAAATAATGTATTTTCCCTTTTTACAAACGCGATGTAGTTCTCTGATCAGGGATTCGATTGTCGATATCGGTGCCAAATTCACCAATGTATTAATGCAGAATACAGCATTAAAAGTATTATCGGCAAAGGGTAAATGATAGGCATCGCCCTGAATGAAACGATCGGGATTTTGACTATTATCCATAAAAACAAGTTTGGCATTTTCCAAGGCCGCAAAATCCATATCAATACCATAGGTCGAAAATTGTTCAGGATAATCGGCTGTGGCTTCGAGAAGAAATATTCCATTTCCACAACCAACGTCAAGAATCTTTCCATGGATATTTTTCAGGATTTTATGGGTATTATTTCGGACAATTTTTGAAATAGAGGTCTGAAAAGCCTCGGGGCGAAATGATCTTTCCAGTTTAAGTTCTTTCATAAATAGGGTAGTACTTTTTTACTGATTATTTTCCAGTCGAAGTAATAACGGGCACGTTCCAAGCCATAATCGCCAATCTGTTTTCTAAGTGCAGGATCGGAAATTATGGATTCAATTGTCGCTATTATGGTATTTATATCTGTTCCATCAATAATATAACCAGATTTATTGTTATCTACCGCATCATAAATGCCGCCGAAGTTGCCGGCGATCACGGGCTTTCCACAGGCTGAAGCTTCCAGAAAGACAATCCCGAATCCTTCGTAATCACCTTTCAACTGTTCATTTTCTGTGCTCTGTCGGTTGAGCAGGATAAAGAGATCGCAGAGGTTGTAGAATTTTGGCAGATCAACATCTGGCACGTATCTGGAGAAGATGACTTTTTCAGTCACATTCAATTCTTTTGCGAGATTACGAAGCCGTTGTTCTTCCCTGCCTTTACCGACGATGATATAGGTAATATTTGGATATTTGTTCTGAAGGTCCGCAACTGCTTTAATGACATAATCATGCCCCTTCCGTTCATCTAAACGGGCAACAGTAAGGAGAACAAATTTATCGGATAAGTTGTATTTATTTGCTAACTCTGTATCTTTTTCAGCAGGATAAAACCGGTCAGTATCCACTCCCGGCGTAATCACATCGAATTTATCTTCAGGGATTCCAGCTTCAATAAATTCCTGCATGGTAAACTGGCTGTTCGGGATTATTTTCTCCGCATTTAATAGAAACGCCTTTATGCATTTCAGTAGTATGCGATTGTTGCCAAACCGGTATATTTCGGATCCGTAAACATAAATAATATAAGGAATACCAAAAAGTTTCTTAAGTGTCCAGCCGGTAATTCCTGATGAGAGTACCTGCCCACAGTGGAGAATGTTGAATCTATATCGGATGTGAAGAAGGATAGTCCAAAATGTGTGCAGAATCCCTTTTAATATCTTGGCTTTACCGGAGTTCTGAGTTGGGATTTTTCGACGGATTATATTCAATGATGATGACTTGTCAAAATCCTGCCAGCCATCATCTTTTGGAGCAAGAATGAAGCACCGATCCACGGGAAAGTTTTGCCAGATTTCATTGAAATAGGTAGCGATGCCACTGACAACCGGCGGAAAGTCTCCGGGAATCAGCAAAGATTTTCGATCAGACATCTGATTCTTTCAATGTGATATATCCGATAACGTACCCGGTCAAATATAGAACCAAACTAAGTAAATAAAAAATGCGGAGTGTTAATAAGGTTTTTAGTATGCGTCCGATATATGATAATACTCTTTCTATGAACGAGCGCTTTTTAGAAACTTCATCACCATGTTTGGTAGTCAATTCAATAACGAATTCCGGGTAAAATTTATTCACATAGGCTGCCATCTTGCCGTTTCGATAAAATTGTTTTACAAATTTGCGGAAGGTTTTTGGTGGAAGATGATGGATAAAGACTCCCGGCAGTACGACAACACGATATCCGGCTTTGCGAATTTCCTGCCGCAAATACGGATCGAGTCCACGGGGGATGATTTCATTTTCGCCACCGACTTCCAGGAAGACTTTGCGTGGTATGATACAACAGGGATGCTCAGCCATATCACTG
>CAZSDW010000053.1:0-1144 GCA_964605705.1 uncultured bacterium
AATTATTCCGACACTCAGGAAGAGTAATACAATATACGTTGCATGATTCAAGGTGTGAAATATACCGCCAGCCATACCAAGACTTGTTCCAAAGGCAATTCCCAAGATCATATATCCGCCCTGACCGATGCTGGACCAGGCAAGAAGTCTCTTTGCGTCATCCTGTAACATGGCAATAAAGGTTGGAATAACAATCGTAATTGCCCCTAACCAGGCAAGAATATTATTAAAACGAAAGAATCCATTACCTAAATGAAGAGTGGAGCCCGCACCGATCATTACATACATTATTAAAAGAAAGCCAAAAACTCCCATTCTGGTAAGCATACCGGAAAGTACGGCTGTGAACGGAGCAGGTGCTTCTGTATAAGAATCCGGTAACCATATATGGAATGGTACAACGGCATTTTTAATTCCAAACGTAACCGTGAAGATAATTAATAAAAAGAGTTTATATCCCGAAGCAGCAGCCGATAGCTGGCTTGCAATAGTATTTATATTTAAACTTCCAACAGTTGTATAAATAGACAGAATCCCGACTAACATACACATCGAACCAATCAGGGACATGATGATATATTTTTCACCTGCTAACAGTGCTTTTCCTTTATTATAACTAATCAGTAGAAATGTTGACCAGCTCATAATTTCCCAGAATATGAAGAAGGAGACTAAATCTCCGGATAATACAATTCCTAACATTCCGGCATTTATTAAAAGCATCATCAAATAGAAGTAATCAGTTCTTTCTCGCTCTTTCATGTAACCGAGCGAATAAATAATTGATAAAGCCGCTAAACTTGCGATTGCAGCAGCAAAAAACCATGACAATGAATTGAGTCTCAGGATTAAAGGCAATCCGAAAAAACCATGATAAAACACTTTTTCTGTTTGGACACCATATAAGCAGGCAATGATTATCACCAGTGCCAATGAAATCAGTACAGCAGATACATTTCTGAGTTTAGAGGAAATTTTACCGAAAAAATATGTAAGAAATGCGCCACCAAAAGCAATTATCAGCAGTAGTTCTAAACTCATCCCAATACGCTCCTTATATATTCAATACTATTAAGAAGTTCTGAAGCAGCCGGATTTAGCACCTTTGTAATAAAATTAGGATAGACGCCGATGACTATGATCA
>CAZSDW010000053.1:1244-19250 GCA_964605705.1 uncultured bacterium
CCAATTCCTCCGAACGACGAAATCTCCATCGAACCGGTTCTGTAAATCATAAAGCCTGCCGATAAAAACAATAGCGCTTTGCCTAATGTGTGACTGACCATTTGAAAAAAACCGCCAGCCAAGCCAAATTGGGTGGAAATTGAAAAGGCAAAAACGATTAATCCAATCTGTCCAATGCTGGAATAAGCCAGCATTCTTTTAATATTAGTCTGTTTGAAGGCACTCATTTCTCCGACTAATAATGTCAATACTCCGAGAAATAAGAAAAACATCAGGAAATTTGAAACATGACATATTGTGAAAAGAACTCTGACTACAGCATATAAACCAACTTCAATCGCAATTCCTGAGAGTACGGCGCTAACCGATGAAGGCGCCGAAGAGTGAGCATCGGGAAGCCAGGCATTTAACGGAAATATGGCTGCTTCGATTCCCAGCCCTGTGATCATTAAAACCATTGGAACGAATACCGATGGTTCGGTGTAATCGATAATCTGCTTTGCTAAATCCGCCATGTTCAAGGTCCCGAATTGTCCGTAAAGCAATCCAATACCGATTAATAAAAGACTGGAACCAATGGATCCCTGAATGAGATACTTTACCGCGGATTCAAGCCCAGCTCGATTTCCAAGATAGGCTACCAGAGCATAAGAGGAAATACAGAGGATTTCGAAAAAGACAAAAAGATTAAAAATATCGCCGGTCAGTACAACCCCCGTAGCACCGGTCAATAACAGTAGAAATAAGATATGATATTTCTGTTGTGCGCCTTCACTGATATATTTCAGGGCGTAGATGGCAACCAGCAGTCCTGTGAGGGCAATTAATGTAGCCAGCAGCATACCGACCGGACCAGCAACGAGATTAATTCCAAAGGGAGGAGCAAATCCCGCTATTTTTACAATAATCGGCTGCTTCAATACATGTGGCAAAATTGCCAATGCAATAATTAAATTAAAAAGGAATCCAACAACAGGAAGCCATTTAGTTATTTTGTTAGAAATAAGTCCCAGCAAAGGTGTCAGAAAAGCAAGTCCTAAGGGTACTGCTATTAAAAGTACTGGATTTACATTTAGTATTTCATTCATTTTATATTATCCCATTTAGCATCGTCATTTTTAGCCCTATCTAAAATAAATCCTCGCTTACCATCGTTGTTCTTTGATTTCATGTAAATTGAGGGTTCCGAAATGTTTGTACAAGCCGATTGCCAGCGATAAAGCAAGTCCCATCACAGCCAGCCCGATTACAATAGCGGTAAGCACGAGTGCTTGCGGAACCGGATCAACCATGTTTTCAGCTGTGATACCTGCATTTGAAAAAATCGGAGCAGTTCCGTTTTTAATGTATCCAATAGAAATAAGAAATAGATTTACACCTGTCTCAAGAATACTCAATCCGATTATTACCTTTATATAATTATGCTTAACTGCCATAATAAAAAGACCGATAAATATGAGACCGAAGGCTCCGATGTAATAGATGTAGTTATGTAAGAAACTCATCAACTCTCCTCCATTAACAGGTCGATAATTTTGCTCAATTCCGCGCCCACTTTAAATCCGATAGCGATATAAATAATGGGAATAATACCGGCACTTAGTAATGTATTAAATTCACCTTTGGGCAGGAAATTATACAGAAAATAACCGGCGCCAATTCCCAGACCAATTAATCCGATCACAATAAATATCAATCCGCCAAGGGATTCGGATAATATACTCCCGGTTTCATTTATTCTTTTTTCTTCATGACAGCCAAGATACATGAGCACGAATGCCGAAGCGATTACCGCACCTCCCTGAAATCCCCCGCCGGGAGTCAAGTGCCCATGAATAAATATATACGCGCCAAATAATAAAATGAGCGGGAACAGTAATTTACACCCTGTCGAAAGGATTAAACTCGCCCTTTCTGATTCTCCCTTAGATTTTCTTTTAATTGTCGCCAGTACAGCGCCTAATCCAATCGCCGCCAGAAATAAGACTGTCACTTCGCCAAGTGTATCCAGACTCCGATAACTGACCACAACAGCAGTAACGATATTCGCTGCCCCGGTTTCTTCTTTGCCTTCATTAATATAGTGGTCGGCAAGCTTCGCTCGCGATGAGCCGAATGGTATTTTCTGAAGCGATGTAATAATACCCCATCCAATTATTATTAATACGATTACAATGGATATTTTTCTCATTCTTCATACCTCTTGGTTCGTCTGATTGCGATAACGAAAACAGCGGTCACTAGTGCGGCGCCAATAGAAGCTTCTGCCATGGCAACATCAGGAGCGTGGAGGAGAAAAAACAGAACTGCTGCAATGAGACTGACCATACAGGAAGCAATCACCGCGCTTAGCAGGTCATTGAAAAAATATGCTGAAATTGCCGATCCAAGCATAGCAATTACTAATAAGGTAACGATGATTATCATATTTCTTTCCTTTTCTCAAATGCTTCTGTCTGATCCACTACGCTTCGGTCACATAGCGGAACACCGCTTTTCTTTGAGGCTCTTGCAATAGCATGGCTCGAAATAGGATTGGTAACCAGAACGAAAACGGCAATAAGAAGACATTTCCAGAACCATTCAGGCTGAATGATCCCTATTCCGATAATAGTGAAAAATGTTCCAAAGGTAGTACATTTTGTGCCCGCCTGGATTCGATTATAAACATCAGGCAATCGTAATATTCCAAAATTTCCAAGCAGTAAAAATAATACACCTATTCCTGTCGTAATAATTCCAAGCAATTCCATTTTAAAATCCTTTTTCCATAAAACGTGCAATCGCACACAGCCCTACAAAAGCAAGGAGTGAATAGACCAGGGAAACATCAAGATAAATATAGCGTTTGAATACAAATGCTAAAAGAACCAGTAGAGCTACAGTAGTAGTCGTAATTGTATCGACTGCCACAGCCCGATCTGAGGCAGTTGGTCCTATTAGCATTCGAATCAAACTCAGCAAAATGCCCCCGACAACCAAACCTAAAAAAACAATAAATATTATTTCATTCATGCAAATACCACTTTTAAATATTTTTCAAATCTTTCACCAATTTCCTTAGTGGACTCTTCCTTCTTTTCCGTTTTGACATAAATCCAGTGTATAAGCAATTCATCGCCTTTTATATCAAGGGTAAACGTCCCCGGTGTCAAAGTAATAGAATTGGCTAATATCATTTTTGCTATATCCTGCTTTAATTCCGTTTTGATAATCACAATTCCCGGCTTTATTGGCATTTTAGGATGGAGTACTCTATACGCCACATCAAAATTGGCTTTTACAATCTCTTTTAACAGCACAATAATGTATATAATCAAATATACGATTCGTTTTATACTTATAGGGGGAAACCCTAATTGCTGGTAATTTTTACTCAAAATTAACGCAAGCGTCAGGCTGATCAGAAATCCCAGGAGAATTTCATCAATTTTGAAAGTATTGGTTAAAATAATCCATACGGCTAATAGAAATATTAAAAGATAAAGGAAATTTTTTAATTTTATTAAAAAGGATTTCTCTCTCATCCTGCTTTACTCCTGGTCTAATTTTTAAAAGATCGCTCGATTTCATGAAGAATTAATTCTTAAACATAGTACCATTATTGTAAGGGATTATGTGAATAGTATATTAATCTGGCTAGTTCAGTGCTTAAATCTATACATTTTACTTCAATATTTTTCGGCATATTTATTCGACATGGCGAAAAAGATAATACGGCATTTATTCCCAATTTTGCCAATTTACTGGCAACTGCACCTGTTTCAGAAACCGGAGTGGCGAGGATAACTATTTTAATATTTTCTGTTTTGATTGTTTTTTCTACATCGCTTATATCTTGAATGGTTATACCATTAATTTCGGTCCCTATTGTTTCTTTGTTATTATCAAAAGCAGCAATAATTTTAATTCCTTCGGAAGGAAAACTGGAATAAGACAGCAGGGCTCTGCCGATATTGCCAACACCAATAAGTATGACCTTTTTTATTTTTTGTATTTTTAAAATATTTCGAATCGCTTCAAGAAGATTATTTACATTGTACCCAATTCCTCTTTTCCCGAATTCGCCAAAGTAGGAGAAATCTTTTCTAATGATTGAGGCGTTGATGTTACAAATTTCAGATAAATTATTCGATGATACAATATCAGTTCCTTTTTCAGAGAGGCAAATCAGTGCTCTCAAATATGGAAAAAGGCGGCTTATGGTTTCATCTGGTATTGGTTTTATTCTCACTCTAATCCTTTTGTGATTGTGTTCACAATCCTATGAAGAATATGAAAAAAAATGTTATATATCAAGTAGTTTTTATAAAATTTTCATTTTTGTAATAAAAAATCTTGCATTATGAACATATGTGCATTATATTTGTTATGAACTTATGTTCATAATGAAGAGGAGAAAAAATGCCGAGACCCCAAAAAGAGCGCAAGGTACTGGAACCACCCAAGATTCAGGGATTGAAACCGATGGGCGTGCCTGCCCGGTTTTTAGAACGGATTTATCTGACTCTGGGGGAATATGAAGCCATTCGCCTGGCGGACTATGATGGATTGGATCACCAGGAAGCGGCTGATATTATTGGTGTCTCACGCCCGACCTTTACGCGCTTGATCGAGAAAGCCCGTCAAAAGGTTGCTGAAGCCATCGTCGGTGTCAAAGAATTACTCATTGAAGGCGGCAACTACACTTTTGCGACCCAGCTGCAGCGTTGTATGGATTGTGGCGATTTTGAACGCTTTGAGTCACCCAACGAATTGGTTACAACCTGCCGAAGTTGTGGTTCTCAGAATATTGTTCATTTGAATGAATGGTTTGGTGGGCATGGTGGTCGTGGTTACCGAAACCGGGGTGGATTCAGAGGTGGTCATGGACATTAAATTTAAACATAAGGAGATAGAAAATGCCAAGAGGTGACGGAACTGGTCCCGGCGGAATGGGACCTGGAAGTGGTTTAGGAAAAGGTCAGGGTCAACAAGGCGGACGTGGTCGCATGGGTGGTCCTGTATCTGGTGGACCCAGTGGAAATTGTGTCTGCCCGAATTGTGGTCACAATGAGTCTCATTTGAGGGGACAGCCATGTAATCAGAAACAGTGCCCGAAGTGTGGCGCTAGGATGACAAGAAATTAACAAACATAAAAAAGGAGGTTAGTATGCCAAGAGGAGATGGAACAGGTCCGAGTGGAATGGGACCAATGACAGGCAGAGCTGCCGGTTTTTGCGCCGGATACGATCGTCCGGGTTTCGCTAATCCCGGAGTTGGTAGCGGATATGGAATGGGTCGAGGAATGGGACGCGGATTCCGCGGTGGATTCGGTCGTGGATTCGGCAGAGGCTTCGGTCATTATCATGCTATTCCTGTTAATTACGGAGTGCCGGTTAGCTGGAATGCTCCCACCAGGGAACAGGAGTTGGCTGCCCTGAAAGCCCAGGCGGCTAATTATGAGCAGGGACTCAAGGATATTACCAGACGAATTGGTGAACTTGAATCCGAATCAAAGTAAATAATAATGCGGGCGGGAGTCTATTTAGAGCCTGCCCGCTTTCATCTTATTAATCGTTGATAAGCAGGTAAGGAGAATTTAATGCCCGGAAGAGGAGCACGGAGCGGATTGCAAATGAGATTTAGGGGAGGCAGGAGAACAGAAGCGCATAAACAGCAATTTCAGTTCAGAGCCAGGCTTGATAACTTTAATAACTTATTCCAGACGACTGACGTCCAACCAACCAATCAAATTGTTCCCATAAAGACAACAACGATTTCCACCAAATCATTAGCGATAATTGACAATGCACTATGTCTTGCTTGTGGTAAATGTGTCGATTCTTGTCCGTTTAGTGCCATATTGATGACGGACAGACCATCTATTGACACATCAATCTGTAAAGGTTGTGGCAGGTGCATTGCGGCGTGTCCGGTTAGTGCCATAAGCATTCAAAGAATTTAGGAAGAATTCATGTACGCATACGGTCCGGTACCATCCAGAAGATTAGGAAACTCGATTGGCGTCAGCCCGATACCAGCCAAGGTTTGTTCTTATTCCTGTGTCTATTGTCAATTGGGACGGACCTCGACATTACAGATGAAACGGCAGCGCTTTTTTCCCAGAGAAAAAGTTCTTAGGGACATTGAAACGGTTGTAGCCGCTGCATCTGCTGATGTTATTACTTTTGCGGGTGATGGTGAACCAACGCTCAGCAATGATCTGGGTTGGCTGATTCGAAAGAGTAAACAGGAATTCGATTTGCCAGTTGCCGTTATCACCAATGGCTCACTTTTATTTAATGAAGATGTTCAGGCAGATTTACTGGCTGCTGATATCATTTTACCGACACTGGATGCTGGAAATCCGGATATTTTCAGGCGGATTAACCGTCCTTACGGATCAATTACCTTTGATAAAATGATTGGTGGTTTGACGGATTTTCGGAAGAAGTACGACGGTCAGCTCTGGCTGGAAGTAATGCTGATAAAAGATATCAATGATACAGATGAGCAACTGATATTGCTTCGTAATACTGTGAGGGAAATTCAACCGGATAAAGTATTCGTCATGACGCCAATTCGCCCACCGGCAGAGAAATGGGTAGAATGCTCAAATCCTGACAGAATCAAGGCAGCTGAGCAAATGTTGTTAAATGCCGTGACTGTAGCAGATATGGAAATTGGCGATTTTGGTGTTAACGAGTTTGGGAACGCAACTGAAGCCATCGTGGAGATTTCCGCCCGTCATCCATTGCGACTGGAGCAGGCACAGGCGATAGAGCAAAAGTTCGCCGAGCCGGGTATTGTAGATAACCTTGTCCATGATAATAAAATTGTCATTAATCATTATCGCCAGACTGATTATATCAGACCACTGAAGCCCAAAATGGAAGAGGATCAAACAGAAATAACTGTCAACCGGATCAATTGTTGTACCTACCAGGTGATATTGGGATTGAAAGACCAGGAGAAGCGGTACAGGGTTATTTTAGCCGATGCCTATTATCAAAGTTTATCACAGGGATTGATGAGCAAAGAGCAACTGCTGGAACATTGTTTTCATTATTTTGTAAATAATCAATTGTTGGATCGACTGGAATCCAGGTTTGTACTCAGGGATATTTGCAGACAGAATCCTGAATTTGAAAAAGATATCAAAGATGCAATCATAAACAGGAAGAGTCAGTACAATGCTAATTAAAATCGTCTATGATAACACATCGATTCGGGAAGACTTACTGAGTGATTGGGGTTTTGCGGCTGTTTTAGAGACTGGTAGTAAAAAAATACTGTTTGATGCGGGCGCCGATGGTGATATCCTCCTTCGGAATATGCAAAAGATGGATATTAATCCATTATCTATTGATATGGTTTTCATTTCTCATCACCATTTTGATCATACCGGCGGACTGGCTGGGTTTTTAGCGGTAAATAATAAGGTGACAATTTACGTACCTGAGTCCCTTCGTGGAGTTCGTAATGCTGCTAAGGTGATTCATGTGTCGAAGCCTGTTACGATTGCAGATAGCATCCACTCGACCGGTGAACTAAAAGGCATCGAACAGTCATTAATAATTGAAACGCAAAAGGGAACTGTATTAGTCGTGGGTTGTTCGCATCCTGGATTGACTGATATAATAAACGCGGCTGAACCTTACGGAAAAACCCATGCGCTTGTGGGCGGATTTCATGGTTTTAAGGAATTTGATATTTTAAAGAATGTCGATAGAATTTGTCCGACCCATTGCACTCAATATATCAGTGAGATACAGCGGCGTTTTCCTAACGAATATATTCATGGCGGTGCTGGTAAAATAATTGAATTATAGCCGAAAGAGCGATGCTTGGAGATTTTATCTAAATCCGAGGTATTTAACTGGAACTAAACATAACGACATCAAAACATAACTACCTTGCCTTTTTATGGCATGCTGTTTTTCTGGCATTAGCATCAAATTTCATGGATGTGGGGACGATTATTCCCGCGATGATGGTGGATGCTGGCAGCAGTTCGTTTCAGCTGGGAATCTTGACGGCTATTATGTTGGGTGGCGGAAATCTGGCACAGCTAATGTTTGTATCTTTTTTGAATAATAAATCTTCAAAAAAGGCTTACTTGTTGAGTGGTATCAACGCCCGTGTGTTCTCCCTAGGCGGGATGGCACTGTTATTTTGGTTTTCAGCACATATTAATAACCTGCTTATTATCTGGTCTATATTTATATTAATTACGTTATTTTCTTTTGGAGGTGCCTTCGCAAATATCAATTATGTTGATATTTTTGGGAAATCGGTCTTGCCGGAAAAGAGAAAGGCATTTTTTTCTATTAAACAGGTTATATCCAGTATTGTTGTTTTGCTGTCTGCCTTTTTTGTCAGGAAAATTTTAACGACCTATGGTTACCCGCTAAATTACGCTGTTTTATTTTTTATCGCTGCGGCATTTCTGGGAATCGCATCCCTGGGATTCTGGAAAATCAAAGAAATACCAGCTTTCAATTTAAAAATTACTGGTTTTAAAAAATTTGTCAGCATTGTCTATCAAGAGATCCGGGCTAATAAAAAACTGAGAAATTACCTGCTTTTAACCAATACTCAAGGAATTGCTATTGTATTGATGCCCTTTTTAATCCTGTATGCCAAGAAATCATTTTCCGCCGGCAGCCAGGACATTGGTAACTTTTTAATTTTAAAGGTAATTGGTGGAATTTTAACTGGCAGTATCCTTTTTTACTATTCCCGGAGAATCAAATATCAAATCCTGTTATATATTACTTCTGTCAGTGCAATCCTGATTCCACTATATATATTAATACTGCCCGGTGCCGAGTATTTTCCATATATTTTTCTGGTAGGCGGTATTATTTTAACTATTTATGGTATTTCAACCAGTGGTATTTTGCTGGAAGTTACCACGAATGAAAACAGGGCTTTATATACAGGTTTGTCTGGTGCCGGGAGCATCCTTCCGGTGGTTTTCCCATTTATAGGCGGTTGGATCATTACCGAATTCGGATTCATACCGTTTTTTGGGCTATTTATTGCAGTTATTGTCAGTTCGTTCTATTTCATCCATAAAATTGATTGTAAACAATGAGGTAAAAATGGAAAAAATATATCCTGATTCTGGCGTGGAATTAAGCCCTTTTACGGCGACGAATTATGACCGTATGATGAACGTCGCCTCTTTCGGTTTGTATCGCGGATTTATTCATAGGTCCATCAGAGCAATGGATATTCAGCCAGGAGATAAAATTCTCGATTTAGGGTGCGGAACCGGGCGCAATGCCTGCATTATGAAAAGCTATCTTGGCGATGACGGCAAAATAACCGGCATCGATGTCTCTTCGATTATGGAGGAGCAATTCCGACAGAAATGCGCCGAATTTCACAATGTTGAATTTATCAGGCAAAGAATTGATGAACCATTTTCACTTTCCGAACGATTTGATAAAATATTCATTAGTTTTGTGATTCACGGTTTTCCGCATGAAGTCAGAAAAGGGGTACTTGATAATATCTTCGCTCATTTAAAGCCGGGCGGCTCATTGTTTATGCTTGATTTTGCGGAGTTTGATATGAGCACAATTCCAGCGTGGCACCGGTACATTTTTAAAAAAATCGAATGCAAGTACGCCTTTGATTTTATCGAAAGAGATTGGAAACAGATATTGACCCAATATCATTTCTCCGACTTTAACGAGTTTTTCTTTGTTAAAAAATATGTCAGATTATTAAAAGCAGTAAAAATCGTATGAAATTATTGAAAATCCTTTAAAAGTACTATAATGTTGGTATGAAATTCAGAAACTTTTCGTCTGGGAATGTATCAAAAACAGTGTTGGTAAATTAGTTGAATGTTAGAGAAGAAAGAAGCATGATGGAGAAAATCGATAAACAGCCCAGGGTGATTGTTTTCACGACACCAACTTGTTCTTGGTGCAACACTGTAAAGCGCTATTTACGGGAAAAACACGTGCGTTTTCGTGATATTGACGTGAGTCGTGATGCAAACGCCGCAAAGGATCTGGAACGTCGGGGTATCAGGGGAGTGCCCGTATTGTTAATCAATAATCGTCCGATTGTTGGCTTTAACAAACCGGAAATTAACCGTCTGATAGGAATTAGAGGCTAAGGAAAAAGGAGTTAAAATGAAATTACAGCCAATGGATGACAGGGTAGTGGTCGAAAGAGTAGAAGAAGAGGTGAAATCGGGAAATATTATTATTCCAGATACTGCAAAGGAAAAACCGCGATTGGGTGTGGTCATTGCCGTCGGAACTGACGAAGATTTGCAGGAAAAAATCAAGGTCGGCGATAAAATCTTTTATGGAAAATACGTTGGTGATGAAATTGAACTGGAAGGAAAGGAATATCTCTTTATTCAGCGCTCAGATATTCTTGCGGTCCTTTTAGATTAATTGTTGATAATAACGAATACATACTATCAAGGTATTGTGATTCAAATATGAGGTAGCTTTTATGGATTTTGATAAAATGAAGGAACAAGACCAGAGAATCAGTGATAATTTGAAGAAAATCAAATACCGGATTGCCGTGTTCAGCGGCAAAGGTGGTGTAGGGAAGAGCACAGTGGCGGTCAACCTGGCATATTCCCTGCTGAATGAGAAATTAAAAGTCGGCTTGCTCGATGCCGATATAACCGGACCCAATATTCCGCAGATGGTTGGACTTTCGGGAATGCCAGAGATTATGGATGAGCATCAGATATTACCGCAGATCAAAGACGGACTGCGGGTGATTTCGATTGCCCCGATGATTCCCAAAGACCAGCCGGTGATCTGGCGCGGACCGTTGCGGTCGGGTACGATTTCCCAGTTTCTGGCGGATGTAATCTGGGAAGATTTGGATATACTGGTGACGGATCTGCCACCGGGAACCGGAGATGAAATTCTGACAGTTTCCCAAAAGATACACCCACAATTAGCGATTATTGTGACGACGCCTCAGGAAGTTTCATTATTGGATTGTCGTCGGGCGGTGAATATGGCAAAGAAGTTAAGTATTCCTAAAATTGCCGTCGTAGAAAATATGTCGGGACTGATTTGTCCGCATTGTGGCGAGACAATTGATTTCTTTGGTACTGGTGGTGGCGAGCAAATGGCTAAAGATATGGATGTGACATTTTTAGGTCGGATTCCGATGGAAAAACGGAGCCGGGAATGCGGCGACAATGGCACACCGGTTGTTTTAGAATATCCGCAATCACAGACAACGGTTACTTTCAATGAAATATCCAGGAATGTGATTGATTTGCTGGAAAAATAGGATTTACTGATGATGAAAATAGCCATTGCCAGTGGAAAAGGCGGTACGGGCAAAACAACGTTGTCTACTAATCTGGCGGTGTATCTGTCAGAAAAAATGCCGGTTGTTCTGGTTGACCTCGATGTGGAGGAGCCCAACTCCGGGCTTTTTATCCATGGTGAGTTAATTCATCAGGAAGATAAATTCAAAATGGTGCCGGAGTGGAAGTCAAATGATTGTACACTTTGCGGTAATTGCCGGGAAGTCTGTAATTTCCACGCAATTGTACAACTCGCAGATGAAATCATGGTCTTTCCACAACTCTGTCACAGCTGCTATGCCTGTTCGGAACTGTGTCCGACAGACTCATTGCCTATGATTCCGGAAAAAATGGGTGAACTCCGGGAATTTCAGGCGCAAAAATTGACTTTCATCGAAAGTAAACTGGATATTGGTCAGGAACAGGCAGTGCCGTTAATTGAGCAGGCATTGCGCTATTTGGATGAAAACCACCCGGATGTGGATTTGAAAATCTTCGATTCACCACCGGGAACCTCCTGCCCGGTGATCGAGGCGACGAAGGACGCAGACCTGGTCATTCTGGTTACCGAGCCGACACCTTTCGGCTTACATGATCTGAAACTGGCAGTGGAAACCATGCGGGAATTGAAAAAACGCTTTGTCGTAATTATCAACCGCTATGGGATTGGTAATGATGATGTTGTGGAGTATTGTGACGGTGAAGCCATCCCGATTGTTGCGAAAATCCCAAATAGTAAAGCGATTGCAGAACGGTACAGCCGGGGTGAATTACTCTTCTCAGCGGTGCCGGAATTTCGGACAGAGCTGGATAAAGTTGTCGATTTTATCAATGCGCTACACCGGGAGCTGAGCTGATGAAGGAGATTGTTGTTATTTCCGGCAAGGGCGGAACAGGCAAGACTTCATTGACGGCATCCTTTGCGGTGCTGGGCGGTCAGGATGTGATTGTAGCAGACTGCGATGTGGATGCGGCGGATATGCACCTGCTGCTGGAGCCGGATTTTAAAGTCGCTGAGAATTTCTACAGCGGTGTTATCGCGAAAATCGATCAGGATATTTGTACTCAATGCGGAAAATGTGCTGAAATTTGCCGCTTTGGTGCTATTCCAGTCATCGATGGTAAATATATTGTTCAGCCACTGGATTGTGAAGGCTGCGGTTATTGTGCCCGGATTTGTTTGGTTGATGCCATTATAATGGAAGAGCAGAATGTGGGCGACTGGTACGTCTCGACGATAAAAACCGGCAGCACCATGGTTCATGCCAAGTTGGGCATCGGTGCAGAAAATTCTGGCAAGCTCGTTGCCAAAGTCAAAAATGAAGCCAAACGCATCGCCGGGGAACGGCAAAAAGATCTTGTGCTGGTGGACGGTTCGCCGGGGATCGGTTGCCCGGTGGTTTCATCCTTGTCGGGCGCTCATTTTGTAGTCTTGGTTACTGAGCCGACAGTCTCCGGTTTTCACGATCTGGAACGGGTTTATCAGCTGGTGAAGAAATTCGGCATTCACGCCGGCTGCATTATCAATAAAGCCGATCTGAATGCTGAACTCACGCAGCGGATCAGGGATTTTATTCAGGTAAATAAAATTGAGCCGCTGGCGGAGCTGCCCTATGATGAAACCTTCACTGCCGCCATGACTGATGGAAAAACAATTGTTGAATTCAGTGATGGTGAATTGCAGAAATTAATCCGGCAGAGCTGGGAAAAAATTAAAGAATCTTAGCGACCTCTGCGGTTTATGAATTTTAAAATAAAAGAAAGGAATGATAATGAAAATTGTATTTACAAGTAAAGGCACAGAATGGGCATCGGCAATCGATCCCCGTTTCGGTAGAACTGATTATTTTTTCGTTTATGATGAAGAATCCGGCGAAATTTCAGCGGTTGATAACCGGGCAATCGCGGAAACCGCCCATGGCGCCGGACCGCAAACAGCCCAGATGCTGTTTGGATTAAAACCCGATGTATTGATTACCGGCAATGGACCGGGCGGGAATGCCGCGCGGGTGTTGGCGCAGGGCAAAGTGAAAATTTTCGCCGGTGCAGGAGAAATGTCGGTGAAAGAAGCTTTTGAAGCCTATAAAAATGGTGATTTAAAGGAATTCTGATTTTTGGCAATTCGATATTGTAAATGGTACCCGGTTTGCCCGATGAAGCATTTCTACGAAAAAGGATTACTGGCGGTAAAGTGGGTGCGAGATTATTGTTTCAGTAATTGGCGGAATTGTGTTCGGTATGAAATGGAAGAATCGGGGAAGTATCACCCAGATAACATGTTGCCGGATGGTTCTATCGATGAAAATTTAAAGGAGAAGTACATTTGAAAACCTACCTGGACTGTTTTCCCTGTTTTGTTGACCAAGCCCTGCGCTGTGGGCGTTGGGTTACAAAAGATGAAACGATATTAAAGCAATTAATCAATGAAGTGGGAATGATGCTGAAGGATATTCCCCTGACAAACACGCCACCGGAAACTGGTGAGGTTATTTTTAAACGCGTTAGAGAAATCAGCGGTGTGGATGATCCCCTGGCTGAAAAGAAAAAGCGAAGTACTCAGGAAGTATTGAAAATTTATCCACAGTTTAAACAGATGGTCACCAGTTCTGATGACCCTCTGATGACTGCTATTCGTTTGGCAATTGCCGGGAATGTGATCGATTTTGGAATCAGTGATGATTATGATATCGAAAAAGAGATTCAAGAAACACTTAGTAAGGAATTTGAAATTTGTGATATTAAAGCTTTTCGTAGTGCGCTGGAGCGTGCCCAAAACATACTGTATATTGGCGATAATGCCGGCGAGTCAGTGTTTGACCGCTTATTGATTGAGACGATGGGCAAACCGACTGTTTTTATTGTGCGAGAGGAACCTGTACTGAATGATGTGATCTTTGATGATGCAGTTGCGGCGGGACTGGACAAGGTCGCAAACATCTATTCTTCGGGCAGTACAGCACCGGGCACAATCCTTGAAAGTTGCAGCCGTGAGTTTCGTGAACTGTTCGGAGATGCTGATCTGATTATCGCCAAAGGGCAGGGTAATTACGAAGGGCTATCGACTGAAAAACGTCCGATCTACTTTTTATTAAAAGCCAAATGCCCGGTGATTGCCCGGGATATCGGCGTTGAAACCGGCGCTATTGTTTTGAAAAGGAACGGTAATTAGATGCCGATAAAATTTCAACATCTGGGATTGACTATTATAGAAAAAACTGATATCCGGGAATTTTATCAGGATATTCTGGGAATGAAAATTCAGAAAGAATTCACACTGAGTGGAGAGCTTGCAGAGCAAATATTCCGGCAGGATCGTGACATTAAGGTTGTTGCAGGAACGATTGGTAATCTGTTTGTTGAATTGTTTTTAGCAGAAGAAAATCCCAATGTTGTATGGGAACATATCTGCTTTATCAGCGAAAACCGACCAGCGCTGATCGATGCTTGCCAGGCGAAAAATTATCCGGTGACCGTGATTGAGCGGAAGCCTTTTGACATTGTTTTTATCAAAGATAAATCGGGAAACCTGTTTGAAATTAAACAAGGTTAAGATTGTTATAATAATGAGGAACTATGAATAATATGATGGTGGCAGTTGCTACGGATAATGGCGAAAAATTTATTGATCGACATTTTGGAGATGCGAAATATTATGATATTTATAAACTGACAAATACCAATGCCCTGTTTATTAAGAGAATCGAAAATGTGATTGAGGAGCAGGAGGCTGTCCATGCGAATCCGGAAAAAGCAAAGGGAGTCGCCGGACTCCTGAAAAAAGAAAATGTTACGGTGGTTATATCAAAAATATTCGGACCGAATATAAAGCGGATCCGCAAAAATTTTGTGTGTGTGATTATGAATGATGAGTCTATAAAAGACGCGTTGGAACGACTGATTTACAATTGGGCTTTGATTGTCACGGAATGGGAAAAAGGTGCAGAAAGAAACCATTGCATTCTCAGGAAGTCCCTGTAATTAAAGCTAAAAAGTTTAAGTGAGGAGCGAGATGATAATCCTTAGCGCTTTCAAACAGAGTCTCATGATCACCGGTTTTATCTTTGTCATGATGCTGGTGATCGAATATATCAACGTGCAGACCAGGGGAGTCTGGCATGACATTCTGAAAAAGGGCAAGTGGATGCAGTACGTCGTTGCTGCACTACTGGGGGCGATTCCCGGTTGTCTTGGTGCATTTACAACGGTGACTCTTTTTTCTCATGGGATGATGTCTTTTGGGGCTTTGGTGGCGACAATGATTGCCACCAGCGGTGATGAAGCCTTTGTCATGCTGGCGATGTTTCCGGGTAAAGCCCTCCTATTAATTGCGCTGACCTTTTTAATTGGAATCGTCAGTGGCTTTTTGACGGATAAATTCATTAAACTTCCGGGTAAGCCGGGTTGGCTCCCGGAAAAAGATTTTCCCCTTCATCAGGAAGATAACTGCATCTGTTTTCCAAAGGGTGAAATTAAAAGACAGTTACATCACTCATCAATGGAGCGGGTTTTGTTGGTTGTCATTATTTTGATACTGTCCGCGGTTATTTTCACCGGTAAAATTGGACCGGCGGAATGGAATTGGGTTAGAATCACCCTGCTGGTTTCGATGCTGGTATCGCTGTTTATTGTCGGAACAGTCCCGGAACACTTTTTAAAAGAGCATTTGTGGAATCACATTGTCAAAGTGCATATTCCCAAAATATTTCTATGGACCTTCGGAACGTTATTGGTTATCGGCGTTTTGATGCAGTACATTGATATTTCAGCCTGGATAGCCGGGAATTTGGTTATCACATTAATAATTGCAGTCCTGGTTGGAATAATCCCGGAATCGGGTCCGCATCTGGTGTTTGTGACGCTTTTTTTCAACGGGACTTTGCCTTTCGGGATATTGCTGGCAAATTCGATTGTGCAGGATGGTCACGGCATGCTTCCGTTGCTGGCTGAATCGAAGCGGTCGTTTCTGCTGGTGAAAGGTATCAATGTCATTATCGGATTGATGGTTGGTTTATTGTTTATCGGCATTGGATTGTAGATGTGAAAACCAACCAGTCAGGATTATGAATAAATTAAAAGTAAAAGCCGTGCCGAACGCTGAAAAACAACCAAAAAGGAAAATGTCGCCCTTTGGTCATTTATTCAGATTTATTGGCTGGTGGTTCGGATTTACCGGTCTTTATGCTGCCTTTGCGGTTTGCCCGTTTTGCGGACAAGCAGGATGCCCGGTCGGTCTGGCGACAGCCGGGACAGTCGGAGCATTTTTTGCCCTGTGTTTGCAGGACTGGAAACGGCTGATTGCATTAATAAAACAAAAAATACGGAAAGGATAAACATGAAAATCGCAATTCCCCTGACAGGCGGACAACTGTCATCTCATTTTGGTCACTGTGAAGAATTTGGTATTTATGAAGTCGAAAATGGTGATATTGTAAAATCAGAGAAACAAACACCGCCGGCGCATGAACCGGGCGTCTATCCCCGCTGGTTGCACGAAATGGGCGTCAATGTCGTGATAGGTGGCGGCATGGGCAACCGGGCACAGGATTTGTTTCATCAGAACTGTATTGATGTCTATTATGGCGTGCTGACGCCCGATCCTGATGAGATAATTAAAACCTATCTGGCTGGCGATCTTGAAAGCGGTGTCAATCTCTGTGATCATTAATCGTATTCAACCTCCCGGAGGTTCTAAACCTCCGGGAGGTTGTTGTTTTTACCCGATTCGGATGTGCGCCAGTGACATGATTTTCATCGAATCGGATATGTTCATTCCGATACGTTTAAAGAACGGGTAGTTTTTTTTATGTTTATGGAACATCGGTATAGTATCAAGTACTTTGATACTAATGTTCCATTTCTCCAAATCGTAAATATTATCGATGCCCCAGATCAAATTCGCTGATGCATCCATCCCGCCGCGCTTGATCACCATTTTATTGGCGACCCTGACACCGGTATTTGAACTGTAATCAAAGATAATGTCCACACCGGGGAAGTGTTTAAAAAACAGGCTAAACAGTTCCCGGATATCGTTTTCATTAAAATAATAGATGACCCCGGCAAACATAAGCATTAAATATTCCGGAGTGCCAATGTCTTTGAACCATCTAATATCGAATACGGATTTTGATATAAAGTGTCGCCGGGCAGTTTCGGGAATATATTTTTTGCGCAGATCAATGACATCCGGCAGATCGAGATCAAACCAGTGCAATTTGCCATTATCGATCCGATTAAAAGTCGTATCGAAACCGCAGCCGATATTGACGATGGTGGCATCCGGGTGAAGATTGATAAAGGCTTCGATCTTATGATCAAAATAGATACTTCTGGAAATCCACGATACCTGACTCAATTTACTGATGTTCCGGGCGATGGTCGTGAAATCGTAATGGATAGTTTGTATGATCGAAAGCGCGATTTTATCGATAAGAAGCGGTTTTCTCTTTTGGGTTTCAATTGCCCTGCCCCAGAGTGGAAGTAGCAAGGTCTGTTGGACATTACCAAGTTCTAATGTGATCTTATCAGACATTCAATACCTCTTGAAATATATCTGATTTTTAAAGATTGTTACTGCTTTGTACCAGGCTGCCTTTTGGCTATCAAAGCCGCTACCAGCAGTTCCAATCCTAAAAAGGCCGCTATGGAAGGTCCAAAGGAAAAGTCACCGGCAAATGAAGCGATGAGACCGCCGATAATCGCTACGATTCCCA
>CAZSDW010000054.1:0-1891 GCA_964605705.1 uncultured bacterium
TACCACTTCTCGTCGTATTTTGTCCACAGTTCATCGCCCAGCTGCCAGGCGCGATCAACGACTTTATTGCCCCAGTCTGTGGAATAATCAGTCAGATATTGCCGGGCTTTTTTGGGATTCTTCTTTAGAAGCTCTTGTGCTTCTGACTCAATTTTACCCTGGTTGGCAATGAGTTCCGCCTGCAGTGGTTCCCAGACCGCCCAGACATCTCTATGCATATCGCCCCAACGATGGGCAGACAACGTTCCAACTCTGTTAAATGCCCACCAGGCGGATTCACGACTGAAGCCTTTTGTTCGTCCAGGCGTTTTGTACGGTTTGGCTACATCGGTAATCGAACAGTAAAGCGGCACATAGATCGACGAGGCAACATTATCAAATGCCAGCCAGACAACACCGCCAACTTCATCAGGCAACCAGTTCCTGGATTGGGTAATCGTAGCATACATCGTGTACCAGCGGGCAATCTGACGCTCGCCCAGCGCGCCCCAACCGCCGTTGATTTTAAAAAGCGGCAACATGTCGTAGGGCATCCAGGGATTCGCCAGGGGTGAAATTTCGTATTTGCCGGTTTCGGGATTTTCCCACTTAATATTTTTTACAATGTCAAATTCTGTTCCCTGGTACCAATCTTTAAATAGCTGCATCATTTTCGCGACAGTGACCAGAGTATCGGGTTTTACAGAAAAGGGGTAATTCTCCGCATCGGGATGCAATCCCAAGGAAGGCGCAACCAGATCAAATACCCGCCATTCCCGCCGACGGGCGGCATAGGATTGCCGGCTTTCCGGGGCGTATGCGTAAACAAATTCAAAGGGACCATTATCGGGATTCCACCAGCCACTGTCCTGTGCCACCTGGAACACATTTTCTGAAGCCATAAAATAATCAGGTTTTTCCAGATCAATCTGCCGAATCCGGCTGCCATTGGCGTTGACTGAAATATGATCGTCGGGAACCCGCTGAGCCACCCAGATAGCGCCTTTGTTGCCCTTGCCCGGACCGACGACTTCAAAATGCCAGACCTCTTTAGTATCGGCAATGGTCAGACATTCACCTTCATCGCTCCAACCATATTTTTCTAACAGATCACCAGCCATTTCTAAAGCTCCGCGAGCAGTTTCGCAACGTTCCAGCATCAGGCGAACCAACTGCTGACAATCAATCAGGTTCAGCTCGGATTCGTGCAATGATTCTCGTCCACCGAATGTGGATTCGCCAATCGCCAACTGTTTTTCATTTATACAGGGATAAGCGGTATTTATAAAACCATAAGTGTGTTCGACTTGAGGAATTTCAGCAACAATATCATGTTTGTATGAAGGCATTGCCAGAGAGTCATCGGGAGCTCGTTTGACTAAAGCAGTCATATCACCCTTCTTAAAATCCTTTGCAGGTACAATATCCAACCATGACCGCGTCCGATGACTATCACAGGTATGGGATGTCATTACGGAACCATCGGCACTGGCTTTTTGACCAACCGTAATCGAGGTGCATCCTTCCGGCACACCACCTTCCCAATCAGGCTTATCCTGTGGACCTGCCCAACAGATTGTTAATGTCATTCCAAGAATCAGGCTTATTTTTACAAATGGATTCATATTTTCTCCTATATCCAAACTCGAGTATTCAATTTTCAAAGGGATTTGAATTTGGGCAATGGGAATTGAAATAGCAACCTGAAAATATTCCGGAAAATCTATGAACCAAATATCTCAGGGGAATTAACTATTGTTTCCAATGTTCCGACTTATTAAATTTCGCCGCTTATTGTATGGCGGAGTAGCTCAGTCGGTTAGAGCAGCGGAATCATAATCCGCGTGTCCGGGGTTCGAATCCCTGCTCCGCTACAAAATTTATCTTGAATAGTATGCCTTTTTTTATTCTT
>CAZSDW010000054.1:1991-18525 GCA_964605705.1 uncultured bacterium
GAATCCCTGCTCCGCTACAAAATTTATCTTGAATAGTATGCCTTTTTTTATTCTTAAGATTTAAGTGGATTTCCGCGTGTCCGGGGTTCTCCCAGAGGGACCCCTTCGGTGGGAATCCCTGCTCCGCTACAAAAACTATCCTCCCAGAGCGGAGGATAGTTTTCTGAAAAATAATTCCAACCATCGATAAATATTTTGTATATTTTTGGGTATTGAAAATTGGTTCGTTTGCATAAAATAATAAAGGATTTCCGTGGATACACTGGAAAAGTATTTTCATAAATTCCGCAAAAAAATTATCGGTAATGACTTAAAGCTTCAATTGCCACAGAGAATATTGCCGATTGTTTATGCCGATTGGGCGGCTAGTGGTCGTCTTTATAAACCGATTGAAGATTACATCAGCAATGGATTAGGACCTTATGTGGCTAACACTCACACTGAAAGTACCTCGACAAGTACACTAATGACCTCTGCCTATCGTCAAGCTCATGACATTATAAAAAGACATGTCCACGCATCTGAAGATGATGTACTGCTTTTTGCCGGATTTGGAATGACAGCCGTGATCAATAAATTTCAACGAATTCTCGGATTGCGCATTCCGGAAAAATTCAAAGATAAAATTACTCTATGCGGCACAGACCGTCCACTGGTTATTCTGACCCATATGGAACATCATTCCAACCAGACGACCTGGGAAGAGTGTTGCGTCGATATTGCGATATTGTGTAAAAAAAGTGACGGAACACCGAATCTTGATCATCTTCGCGAGGTACTGGAGACGAACAAGGACAGGAGTACGGTTATCGGCTCATTTACAGCCTGTTCAAACGTCACTGGTATTGTAACGCCAATCCATGAAATGGCTGAAATATTACACAAATTTGGGCGCCTCTGCTTTGTGGATTTTTCCGGTTCAGCACCCTATGTAAAAATGGATATGCACCCCAAAAACAAAAACCAGCATCTGGATGCAATCTTTTTTTCACCCCATAAATTCCTTGGCGGTCCGGGTTCTTCTGGAGTAATAATTTTTAATAAAAATCTCTATCATAACAGAGTCCCCGATCATCCGGGTGGTGGTACTGTCACCTGGACAAATCCATGGCACCTGCACCGGTTTGTCGATGATATCGAACTGCGTGAAGATGGTGGTACGCCAGGTTTCCTGCAGGCAATTAGAGCCTCTTTATCGATTTTATTAAAAGAACAGATGGGTATCGAGAAAATCATTGCGCGGGAACATTACCTGGTAAATCGATTTATAAATCAGATTGAAAATCTGGACAGTATCGAAATTCTGGAAGTACACAATCGGAACCGGATCGCCTTCGTGTCCTTTTATTCCCACGACATTCACTATAATTTATTTGTCCGGCTTTTAAATGACAGATACGGTATCCAGACCCGTGGCGGCTGTCTGTGTGCCGGTACTTATGGTCATGTTCTTCTTCATATTGATGCCAAGAAATCGAAAGAGATTACTGAAAAAATTGATCACGGGGATCTTAGTGTCAAGCCTGGCTGGGTAAGAGTATCTCTGCACCCCACCATGACCGATTGCGAAATTGATTTAATAGCTACTGCTATCTGCGAGATTACGGAAAACTTCGCCGAATGGCAAAATGACTACCGATTCGATCCTCATTCAGGCGATTACATCCGTCTCGATGGTAAAAAATCTGAAATAAATATTCGTGAAGTTATTTTATAAAAATTCAGTGCCCAATATTTATTTAATTCCGACACTGAAGCAACCTAATATTGTTGTATATGCGCCATAGCACCATCGGCATGAATAGCGTTTTGCCAAGGGGATCCATTCATAAAAAAAGCCTTTTTTATAGATCCGTTTCCGGGTGGTATTCCTACAATATGGACAGTTAGTTCCCAGTTTAATAATCTTCATTACCGTCCTATCCAAAAGTTTGAGATATTCAATTTACTTGAGATATGATTTCGCCGATTTATAATTAGAATTTATTAAATTCCTGTTTATAATTTATTATTTATTAAAGTAAAATAAAAAGGCAATGATACAATCCTTTTTTTCTTATCGGCTATTTATCCAACAGCATCTGGCATCTTCTAATCCAAAGCAGAATCTTGATGGACACATAAGTAACACTTAGGATAATAAAACATGTGAAGTTAAAATTACATATAAAATCCTTATCCCAATCTGTTTTTTCCTGGTTGGTAATGCCGATTTACAGTCTTCAATAACTAATAATGATTACCATTACATCTCAAAAACAATCCGGAATCAGTGTTGCATCCGAAATAATCCTAAAAGGAAATATTGTCCACAATCTTGAATAAGTAAATCTATCGGTTGCCGGTCAGGTAACTGTCCTTTCACCAGTAATCCGTTTATCAGCATAGAATGGGGTGCTTTAATAGGTTTCATTCTAGCCGGTTAAGGTATAAAAAATACTGACGCCCCCAAATTTGGCTGTTAAGATATTATATTTTTTGTATTTAACCTTTACTCATGCGAGGATAAATTATATTATTTAATTTACGCCGATGATATGTTATATTAAATCCAACCAAAAGAGGAGCGGTTTGATGAAAGAGATGCGATTCAATCCTGGCGAAACGATCATTAAAGAGGGAACATTTGGCGATTCTGCTTATATTTTAAAAGAGGGCACAGTAGAGGTAAAAAAGAAGACACAACATACCGATCTTCTGTTGGCGACTCTGGAAGCGGAAGATATTTTCGGCGAAATGGGGCTGATCGAAGATAAACCACGCTCGGCAACAATTATCGCTAAAAACATGGTTGTCATTGATGAAATAACCCGTGATGATTTCATGGGATTACTGGATGATAAAAAATCCGTTATTATTCCTATCCTCAGGGCATTTTTTGAACGATTAAGACAGACAAATGATCTGGTGGTCCGCCTTGAAAACGAAATAAACAGACCTGACACTACGACCAAAGATGTCACCACTCCGACTGTCCGTCTGACCGGTTTAACCCGCGAAGCACAAAGTGTTCTTAACAACAAAGTTCTCAATATTCAAAAATTTCCATTCAAAATCGGACGCAACAGCTCGCATGTCTCAGATGCGATTTTTGTCAATAATGACCTGTCAATAGACGACGTTCTCCCCTACAATGTTTCAAAAAACCATATGTCTATCAATTTCTACCAGAATCAGTTCTATATTCTCGACCGCGGAAGCAGCCTTGGCACGACTGTCAATGGTAAGAATATTGGAGGGAACGTCAATAATTACAAGATCGACCTTAACAAAGGTGAAAATACCGTAGTTATCGGAGCCGAAGCTTCCCCATACCAGTTTAAAATTAGTATATAGATGGCTTAATGATCCCGAAAAAAAACTTAATTCGCGCTATCCAAAAATCTGTCTCGCAGCCACTTTACGCCAGTCGAAATTTAATACATCGTGCAAAATCGGCGCTATCTTATCATATTTTTAATGATGGAAAAAGCTATTGTCCGGAAACGATATCTCTTTTTCTGACATATAAGTGTAATCTTCGCTGCCTGATGTGTGGTCAGTGGGGCGAAAATGGCGCCTTTAACGAATTCGGAAAAGACATCCTGAAACAGCAACTGACCCTTGCAGAGATCAAATCCATCATTGACGACATCCGTGGATTCAGACCAAATATCACCCTCTTTGGCGGAGAACCTTTCATTCATCCCGATTGGTATGAAATTATAAAAACAATCAAATCTGCTGGTCTCCGATGTAATATTGTAACAAATGGTACTTTCATTCAAAACTATGCTGAGAAAATCATCGAATCGGGGCTGGACGAAATCATTTTCTCCCTGGATGGTCCTGAAGAAATCCATGATTCCATTCGGCGAGTACCCGGTACCTTTAAGCGTTCCATCAACGGATTTCTGCTACTTGATCAGCTGAAACAGAAATCCCATCGTAAAAATCCTATCATCAATGTCAACAGTACACTTTGGAGAGAAAATTACCGCAATATCAGAGATACTGTTGACATTGCCCAGAGTATAAACGCAAATGGATTGACCTTCCATCATCTTTTATTTTTATCAAAACCTACAGTTCAACAATTTATTGAATCGTTTCATGACCGATTTAATCAAAGACCGACAGACTGGATTGGATTTTCCCGGGAAAATCCACCGGAGATTGATGTTGAGTATTTAATTAGTGAGTTTAATTGGATTAAGCAGACCAAATCAAAAATGGATATCAGTATATTTCCTAACTTTGATGACGATGAGGTTCGTCGCTGGTACACCCAATTTGAATTTGAATCGACTTCTTACCGCAACCGCTGCATGAGCCTTTGGATGACAGCATATGTATTTCCCGATGGAACAGTACGTCCCTATCACTCAATGAATTTTATCACCGGAAATATCCGTGAAAACCGTTTCCGTGATATCTGGAACAATGACATTTATCGGGACTACCGAAAACATATCAAAGCACATAAAAAGTTCGCAGTTTGTTCTAAAGGTTGTACGGAATTCTTTCGGTATTAAGATAGTATTAATATTTGACTAAGAAAGTACATATAATTAAATTGCAACAAATGGACGAGGCTTATGAAAACAAAAATACTTATCGTTGATGATGAACATGACATTGTTGAACTTCTTGAAGATTTATTACTCCAAAAAGGCTACGATGTCGCAAAAGCATATTCACAGGCAGAAGCAAGGGAACAGATCGAAAATTTCGGTCCGGCAATTATGTTGCTCGACATCAAACTTCCCGATGGTGATGGTGTAAATTTCCTTAAAGAAATCAAACCCAAGTATGAGGGATTGGACATTATCATGATAACCGGGCTGGCTGATAAGGATATTGCACTGGAATCACTGAAGAATGGTGCCGCGGACTATATCACAAAACCGATCGATCTGAATTACCTAACAAATAGTGTCCTGGCAAAAGTTGTCACCAGTTTTTTCAAATAAAATCATTATTTCTTTTCTACAATGAACATATTGAAAAAACCGATGGATATGCCCTCCCACACAATGAACAGGAAATTTATGAAAAAACATTATATGTCATTATTGTGGAGCCTGCTGGTATTTATCATTTTAGGACGGTCATTCGCCCAGGAACCCTTACAACCAAGTACGGACGTGGACGAGATGACAATAATGCAACCTTCTGATAAAATTACAATATCCTATATCGATGTCGATAATCGTGGGAATCCTGTTGAGAGAAGCAATATTTTTACCATCCGAGCGGATGGCACTATCTTTCATGAACTTTTGGGAGTTGTATCCATCGGCGGTATGACTATTGTGGAAGCCGAGGAAGTATTGACCGAAAAATTTTCACAGTTTTTCACACAGCCAAGGGTTTCTGTCAGTGTCGTAGAAAAGACAAGTATAAAGGTCATCCTCTACGGAGAAGTCAGCCGGATCGGTGTCTTCCCAATAAAACCCAATACCAAAATAGCTGAATTTATCATCGAAAATGGCGGGACGACACCTGAAGCGGATCTCACAAGAATCACGGTTTCACGTCAAGATGGAAGTAGTATTATCTTTGATATGGAAAAGTACCTGTTTACCAATGAACCCGTAAACAACATTATCTTAAAAGATAAAGACAAAATCATTGTACCGCGTTTCAAGGTTCAGGAAAAGTACGGTCGCTTATCCAAAAATTATGTGCTGCAATACGGAAATGTCCTTGAAATTACGATTAATGAGATGGCATTAATGGAAACCAATCCTGCTCAATCAGAAACATATGTGCTGGACACCGAGGGAAATATATTTCACCGGTTGTTTGGATTGGTTCATCTGGGCGGTATGACTGTTGACAAGTCTCAGGATATTTTGGCTGAAATGGCAAAGCGTTATTTTCGTGAACCAGTCGTTTCAGTTGATGTTCTGGAACTGAGTTCGAGAAATGTATTTGTCTTTGGGCAGGTCGTTAGACCAGGTATTTACCCGATTGAAGGAAACATTCAGCTAGCGGAATTCCTGGCAAATATCGGTGGAATTACCGATCAAGCTGATCTGCGTGAAATTGTCGTCACAAGACGCCAGGGACGCCCGATAATTTTTAATCTTGAGGATTTCCTATTTAAACGTGACGATAGTAAAAATGTATTTTTAGAAGATGGTGACAGGATTGTAGTTCAGAAAAGACAACGGGGATTTTTTGTAAGGTTATCGGAAAAGTTGCAGCCATTTTCTATTATTTTTTCAGTAATTTCTACCGTACTTACGCTATATTTAGTTTTTTCTAGAGTTTAATTAGAGATCAGGAATGGCATCATACGAACTTAATCTTCGCGATTACTGGCGAATTATAAAGAAGAAGAAGATTATTGTCATTGTGACAGTAGTCATGCTGGGTGGTTTCAGCTTCTTTTTCGCAATGATGAATAAACCAACCCCGATGTATCAGGCGACTGCCAGCCTGAAAATTGATAAATCTACGGATCTGACCGGAATGTACCTGCAAAGTTTCAACTGGTACGCCGGTGATGAGATGGCGACCCGCGGAGAAGAAATCAAAAGCATCCCGATGGTAGAAAAAGCTGCCTTAGAAATGGGACTCCTTGACTCGACACTTACATCAGATGAAATCAGGAATAATCCTGAATTTTTCTCCATTATAGAACGATTAAAAGCCCGTATAAAAACCGAGCAAGAGGGCTTGACTAATATAATTAATATTAAAATTACTGATTATGAACCACAACGAACCGCCGATTTCGCAAACGCCTTGGCAAAGGTATATATTGAAGAAAGTTATCAGTTAAAAAATGCAACGGCATTCAAAGCACTAAGAGCAATAACCAATCAGTTGAAACAAGCAGAGATAAATTATAAAAATTCAGAGAGTAAAATCCGGGCTTATAAAGATCAAAATCAGATTCTGCTTCTTGAAGGTACTGCTTCACGACTTAGTGCGGAAATCACAGTCGATGAAAGTGAGCTCGAAGAAATAAGGTCGGACATTAATCAACTTGATAATATTCTTTTTGAAATCGATCAGAATCCGGATTATATCTACTATATATCTTTCGACTTGCTTCTGAACCGTCAAAATACTGTTTTAACTGCAATTCAATCCCAGTTAAATCAGTTATCAGCAAACGAGCGTCAGTATCTGCAACACTATACTGAAAACCACCCTACTGTCTTGGGTGTCCACGCGCAAATAGAAGCAAAGCGGCGACGATTTATTGAAGAATTAAAAACCTATCGGGAAACCCTTGTACAGACTGAAAATAATATCTATGAACATTGGAAAAAATTATCTACAAGTTATCGCTCAATTCCCCTGCTTGATTTCACCTTGCAGAATCTTGAGCGAGAGTTGGAAATCAATAAACAGCTTTATCAACAGCTAGAAGCCCGAAATCAAGAAGCCCTAATAAAACAATCTGAACTGGTTCATGAAGTATTTCTGATTAAACCTGCCTTTTTACCGACACAGCCCGTCAATCCGACCATGATTGGTCCGACAACTGCAATTGGAACAGTAATTGGAATTATTCTTGGTGTTATTCTCGCTTTTGTAGCAGAGACACTTGATACGACCTTCAGTACCATCGATGATATTGAAAAAACTCTCGATACCACTGTGCTTGGGATTGTGCCATTTGTTGATATTGAAGATATTAAGACTCAATTACTGGAAAAAATTGATACGCCTATTCCCGAAGAAATACTGGAGATGCAAGCCCGGCTTGTATCCCATTACAATCCGAAATCAACAATGGCAGAAGCATTTCGGGCTTTACGAACAAATATACATTTTGGTCTTATGGACAAAGGCTACAAGTGTTTGATGGTTACCTCGTCAGTTGCCAGTGAAGGTAAAACGACGATCGCTGTCAACCTTGCTGTATCCATGGCACAAATTGGTTTAAATACAATCCTTGTTGAAGCCGATTTACGAAAACCCAGAATTTCAAAACTGTTTGGGATAGAGCGGGAACCAGGTTTGACAGACGTGGTTTTACGAAGGGATAATCTCGATTCAGTTATTCGCACGATGAGCGATCTGATGATGGGTACGATGGCGACAGATACATTCAGAACCGATAATATTCCCGGAATCGAGTATCTCAATATCCTGACAGCCGGAAAACACGAAAGAAATCCATCTGAAATTATTGCCTCAAAGGTAATGGATACGGTAATCAGCGACCTGAAAGAAAGATATGATCTGATCATTTTCGATACGGCACCGGTCATCCAGGCGACCGATTCGACTGTGCTTGCGGCAAAAGTTGATACAACGCTTCTTGTCTATTATCAGGGAAAAATTTCGCGGGGCACATTGCGTCGTTCAAAATCACAGTTAGAGATGCTCAAAGCAGATGTACTGGGTGTTTGTATTAACGGAATGAAAGCCGATATCAGTGCCGACTATGCTGATTATCGATATGGATATGAATACCAATATTCCTACGGGGATACAAAGAGCGCAGTTCCAACAAATAAAGTACTTGATTTTCTGAATAAATTTTTTCTAAATCAACAGGAAGGACTTCATTCCACCATTTTGGACCGGATCCGAAAGTGGCGGGTTGCAGCTGCTGTTGTAGCAATAATCGGATTAATCGGCGGGAGTTGCATAATTTCAAACAATATCAAATCTTGTTCCCGGGCGAGTAAACAAAAACCAATAAATACGGCGACTTCATCTCTAATTGATACAACTTATGACATGGTGCCGGAAGCCATTATAATTGATACACTTGGACAAAAGATTTCAAAGGCACCATCAGAATTGAAAGATCTTCAGGAAAAATATAACGTTGAAAAAATATCCGTTCCTATTCCGGAGACAATTACTAAAGAAGTTTCATCAAAAATAGAAAAGGACCAGATAATCATTCCGGAACAAATTTCCGAACGTGTAAGTCTTCCGACTCAATCTCGGACTATTCCACAATCCCCTTTCCCCGATATAAGTACTACTACTTCGTCCATTATCCCTATCGTCACCGAAGATTCCCCTGAACAGTTGTTACCAGCCACTCCTTATTCAATTAAGTTAGGGAAATACTCGACACTTCAATCAGCAAGATCAATGATTAACCAATACAAAAACCAGGGAATGAATCAAGGTTTTATCACGCTGGAATTTACCGGACCAAGTTCACGGAATTATATTGTCTGTTATGGGGCTTTCTCCTCAAGCAATAAAGCTACCGAAAGGGCAACAGAACTTCAATTTCTTGGATTCGAAGGTGAGTTAATACCGATAAATTTACCCTATGCAATTCTCGTCTCAAAATTTTCTTCACCCGATAAATTAGCATCCGAAAAAAAACGTTATCCAGAGTATAAGGATTTTATCTATTTGAAATCCGTAGGTAGTGGACAGTATGCTTCACTAATCGGGGCATTTAAATCCGAAGATATCGCTAATTTATTTCTCCAAATAAATCCAACATTGACTGGAAAGTTGATTATTGCTCGTTAATCAGGAACAATTTTTATCGGATTTCATTGATAATATATGAGTTATTATTATAATAAAAGAAAAAAGCGACGGTTGCAACGGGGAGAAAAAATAGTCCTGAAATACGGGATACCCACCGCAATCGTTGTGGCTATTCTAATCCAGATCACCGTTCGAGGAGTACCGGCATTTTTTGATAGAATGATCGATTTTTTAGAAAAAGAAGCCTGGAGATCACGACAAATTATTGCCGGTTATGCAGCAGAAAAAGCAAAAGAAGCACAATTCAGAACCGAGAAAAAATTCCAAGCAAATAGTTCCTATACTATCGGTTCTACATATGGTTCTGGTCAGTATTCAGCTTCAGAAGAAAGTATTGTAAACCAATTTGAGGAATATAAAAAATCTCAACTGGATACGGACGATGCAATATATCAGGAAATTCAACGCAGAGAGAAAAAAGAAGAAATTCAGGAATATCAGAAAATCTTTAAGGAAGAAAAAGAGGGCTATTAGTTATCAAATAAAGTCACTATAATTTCTCAATATAAACATTATTTCCTTACTAATATGGGATATCATTACCATAGAAAAAAACACAAGAGACTAAAAAGTATTGAAAAAAAAATGCTTTACGGGCTTATACCACTGAGTTTTCTCGTTGCCTTTGGTATTCAGGTTGTTGTCAAGGGCATCCCTCGCTGGATTTACATCATGATTGGTAATATGCGAATGGAAGAAACCATTTCTCGTGCTCTGGTTAGAGGTTCAGCAGTACGTCGAGAGACCAGATTGCGTGAGAATTATGAAAAAAGCTATCGGGAAAAGAAAAAAGATTACGATGAAAATTACATCGATATTCTCGAAAACCGCGGCAATAAAGAGATTAAAGAGTATGAAGAATATTTTAATAAAGAAACTAAAGAAGCAGAGGGCTTATAGTATATAAATGGCAAACCGGCTTCTTGATTATAATACCAATCTTATCACAGCAATAATTTCAATTCCCATCTGTGTAGTTGTCGCCATTATTTTAGTAAAAGTTGATACCGTATATGCTATTACGGCAGCCCTTGGTTTAGGTGTTCTGGTTCTAACTTTTATTGATTCTGATTTCGCCATTTATGCACTTATCTTCTCAATGCTTTTATCACCGGAACTTGGAACCAGAACAACACACGGTGAGGGAGTAACAATTCGTATAGACGACGTTTTATTATTCATAATTTTATTCACCTGGATAGCAAAAACAGCACTTTATAAGGAACTGGGATTATTTAAAAAATCGCCATTAAACAAACCAATTGCTTACTACACTTTCATCTGTTTTTTTGCGACCGGTGCCGGCATGCTTTTTCATAATGTGAAACCATTGAATGGTTTGTTTTTCGTCCTGAAATATATCGAGTATTTTCTGGTATATTTTTTAGTCGTAAATCAAGTCCGATCAAAAAAACAATTTGATAATTTTACTATCGCTCTATTGGTAACATTTGCTATTGTTGTGATTGTAGCCGTATTACAGATACCTTCCGGAAAAAGACTGACGGCACCCTTTGAAGGTGATGCAGGAGAGCCTAATACGCTTGGTGGTTACTTGATATTTATAATCGCTATAAATCTAAGTCTCATCCTGCAACCAGGAATAATTCCATCTCCAAAACACCGTCGATTATTACTATGGTTGACAGCAATTTCTGTATTTCCTTTTCTTCTTACAAATTCCAGGGGATCCTGGGCAGCGGCTATTCCAGTGATTATTGCCTATATTATTCTCAGTAACAGGCGCTGGATTATCGTTGGTTTTGTTGTTTTTTTAATACTCATGGCACCAATTGTATTACCAGATACAGTTATTGACAGGGTTAAATATACATTTCAAAAACAACAGGGTTATGCAGCGACCCTTCAGGAAAATGTTGGTGGGCTCACACTTGACACATCCGCATCGGAACGGGTTCGTAGTTGGAAAGATGCCTGGGGAGGAATTAAAAAAAGCCCCTTGTTCGGATATGGAATAACCGGTTGGCGTTTCCTGGACGCCCAGTACATGCGCGTCTTGATTGAGACAGGATTTATCGGTTTAGGATTTTTTATGTATCTATTGTATTCCGTATTAAATGAAACCTGGAAAGTATTTAAAAATTCAAAGATACCCTTCTTTAAATACTTCGCCCAGGGATTCTTTGTTGCAACCATTTCAATGATGACCCACGGAATTGGCGCAAACACATTTATTATTATTCGAATCATGGAACCATTCTGGCTGGTCTGCGGATTGGTAATATCCATACCGTTTATTGAAGAAATCGAAATGCAGAAGCTGGAAGATCTTAAAGAAGAGATCACCAGGGTAAAACTGGGTACAATATAGATTATGATTACCGATCACAATTACAAGCCAAAGAAAAAAAATAATATTCTATTCAAACCCCTGGAAGATGGTGCAGTACTGCTTGAACCGGAAACCGAGCTGGTTCATACTCTGAATCCTTCAGCGGCTTTTATCTGGGTTTATTGCGATGGGGAACATTCAATAAAAGAAATAATTACATTAGTAAAAGAAAACTTTCAAGAATATGAACTCCAACCGGCAGATGGAGTTATTGATATTATCAATAAATTTCAATCTCTCGATTTATTATCCACATAATGCTATATCTTCATTCGGGAAGTCCTGACAAAACTATAGCAATCCATTCTCCTAAGATTTTACACAATAAAATCAAATCAAGTGTATTTACGTCATTAATAAGCAGTCACGGATCACTTCCGGAGGTTTTATATAATATCGAAGCGTCGAATGACAAATTTTGCCTGTACCGAAACACCCGGTTAACACACCGTAACAAATCTATCAATAAAATCATTTATGCCCTTGAATGGCAGATCGTCAATGATTTTATTAAAAGTTATAAGACTCAATTAAAATTTCATGCGGCTGCCCTTGAGTATAATCAAAATGGTTACCTTTTCCTAGGTAATTCAGGAAGCGGAAAAACCAGTATAAGTATTGTTCTGATGCAGCTGGGATGGAAGTTACTGTCTGACGAATTTGGAATCATGAACCTGGACGATCAAAAGCTCTACTCTTTCTTAAGAAATTTTATTATTAAACCGTATCACCCAATCGATCAATCCTTAAAAAATAATTATATCAATGCCATCTATACTACGGACAAAAAAAAAACGGAAATTTACTACCTGCCTCCGACCCTCTTTGGAACAGTAACTATTACTAAATTACCCAAGGTTAAAAAAATCTTTTATTTAAAAAATTCGAATGAATCCAGCTTCAAATTGACTGAATTGAAGCAATACCAGGCATTGCCTTATCTTCTTGAACATCTCTATAATCATTCAATTGTAAAAAAGAATATATCGAATTTTATTTCAGGCATCTTTAAGAATATTCGCCATTATGAGTTGTTGCTGCCGAATCCTTTTCGGATGGATCACAGAGAACGGCAAAAGCTATCTCAACTATTAATAGAGAACAATTAACATGCTATCATATTATCGTAATTTACTGTATGATAGTATCCGGATTAATGAATTCAAAAAGGCTATTAGAAGCTTAATCGATAAAAATTCAGTTGTCGCTGAAATCGGATTTGGATTGGGCACCTATTCCTTTTTTGCTGCAATGAATCATGCCAAAGCAATCTATGCAATCGAAAAAGGAGAAGTTTTTTCGATTGGAAAAGAGATCGCTGGAAGAAATGGTTTCCGTGATAAAATTACCTTTTATCATTCGCATTCGAAAAATGTCCAACTACCAGAAAAAGTCGATTTCATTATCATGGAAGATTACACTCCTATGTTTAACTACCAGGGACTATTTGAGACAATAGTCGATACAAGGCAACGTTTTTTAAAAAGCAGCGGCAAATTTATTCCAAACGGTTTCGTTCTAAAATTCGCGCTTGTCGAATATCCGGAGCTGTATAAAAACCTCGCTCCCGATAATTGGACAGACACAAATGCTTATGATATTAATTGGGAATATACAACTGAACTGATTTTTAACCAGGCTCACTATGCGAGTAGTCCGGGAATAAAAATGCTGTCTGACGAGATAACTCTCAGAAATATCGATCTGATAAATTGTGAAGATATTGTCTTTAATTTTTCGAATCAGATTCAAGTGACCGATGCTGGGATTATACACGGAATTATCGGATGGTGGGACTGTTGGTTTACACCAGACCAATATTTTTCCAATTCACCCAATGCGCCAGCGAATACCTGGGGACAGATGTTTTTTCCCTTCCGCTACCCGGTAAAAGTTGTGAAAAATGATGTGATCACTGTTGACTTTAACAGTTATCATTCCAAGTACACAGAAGATATTAATTATCGTTGGGCGTTGAAATTTAAAAATAACCAACAGGAACATAATACTTTCATTAGTAAAATTTTTAATCGAGATGCTATTGATAAATTTAATCCCGAAAGAAGTCCTGAATTAAACTCCAATGGCAAAATCGTCAATTATATCTTAAGCAATGTCGATGGGACAAGATCGGTAAAAGATATTGCTGTAAATTTATATGAACAATTCCCAAAACAATTTCCTTCAATTGAGCAGGCAATCGTTAAAATCAATGATATTCTGAGAGAATTTACCCAATAATTTTACTGATTTTCTGATAAAAGTTGGTGATATTCTAATCATCACCAATAGAGGGCAGCTCACAATTATGAATGTTTATTGTGACTGAGGACGGCGGAGCCGTATTTAGACGAAAATATTTCTGAATCCATGCAGCCAAATCTGACGATAATAAAAGCAGATCAACACCGTTTTTCAATTCCTTTCAAAGAATTGAATCAGTATCGGGATTTACTATTTTTCCTGGTTTGGAAAAATTTCATTGTCAAATATAAACAAACCCTGATTGGTATTTCCTGGGCAATTATTCAACCGGTGACTCAAATGGTTATATTCTCGATTCTTTTTGGCAGATTTGCGAAAATACCATCCGATAATGTCCCTTACCCAATCTTTGTATATTCCGCCTTAATTCCCTGGACTTTCTTCGCCAATTCAATATCTGCGTGCAACAATTCAATTATCAATCATGCCGGTCTGATCAATAAAGTCTATTTTCCCCGGCTATTAATTCCATTGAGTGCGATCGGCAGTCAATTGATCGATTTCGGTCTATCATTCACTGTTTTAATTGGAATTATGATCTTCTACCATTTTTCAGTTTCATGGGAATTTTTAATGATATTGCCTCTTATCTTTCTGACAATTTTTACCGCAATCGGATTTGGGACACTGATTGCCGCTCTTTCAGGAATTTATAGAGATATCCGGCACATTATTCCCTTTATACTAACAATCTGGATGTTCGTGACTCCGGTCATTTATCCGCCGTCACTGCTTAGTTCCAGATATGAATTTATCATTTACCTTAATCCATTATCCGGAATTGTTACCGGCTTCCGTTCTGCAATTTTAAACCAAGCATTCAACTGGAACTCACTGGCATTCGCGTTAATCATGTCATGTTTGTTCTTTGCTATCGGGATTTATTATTTTAACAAATCAGAGGACCGATTTGCGGATGTTGTCTAATATGGAAAAACCGGAAACGATCATTCATATTGAACATCTGTCAAAGCAGTATCGACTGGGTCAAAAAATCGTTTTTGATACTATGCGGGATAGAATTATCGGATTATTCCGTAAAGATCATAATATAACAATATCGTCTGATAAAAATAAAGTTATTCAAGCGCTGGAAGATTTCAATCTGACGGTAAACTCCGGTGAGGTTCTGGGCATTATTGGTTTCAACGGTTCCGGTAAAAGTACTCTGTTAAAATTGATCAGCCGTATCACACCGCCCAGTGCCGGAGAAATTCATATCCAGGGTACTGTATCATCGCTGCTGGATATTGGACTGGGATTCCACCCTGATTTGACCGGACGTGAAAATATCTACCTGAACGGGGCTATATTAGGAATGAAGCGGTCCGAGATTAAAACGAAATTTGCCGACATTGTTGCATTTTCCGGAATCGATGAAAAATTTCTGGACACTCCCGTCAAACGCTATTCCAGTGGAATGTACGTGCGATTAGCCTTTTCCATTGCCGCCCATCTGGATTCAGATATTCTGTTAATTGATGAGGTGCTGGCGGTCGGCGATTACGAATTTCAGAAAAAGTGCCTGGACAAAATTGATAATATTACTCAAAGTAAGCGGACCGTTTTATTTGTCAGTCATAATCTGGCGGCTATTGAACGACTATGCACTCGCACGATTGTCATTAATGCCGGAAAGAAAGTATTCGACGGCAAAACATCCGAAGCAATCGAACATTATTACAATTTACATAAACGGCAATCAGTCCCTGATAATTTATTATCACCGGATATTATTCGCTCTGGTAACGGTGATGTTAAATTTAAGAAAATTCAGATCCTTGATGAGGATTTGAATCTGAAACCTGATGTCTCCACTGGCGATAATTTCACCATTAAAATAGATTTAGACGTTCAACAACGAATATTAAATCCGAAAATCGCGGTTTATGTTAAAAACAATCTGGGACAAACACTCTTCCGATTATATAATATTGATTCCCAGCAATGTCTGGGCTGTATTGAAAACCACATTTCCATATATTGTCATATAAAAAGCATTCCTCTTCTACCAGGTAATTACTACCTGAATCTTTGGATTGCCGATCAATTTGAAGTTCATGATTTTATCGAACATGCTTACGATTTGGTGATTCATGAAAATGAAAAAGTCAGTAGTAATAAAATATCTGATACACATGCAGGGAATGTTTTTGTGAAGCATGAGTGGGATATTAGATCTTCTGTGTAGACATATAGAAATGTTCCAGGCAATGTACATTGATGAACGTTATAACATTTCCCTATAAAAGATTTGAAATACATTTGGTAAGTATCCAGCAAGCAAGCTCCTTGTTAAAAAATCATCTGATAGGAAATTCTGTCAGAGCATCATTAATTTTCTACATCATCAAATACCAACATCTATACATAAGTTTTTGAATTTGATAAGCCAATCTCCAAAAAGCGCACAACATCAATTAATGTGATTAAATTGCCTGC
>CAZSDW010000055.1:0-17433 GCA_964605705.1 uncultured bacterium
AATATCCACAGGGAACAACAGGATCATCAGAAAGGTTGCCAATGTCATCTTTCCACGGCCGCGCAATTCCTATTTCAATTAAGAATCCCCTGTAATTAAGACTATATGCTATACCTGTTGCCCAATACCTATAATCTGCACCTGGATCACTACCCGAAATCCTACTTGTTAAAAGGTTAATACTATGCTGAATCTTTTCTGAGCCATACAACTCGTAACCAAGATTGAGATGGAATTCATGATGGTCCTTCTTTAAATACATTCCTGTAAAACGAAGACCTACTCTGCCCCACCAGTAACCTATACTGGGATGTATCATAAAAGCAGAAGTAGTAATCCCCAATTCCGGGTATACCTGATGGTCCTTTTCCTCAGCTTTGATAGAGCATATCCAAAGAATCGATAAAACCGTAAAAACTGATAATACGGTCATACTCATCTTAGATCGTGGATGTTTAATATGCACAACAGATCCTCCTTTACACTAGTAAATGTTAAGTTTATAAGATTTCAAACATAATCCTGAAAAAGCATTCAGATGAATTCACCTGCTGAAAATCCACCGCTTGAATTCGATAGAAACACACTCCCGAACTGTAATGGGATGCATCCCACTGCTGCAAATAATTCCCAGCATGCTGGTGGGGATGGACAGTGTCTCGACTAAGCAGCCGGTGATTTCATAAATTGAGATCCGACTAACAATCACGAAAATTGATAGTAATAATAATCGATTATTCATAATAACTTCTGATTAATTGATGAAGTTATTATATGAGATGGAAAGATAAAAGTCAAATTTTCGGGATACCGGCGGGACACGGATTGTTTTATACGATAGAACTCACATAACTTAAAATCCCTCGGTCCTTAGGATCGTCCCGGTTCAAGTCCGGTTTTCGGCACAACTATCTTTTAGTCTGGCTTTCTATCCCTTGTTCAATAATTTAAACTGACTATACAAGCGTACTAGTTTCCCGGGAAAAGCTCAGTGAAACAGGCGTGGGATCGTTTTGATACTACGATCAGGCATCCCGACATTTCCTTTACTGTCCAGCTAGCGTAATAACAACATTTTTCTGCTTTTTACAAATTTTCCAACTTGTAGTGTATAAATATAAATACCGCTTGCCAATTCAGATCCATCAAATGAAAATGTTTGTTTGCCAGCAGTCTGTCGTCTGTTTATTAGCGTCCTGATTTTTTTACCAGTTACATCATAAACGGAAAGTTGAACATGGTTTTCCTGTTTTAAATAATAATCTATGGTGGTGACCGGATTAAAAGGATTAGGGTAATTTTCCAAAAGATCGAATTGCGCAGTCACTTTTTCAGAATTACCAATATCAATTGATGATGCTCTAAGAGTCGGAGTGTCCCACGTTATCCAGCGGGAAAGGTCAGGATCGTACGGGCTGATTGCAATATCCTCTGTATTCACAGTCTCGTCCCCTAGGAGAAACTTTTCCACGAAAACAATCACTTCAGGTCTTTGACTATCCGGGAGTTGGCAGTGACCATGACCACCGACCTTGGAAAAGCCAAACCGGTCGGGTACGCCAAGCGCTTTCCAAACTTCGTGGGCAGCCTTACACGCGACATGACCGGACTCCTCTGCCAGCCATTCCATATCGGGATTTCCGAGTACAAACAACGCACGGGGCGCTACCAAAGCCATCAACTCGTGGTGATCGAAAGGCAGTTTTTTAGGCATGCCGCTGAATTGATAGAGGTCTTGGTGATACCAGCCATTACCGATCGCGTTTCTCAGGGTTTCCCTGTTCCCCAGGAGGGTTTCTGTGACGCGCCATGCCGCATCACCACCACCACCCGGTTCTTGTGCGATAGTTAGCGCGATGCGTTCGTCGAACGCCCCGGAAAAGAGGGCAATCTTGCCGGCATAGGAACAGCCGGTTACTGCCAGTCGCGTAAGATCAATATTAGTCTCAGGAGTCTTCTCCAATGCGTCAATGATACGACTGACGCCCCATGCCCAAGCAATAAACCTGCCCCTTTTTACATCCGGGTAGAGATCAAAAAATGCTCCATCACCGAGGCGTCCTCCAAAAGAGGGCGCTATTTGTCCATCCAAATAATTGACAGTCGCGATATTACGACTGGTAAAAATGTCAGATGGGAGACTACCAGTCGCACCGAATCCAACTCCAATTACGGCGGGAAAGGGACCTTCCCCATCGGGAATGCTGATTGCCGCAGTTAGCGTGAGCGTGTCTTCGTCAACAATTATGACAACTGTGAGTTGGCCATCAGAAAAACTGGCTTCCAGGTTGCTCGGAGGAGCCGGTTTGTTCCCCAGCTCGTAATGCTGGAACTCAGCGGCGATCTCGGCGCGCCGGCATCGCCAATCGGAGAAGGTTGAAATGCGACCACTACTATCAGCCCACATGAACGGATCGGGCAGAGCGTCGATGCTTGGAAGGTTGGAAATTGTAGGCATTAGCGGTTCCGGACAGTCCGCGCCAGTGTTCTCATCTTCATAGACAAGGGGCATTTCCTGCGCTAATGAATCAACGATCACATATGTGTTCAATAGAAGCGCTAATAGGATTACTTTCGTTCTCATTTTGATACTCCTGATGTATTATTAACCTACATGACTTTCCAAAAGTGAAATTTTTTATAATAGATATTAATCCAGTACTCATTTTCAAAAATTATAACTTCTTATTATAATCATTTTGTAGCTGACTTTCAATACTAGACGTAACTATCTCCAGTACGACGGCACATCTGTGACAATACCAACCATGGATTCACAATTGAATGTGCTCCTTCTCATGGTACAGCTTCCTCAGTCACGCTATTCTTTCAAACTAAGACATTGAATTACAGTGCTAATATATACATTGCCCCCAACTAGTTGTTATTACCGTCAGCTATCTTGATGTACTATTCCAATCTGGTTTCACTGGGTCCTAGATAAGAAGGTTTTAAACCACCAAAATCAATTACAATTTTTTGCAGTGCTACCCCCGGATCAATTACCCAAAATTTCAAGGTGTGTTTACCAGGTTCATTAATGGTGTGAATCGTACGGTTTATACTTGCATTTCGCAGTACATTTTCAGCCCACTTCCCTTTCCATTCCTCAGAGGTTCCGGCTTCACCCAATTGAGGAAGTTCATCGTCAACGGAAATTCCATATCGGGTGTTCGCCTGCTTATTAAATGGAAACGTGGGGAGAGTAATAGTATTAATTTCAAATTTCCCGCATTGGAAGGTATAAAAATCATATTCTAAATAGGGCTGGGTTCCATCATAGGATTCGTATGATGCTGTGATCGGGGGAACACTTAACATAGATGAACCCATTATTCCGATGTTTGGTACTTCGACAAACTTTATTTTAGCGTCTTCATTTTTTCGATGAAAGTGATTTGGTGAAATGACGATAAAACCATTGTCTTCAACAAACAAACCATTTAGTTCTAATTTATCAGGATTCTTGGGATTGAACGCACTGACATATACTTCTTCCACTTTTCCATTTGCCTCAATATTAATTTTACCCTTCAAATCAATACCCTTCGGCATTTTTATCCAATCAATGTAAACCCAGATTTTTTCTTCATCAGTAACTGTTCCCTTTGTCGAACTCAACTTTATCCATTCTTTATCGGCTTTGGCTCTCCATTTAAAAGACTGATTACCTTGATTATAAATATCAATGAAATAGCTTTTTTTATAATAAGGATTAAAACAGGGTAACATATGAAAATGATTAATGCCTTGCTGATTATTTTCTTGTTCAACATAAAAAGCGGGATCAGCTCCATTTTTTAATGGAATGGTATCAACATGGGGCATTTTATGATAAACGGCGTCTCTGCCCTGTTTGACAGTCATCATTTTATTCCACTTCCCGTTTAGAAGTCGATTATATTCAGCGGTAATCGTCAGCAGGCTGTCATAATAAATTTGCACCAGGTGCGCCAGCTCGTTGGTTTTTGCCCTTTCTTGCCGGGCATACCAATGATTTTTCTGGGCAATCAATATTTTTTTATTCATAAGGGCGGAGCTAACTACCGGATAATAAACCAGTTGATAAAAAGCAGGCTTCAGAACCGGATCAATTTTTTGGTAAACATTTTTTACCTGTTCACTGATTTTGTCGTATTCATCCATACGTTCATCCGCCTCATGATAATTGGCAAACGAAAATTCCGTATCGTACGTTTTCTTCTGTTTATGGAAATTGGTATCCCAGATATATCCCCAACCCATATATTCCGGTTTGCGTATAAAACCAAGACGATAATACGTCTGCATAATTTCAGTGAGTTCTTTTTTATAACTCTCTCCAAAAATATTTCCCAACCAATCTTCAAGATGTCGGTTGGTTGTTTCATAATCGACCACATGAACATTCCAGGCTAAATCAAGGAAAAATTCCGTTCCATATTCGGCAGGTTTAATATCGCCAACGTTTGCTATCCAGACCCGATCGCCACCGGTTTCATATGCCTTTTTCATTTCTTCGAAAATAAGAGCCGGAGGAGTGGTGTTTAGCCAAAGATATTCATGGGGAATGCCTAAATATTGAATATGATAATAAACGCCCGATCGCCCGTTGCGTTGCTGCTCTTCATGATTGCTTAAACGTTTAATATAGCCGTAATTATCATCAGGCCAGACGATGGTTATATCATCCGGGAGATTTAATCCATTTTCATAAATCTCCAATACCTCTTTATACGGAACAAAAATTTGCGGAATTTCTTCGATATTTTTAGCGATATGTTTTGCAAGTATCTCACGCTGATCAGCGACAACATTATCAAGAAGACGAACCTGTTCCTCCAATCTGAGCGAACCTAACATTGCCCGATCATGGATACCCCGCATGGCAATGGTATAAACATTTTCATAAGGTCCGTTTTCTTTCACACGCTTATCCAATACTTCATAGATTGTCTGTCGGTTGGTCTGATAATTCCATTCCCCCATGGTTTCCTTATCCCATTCGGTGGCGTTGTTAAAAAGCAACGGTTCACAATGAGCTGATCCCATGACAATAGCGAAACTATCGGCAACGATTTTATTTTCGGGAATCTGATTAAACGCAGCTGTGCATTCGTGCATAGCCGGCCATAAATAGTTTGCTTTCAACCTTAATAAAAGTTCACATACTTTGGCGTATGTTTTGGGTCCGATGTCCTTTTGCTCAGTCTCAAATGTTTCGGCAGCCCAGGGTTTTAGTCCCCAGTCCTCGTCATTGATGAAAATGCCCCTGTATTTTACATCCGGCGGACCAAAGCTATATATCCCATCTTTAATAAAGATACTTTCTTGCTTTTTAACCGGGACATCAGCCCACCAGTACCACGGTGAAATGCCAATTTGTTCTGACAATTCAAAGACGCCATAAGCAGTTCCACGACGATCGCTGCCAATGATAACCAGCGCCTTGTCCGTATCTTTGAACGGTTTTTCAATTACCTGAATGCTGTGTGCTTCCCATTTGTCAAACCATTTTGCGGTATCGATTTTATTCGTCTGAATCAATAGATCAACCAACTTTGATTTTCCGACAGTACCGATAATAACCATATATTGTCCTGACGCCTTATCCGAATGTGTTATTACCGGTCTTTGACTCGTCACATTAAAAATATCATTTGAAAGATGATTGGCAGCAATGCCCACAACTGTAAAATCATTATCATCAACATATATTACCGGAGTTTTTCCATCAGATACCAATGGAAAGGCATCTTTTGGATCATGGGTAATCAAGGTCTGCGATTTAATAAATTGACTGAACAACAGGACAAATAAAATTAAATATTTCATCGCTATTTCCTTTCTTATCAGATGGTTAAATAATCGTGATGACTATTGGATCGGGAAATTAAAATACTTATCGGGAAAAGGTTCATTTCTCAAGGTAAAATGCCACCATTCTTGTTCATATCGCTCAAAACCGGAATTATTCATCAAAACTTGCAGCAACATTCGATGGGCTCTTTGGCTTGCGGTCATTCTTAAATCATTTGGCCAGGACTTGGGACTAAAAAAATCAAAACCAGATCCCATATCCAATTCTTCTTTTGAATCTAAGGCAATTATTGTGACATCGACCGTACTTCCTCGACTGTGACTTGACTTTGCGGCAATGTAAGCTTCTTTAAAAAGATTTTCCTTTAGCACATCCGGGTAATATTTTGACTTTGTTTTTGTATTCTTTAAATCCTTTGCCCAGCGAACAAAATGATCGACAGCGCACTGGGGTCGATACGCATCATATACTTTCAAGCCAAGTCCGAAAGCGGCTAAATCTGCCTGTACTTTTTTCAAAGCCAGGGCAGCCTGTTCAGAAAGAATACATACCGGACTCAAATAGCCATCAATGCGTTCGCCGACAAAATTATCTTCTGTGTAATAACGTAATTCGATTTCTATATCAGGTATAACATCTTTAACATAAACAAAGCCTTCTGGCAATTCACGCGCCATCGATAGAGTGCAAGAAAATAAAGTAATCAGCAGAATTACAGGAAAGGAAAAAAACTTCTTAGTCATTTTCATTGGAAGCCTCTTTTTTTCTTTATGAAAATAATCCCAACATAACCATGAGCATCTGTCACAAAACCTTTTTGATAAATGGATATTTACGATAATGTTTCACTTTATAAATTTCAAAATTTCAGATATCAATTTATTGGCTGATATGGTAGATTTTTCTTGTACAATTCATCACTATATTGCGGACGTTGTCCCAAATTTCACAATCTTTAAGATCAAACGAATCTAAATAGCGCAAAAATTCTTCGAAGGGAATCTTTTCAAATATTTTAGGATAACCCTCTTTCAGAACCAGCTGATTATTAGCCAAAATCCGGAAACCTATTTTCATTCTCTCCAGTTGCGGAATGTTCGATGAGGACTGCCTGATAATTTCCTCGACAGATTTGTCCCGTGATTCAAATTCTTTCCAGAAATTCCATTTTTGTCGGGCTAATTTTGAAAAATTCATCCATTCGGAATTTGCTTTCGGATGAACCGTACCAAAACTTCGGGCATCTTTGTACGTCCAAAGAGACCACGATATTCCATATTTTCTGAAAATTTCAAGAACATCTGCAAGCATACTCTCATGCTGATTTCGATTCCCGTGATTGAACAGAGCACCGGTCTCACCACACCACACAGGACGTTTCAGCCTGTCAAATATATCCGTTAAAGAAACGTTTTTAAAGAGCATATCTTCAATTCTCTCTCTTTGATTTTTCTTTGCGGATAAATGTTGATGTAAAAACGGGTAATAATGAAAACTACAGGCAACATTCGGATCTTCAAAAGGCTCAAACATTTCAAATCGTGTCGCATACATATCACCTTCGACAAACAGCATATGATTTTCATCAACCATACGAATTTCACTGATAAGGTCAACAAAAAATTGATTTAAAATAGTCTTATCCTGAATCATTACAACCGGTTCATTTAATAAATCATAAGCTGCGATCCACTTGTTTGATGCATACCGCTCAGCAATGTGTTTCCACAACGATATTGTACGCTTTCGAAAATCGGCATACTCCCAGAATAAACTTTCGCCTAGGGCATTATCGGAATGCCAATCCGGATTTTGTCCGCCCGCCGCAGCATGCAAATCTAAAATAGCATAAAGTTCATATTGTTCACATAGCCTTAATATGCGATCAATTTCTCTAAATCCTTCTTCCAGATATGAATACGGAGTCTGGTCATTTTCAAAGAGTTTGTAATTAAAAGGTATTCTGAGTGTATTAATTCCGAGGCTTTTTAAAAATTTAAAATCATTTTCATTAATCAGAATTTGATAAAATTTTCGCCAAAATTGATCCGCTTTATTTTTTCCATAGGAATTTACAATGGCTGTTCGAATTTGCGTATCCGTACCGGGAATCCCAATCATAAAATGTTCAAGATTTAACCAGGTACCAATCCCATAACCGGTTAAGATTATTTTTCGATCATTCAGGTAAAAATCCCGATCATTTACTCTCAGAAAATCATTTTTCATATCCGTATCCATTCTTGCTTGGCTGACTATTCATATCGTAGGCTTGAAGTCCATGCTATACTATCGATTATCTATTCAATTTCCTCAACATTTCCCCGTAGCGTTTTCTTCTGGCTATGATGTTTCTTGTCTTCCAGGCGTTTGATTTGGGAACTCATGGTTGGCTTTGTCGGTACGCGTTTTTTAGAAGTAGAAGATACGCTTTTAATCAGGTTTTTCAGCCGATCAAGCGCAATATCTTTGTTTTTAATCTGACTTCTTTCTTCACTGGCTTTGATTATCAGAATTCCATCTTTGGTGATGCGACTATCATTCAAATCCATCAAGCGTTGTTTAAGCGGTTCCGGCAATGATGAATTCATGATGTCGAATCGCAGCTGAATCGCTGTGGATACTTTATTGACATGTTGACCGCCCGGTCCCTGCGAGCGGACTGCCGTGAATTCGATTTCGTTGAGAGGGATAGAGATTTGGATTGTCATTGTTCTTTTGTATATATCTCAGTTACACTATTCCTCATTAAAGATAAAAGCTCACTGCGGTATAAATTTGTCATGGCATCAATAGAAGAATTTACCGCATTTCGCTTTGATTTTAATGTAATAGGTTAATAAGGTCAATAATATTCGTTAGATAGGGGCTTTTATTCAGTCGATCTGAAAAAAAGTTATTCACCTGGTGTGCTCGAATCTCAGTTTTAAAAAGATCGTAAATAGTCCGCCTCGTCAACAAAAAAGCCTGATTTAAAAATCAGGCTTTTTTGTATCAATGACAGATTAGCAGATTACTTTATCAGAATACATTTCTTCACTGCCGAAAAAATCCCTGCTCCACCGTTGGCGGGATCGTTGACCTGAATCCGATAGAAATAAACTCCTGAACTGTATCTGGTTGCGTTCCAGTGAATCGAGTAATACCCGGCTTGCTGCTTTTTATCAACAAAGGTATTAATCAGGCGCCCGCTGAGATCATAGAGTTCAATCCGAACATGGGACTCTTTGGGAATATCATAGTTGATTGTCGTCGTCGGATTAAACGGGTTTGGAAAGTTCTGGTGAATCTGAAATTCCTTGGGTATCGCCAATATCCCATCTGCCAGCCCGACAAATGCGGCAATCTGGACCGTCGCTTCAATACTGGACTGCGCTCCGGCATTATCAGTAACCGTCAGGGTGATTTGATAGCTACCGGAATCGGCGTAAACATGGACAGGATTCTGTTCCTCGGAAGTCAAATTGTCACCGAAGTCCCAGTGCCAAGCCACAATACCGCCATCTTTATCACGGTTGTCGTTTGATTCATCCGTAAAACTGACTGTGTTACTGCTAACGCTCATGCTCATCGCAGCAACCGGCATGTCATTTACGGAATTGACGACAAACTGGACAAGGGTCGAATCAATTACCTGGGTATTCTGTTTCAGATACAGCATGGCAGATGTGGTGCCAAAGAAATCAGCTATCGGAGTTATCGTGATCAGCGGTGTCTCTGGGATACTTCTCAGTTTCACGGTGGGTTTTGACTTCCAGTCAAGCCGGATATCCGGCATCGATAAACCAGCCGCGAGCCGCATCATATCAATGGTCAACGAATCATCTTCATTGATTGGAAAGACATGCTGAGCAGACCGGATGAACTGAGGTTTTTGAAGCACATTCATAGTAACCGGCGCGCTCACGACTGACCAGCGGTCGGTACTCCAATAAATAAACTTGTCTTCCAGCCTTTCCTGAGTTTCCGGTAGCAGAGGCGCCACATAAGCATAACCCAGCATATTTTCACTGATACTGCCAATTCCCAGAAGATCTTTGAATTCTCCATACACCGGCTCACCCATGTTGACAACCTCCAGTGAATCATCGATATCGAAGTCATTCAGGACAATACTTCTTAATATTTTTTTGAGTCCGATGACTTCGCCGCTGATCGCAAAAAGCGTATCTGCCTGCACAACCGGCTTATGATTAAGAATGGTGAATTCCGTCTGGTTCTGTCCCAGGAAAATTCTCCCGTAATCATCAAAGGTGTCATTATAAAGTGAATCATACCGATAACCGTACAGAATTATTGAATAAATTGAATAATCACCAGGCACCAGGATCGCAGTGTTTTTGACGGCAATATCAAGATCAACTGTTTCACCCATGGGCAGTTTTCCGTACAGGTTAGTAATATAAAAATTGCGAGGTTCCTGATACAGCATGACATTATCGATAAAAGTGTAACCGGTATTGACAGACTCATCAGTATAGATATAAAATACCAGCATGACCTCTTTGCCTCTGATCCTTAACGGCAACCGGGCAGAAAAGGTATGCAACTCGGGATCAGAAACCAGTAGCGGTACACTGTTCCAATCCGGATCATTTGTCGCTATCGGACGACTAACCCAGGTATCGCCAGTCTCATCGCCAGGTTCGCGCCAGACAACCCATACATCAAACCAGTCATAATACAATTCCAGCATGGTGCTGTAGTCAAATTCCAGAATTGTCCTCATTGTATCTAAGTCCGGAATGGAAATCCATGGTGAAAATAGGTCACAATCGGACTCATTGTAGTATTTTAATGTCTTTAAATCACCAAACAATGCCACATTTGTAGTGGCTTCTGAATTTATCGTAATCGAATCGACTTTCCAGTTACCCCCAAATCCGTAAGTATAGTCTTCAGCAGTCCATCCTGTTGGAAATTCCATCGATGCATCAAAGGTCTCCATCCACGAGAAAGGTTCTGAAACCGTTACTTTTTCACCCGTCTTGAATATTGATGATACCGCTTTTTTGTCAATGGATTGGAGCACCGGATGATTGGTCGTTTTCAACAGGCGTGAATGAAACTTATCTGAGCGTATTTTATGATCTACTCCAATACCCGATTTTTGCATGGTACTCGGCGGAGCTTCAGCCATGTTGATTCTCAAGACTCCTGGTTCCGGTGGTTGATACTGAATGACGGGCAAGGTAAGATACCCTATATTTACCAATCCATCGTTGGTTATTGAAAAAGTGCTTTTCATTATTTCCCCGCGATACAGACTGTCTGCAAAGCAGTATTCCGGTGCCACCGTAATATGCCCATATTCAGTACTGACCAATAAAACAGAATAACTCCAATCATTCCGCGGATCATTAGATTGGATCAATGAAAACACTTCAATCGTACCCTCTGGAAAGTATCCGGTGTTGAGGATTACAGAAACGGGGAAATCCTGTCCCGGCTGAACAATATCATCCAGAACACCATTGCCGGATGCATCCTGGTAAACCAGCGGTGATTCACCCAGCCACAGGGAAACATTATCGAACAGGACGCCAAAACCGGCACTGTTACTCCCATCCGTATTGGTGATAAACCAGAAAGTCACGGAATCGGCGACTACCAGATCATCCAGCCAGGGGGTAAGATCTATAAGCACCGTCATGGCGCTGTCCGTCATACTGCTAAGACTATAGTCCGTTTGGGCGATTGTCGCAATTTTTCCGGATTCTGAAATCATATTAATATAAAAATAATCGTAGTTCGCTTCCAATTCAGTCGCATAATCAAACTGGAGATAAACCGGTATTTTTTTCGTCGATTCGATAATCGAGCGAAAATCGAAATACGGGCTTGCCGCCACCGAGAGAGTGTTGTTCTGATAACCATTTGTAAAATCCCCTGCCAGAAAAACATTATCCACGGCTGCTGATGTATCTATGTCATAAAGTTCCCAATTATCTCCGGAACCATAATCAAGAATTTCCCAATCTTTCGCAACTTCAGCGACATCATTCAACGAATCGCTCCAGTACATCAGCAGGGAATTGGATTCTGACTCAGCGATATCAATTGTGATGACCGGACGATCAGAATTATTTAATGTCTCCGACAGGTTTTGATAATCCAGTTTTACCACTTCTTCAAAATCTCTGGGTGGCTTGGATTTTACCGGCATATTGACAGGCGCATCATCCTGCAATAACAGAAAGAAGTTCAACTCGCGATTATAGAAATCGATCATAGGAATCAGTAAAAATTCAAGGTCAATGTCGCCGGAGTTACTAATTGTGAATTCCGAATTCACCGTCTCGCCCCAGGCGACCGGGGGTAGCACTGTAAATTCCGGACTGACCGAAATACTGGGATACTGTTTAAGCCGCACTTCAAAGGGAACCGAACCAACACCGGTAAATTCAATCGTCCCGCTGCGGGAATAACCATTAGTACCGGCAATAATCTCATCGACCGGGATGCTGACAGCTACACCAAAGGCACCATTAGGGTCAACGCTGAGGTCTTTGCCGCTAATGTCAATCGTCCGGCTTTCCGATGCGCCATCGGTATAAGTCAGGGTAACTGTGGATACCGAGACCGTTGTACTCGTGCCGTTGACAAAGCCGACATTACTGACCGCTTCGCCATCTTCTGGACTACAGAGCAGATATAATTTATCCACATTAAATTTAGTGGCTGATCCCATACTATCCGGCTGAATGCTGTTCAAGGCATTCAGGCGCCCTTCTGTCATCCAGTAGCCGTCATAGTTCGATTTATAATCGGCTCCTGCCATGAGACGAATAAAGATATCATTATAAGATTCATCCGGATTGAGTCCTTTAAGCGAGGCATAGACACCAACAGCATGAGGGGTCGCACCGCTGGTCCCGCCAAATTCCTGATACCCGCCGGGATAAGTTGATAGGACCTGCAGTCCCGGTGCACCGAGATCTACCGACGCCATACCATGACTGGAACCCCACCAGATATTGACAATATCATCCATATAATCAGTAGCACCGATCGAAATCATATTCGGTACCGGCAAAGTTGAAGGATATCGATATAACAGCTGGTTATCCAAGTCGATAAAGTCATTCCCGGCGGAACAAAACCAGGCAATTCCCATTTCAGCTTGCTCCAGGGCATAGTCTCTGGTAACCTCTCCCAGTCTCATATTATACTCATCAATAGAACTAGTTCCTCCCCAGCTATGATTGATCGCAACAATCCGGGATGATGAGCCGGATTCGATCAGTTCTTCCTGGAGCACACTGACATAGTACAATCCTCTCAATATCCCGATTGTAGGAATGGAGCCGTAATCCGTTCCTGATTTGACCGCGATCATCTTCACATTGGGAGCTATCCCGGACATGCCAATCGTATCAATCGTAGCGCCGATGATTCCTGCAACTCCCGTTCCATGCCCATAAACGTCCATCGGATCAGAATCATTATAGGCGCAATCATAGCCATAATAATCATCGACAAATCCGTTACCATCATCATCAATGCCATTATTCGGAATCTCTCCCGGGTTGGTCCATAGTTTTCCCTGGAGGTCGGGATGATTATAATCGATGCCAGTGTCAAAAACCACAACCAGCACCGTATCCATGGGTTTACCTTCCATCGCCTTCCAGGCTCGGATCATGTCAATATCGGCACCTGCGACGGAACTCTCCAATTCCGAATAACCAAACAGTGATGTGATGCTATCTTCCGCTGCACCGGTATTGTTCAACGCCCACTGGTAGGGGAAATAGGGATCAGCGGGAACACCATTTTCGGATTTGATGATTTTACCCGTCGGTTCCAAGTCATAGACATAATTTGGAAAAGCCTTCACGCCGGGAACAGCATTCAGGCGCTTCAGGGCGGTTTCCATGTCACCGCTGACAATCCATTCTTCCACACCGCGCTGTGGAATAACGGGCTTCACATCATCAGCAATCTGAGACGCGAGCGTTTTCATGGAATTTGTGGTGCTTTTCGCCAAACCAGTCTTTTCAGTAACAACGACAATACTGTTTTTGACAATCTGATTGCCACGAAAATAATCGATGGATTCCTTTGCCACTGCTGAACTGACCAGTAAAAATAAAGACATACATAAAATCACAAATAAGCGCATTAGTCTTTTCATTTTAGACCTCCAATTAAATTTGATTCAATGACATTATTGATACATTAATCCAAAATATTTTGTACAATAACTTACACTTTTCAATAAACCACACCTCTGAATAAGCCGGATCAACACCCCGTAAATAGGTATATACCAACCTTCGAGTAACGGATTGATAATTTTTCATCGAATTTTCATATTTTACAATTGAACTTACGGTTTAAATATGAAGAAGCCTAAACTATTTATAGCATTCGCTGGATAAACAATTGAATCTCAAATTCCTTCTCATAAACATAAGCCTGAATTTCCGGTCAGGCTTTAAAGGAATTAGGTCATATTCTGCCTATTTGATCAGCAGGCACTTCTTTACTTGTTGAAATTGCTCTGCTCCGCCGCTGGCGGGATCGCTGACCTGAATCTGATAGAGGTAAACGCCTGAAGATACGTTTCGGGCATTCCAATCAATCGTGTAAAATCCTGGTTCTTGCTTCTTCTGGTTTACGAGTCGTTCAACTACCTGACCATTCATATTGAAAATAGTTAGCGTCACATCCGTTGTTTTCGGAATATCGTACCGAATGGTCGTAGTCGGATTGAAGGGATTCGGATAATTTTGTTCCAGTCTGAATCTAATCGGCAACTGATCCACAAGCTCGATCGCCGAAGGGATAAAACCAAATCTGCCTACTCCAAACGGTCCAAGTGTCGTAATACCGCCGCGCGCTACGCTGTAGGGACTTTCGGAAAATTGAGTGACATAGTCGCCGGAGCCCGCCTCGGTCGTATCAGTAAGGATGAAAATCCTGGCGCAGCTTGCTCGGTTCGTTGCAAAAGCCGTTTCTTCAAATGATGAGATCCAGCCAAATTGCAGCGTGTAATTGCCATTCCCAACCGTCTCTTCATCGAGATACCACTTTGCTTTCACTCTGCCACCATAAGGAGCCGGTGTACTTTCCCGCACCACACTGGCAGTGATGATGTCTTCCGTACCGGTATTGCTTATCCAGACCGGCGCATAGTTCGAAGCACCAATCGGGATAAGAGTTTTTGAAGTGCCTACCGGAAGTTTCAATAAGCCACCATCCCGCGTATCAACAAAATAATGATCCGTGCTATTTGATGTCGAGTTGGCACTCAGAGTTTGTGAACCAAGTCGAAGCTTGCCGCGTTGAAAATCAAGATTCCCCGACAGGTTTCTGGATGCATGTAACTCTACATCACGGGGATTGTCGATTATCAGATTCGTGGGTCCGGCTTCCATTGGAAATTCAGCGTCACTTGTTGTTTGACTTCGGGTGTTATGGGAATATCGTAACGAACCAGCAGGACCATAACTTACTGTGTGTCCATCGAGATTTATCTCACCACTGGTCAAATTGAATGTTCCGTTCACTACCAAGTTTCCGGATAATGTAACGGAGCTGCTATTATCTATATTCAAATTGCCAATACTTCCCGGTAACAGAGTCCCCGTGATCTGAGATTCAGAACCGTTAAACGTAAAGCCTGCCATTTCATCAAATATGGGATTTTGTCCAATTTGAATAGCACCATCAAGTCCAGCTGCATGCGCTGTCCCTATGGTCGCAGACGAATCGACCTGCAAGATGCCCGAACCTTGTAGAATACTGGTGTTCATATTTAGAGTAGCACCGGTACCTACTTCAATTGGAAGGGCTGTTATTGTATTGCCTTCTCCAAGCGTCAATGTCTGTGGCATTGAACCGGAAAAAATAAACCGTGCGCCGGCGGCATTTGAATTTTGAGTTGTTGCATTTGCCATGGAAAAATCGCCGAAAAGCTTCCATGTTACAGTCGGTCCACTACCGCGCGACACCGAAAAATTGCCACCGGTAACTTCGATGTCACCATAAGTATTTATGGTTATATCAGCAATACTGCTTGATCCGTTTGAACTGAATTGTCCGCCTTCAACGATAATATTACCATTGACGGCAATGGTATTAGGACTACCGGCGCCCGGACTGGTCATATAGACCTTGGCGCTGCCACTGCTCTTTACAATGATGTCACCGGTAATGGTGTTATTATACCAGCCCCAGTCAACGTTGGAGGTCTGACCGCTGGAATTCCAGCAAAAATTACAGAAATCCTGGTTCAGATTGCCTGGCTTGGAACCTGATGTATATGCCGGAATTTCACAGCTTGATCCGGGTCCCCAATGGACCTGCGGAACAGTGCCTCCCTGTTGTTCATGAAAATAAGTACCGCCGTTTTCAAAACTGATACTGGCAGAATTTTCTGTAACAATTATACCCGAATTTTCGACTGTTCCAGATACTCGCATATCAATACCGAGACCGTCGCTGACGAACAATGTTGTACCACTGTTCACAATAAGCACTCCGCCTGAATCGACCGTGAATTCATTAACGGAATCAGTTGCTGTCAGCGTTAATGTGTGCCCGCTAAGAATGGTGATCGGACCATCGGACTGGTCAGGGATTGCACCTGCCGGAACCCAGGTTGAACCATTGTGACGCTCCCATGAGTTGATGTTGCCCCAGTCACCGGATTGGAATGAGCGAAACTCACCGGCTTTATTATAATAATCCAGACCACAATCGAACGCCTCAACATTAAAATAATATTCAACACCATGGTTCAAACTATGAATCGCCACACTATTAGTATCATAAACCATATAGTGATTATAAAGTTTTCCCGGTGCGATCCCATAGCGAACAACATAGCCATCGGCATTTTGAACGGGTGTCCAGGAGATAGTAGCATCCCGACCATCAGCTGCATCACGCTGGATCGTAAAGTCTGCCAATTCAGTAAAGACTGCCTGACCGGAGTTGCCGAAAATCCGTAAATCACGAACCGCGAAATTACCGTTCCCGGGTGTAAACATATTGTCCAGCTTGAGATAACGGGTAGTCACAGACGGATTCAGTTCAATGTAATCATGCGGAACATCCTGTGTATTTTGACTTTTATCCACAAGAAGATTCCAGTTCATCCCATCGTTAGAGTATTGAACAGTATATCGCTCATACAATTCCTTATCCCGACCACGAACAAGCATCGGGTCAGTATCATGTTCCGCAAAATTGACCTGAATGGCTTCAATGCTACATTCCTGACCCAGATCAATCATCAACCATTCGTCGGAATCACCGGTTTGCGCACTCCAGTAAGTCCGGGCATCTTCGTCAACTGCCAATCCAACGCTATGATCTGTTAATGAAGAGGAAGCGGTTACAAATTTTTTATGAGACAGCAGCAGCATGCCGGCAAAATTGTCATCAATCGGAGTCTCTTTCACGCCGGGTAAATATTGCGGATAGTCACCAAAAGCGGTATTGCAATGAATATTTCCATCGACATCAAATGCCACCGGAAATAGTCCCAAGCGGCGTTCAAACATATGCTTAATCGAGATAGTCATCGTGCCAATATGCCAGTACTGGTCGTTTTTATCCTTAAATGTACTCCCATGACCAGCGCCACAGATAAAACCGGTCGGCTTGAAGTCAACCGGACT
>CAZSDW010000056.1:0-17431 GCA_964605705.1 uncultured bacterium
TGAAATTATTCACTCAATATTTTTAGTTTTTAGCATAAAATTTTACTGGTTCCACTCTAAATTTGTTTTGTGATTACTTTTATCAAGGTAATCTGACATTATGTCGGTCATAATTTTTGGCATGGTATTGGTACCTCTGATTGCCGATTTTTAAATTTAACCAGCAGAAGGAGCAGATAAATGGCGAAAGATAGTCAAAGTGTAAAAAAAACCTACAAGTTCAAAGCGGAACTCTCCCAGTTACTTCACCTGATTGTACATTCATTATATACTCATCCCGAAGTATTTCTAAGGGAATTAATCTCAAACGCTTCCGATGCGTTGAATAAAGTTCGTTTTCTTCAGCTCACCAACCAGAAGATCATCGATCCTGATACAGAGCTGAAGATATCCATCAGTCTGGACTCGAAGAAGAAACTCTTCACCATCGATGATTCGGGGATCGGAATGACCGAGGATGAATTGATAAAAAATATCGGTACGGTGGCAAATTCCGGCACCTTGAAATTTCTTGAAGAAATACAGAAAAACGGTAAAGCCCCGGAAGGCGACCTGATCGGACAATTTGGGGTAGGTTTTTATTCGGTATTTATGGTTACTGACGAAGTAATAATCGAAACCCGGCACGCAGATCCGGATTCGAGAGCATATCGCTGGATTTCCGATGGAAAAGGCAGCTTCAGCATTGAGGAAATCGATCGGAAAAAACGCGGAACCTCGATCAGTTTTCACCTGAAAGATGAACATAAAGATTTCAGCGAGGATTATCGTGTTAAATCGGTGGTTAAGAAATACTCAAATTTTGTCGATTTTCCGGTTGAGATTGACAAAGAGAAAATCAATAAAGTGGAAGCCCTCTGGCGTAAATCGAAAGATGATCTGAAAGAGGACGAATTAACCGAGTTTTATAAATTTGTCGCCAGTGACTTTGAAGCACCTCTCGGTCACCTGCATCTGTCACTGGAGGGTACGGTGAATTTTAAAGCATTACTGTTTGTGCCGCCAAAAGCACCCATGAATCTCTTCTACGATCTGGATAATAAGGGGCTGCATCTCTATTCGAACCGGGTTTTTATTCAGGATGATGCCAAGGAACTTCTGCCCGAGTACCTGAAGTTTATCAGCGGCGTTGTCGATACCGAAGATTTGCCGCTGAATGTTTCCAGGGAAGTTACCCAGCATAGCCCCGTGATGCAAAAAATCAAAGATATATTGACCAGTCGGATTCTTGGCATGATGGAAGACTGGGCGAAAAACGATCCTGGTAAATTTGAAAAACTCTATGAAAACTTTGGACCGCTGTTTAAAACAGGCTTGAACAGTGATTTTACAAACCGGGATAAGATCCTGAAACTGTTGCGTTTTGAGTCAACTGCTAAACCGAAAGGTGAAATGGTTTCCCTGGAGGATTATGTTTCCCGGATGACGAAAAAGCAAAAGGAAATCTACTATCTGACCGGTGAAAGTCGTGACATTGTTGAGAAAAATCCAAACCTTGAATATTTTCGTAAAAATGACGTTGAAGTGCTTCTCTTGACCGATCCGGTCGATATATTCATTATTCCGTCAATCAATGAATTTGATAAAAAACCGCTGAAATCAATCGAAAAAGCGGATATCGATTTAGGAGAAGATAAAAAATCCAGGGAAGATCAGGAGAGTGAATCACTGAATGAAGATATGGTGAAGTCCCTGATCAAAGTTTTCAAGGAAACGCTTGGGGAGAAAGTCGAAGATGTCAAATCGTCAAAACGTCTGGTCAGCTCACCAGTGACATTGGTTGTGGGAAAAGATGGTCTGGATCCGCAAATGGAACGTATGATGAAGTTGATGAACCAGGACGTTTCTCCTCAGAAAAAAATCCTGGAGATTAATCCCACTCATCCGATTATTAAAAACCTGTCCCGTCGAAATATCGGTGACAGTACGGATGTTATTTTGAGAAAATCAATTCTGCAATTGTATGAATCAGCAATGTTGATCGAAGGAAATTTGAGCAATCCGACCGAATTCGTACAACGCATGAATGAGTTGATGGAAGAAGCGACCAAATAAATTTCTTCCATAATCGCCTAATTTTTAATAGCTTCTATCTGTAAAAAGGTAGAAGTTATTATTTTAACAAATAGTTGTTGAAACTTGTCAAAACATATTTAGTTTAAACCGGTGAAAAGATGAAATTTTACTACGAGCGTGACGATGTTTGTTGACTGGACCAAAGTCTATGTAAAATCCGGAAATGGTGGCAATGGAAGTGTGGCATTCCGAAGAGAAAAACATGTTCCCAAAGGGGGACCATATGGTGGCGATGGCGGTCGCGGTGGTGATATTATTGTCAAAGTAGATGATAATCTTTTTACACTTCAAGACATCAAATATCATAAATCTTATAGAGCCAAAAACGGCGGTCCCGGTCAGGGCGCCAGAAAAACCGGGCAGGATGCCTTACCGGTAATCATTCAGGTGCCTCCAGGAACGGTAATCATCGATCAGGATGATGGTAGTATCTTAGCAGATTTAACCGAAAGAGATGCCTCGGTCGTGGTTGCTCAAGGCGGAAAAGGTGGCAGAGGTAATGCGACTTTTGCGAGTTCGACAAACCGGACGCCACGATATTCGGAACCTGGAATACCGGGAATTGAAAAGAATCTGATCCTCGAGCTGAAGGTGATTTCCGATGTTGGATTGGTTGGATTTCCAAATGCCGGGAAATCGACTTTAATTTCAAAAATCAGTGCTGCCCGACCTAAAATAGCCGACTATCCATTTACGACATTGACTCCGAATCTCGGGATTGTCAAATACGGCACTTATCGCAGTTTTGTCATGGCAGATATTCCGGGGTTAATCGAGGGAGCGCATCTGGGAAAAGGACTCGGACACCGTTTTCTGAGGCATCTGGAACGCACGAAAGTTCTGGTATTTCTGATCGAGTTGATTGAACCGGACATCCCTAAGCAATACAATACTTTGAATACGGAACTTGAACAGTTCAATGTCATATTCAAAGACAAACCGCGACTGATTGCTTTATCAAAATCCGATCTTGACCAAAATTATGAGTTACCCGATATTCCCGGTATCGATATCGTTCCTATCTCTGCTGTTAATGGTGACGGGCTCACTCAATTAGTGCAAACTATTGTTAAACTGTTAGATAGTGATGCATAATATTCGTTCAGCTTTAAGATTGACCGGAATTCCGGGGATGGGTCCACGGCGGATACTGAATGCCTATCATCATTTCAAGTCAATCGACCGAATTCTCGAGGCTGGCATTAATGAACTATGCCAGGTGCCGGGAATCGATATTCGTCTGGCAAAAAGTATAAAATCCACAAACACGACCGAATTTGTCGATGAGCAGCTTTCGCTATTGGAAAAAAGCCCTTTCAAAGTGACTACTATTTTTGATGAAGATTATCCCATAAAATTAAAGAACATCTACGATCCGCCTATTTTGCTCTATTATCTTGGCAAGTTCGTTGATAGTGACGAAGATGCCCTTGCGATCGTCGGTACCAGGGCTCCCAGCAGCTACGGAAAATCAGTTATAAATACATTAGTAAAAGAGTTGGTTGCGCAAAATCTTACGATTGTCAGTGGATTTGCCCGCGGAATCGATACAATGGCACATAAGGCAGTAATTCAGAATGGCGGACGAACAATTGCTGTACTCGGCAATGGCATTGACCGGATTTATCCGGCGGAAAACCGATCATTGAAAATCCAGATCATAGAGAATGGAGTATATTGTTCAGAATTTCCACTGGGTACCAAACCGGATGCTGTTAATTTCCCGAGAAGGAACCGAATTATCTCAGGATTGTGTCTGGGAACCTTTGTCATTGAGGCGGGTGAGAAGAGCGGTGCGATTCTGACAGCTTATTATGCAGTCGATCAAAATCGGGAAGTTTTCGCGCTGCCAGGCAGGGTAAACGATAGCAAGAGTAAAGGCACCAATCGACTGATTCAAAGAGGCGCAAAACTTGTTCTTGATGTTGAGGATATTTTAAATGAAATCGAGAAAATCCGGAAATATTCCGTTAAAACAAAACAGATAGATCTGGATTTCAAATTATCCGGCAGGGAGAAAGTGGTTTTTGATGCACTATCCAATGAACCTGTCAATATTGATATTTTGGCACAACAGTCCAACATGTCGTCGTTTGAAATTTTACCAATTCTTTTAAACCTTGAACTTAATGGATACATCCGGCAGTTGGCTGGGAAGATGTTTATCAGAGCATGAATGAAGAAAAAACAGCGATAATTATCACCTTAGTTATACTGGGTCTGCGATCTATTTTTGCACAGAATATGCCGGTTGTACCTGTGCGCATATATCAGATGGATGACTGGATTTCATATAAAAATAGTAATTATGTAACAAGTTTTTGTGAGGGCAATGAGTTTATCTATTTTGGAACCAGCGGGGGTGTTGTTCCTTATCACAAATACCAGAATGAATTTTATGATCCCTATACCAAGAGCGACGGCATGTCAGACGATTATATCACGGCTGTCTGGTTTGATTTCAGTACCGGTTATTTATGGGCATCCAATCGGGAGGGTGTCAGCTATCTGAATCCGACCGCGGATCACTGGGAAAATATTTCCAATGGAACGCTCGCAATCCCGGAATCGGAGAAAATTATTCAATTGGGTACCGATAATAATGCCGTGATTGCGCATTCATCCAACGATGAATATATTTCCATAAATAAAAGAATCGGGTTTGTCCAGGATCGTATTAATACTTCTGAAACGTCAGTGAATTGGGCACCAAACCGGATTGATTCGGTACCGACGCTCAGTATGTACTCGATTAATCCGCCATATCGCATTGATCCTGACGGTACTGTTTATGATGATAATTTTCAGGAATATACGGTAAATCTCTTTCATTCGGATGCCAAACTGGATATTTATGGCGGAATCTGGGGATTAGGAATCCTCACCGGCGATAAAAATGTCAAAATGTTGGAAGTTCACCCATTTGGTCCATTACAGAATAATATCAGCACTTTTACGATTACCGATGAACAAATTTGGGTCGCAAATTTTAAAGCGAATAAATCTTCATCACCAGCAAGAACCGGTATCTCTGTCATGAATTTTAATACCGGTGACTGGACTTATTATGAGGATCGGTTTATTCCGGAATTGACAACTGAGGTTGTCAATGATGTCGCAGCGGATAGAGAAGCTAATATCTGGGTAGGTTCGGATCAGGGATTAAGTATTTTTATATCCGAAAGAAACCGATGGAAGCATTACTCCATGGCGCAGGGCTTGAAGGATGAGGTTGTCTGGACTATTGCCGTGGAAGATACTGTTGCCTGGATCGGAACTCCGCTTGGATTAAATAAAATTTCCTTGCCTGGCTTTAAAATTAAACGGGTGTATTTGACCCACAGTAAGCAGCATATGAAAATATTCAAGATTGTTAGTGATAAAAATTATGTCTGGATCGGTACGGATAATGGATTATATTCCATTGACAAAGTGTCTAATATTGTCGAACATTACAGCATGAATGGTGATAAGATTGGTATCGATAAAGCAGTGGCTTCAAATGTTTATTCCATAGCATCCAACGATTCGGTCACTATCTTTTCTCAGTATGATGGACTTTATCTTTATAATCACTTGAATAATGACTTTCAGAAATGTCCGTATGTGACTGATTATCAAGTAATTGATATGGATTTAGATATGGATTATCTATGGCTTGGAACCGAATGCGGTGCCTATTTGGTTCGCCTGAATGACTTTTATACCGAACATTACAGGACCGTTGATGGATTAGCAGGAAACATCGTAAATCATCTTGTAATCGATGGTGAATATATCTGGTTTGGTACCGATCAGGGACTGACCAGGTATAACTGGAGGCACTATGCAAATTAAGACGACTTGTTTTTTCTTACTTATATTTACCCTTGCATTTGCAGGTTCTGATAATAACCACTCACAAAATCGATATGTTGAAAAATCCGATTTACCGGTTTTTTATTATGAAATCGGAACATACCCGATCATCAATCGCGATTCAATTCAAGTTCAAATAAGGACAAAGGTGCCTTTCGACGCCGTTCAATTTTTAAAGGTGGGTGATACCTTTATCGCCAAGTACGAAATATCCATTTTAATCCTCGATGAAAAGGAAGATAAGACCGCATCAAGGATATGGGAACAGGAATTACAGACTAAGGTCTTTAACGAAACGAATTCCCAGGAACTGTTCGATATCAATGAAGTTCAATTCACCATTTTACCTGGAAAATATTCCGTGATAATTGGCGTCATGGACCTGGATACTAAGAAAAAGAATATTCGGAAAGAAAAGCTGGAACTCGATAAATTTTATGCAAAATCGATCACGATAAGTAACATTAATATTATTGAACAGGTAGTGACGGATAAAGATGGAAATATCGGAGACATTACATCGATTGAAGGAACGGTTACCGATGCGAATCCAAAATTTACGGTGAGTTTTGATGTCCTTTCCGATAGTGGTAATGGTGAAATCCAGTACAAAATATTTACCGTTGATGATAAGGAGGTGATCTCAAAAACCTTCAAAGAATCCTTCGCAAACGGAATTTCGAAGAAACGGATTAGCATCGATCGAACAAAACTGGGCTATTCCAAATATAAAATCAAAGTCATCGTTAAAATCGGAAATGAATCTGTCAGCCGGGAGAAGATATTCCAATTGCGCTGGTTTGGCATGTCGAACCTTATTGATGATTTGGATCAAGCGATTGAACAGATGAAATATATTGCAAGTGCAAAAAGTATCAAAGGATTCAAAAAAGCCAGCGAGAAAGAGAAAAAGGAGAAATTTATCAAGTTCTGGGAACAGCAGGATCCAACCCCCGGGACAGCTGAGAATGAGTTAATGAATGAGTATTACCGGCGGGTCCGCTATTCCAACGAGAATTTTTCCGGGATTACGGAAGGGTGGAGAACTGATATGGGAATGATATTTATTCTTTTTGGTCCACCCAATGATATTGAGCGTCACCCCTTTGAGCTGGATTCAAAGCCCTATGAAATCTGGTATTACCTCGAAATCAGCAAGTCATTCATTTTTATTGATGAGTCCGGTTTTGGGGATTATCGGCTTTCAAGGCAAAATTATAACGATGACATTTTTCGTTATTAGAGGAAAAAACCGTTGAATACGACACGAGTTGCAGTGATTGCCGGTGATGGCGTCGGTCCTGATTTAATCACCCAGGTTGCTAAGGTCGCTACTGCGCTGAATAAACGATGTGATTGCCATATTGAACTGACAAATTTTCCCTACAGTGCCGATTATTATCTGAAATCAAAAATCTCTATTCCTGAAGAATTCATAGACCAGATTTCCTTGAATTACAATGCAATTCTATTAGGTCCTTTAGGTGATCCCCGAATTCCGGATATGATCCATGCCAAAGAGATTATTTTCAAACTCCGGAATCGCCTGAACCTTAAAATGAACATTCACCCGGTGAAACTCTATCGCTCCTGGCTCTCATCAATCAAAGATGCCGAAATGAAAACGATCGATCTGTTTATTATCCGGGATAATGTCGAGGATGCCACGTCCATGCATGAACATTCTTTCAATCAGGATAAAGACACTGAAGTGCTGATGCGGACAAATGTTGTCATTCGAAAAAATGCCGACGATTTTATTAAATCAGCTTTGCACTATGCCAGCTTAAAAAACCGGAATAGCATCTGTTTTTGTGACCGTCAGTTAATTCTACCGGAGAGTCACCTTTTCTGGAAATCGATTATCACAGAACATTCGGCTGAATTTCCCGGATTGCAGATCAGTTATATGATGTCGAATACGGTTATCAGGGAGATTATTGAAAATCCGGATGAGTTCGAAGTCATTTTGACAACCGGTTATACCGGTGATATTTTATCTTCTCTGGCAGCAGTCATTACTGGTGGATTTGGTTTGTACTATACAATTGAGACCAATCCCGATTTAATTACTGTGTATCGAATTCGGCAGAGTGCATCCAATAAATATGCCGGACATAATACGGCAAATCCTCTGGGAGCGATTCTTGCTTTGAAAAACATTCTGGAAGATCAGGATCTGAGTTCAGAAGCGGAATTGCTTGGAAAAGCGATCGAAAACAATTTTGAAAACCACCTGGTAACAATTGATCTGGGTGGGATTATCGGTACGGAAGAGGTGGGGGATTATATTTGTGATTTTATTTTGAAAAAGTCCGGGATTAGCGGTTAATAAGCTTGGCTGATTTTCAGTTATTATTTGAATTATTGATGAAAACTTAAATAGATACCGGGGCAAAATTAATGTCAAAATTCAGAATTAAAGGTGGTGCTCCTCTTGAAGGAGAAATTATCGTTGCGGGTAATAAAAACGCAGCATTGCCAATTCTGGCAGCAACACTGTTGACCGATGCGGATTGCGTTCTTGAAAATATTCCCGAAATTAAAGATGTCATGTCGATGATGGCATTGCTCGAAAACCTGGGGAAATCCATTGAAAAATTATCAGCCAATACCTTTAAAATAAAAGGAACAATCAGTCATTCCCACCCGAAAGATGAACTGACCAGCGCATTAAGAGCATCCATACTCTTGATATCGGGTTTGCTGGCAAGAACCGGGGAAGCAACGATCGTTCCGCCCGGAGGTTGTACAATCGGTCGGCGAAATATAAACAGCCATCTGGATGTCATCGAATCATTTGGATATCAAAATGTGACGGACAAAAAATATTATAAGTTGGAACTTGTTAAGAAGAAAACATCAAATATTTTCCTGAAAGAAGCCTCTGTAACTGCGACTGAAAACGCCCTGTTACTTGGAGCGATGATTCCCGGAACCAGTATAATCCGAAATGCCGCCTGTGAACCGCATGTCGCTGATTTGGCTTCCGTCCTTGAAAAGATGGGGGCAAGGGTTCAGGGACAAGGAACCAATCGTATTAGCATTACCGGTCAGAATAAACTTTGTGGATTTAAACACCGAATCATGCCCGATTTTATTGAAGCTGGTACTTTCGCCATTGCGGCAGCCAGCACCAACGGGAACCTGACGATTCATGGCGCTGAAAAAGAAAACCTGGTCATGACCACTCATCATCTGGAGAATATGAATGTGAATCTATCTTTTTTAGCCGATGATGTTTTAAAGGTTGAGCCTTCTACGCTGATCTCAAAAGCAAAAAAGGTTCAGACAGGTTTGTGGCCCGGATTTCCAACAGATTTGATGAGTCCGATGATTGTCCTGGCAACCCAAGCCCAGGGGACAACCCTCTGCCATGACTGGATGTATGAATCAAGAATGTTTTTCGTCGATAAATTAATCCTGATGGGGGCAGAGATAACTCAATGCGATCCCCATCGGGTGCTCGTCACCGGTCCAACCCGCTTACGTGGTCAGGAACTCAGCAGTCCCGATATTCGTGCCGGAATCGCATTGGTAATTGCGGCAATGACTGCCAAGAGTACAAGTATTATCGACAGGGTAGAACTCATTGACCGGGGATATGAACAAATCGATGAGCGATTATCGTCGATTGGTGTAAATATCCAGCGATTAGATTGAATATCATAAAAAATCGTAACCGTAGTAAATTATTCCATTAGATAAATAGTTACGATTTGTCGTGTTGATTTTTTCTACCTGCTTTCTTCAAAAGCGAGAGCAATTCACGAACTCAAAGTCAATTCTGAATTCTATAATTAAAAATCTGCTATCTGGATTTTATACTGTTTTACGATAGCGCCAGGTCGCCAGGCTGAGCATGGCAACGCCGTAGATGATCAGCGCAATGATATCATGATAAATATCCCTGAATCCCGAGCCCTTCAGCAGAATTGTACGTACCAGCTTCATGAAGTAGGCGATGGGATTGATGATGTTGATTTGCTGTGCCCAGTGCGGCATGGTTTCAACGGATGTAAAGAGTCCGCTCATCATCATGAAAACAATCATAAAAAAGAAGCTGATAAAAATTGCCTGTTGTAGTGTACGTGCCATGGTGGAGACCAGCAAGCCCATTCCGAGGATCGTCATCAGATAAATCGCTGCTGTAAGAAATAGGACAAACAGGCTGCCGTTGATCGGGATTTTGAATAATATTTTACCGATGGTCAAGCCGAAGGCAAGTTCCACCAGGGCGATGACCAGGAACGGCACGAGTTTACCGATGATGAACTGGTGCTTGCGGATTGGTGTCACGTTGATCTGTTCGATAGTGCCGAGTTCTTTTTCGCGAACGATATTCAGACCGGATAGAAAAGCGCCGATGATTGTTACCAGAATCGCCAGGACCGCCGGTACCATAAAAACCTTGTAGTTCAATTCCGGATTGTACCAGAAGGACGGTCGAACTTCGATGATTTGTTGCGTAACAACGCCTTTGGGTATTTGATACCATTTGGCAATAATCTCCCGGTTGTAGCCGGCGGTAATCGATGCGGCATAACCATAGCCGATTCCTGCCACTGTTCCGTTAATAGCGTTAATAAGGTACTGTACCTCAGCGCGGTTTTCCCGCACGAGTTTTTTTTCGAAATTCGCTGGTATATGCAGGATAATATCAGTCTTGCCGCGTTCCAGGGCGTCTTCGGCTTTACCCAGGGAAAACGAGCGATCAGAAATGCGGAAAAATGGCGATGCGGCAAAGCGGTCAACCAGCTGGCGGGAAGTTGTGGACAGGTCCTGATCGACAATGAAAATTTTCAGGTTTTTCATCTCCATCGTGGCGGCATTGACAAGGATAATGAGTTGCACCAGTGGCATTACAAAGATAATCGGCAGCATCATCCGATTGCGGAAGATTTGCAGGAATTCCTTTTGCAGCAGAAACAGAATCGTTCGCATTTACGCCAGCCTTATTTTGAATTTTTTCAAACTTAATGTCAAAAACAGGACAGTCATGCCCATCAGGATCAGCGTTTCTTTCCAGATGTAGCTGATGCCCGCGCCTTTCAGCATAATGCTTTTAATGATAATAATGAACCATTTGGGTGGCATCAACTGGCAAAACCACTGCAGAACCAGGGGCATATTTTCGATCGGGAAAATGAATCCCGAGAGCAGAATCACCGGCAGCATCAATGCAAAGGCTGACAGCATCATTGCAACCATTTGATTGTCCGTGACGCTAGAGATCAGAATGCCCAGCGACAGGGCAAGTAGAATGTAGAGCATGCATTCCAGCAAAAGCAGGATTACGCTGCCCTGAATCGGCACACCGAATACAAAATTGCCGAGCAGGAGAATGGTAACCGCATTTGTGAACGCCAGGGCAATATAGGGCACAACTTTGCCGATGATGATCTGGATTGGTTTGAGGGGCGAAACCAGCAGGATTTCCATAGTTCCCATTTCTTTTTCGCGCGTAATAGAGATAGATGTCATCAACGCCGAGATAAGTACCAGAATCAGCGCCATGATCCCCGGAATAAACATGAAGGCACCACGCAGTTGTTCATTGTAGATCATCCGGACTTCGGGGATGATTTGCATGGGAGCCGGATTTATAGCATTGCTTTGACTGACATAAGTCTGAAGGATTCCGGTGGTGTAAGTGGTAATCAGGTTAGCCAGGTTGGCATCGGAAGCATCAGCGATAATTTGCACATTTGCCCTACCCGTGCGTACCAGTTTGCGTTCGAATTGCGGCTCAAAGACAACGACTTCTTTGACTTTCCCACCCCGGAAAACCCGTTCGATCTCGTCCGAGTTATTGAGGTTGTATTCCAGCAGAAAGTAGCCTGAAGAGAGAATTTTATCGCTAATCTTTTGAGTTACCACGTCATGGGATTGGTCGAAAATCGCAATGCCGACATTTCGGATTTCATTACTGATAACGAATCCGAAAATCAGCATTTGGGCGATGGGCATACCAAAGAGAATTAACAGCGTCTGTTTATCACGAAAAATATGGTAAAACTCTTTCCGCACGAAGCCTCGAAAACGATTCATGAAAGAGCCTCCGCCGTTTTGACATCGGGATTGCGGGCGATTTTGATAAAGACGTCATTGATGTTCGAAGTTCCGTAAGTTCGGATTAATTGAGCGGGTGTATCAAGTGCTGCGATGCGTCCGTCAACCATGATCGATACTCGATCGCAGTATTCGGCTTCATCCATATAATGAGTTGTTACGAAAACGGTAATGCCACTATGCGCAGCTTCGTAAATTAATTCCCAGAATTGGCGGCGCGTGACCGGATCGACGCCGCTGGTTGGCTCGTCCAGAAATACGATCTTCGGTTCATGAAAAATCGCAACTGAAAAAGCCAGCTTCTGTTTCCAGCCCAGCGGCAGACTCGCGATAAGTGTATCGCGGTATTGGGCGAGACCGAGTTTTTCGATCAGCGCTGCTGCGCTGGTTCTAATTTCCTGAAAAGTCATTCCGTAAATGCCGCCGTAAAAACGAATATTTTCATAAACGGTCAGATCTTCATAAAGCGAGAAATTCTGGCTCATGTAGCCGATCTTACGTTTGATTGAATCAGCCCGATGATAGACATCGAAGCCGGCGACACTGATCTCGCCCGAAGTTGGTTTGGACAATCCGCAGAGAATACGGATGGCGGTAGTTTTGCCGGCACCGTTGGCACCAAGAAAACCGAAAATCTCGCCGCGATAAACGTCAAACGAAAGGTTATCGTTAGCAACAAAATTACCAAATTTCTTGATCAGGTTACGGACGTGGATGATGGGTTGCCGGTTTTCCATTTTATGATTCCTGCCCGATACCTGTCGGCTCCGAAGCCATTAATTCCATAAAGCAATCTTCGATCCCCGGTCTGATTGGCGTCACTTCAATATTGTTATGACCACGCTCTGTGAGATATGCAGAAAGGTTGCCAACATCGAACGAAAAGTTCTTTGGTGTGAAATGAACACTCTGTCCGAATGGAAAGGCAGTACTCGTCTGTGGAAATTGTTTCAGGTCTTCAATTAGCCGATAGGTATTCTCAGCTTTGACTGCGTACAGTTTCAGGCGATATTCCCGAATGATTTGTTCCGGTCGGGCGATCTTCATGATACGACCATGCTGCATGAGTGCTACGCGGTCGCACAAACCGGCTTCGTCCATATAAGGCGTCGAGACAATGATGGTAATACCCTCGGCTTTGAGTTTTTTAAGCATTTCCCAGAATTCGGTACGCGAGACTGCATCGACACCAGTGGTCGGTTCATCAAGCACCAGCACAACCGGTTTGTGAATCATGGCGCAAGAGAGGGCGAGTTTCTGCTTCATGCCGCCACTGAGTTTGCCGGCGAGCCGCTTTTTGAAAGGTTCAATCTGGACATAAATGTCGCGCACCAGGTCGTAATTTTCTGCGATTGTTGTTCCGAAGATCGAAGCGAAAAATTGTAGATTTTCCTCGACCGTCAAATCCTGGTACAGTGAAAATCGTCCCGGCATATAACCCAGCATTGTTCGCAGTATTTTATAGTCTTTGATGACGTCCAGGTTCTCGATTGTTGCCTGTCCCTGGTCCGCTAAAATGAGCGTTGTCAGGATGCGGAAGAGGGTCGTTTTACCGGCGCCGTCGGGTCCAATAAAACCGAAGAGTTCCCCTTTTTCGATTTCAAAAGAAATATCAGCCAGCGCCCTGACGTTTCCATAGTTTTTATGTAAATTTTTTGTCTGAATCGAAATCATGAATACGTCTGGTTTATCTGGAAGTCGTAAGGAAGTTGACTTCACCGGGCATACCGATCTTCAATGATCCGTCGTTTTTGACTTTGATTTTGACGGCGTAAACCAGGTTGACACGTTCTTCCTTGGTCTGGATCGTTTTGGGTGTGAATTCAGCGTTTGATGCTATCCAGCTGACAGTGCCATCCAGGGAACGATTGGTTTTTTTATCCCGATCGATGAGTACTTTCACCTTGTCACCCAGGCGAACATAGGGCAGCTGATCTCCGCTGACGTACATGCGCAAGTTCATTTCCGACAGATCGGCGATATTATAGAGGGCTTTGCCATAGGCAGTGATTTCGCCGGCTTCGGCGTACTTATTCAGAACTGTGCCTGGTACCGGATTAATAATCCGGCACTTGCGGATATTTTCTTCGATCTGTTCGATCTGCCGGTCATAGACAGCCAGTTCCTTTTTGACTGAATTGTTCTGGGTTTTAGTCGCCAGAATTTGTTTTTCCAGGAGATTCAGACCAGCGTTGATATCGTCCAGTTGTTTGGTTGTCGCCGCACCGTCCTGCAGGAGTTTTTCGATGCGGGTTTTATCGGCGAACAGGTTCTGCTGCTGCTGGACCTGAACATCGATTTGAGCCTGAATATTGGCGATTTTACTGGCGGCGGCTTCGCGCTGAGCCTGCAGCTGTGCGGATCGGAAAGTCAGGTCAGTAGGATCAATTTGCCCGATGATGGCGCCAGCCTCGAGAAGCTGACCGGCTTCCACATCCAGCCGCAGAATTTTGCCGCTGGCTTCGGCAGAGATCGTTATTTCGATTACCTCGAAATTGCCGTAAGCATCGGACTTTTGATGGTTCCCGGAGCATCCGGTAATTAAAACCAGTATTATAAGCAACGGGAAAAATTTCAGGGAGATTGCTCTGTTTGGATTCGGATAGTTGTTCATATTTTACTCCTTTATCCCGGAATCGAATTGATAATTGGCTTTGGCTTTAGCCAGTTGGATGATGTGCAATTGTTTGTTGAGTCGCGCCTGGGTTTCGGCGTCCAATTCTGCCAGGTAATCAGTAGCAGTAACGATGCCATTCTCAAGTTGTGCGCTGAAGGTATGCGTGATCCTGGCTCGCAATGCGATGATCTCATCATCTTTGAGAATCAGCGTTTCATATTTGTGGATTTCCGCGACGTCCTTTTTCAGAAGGATGCGGATATTTTGTTCAAGTGTTTCTTTTTGGGTTTGAACAATACTTTTCTGCAGATCAATCCACTGCCGGTCATTACAGGTCTGATGCCAGTTCCAGGGTGTCCAGTTGAGCCGTACGCCGAGCATGTAAAAATTGTCGAAATCATTCGAAAGCATATTCAATCCCGGACGTCCATAACCCAGCTGCCCAAAGATCGCCACCCGCGGTTTCAATTTGGCTGAGAGCAGAGACCGGGAGGCATCCAGCTTTTGCCTCTGCAAATCCATCAATTTGAGTTCCGGACGAAGAAATGGAAGTACTTCTGGCGCAATACTCAGAACCGGCACTGTCAGCACAGTCGAAGCCGCTATGGACAATCCCAGATATTCCGCGAGCATTTCGAAAGCGGCTTGCTTGCCGAGTGTAATTTCCAACACTTGTTGCTCGAGTTTAATCAGTTCAGCGCTGAGCACGTCAGCATTGCTTTGCATGGTTACACCATTGCGAACACCCGATTGGACAACCTTAAGGCGAGCTGCAATTTCAGTCTGCATAACGCCCAGCAGTTTTTCGTTTTCCTGAAGTAACAGGGTGTTAAAATAAACCTGGTCAATACGTTCCCGAAGTTTATAGAGTTCGACTTCGACATTCTGCTTATCGACGCGCAGGGAAGCGTTTTCAAGTATTTTCTGCCGGCGGATCATTCCACCGTCATAAAGCGTGTTGGAAATATCCAGCGTGACCTTATAGGCGTCCTGATCCATTTCAGGGATCGTTATGGTCGGTATTTTGAATGGTAGGGTAGTGACATCCGATTGATAGGTGGATTGTCCACTGATTCCCAGTTGCGGATACCAATTCGCGGTCAGGTTACGGATCTTCAAATCGGCAGCGGATTGCAATAGTTCTGATTGATGGATCAGTGGGTAATTATTACGGGCTTTTTGCTGGCAGAAATCCAGAGTAAGGGTGTCTGGAGTTTGGGCAGAGAGCAGCCCGGTGAAAGCAATTATCGGAATGATGATTTGTTTTTTCATGATTTTTTCAATGTGTTAAGTATGAAACGGGTAACTTCCTGTTTACGACTTTTGAGAAATTGCTGGTACTTTACAGGATCACTATCGAATAATATAGTCTGAAGAATCGGTCGGGCAATGAATGGAAAAATACAAAGTGCAATTAAATTGACAATCAGCTGACGCGGATCAAATTCAATGCAATTTTCGTTGCGCATTTGTGCGGCTAAATGATTTTGCAAGCTATTTGGATCGATACCGCTCAGCAATAACATATCACCGATTCGATCCGGATTGCGATACAACTCATGCAAAACAAATGATGGTATATGAGGATTCTCGGCTATCAGGTCTATGTAGCTGCTGACGAACTTCTCAATCTTGACCGACAACGGGGAGGATGATCCCATGATTTCGAATATACGCGGAATAATTTTACGAACAGATTCCTGAAAGATTGCTTCAAAAAGCTTTTCCTTGCCGCGATAATAATAATGCAGCAGGGCTTTATTGATGCCAGCTTTGTCAGCGATTTCCTGCATGCGGGCGCCTTCGAAACCTTTCTCAACAAAAACAACACGGGCAGTTTCGAGAATCAGGGATTCGGTGTTTTTATCCTGTGCAGTCATTGCGTTACCTCATTTATTTTGCTAATTGGTTTAACCATATGGTTAAACTATATGGGAAATGTAATATACGAAAGTAATTTAGACAAGTAGAATTATATAACCGGGTAATTAGACCAACCTGATAGCAGGTATTTCTAAAATAAAAAAGTCCAGGTCATCGATACTTTAGTGCTCCGGCGATAGGACTTGAACCTACATCCCGTCCGGACGGGATAACAGCCACCCGATTATTTATTCCACTCGAATGTTTGACCAATAATCGCCTCAATAACAGAATGACTTTTCTGTCGTTTAATCCAGCGTTCCCAGGACATTGCTTCCGACTTAGTACCAAACTGTTTCGAATATACAAGTTTCCATGGACGACCTCTTTGTGTCCATCCCTTTTTCTGTGAATTGTGGTATTTTAACCGCTCCGAAGGATTAGCAGATATTCCAATGTAGAAATGATCAATGCGAATTGAATAAAGAATATAAAGATAGTATGGTGTTTGAGAATTGATGCTCCGGCGATAGGACTTGAACCTACATCCCGTCCGGACGGGATAACAGCCACCCGATTATTTATTCCACTCGAATGTTTGACCAATAATCGCCTCAATAACAGAATGACTTTTCTGTCGTTTAATCCAGCGTTCCCAGGACATTGCTTCCGACTTAGTACCAAACTGTTTCGAATATACAAGTTTCCATGGACGACCTCTTTGTGTCCATCCCTTTTTCTGTGAATTGTGGTATTTTAACCGCTCCGAAGGATTAGCAGATATTCCAATGTAGAAATGATCAATGCGAATTGAATAAAGAATATAAAGATAGTATGGTGTTTGAGAATTGATGCTCCGGCGATAGGACTTGAACCTACAACCTAGTGGTTAACAGCCACCCGCTCTGCCGATTGAGCTACGCCGGAATAAAATCACTTTTTAAA
>CAZSDW010000057.1:0-16657 GCA_964605705.1 uncultured bacterium
CTCTATGATGATCTCTCCAGTAATGACTGGATAGAAATTTATAAAAAGCTGGCAGGCTGGGATATCGAGTTTGATGACCATCACGATCTGGGATTAAAAGAAACGCTCGAAGATCAGGTCAGGGACTGCAATATTGAATACGGAAAATATCTGGAGAAACACTACCTGGACTGGGTCAATGATGATCCCCATTTCAGACCAACCCTGTCACCGGACATCGTGCGAAAATATGTGTTTCCTCGGCTGAAGGCTGGTGAAAAAGTTTTGTTTGTCGTCATCGATTGTATGCGACTGGATCAATGGTTGACCTTTGAACCCCTGTTGTATGAATTTTATAATACGACCACCGACTATTACTTTTCAATCCTGCCGTCGGCAACGCCCTATGCCCGTAATGCAATATTCAGGGGAATGTTTCCCGATGATATTCAAAAAGAATACAGCGATATCTGGGATAGAGAGGAAGAGGATGAGACTTCCATGAACCGGCACGAAGCGCATATGCTGACCCGATTGTTTCAGGAGGATTATCCCGAATTTCAGAGAGCGATTAAATATATCAAGGTCCTGGATTCCAATTCCGGCTGGACAGTCGATAAAAAGTTATCTACCTATCTCGAAAGTCCTTTCATCTCTCTGGTTGTGAATTTTGTCGATGTGTTGGCGCATCGGCGATCCGAATCGGAAATCCTGAAGGAAATTGTACCGAATGAAGCCAGTTACCGATCCATTGTGCGGACATGGTTCAAACATTCCTGGATATACTCGGTTCTGAAAAAATTTGCCGAATACAATTTTACGATTATTATAACCAGTGACCACGGCAGCATTCGGGTTCAGAATGACGTCAAGGTTATCGGTGATAAAGAAACCTCCACCAATATCCGCTTTAAATATGGGAAAAATCTGAATGTTCACCAGAAATATGCGCTGACGATCAAAGATCCCGCCCGGTATCGCCTGCCTAACCAGGGAATCAATAACAATTATCTGATTGCCAAGGAAAACTTCTTTTTTGTCTATCCGACCAACTATCATAAATTTCAGTCCTACTATCGCGATACTTTTCAGCATGGTGGAATGTCCATGGAAGAGACCATATTACCGATTATCACTTTAACTCCTAAATAAACGAATGATAGACCTTGAAACCTGCTCATCCGATGAGACTGAGACTTTAGGTGAAATCCTGGCGACCTTTTTAGTTCGAGGTTCGGTTATGGCATTTGTCGGTGATCTTGCCACGGGCAAAACCACAATGATCAGGGGTATCTGCCGGGGGTTGAACGTCCGGCAGCAGGTCGAAAGTCCGACATATACCCTTGTCAACGAATACCGTGCAGAGGTTCCGGTTTATCACATGGATTGCTACCGGGAGCATCGTTTGGAAGAGTGGCTGGAATTGGGAGTAAATGATTATTTTTTCAGTGATGGCGTCACTCTGGTTGAGTGGGCGGATATGATTGAAGAACTGATTCCGGATACGGCAATTCAGATTTCGATCGAACACAATCTTGATAAGAACAACTGTCGTAAGATTTCTATTCGATTCGATGAGAAAATAGAAAAAGAACTTCGGGATCAAATCAATCGGCGGTTGAATAGATGAATATTCTTGGCATTGACACTTCAACGGATAATTGTAGCATTGGTATCGTCAGTGACGGAAAAGTCCTGGGACGAAATTCCCAGCTGGGAAGATCAATGGCATCTGAACATTTGATTATCCTGATAGATGAACTGGTCAGAAAAACGATTCCCTTTAATCAGATAAATGCCATTGCAGTCAGTATTGGTCCGGGATCTTATACGGGTTTACGGATTGGCTTAAGTACTGCCAAAGGATTGGCGTTTGCCGGAAAATTACCGATCTTGCCGGTACAGACGATGGCTGTGCTTGAAAGTGTCGCCCGCCAGGAGCTGGATGAAGATCTGGTTTTGCTGATAAAATCTCACCGGGATTTTGCCTATCATGTTCTTTCCACCAATCCAAAAAGACTCGATCCAATCCAGGTGCCGGTTGCCTACGATACATTTTCAGATATCGCGCAATTGTATCTAAATCAACGGCATTTTATCAGTCCATCTGAAATAGCATCACCGGCATTCGGGAAAGTTCACAAAATTTATCCTGAAGGGGATCATGTCGCCCGATTGGCATATCAGCATTATGATCAATTGATAAAGTTATCCCGATCGGATCTGGAACCCATGTATTTCAGTGAATTTGAGGCGAAGAAATGGAAATCACCGATAGAAACGACCTGAAATTTCCAATTTGGTGATTCAATATCAATCAGTTATTGGGCGAAATATTTTAGATGTTCCACATTTTCCATACTTGATTTTTGCAATCCTTTACTGTATTATCCAGTCTGGTTTTTTTATATTACAGAAAATCGATCTAAATTATACGGGCATATTCTGATAAAGAAAAAGAGCTTTGATTTTGACAATTTTTTGAAATATCTGTTTTGAATTGGAATCGATATCAAAGTGACATTTTTGCCTGAAAAAGGCAGCGTTTAATTTTGATTTGAATTTTATTATGAGGTCCTTATGGTTGACTGGTTTCGTAGGACGAAAAAAGGATTACTGAGTACAGAGAAAAAAGTACTGCCGGACGGTTTGTGGATCAAGTGTCCCAATTGCTCAGAGTACTTATATAAGCGTGAACTGGAGCGGAATTTCTGGATTTGTACCCAGTGCCAGTATCATTTTCGAATTTCCAGCACGGATTATTTCAAGATTCTGCTGGATGGCGAATATGAGGAATTTAATCAAAAAATTAAATCCAACGATCCCCTGAAATTTAAAGATTCAAAGCGCTATACCGAGCGGCTGAAAGAAGCCCATGCAAAAACAGGGCTATATGATGCTGTCGTCACAGTGGAAGGTACCATTGCCCGCCACCGAGTAGTTTTATGTGTGATGGATTTTAAATTTGTGGGCGGCAGTATGGGGTCGGTGGTCGGTGAGAAAATTGCCAGAGCCATCGACCGTGCCCGGGAAAAGAAGCTGCCGTTGATTATAGTTTCCAGTTCCGGTGGCGCCCGGATGCAGGAAGGAGTTCTATCCCTGATGCAGATGGCAAAAACCAGCGCTAAGCTTGCCCAATTCCATGAAGAGGGCGGATTTTTTCTGTCTATTCTGACCGATCCGACTACCGGTGGAACCACTGCGAGTTTTGCGATGCTCGGCGATGTGATTATTGCGGAACCGGGTGCCCTGATCGGTTTTGCTGGTGCGCGTGTAATCAAGCAGACCATCGGAAAAGATTTACCGGAAGGCTTCCAGCGCTCCGAGTTCCTGATGGAAAAGGGCTTTGTGGACATCATCAGTGGACGCTCAGAAATCAAACGAACAGTTCAACGACTTCTGGATTTTTTTAATGATAAAAACTAAACCCTATATACTCGTGACCAATGACGACGGTATTTCGGCACCGGGGATTAATGCGCTGGTACAGGAACTGAATAAAATTGCCGAGGTCGTTGTCGTTGCCCCGGAAAGTGAGAAGAGTGCAGTCGGTCATGCCATTACGCTTTCCGATCCGATCCGGGTCAGTTGTTATAAAAAGGGCAAACAGTGGACGGGATTTGCGGTATCCGGTACGCCAGCCGACTGTGTTAAAATTGCGGTTGGTGCCTTGCTGGAACGTCGTCCGGATATGGTCGTCAGCGGAATCAATCTTGGTTCTAATGCCGGGATCAATGTTATTTATTCGGGGACAGTATCTGCTGCTACTGAAGGCACCATTTTAGGGATTCCGTCGATTGCCGTATCGCTAACCACTTACACTGATCCCGATTTTCGAACGGCGGCGCGATTTGCGGTAAAAATGGTCAGGCTGGTGCTGGAAAAGGGATTGCCAGATCGGACCCTGCTGAACATTAATGTGCCTAATTTGCCGGAAGATGAGATTCAGGGCACCAGGATCACGCGACAGGGGATGGCAAATTTTGCCGAAGAATTTGATAAACGAGTTGATCCCCGTAATCGGGTATATTACTGGATGGATGGTCAAAAAGTTGACATCAAAGCCGATGACGATGTGGATGATGAAGCGATCAAAAACGGATTTATCTCCATTACTCCCATAAAATATGATCTGACCAATTATGATTTTATCCAGAGTTTAAATAACTGGATACCGGAGATCGAGGCGGGATGAACCAAACCGGTAAAGTCTGGATTATCGATTTCGGATCACAATACACCCAGCTCATCGCGCGGCGGGTCAGAGAATTATCTGTCTATTCCGAAATAGTATTACCGGGTATTCAGCCATCGCAGATTCGTGAGAATAATATTTCAGCGCTGATTCTCTCCGGAGGTCCTGCCAGTGTGTATGAAGATACCGCTCCGGGCATCAATCCTCAGGTGTTTGAAATGGGGCTGCCGGTATTGGGAATCTGTTACGGATTGCAGCTGATGTCCCGGCATTTCGGCGCAAAAGTGCATTCGGAAAACCGGCGGGAGTATGGTCGCAGCATCATTAATTTTCAGAAAAAATCGGCGCTATTTGATGACGTGAATGATCATACGACAGTCTGGATGAGTCACGGTGATCATGTGGATACCATGCCGGAAGGATTTGAGCTTGTCGCAATTTCCGAAAACGGTGCCCCGGCGGCGATTGTTCATCGATCGAAAAAGTTGATGGGACTGCAGTTCCATCCGGAAGTGGTTCATACTGTCGAAGGCACCAAAATCCTCGAAAATTTTCTGTTCGTCGTTGCGAAATTACGTAAGGACTGGACCCCGGAACGTTTTATTGAACAGACGATTTTGCAGATTCGTGAGAAGGTTGGGGATGGCAAAGTCCTGACGGCAATCAGTGGCGGCGTTGATTCATCCGTGATGGGTGTTCTGCTCTACCGGGCAATTGGCGATCAGTGTGTACCGGTGTTTATCAATAACGGACTGCTGCGAAAAGAAGAACAGTTTAAAGTCATCAGGCAATTGAAAAAAGATGCCGGTCTCCCGATTCGGATGTATAATTACTCAACTCAGTTTCTTTCGGCACTGAAAGGGATCAAAAATCCGGAACAGAAACGGAAAATCATCGGGCGGCAGTTCATTAAAGCCTTTGAAGAAATTGCGAAAAAATATCCCGACCTGAAATATTTAGCCCAGGGAACCCTTTATCCGGATGTTATCGAGAGCCGGTCTGTCAATGGACCTTCCCAGGTGATCAAGAGTCATCATAATGTCGGAGGATTACCCAAACGGATGAAACTCATCCTGCTCGAGCCGTTTAACAGTCTGTTTAAGGATGAGGTCAGAAAGATCGGCAGGGAGCTGGGCATCGCACCGGTCGTGCTGAATCGCCACCCCTTTCCCGGACCGGGTCTGGCGGTTCGGATTATCGGTGAAGTGACTCCCTATCGGTTATCAATGCTTCGTAAAGCCGACGATATATTTGTCACTGAATTAATGGATTCCGGCGAGTACAATCGGGTCTGGCAATCCTTTGCCGTATTGATTCCGGTGAAGACCGTCGGAGTCATGGGCGATCAGCGAACCTATGAAAATGTCATTGTCTTACGGTCTGTCAATAGCAGCGACGGGATGACCGCTGACTGGTCACCGTTGCCGAACAGTGTCCTGAGTCGGGTCGCAAACCGGATAGTTAACGAAGTCAGGGGAATCAATCGGGTAGTCTATGATGTTACATCAAAGCCGCCCGGGACGATTGAATGGGAATAGCAATCAAAAATAAATTGAAAATTATATGAAATTATCTCGAATTATTTTATTAATATGGATCTTATGCAATCTGACTTTCGCTCAATATATGGGCTTCGAGAAAGACAGTTTGGCGTTTGAAACCATCGACACCTTAAAAATTAAATTTCATCAGGGCGTCAGTTACTACAACCAGGAACGCTACTGGGATGCGCTGAATATTTTTGAGCAATTCAACTCCATTCCAGAAGCGGAGAACCATCTGCTGAGTGCTTCCGGATTGATGTTGATCAAAACCTATCTGCGCCTGGGTGATCTCGATCGGGCAATTCAGCTGGGACGGGAATTTGTGCTGATTCATACCACCTCACGATATCTGGATGATGTAGAGTACGCACTGGGTGAGGCGTATTTAATAAAAGGAAAATATCACGAATCGATATTTCATTATCTGAATGTCATGCAAATCACCGATGAAGTCAAGCTGCGCTATATCAGTAAACAAACCCTGGAGACAATTATCGACCTGTTCATCAGTACGGAGCAGCTGGTTGAGATTATTGCAAACACGCACGACGATTATGCCAAGATTTTTCTGACTTTGAAACTGGCTGAAAAACTTCATATTGACGGCGATACTCGAGCGGCTGAAAAAACGCTGGCTTCCATCAAGGGGATAATCAAAGGCGCCTATTTTGATAATGAATTCAAGCGGACTTCCGAACGAATAATGGATCAATCCAAAGAAAAAATATATATCGGTGTAATTCTGCCTCTCAGCGGTCAAATGGCTCCGGTTGGACAGAGTTTACTGAATGGCGTACGCTATGCGGTCCACCAGTTTAGAGCCACTACGGACAAGGATCTGACTGTCATCGCGATGAACAATTTGGGGGATGTTGTCGAGAGTATTAAAAAAGTCGAGTTCCTGTGTAACAATCCGAAGGTCAAAGCGATCTTTGGTCCGGTTACCAGTGAAAATACAATTGCGGTTGCAGCGATGGCAAATCAGCGCAAAGTACCCCAGATTTCACCCACTGCGACCAGCAGCGAAATCAGCTCCCTGGGTCCTTATGTTTTTCAGGCAAACGTGGATTTTGTAAATCTCGGTCGGTTTTTAGGGAATTATTCCAGCAGTATTTCAAAAGTTAAAACAGTCGCATCGATTTCGCCGGCGGATGAATTCGGCAAAGAAATGACAGATTCCTTCTGTGGGATGGTGGATGAATTGGGTGGCAGGGTAGTTGCCCAGCAGTGGTACCAGGAGGATCCCGAGGAATTAAAACATCAATTTACGGCTATCCGGCAGGCAGGACTCGATATTATTCATCAGGAACTTGAAAAAAAGATCGCAGCCGCCACAGAGCGTTTGAATAGTTACATGGTTTCTGATAGCCTTTGGTTGGCGGATAGCATTTATGTTGAAGAGTATGGGGACAATTACCGGATATTCAAACCGGATTCAATATACGTTGAAAAATTACAGAAGGCGCTGATCATTACGGGAATTATGGATTCAATAGAATTTGCGGTCCCGCAGAAAGATTCCCTCGAATATCGGATCAGTTCGATCGATGGACTTCTGGTACCGGCGTATGCCAGCGATCTGGAAATGCTGATGCCGCAGCTGGAGTATTATAACCTGGACACAAAAATTTTCGGAAGTGGTAACTGGAATGACCCGGAACTTTTGAAAAAGCATCCGAAAATCGTGCGCCGATTAACCTTTATTTCGGATTACTACATTGATACGGAATCGCGTTATTATAAAAATTTTGAACGTAACTATATCCGCTTGATTGGTTCGGCACCCGGTCGTTTTGACTTGTATGGCTTTGATACGATGCAGGCGCTGCTCTCAGCATTCGAGCAGGATGATTGTACTCGTGAATCGGTTCGGAAAAATTTAGCTCAGATGCCAACTTACCACGGCGTTTGTAAGAATATTTCCTTTCGTGGGAATCGTCCGCGGGCGAACTCCTGTGCATTTATTCTGAAAATAGAGAATGACAAAGCCAGACCGGTCGCGGCAATTGAAAATGGCGACCTGACCTCATATTCACCTCGATATTAAGCATGTTTGATGCAGTCCGGTTCGATGATCAGATTTATTACCAATCATCTCTGATAAAATATTGTGACGGCGTCGAACACGCTTTCAGTACCCGGACCGGCGGCGTCAGCCCATCTCCCTATAGCGGTCTGAATCTCGGTTTGTCCGTTGGTGACGATGAGGCAAACGTGCAGACAAACCGGCATCTTTTCTTTCGAGCACTGCAGGTTGATTTGAAACAGATGGCGTCGGGCGAACAGGTTCACGATAACCGCATTCAAATAATTGACGCACCTGGACATTTCAGTGGAACAGATGGATTGATCAGCAATCAGAAAAATATTGTCCTGGTTATCAAAACCGCAGACTGTGCTCCGGTTTTATTCTATGATCCGGAACAACGGGTGATTGCCGCCGTCCACGCCGGCTGGCGCAGTATTCAGCAAAACATTCTCACCAATGCTGTTAATCTGCTGGTCAATCAGTTTAAATGTCGCCCGGATGATATCCTGTGTGCTGTCGGACCTTCCATTCAGGCGTGCTGCTATGAAGTAAAGCAGGATGTGGCGAATCGATTTCCGGAGCCGGTGATTATCCGGCGAAAGGATCGGTTATTTCTGGATTTGCCGGCGCTGATCCGCAAACAACTGCTGGATATGCAGATCCCTGAAAAAAATATCGACAGCAGTAATTTGTGTAGTTGCTGTAATAAGGATAAATTTTACAGTTATCGGCGGGATGGAATACAAACCGGACGAATGATGATGGCAGTGTACTTGGTTTAAATTTGAAGGGATAAAAGATGAGTTTGAAAGAACAGCTTCAAAAAGACATGGTCACGGCGATGAAAGCGAAAAATGAACTCAAGGTCGGCGTAATCAGATTGTTACGGGGATCTGTGCGAAAATTGGAGATCGACCAGAGGAAGGAACTCAATGATCAGGATATCATCGGTGTAATAACCAATGCAGCGAAGCAGCGGCGTGAAGCCATCAAAGCCTACACGGAGGGTGGCAGGGCTGATCTGGTTGCCCAGGAAAGCGCCGAGCTGGCTATTATTGAAGAATATCTGCCCGAGGCTATCGGTCAGGATGAGCTGGCAAAAATAATCGATGAAATAATCTCCGAAACCGGCGCCACCACCTTAAAAGATATCGGTAAGGTAATGCCGAAAGTAATGCAGCAGGTCAAAGGGCGGGCTGACGGTGCTCTGGTTCAGGCACTGGTTCGCATAAAACTCTCATAAATTATCGGATTATGTACACCTTATTTGATCTTGTAGCCCTGATTGTTATTGGTTTCTTTGGCTTCACCGGATTGCGGCGTGGATTGATCGAGGAAGCATTCAAACTGATCGGGATCATTTTATCTTCATATATCGCAGTCCGTTTTTACGGGCTGGGTGTTATGCTGATCCAAAATACCTTTGCCATATCTGAAGGTGTTCAGACGGTCATTGGTTTTATTATTGTTTTCCTCGCGGTTTATCTGTCAATTCAGCTGATTGCATCGATTTTGAAAAAGATTATAAAGTCTCTGAATTTAGCCTGGCTGGATCGCCTGACAGGTTTAGGATTCGGCGCGTTGAAAGCAATCCTGATTATGTCGATCATCGTCTGGTGTATCGGTATATTCTCGGATTCCGGATTTGTAAAAAAACTGGAAGCCAGTTCACCAGGCTATATCTATTTGAATAAAACCGAGCGATACCTGGTCAGAGTTTTTGGTTTACAGGAACAGGCGAATGGATTGGAGGAAAATATCCGCAGCATTTTTCGTTTAAAAGAAGAGCTTCCTGTATCATTACCACTGAATGCTGACTCCCTTTCGAAAAAGATTGAATTTATTGACATTCCCGATTCTGTTAGAGGTGCATTATGGTAAACAGCGCCCGGGAAATACTGGGGTTTAACCGGATTATTGAGCTGATCGCCGAAGGGGCAGTGTCGGAAATTGGCGCTGCCAGGATTGGAACAATTGAGCCGTTTTTACCCCGAGATGAAGCGCTGCAGCGGATGGAGCAGATTGCCACATTGCAAAGACTTCGCGAAGATAAAAATCCGTTTCCGCTGCTTCAATTTGATAATATTGAATTGGAATTAAAACGCTGCCGGGTCGAAGGCGCATACCTGTTGCCGGAGACGCTGTTTCAGATTCTGAAAATTCAACGGCAGATTCTGGATATACAAAAATTCTTTCGACAGAACCGCGCAAGTCTGAAGCCGCTGATTGAACTGCTGGATAATCTGAAGCCGCTGGAATCGCAGGTTACCCGGATACACCGGATTATTGATGAGGACGAATCGATAAAAGACAGCGCCAGCCCCGACCTGGGACGCATCCGTAAACAAATGCAGCAAACCGTCGCAAGGTTGCAGCGCGAAGTGGATCGGGTTATGCATGAGGCGCAGCAGGAGGGGTGGCTCCATGAGGAAAATCCGACCATTCGTGATGGACGTTTTGTCCTGCCGCTGAGAAGTGAAAGCAAGCGTAAAATCAAAGGCATTATTCATGGTCAGTCTGCGACGGGAGCGACGGCGTACGTTGAACCCCTGATCATTGTTGAAATTAACAATTCATTAAAAGAGCTGGAAATTGAAGAGCAGGCAGAAATCCGGCGAATCCTGATCCGGGTGACTGCTGAATTGCGACCGGATTTTGTGCTATTGAGCCAAAATATTGACATGTTAGCGAAACTGGATTTTCTCAATGCCTGTTCGAAATTTGCTTTCCGCTTTGAATGCCGGGTGCCGCGGATTTCAGCTGATCAGGGTGGAATTGTTCTGAAAAATGCCCGTCACCCGCTGCTTTCACTCGTGAAAAAAGTGATTCCGTTGAATGTTGCCGTGGCGGAAAATATTCATTGTGTGATCATTACCGGACCCAATGCCGGCGGAAAAACAGTTGCCATGAAAACCATCGGATTGCTGAGTATGATGGTGATGTACGGACTGCCGGTTCCTGTGGATGCTGGCAGCGTCATCCCGTTTTTTGATCGGATATTGGTCGATATCGGCGATCAGCAGTCCATCGAGGACGACCTGTCAACCTTCACCTCGCATGTGTCGAACCTGAAACGATTTACTGAAAATGCTACAAGCCATTCGTTGGTACTGATTGACGAACTGGGCACCGGGACTGATCCGCTGGAAGGTTCGGCGCTGGGACAGTCGGTCCTGGAGGAACTGGTCAGCCGACGGACTTTTACGGTTGTTACGACCCATCATAGCGGGCTGAAAGCCTTTGCCGATAAGGGCCCGAATATCATGAACGCCGCTATGGAGTTTGATACGGATCAACTGCAACCGACCTATCGGTTTCAATTGGGATTGCCGGGCAGCAGCTATGCACTGGAAATTTCAAAGCGCCTGGGATTAAGTGTAAAAATCATTGATCGTGCCCGGGAACTAATGGGTACCGATCAGGTGAAACTGGAAAATCTGCTGCTGGAAGTGGAAACGTTGAAAACCCGGATTGAGGAAGAGAACCAATCGGTCGCCAGAAATAAAATAACGCTGGATAAATTGATTACCGAATACGAACTGAAAATGGCTTCTATTCGGGAAAAGCATGAATCGATGGACTCGAAAATAGCCGAGGAGCTGGAGCGGATTGTCAACGAATCCCGTTCGAAAATTGAACATGCTGTCAAAGATATTCGTGAAAAGGACGCCTCGCGGGCGACGATTATTGAAGCTAAAAAGACCTTGAATGCGCTGCAGCAGACGGCGCAGGACCGGTTGAAAAAAAGAAAACCTCTGAGGAAAATATCGTCAAATGAGAATTTTGAAATCGACGATTTGGTAAAAGTGAGCGGGATTTCCGGAAGCGGTCAGATTGTTGAATTCCAATCGGGGAAAAAGCGGGCAGCGGTCAATATTAGCGGAAAATTAATCTGGGTATCGGTCAGCTCATTGCAAAGGATCAGCCCAACCGAGGATCATGATGCAAAGACTGCGGAGTACGCGGTTCGGATTGAAAATGTCCAATCGTCGCGTCTGGATCTGAGGGGCAAACGCTATGATGAAGCCCGTGATGAGTTGGAACGCTTTCTGGATCGGGCGTTGCTCGCCGGGTTGAATCAGGTCCAGATTATTCATGGCATGGGAACCGGGGCACTGCAGAAAATGACTCATGAAGTATTGAAAAACACTCGCGGTATCCGTAAGTTCTATTTCGAAAATTTTGACCAGGGCGGCACCGGAGCGACGATTGCAGAATTATAATTTTCATAAAATGTTTGGATAAATCTTTGGCACTGATACCCGCAAATATAGTCGAGCAAATCAAGAGCCGGGCGGATGTTCTGGATGTTGTCAGTGAAGTGGTGCAGCTCAAGCAGCGCGGACGGAATTACTTCGGTCTGTGTCCCTTCCACGAAGAAAAGACGCCTTCATTCAGCGTCAATCCCGCCAAGGGAATATTTCACTGCTTCGGTTGCGGTAAGGGGGGTAATGCCGTCAGCTTTGTCATGGAGCATGAAAATATTGAGTATGTGGAGGCGTTGAAACGGCTGGCGGAGCGCTATGGTATTGAGATTCAATGGGAAAAAGGTGCCGAAGATTTTCAGAAAGGGGAAACCGCCCTTTTATATGAACTCCATGAGATTGCGAAAAATTATTTTATCAAGCAGTTATTTTCTGATAAAGGTAAACCGGCACTCGATTATCTTCTGAACCGGGGATTCAGTAAAGAGATTCTGCAACAGTTTTCAGTCGGATTTGTGTCGGATGAATGGGAAGGTCTCGTTCAACAGATCGACCAGAAACGCTTCTCGGCAAAGATTCTTGAGAAATCAGGACTCTTTATTCAAAAGGAAAATAAGCGTTTTCTGGATCGCTTTCGTAACCGCATCATGTTTCCGATCTATAATATTTCCGGCAGGGTGGTTGCTTTCGGTGGACGGACGATGGACTCCAAAGAGCCGGCTAAGTATATGAATTCGCCGGAAACTCCGATTTATTTTAAAAGCGGTACGCTGTATGGTCTGGAGCATTCCAAGACGGCAATTCAGCAGGAGAAGTCGGTGATAATTGTCGAAGGTTATACGGACTTTTTACGATTTTATGCGTCCGGGATTCAACATGTTATTGCCGGTTCGGGAACGGCGTTGAATTTTCATCATGCCCGGGTTTTGAAACGCTTCAGCTCGAGTACGGTGTTGTGCTATGATGGGGATGAAGCAGGTCAGAAAGCAACGGAGCGGGCAGGATTCATGCTCCTGAAGGAAGGTTTCGATGTCCGGGTAATCCAGCTGCCGCCGGAAGATGATCCGGATTCATATATAAAGAACAGCGGCGTTGAGAATTTTCGAAAATTGTATAAAGATGCACCGGAGTTCATTCAGTATTTTATTCAGAATCATTCGGCAGAATTGAAAACACCGACGTCCAAAACGCAGTTTATCGATTCAATCGTTACTGAAATCAGCGAGGTTCATAATCCGGTGACCCGGGATTTTATTATCAAAGAAATCGCCGACAAGCTGGACTTGCGTGAGGAGCGAATTCTCGGTCAATTGCGCCGTTTTATCCGGCAGAAACGCAGCGGTAATATTTCGGATAAAAAATCAGCGGCACCGGAGATTAAAATCAGCACAGCCACCGAGAAATCAGAATACGAATTGCTGAAAATGATTCTGTCCGATAATGACGACATCATTGGATTTATTGTCAGGCAGGTGCCGTTGAAACTCTACAAACACCCGGTCCTTTCGACAATTGTCGCTGAGATATATCATCGATTAAGTGACGAACAGGATATTTCACCGGCAGCGCTTTTTGATCATCCCTGGAGTGACCAGGAAAAACTGTACCTGTCACGGCTGATCATCGATGCTGAATCCAGCCAGGCGCAGCTGGAGCAGGAGGACATGCTCAAGCTGGTGGTCGATTGTATGTCCGCCATGATGACCGATCAGCTGGATAAATCAATCCAGGACCTGCGCTCCAGGATCAAAGAAGCCGAAAAAAAACAGGAAGACACCGTATCGCTGGTTGTTGAACTTTCCCAACTGCAGAAGAAACGGCATGATATTCGCTCGAAATTACGCGAATTGAAATTATAGGAAAATTAAATTTATAATTACTGACTATTACTCACTTTATTTGACAAAGAATAAAAAATCTCTTTACACATTAAAATATATTCTTAAATTCCATACATAAACGGGGCGATATTGGCTTGAATAAGCAAGGCTACTTGCAATCAAGCCGGTTATTTGATTGAAGGACTGAATAAACGGAGAATCGTTATTCAATGTGCAATCATTTTTACAAATTGTCCCTCAATTTTTACTTTCATAAAACCATATCCGGAATATATACAGAAGGAGTCGATTGAGATGATGTCTGCCGTTACTGTCGCGCTCATTCAAGTCCAGTTTCCCAATAACCGGCTGAATGATTTTGATATTCCCAAATTCAGAGGAACAATCTCTGATCAATTTCCGAAGTATGAATTGATCCATAACCACCTGAAAGACGGGAAGTTTCGTTACAAATATCCACTGATTCAATTTAAAAGCCTCAATAGAATTCCCACCATTATTGGAATTGGTGAAGGAATCGATATTCTCAAGGAGGTGTTTCTGGATGTCAATCACATTGATATTGCCGGTAGAAGAGAGAAGGTCTGGGAAAAAACTGTTCTGATCCGGGAGGATACACTGGGTCAGGCTGATGACTTTATCCGGTACTGTTTTTCGAATTCCTGGATGGCATTGAAAGAGGAGAATTACGCCACGTACAATACCTTGGATTCCGCAGACCAGCAGCAGTTTTTGAGACATTTGCTCCGGGAGAACCTGAAAACGCTTTCCAAGGGCGTCGGCTACTGGATACCGGATATCGAAAAGGTAAAAGTGGAGGGATTTTTCAAGGAAATTCCCCGGAATTTCAAAAATAACCGGATGATCTGCTTTACCGGGGAATTCATGGTGAACTTTCATATCCCCGAACACCTCGGCATTGGCAAGCAGGTTGCCCGGGGCTTCGGGACGGTGGAGCGCGTGAAATAGGACAGGATAATTCCAAAGGAATCCCTACGGGACATGATTAATAGAATTTATTACGGAATAAATATTGAGACAACACCCCGATTCATCGGGGTGGGTATGAACACCTCACAAATCAACATAACAACTGCTTTAGCAGTTTATATGATTGAGGAGAAAATAGTATGGCACTTCACTCTCATGTAAAAATCTGGATTCATCTTATCTGGGGCACTCATCAGCATGCCAGAATCCTGAATCCGGAAATTCGAAAGGTGTTATTTTCACATTTTGTTGAAAGTTTCAAAAAAGAAAGTCTATCATTGGAAAAGCTGCATATCCAACCGGAGCATGTCCATCTGTTGTTTGCCCTACCTGCCGATATTCCTATTGCGAAAATTGCGAAATCCATAAAGGGCGAATCCTCGCGCTGGATCAATGAGAATGGGTTGATTGCCGGGAAGTTTCGCTGGCAACGGGGATATGGCGCCTTTTCGGTGAGTGCGTCGCAATTGCAGACCGTGAAGAACTATATCGATAGACAGGAAAGTCACCATAAGCGCAGAACATTCCAGGAAGAATATGATGAATGGGCGCGCCAATACGGAATAATGGATAAATTGGACAGGACAATCTGATTAACAAGATTTATCACAGAGTAAACAGTAGGATAGCACCATGCTTCAGCACGGTGACTGATGATGTACAACTCCATCCACCAACTGCTTCAGCAGTTTTCAAAGATGGTAAACCGCTAAAGCGGTTATGGATAAATATGGGAACATCGGTACACCCGAATCAATTTGGGTGCTGTCCTAATTCGTCTGACATTATTATTTCGATAGCACTATGTTTCAACATGGTGGTGAATGATTTGATTGTGGGTGTATCAATTTACCCGATTACTCCAACGGGAGTCCCTGACGGGAAATTCGGGTGCTGGTCTGAATCAGGAATTGGTGAAATAAAAACAGCACCATACTTCAGCTTAGTGATAAGAAAATGATAGAATCGATTGCCACTCTCATTACACCATCTGAAGTAATGGAATATCTCTATTGCCCGCGTTTTACCTATTATCTGAATGTTCTGAAAATACGGCAATATGAGGAAAAGCGTTACAAAGTCCAGAAGGGGCGGGAAGTACATCAGCAGCGCCTTGAACAAAACCAGGATTATATTCGTAAAAAAATACCGATGTTGAAAAAGGAGCAAAATGTTTATCTCAGTTCCGATATTCTGCATGTTCGGGGTATCGTGGATGAAATTATTTATCTGAAAGACGGTTCTCTGGCACCCGCAGATTACAAATTTAGCGAGTATAAACCATATCTGTATAACACCCATAAAATCCAGACGGCTTTGTATGCGCTGCTCATTCGTGAGAATTATCAAAAACCGGTGCACACCGGCTATATATTTTACCTGCGGGGTGGATCGAAGATGCACGAAGTAGCGATAACAATCCGGTTAGAACACGAAGCGACGTCGGCTGTAGCGGAGATGCTGAGTATTATTCAGGATGAACGGATTCCCAAACGAACATCTTACCGGGTGCGTTGTGCCGACTGTTGTTATAAAAATATCTGTGTCTGAATGGTTCTTTGACATAAGTAACGGGTTATCAGCCCGTTATGGTGATCTCGATAATGTAATCTTGAGTTAAAACTAACCGAATTAATCCAAATATCTCGTTGAAATAGTGTAAAAAAGGCGTAGATTTCTGATAGTTTTATGAAAATCTACCGACGGATAAGGATTTTACAGGCTGTTTTCGACGGCAATCCAATAGAATCCCAAAGGGATCTCCGGTGAGACAAGGATTGAAACAGTCTTGTACTGGACATGATAGGTTCCAAGTTCTTTGTTTTCGACGGCAATCCAATAGAATCCCAAAGGGATCTCCGGTGAGACAAGGA
>CAZSDW010000058.1:0-14231 GCA_964605705.1 uncultured bacterium
TGATGCGATAGGCAAAATTTTGCAGCCAGTTGTGCATCAGGTAATATGAGACCGGTGGCGCAATCACTGCCGTTCAGCATTCTTGCCAAATTTTCTTTGTCGAAACACGACTCCCTCCTCTTAATTTTATTTAATTAACAACATCTTCCGGGTTGCATTATAATCGCCCGCCGTCATCCGTGCGAAATACACTCCACTGGAAAAATTAGCGGCATTCCATACGACTTCATACACCCCCTGTCGCTTATATTCATTGATCAAAACGGCAATGCTGCGACCGTGTAAGTCATACAGTATGATTTTAACCAACGCAGTTTCCGGATTGTCATACCGTATTGTAGTTGTGGCGTTAAACGGATTGGGATAATTCTGAGATAATTGAAAATAATGTGGAACCGAAGAAGATTCCTCAATACTATTTACTCCATTTTGTATCTTAATGGTAAAATAATCTTGCTGGTCCGAATCTTCAGGACCGGGATATGTCGAGCCGGTTATAATAATATTGCCCCATTTATCCAGGGCAATTCCACATGCTTCATTCCTTCCACCATAAGAACAAAATTTTGTCCAAATAGTATCACAAAATGATGTACACTTAGCTATGTGATAATCTATCCAGAGTTGCCCAATATCATTCCAGCGGGCATATTCACCAGCCAGGTAAATATTACCATAATCATCGGTGATCACATCGGCAAATGTTGCGACCTCGGCATGCTGAAGCGTGTCGGTGAAAATCTTTGTCCAGAGCGTATCGCCTTCCGGTGAATATTTAACCACTGTACCTGAGCAGCCGCCCGTTCCCGGGAGAAGTCGAATTTTATCTCCGACAACAATTATGTTTCCATCGGGGTCGGTTGTAATGCCAGAGCCATAGGGAGATGTTCCATTGTAACGTTTAATCCAGTCAGTTTCACCATCCGGACTGTATTTAATGGTACACCAGCCCCAATCGTTGTGGCTCCTATAAGAATAACCGGTTATTATAACATTATCGGAATTATCAACAGTGATATCCTTGGCGTAGTCTTCCCCGCCGCCATCGTATGTACGACTCCACAATAAATTACCACTTGAATCATATTTGAGTGTTAAATAGTCCCCAAAGTTATAATCTGCTTTTGCTATTACAATGATATTATTTTGTGAGTCAGTAACGACGCCATAGCCCGATTCCCCCACATCTTTTTCTCCATTACCATAGGTTTTTACCCACAGGAGATTACCGACGGAATCATATTTTACAATGCAAATGTCGGCATTCGTCGAATCCGTCCAAATATAGCCCACGATAATAATATTGTCGGAACAATCAGATGTTACTGCATTCACACCATTGTAAAATGTACTATCATACCACTGTGTCCAGAGTGTATCGCCATCAGGATTATACTTAATCGTTAAGCAATCACCTCCACTATATTCGCGAGAGCTTCTACCGGTTACAATTATATTCCCTTGAGAATCGGTAGCAATACCTTCCACATAATCCGTTTCTCCTGTATCAAACACTCTCTGCCAGAGAATATCCTGAGAAAGCGATATTCCAGTGATTGAAAAGATAACTGCGATGATTCGAATCAGTTTTGTTATGTTACCTTTCACCACATCTCCTTTATCTGATTTTACTTTATCTTGAGTATCTTCCAGGTTATTCTATCTCGTTCATAACCACTGCATTAGAGAGATATCTAATGATTATAGACAGCATAGGAATTGAGAATTTCTCCACTATGTGACCGTTTTTTTAGAAATCTTAAAGTTCATCTTCCTCCAAAAAGAAATATCTCGCTGTATATTTTAGCAATAATACTTTCTGTCCATATCCTATTGCCAAATCATCAAATCCGTCGTTGTTAATATCGCCTATATTTCTCACTGGATTTCCGAAAAGATCATCAGGAGCATATTCAGGGATTGTGGCAATCTTATATAAATTCAAGATATTTTTGGGATATAGAATTATAGGGAATATAAAAAAGACAATAAGAAGCAAGATTAAGTAATTTTTTATTTTCATTGGTAAAGTCTCCTGTTACTTGTAATTTTCAGAGTAAATTTTAAGATATCAATTAGTGATTTAATGATAAAAAGATGAGTGAATTCGTCTGGTTTAAGCATTTAATTCGATAGATAACAATTAACATGTTAATTGTTAATTAGAAATCGTGAAGTGATCTAATTACTCGTTGAAATATACAATAATTTCTAGGATCTACTAACGATTCCAAAAAGCAGTCACCAGCTTGGCTCTAGCTTATTGCCCCCAATTCTGATAAAAAGTAATAAATACTTATATGTAATTCAAGATTTTTTTCAATTCTATTATTTTATCAGGAAATTCGTAAATATTTTAATTTCTTATATATTCCAAGTTCAATTAATGAATGTGACATTCTGTGTAGATCAACTTGATTAAAAAATGATAAAGGCTATAGCGTTTTAATTAGCTACAGTGTCAAAAAAGGAGGCACCCCTGAGCTTTTTTTTATCAAACTGGAAATTTTAATCTTTGTCGATTCGGATTTTCTTTAGGTTTTACCCCCTTTAATTTTTCCTAAATCCAATCCTGAAAACAATCAAATAAAACGTTACTCTGTAAAAACGAACTTTTCCAGTTTTGGTACCCTTTTGGACATTTTTCACCTCTTTATTATGTTAAATTCCCATTGTTGTTGTGTTGGTTTTTAGTATGTTCTGAGAATTTCTCGGGACAACGAATTAATAGAGACCTTTGAAAAACCGATACTTTTTCAAAAAGCACCAAATTTCAATTTACAAATCTCATATAATTCTCAAATTGCTCCAAAGGAGTCTCTCTGAGACAATAACTGAATAACCAAACAGAGATAAAAAAATGGGGAGTTTTGGTCATTGTCATTTATTTGTTATTTGTTCAGAAGGAATTTCTCTGGAGGTGCTTGTATTTTGGAATTTACTTTTGCGAGTTTTGCAAAGAACTATAATACAATGAATACCAGAATTTCTGATTAAATTATTTGGTTAGTATTGAGTTTTTCAGAATTAAATCATATTTTCCCCGTTGTCAAGGGGTCAAGTAATTAGGAGTTTAGAAGATGAGAACATTAATTGTGTATGCCAGTAAACACGGATGCGCCCAAAAATCAGCTGAAATGCTGGCAGACCTACTTGTTGACGAAGTGGATGTCAATGAGGTCAGAAATCTTACCCGCATTGATCTGGAAGACTATCAATGGGTGATCATCGGTGGATCTATTCATGCCGGACGAATTCAGGCGAAAATCAAAACTTTCTGTCAGCGTTATCTGAATCAGCTGTTGCAGAAACAGATTGGGCTTTTTATCTGTCACATGGAAGAGGACCAGGACAAGGCGATGAAGGAGTTAACCGATAATTTCCCCGCTGCACTGGTGGAACATAGTGTTGCCCGGGGACTGTTCGGTGGTGAGTTCGATTTTGAGAAAATGAACTTTTTTGAAAAGTTTATCATCAAAAAGGTGGCGAATGTCACCGAGAGTATGTCCACTTTCAAGGAAGCGACTGTATCAGAATTTGCCCAAAAAATTAAAAACATATGAAAGATATACTGATGATCAAATTCCGGTTAATTCTGCTGGGATTGCTCCTGCTGTCTCTGATGAATTGCAAGGCTTTCCGCGAATACAAGGAAAAAGTCGCGGCAATCGAGATTGAAAATGTGGATCTGCAACAAGTTGCCGACGGGGAATACTTCGGGGAATATGACGCTGTTTTTGTCAAAGTTCAGGTCAGGGTTCATATCAAGGATCATACGATCACTGATATTGAGTTGATGCAACATGAAAACGGCAGGGGAAAACCGGCGGAAGTCATTCCCGGAAATGTGGTAAAAATCCAGAATCTCCTGGTGGATACTATCAGTGGCGCAACTGTCAGCAGTAAGGTTATTCTGGAAGCCATTGAAATCGCGCTGAAAAAAGGTGTTACAAATAATTAAAAAGTTAAAATTGAAAAGTCAGGGATTGATTTGTTGATTTGTCGGTGAAGGGAAAGTGCTTGACAATGCTGCAGAATAACCAATAATCCGATCAGAGATGCGTCAGCGGTCACGAATATATCATCTCGAAGCATTCCTGCTGATAGCTGGCTTGTTACTCTCCCGGTGCATTCCTGAAAGGAAAGTAAATCTTCCGGAAAATCTCTACCGTCATGTGGAGTATTTATCATCCGATAAATTGTTGGGGCGCAAGGTCACAAGCCGGGGCGATAGTTTAGCCCGAACTTATATTGCCGATCAATTCAAGGCATATGGTTTGTATCCCGGTAATGGTGCAAGTTATTTCCAGGAATTCACATATTCCGGAGATTTGTTTCATGGAGTTTCGGATGACAGCGGGAAAATTGTGTATAATGTTCTTGGATTTATTCCGGGTCGAGATCCAAGCCAGACACTGGTTATTGGAGCCCATTATGATCATATTGGTATAAAACACACACCGGGTATTCAGGATTCGATTTGCAATGGCGCCGATGATAACGCGTCGGGGATTGCTTTGTTGTTGGAGCTGGCGAGAAAGCATGGTCACGAAGATACTCCGGACTGTAATCTGCTGTTTATTAGTTTTACTGCGGAAGAGAGCGGACTCCTGGGATCGATGTATTTCTTGCGCCATCCGCCACCAGACATTTATACAATTAAGGCAGCCTTGAATTTCGATATGATCGGGAGAATGCAGGATAACAGGTTATTTATCAATCACACTAACAGCGCGGATTTTTGGCGGGATATGATCACCATAGCAAATGAAGAAAGTCTGACGATTATTTATGATAATCTGAATAGTCGCAACGATGGCGTTTGTTTTACAATGGCACAAATTCCGGTAATCTGGTTCTTTACCGGTTTGCATGAAGATATGCACCAGGTAACTGATGAAATTGACCGGTTAAATTTCGCCGGGATGGTGAAAATCTTTTACCTGGCAGACAGGATTGTCAATCAGTTAATTTACTGACAGCTCAGTGGTTTTATTTTCTTAAATATTTTTCTAATTTTTCAAAACTTCTTACGGAATTGCTTTGAAAATTGCTGCAATTAAAGGAGGGAAAGATGGTGTCAATATTTGATGGCGGTTATTGGGAAAATCTGGTGGCGGTGATCTTTGCTTATGCAGTCCTCGCCTTGATTATTGAGCGGGCGCTGTACCAGGTTTTTGATACAAAATTATGGAAGAAGATTGAAGAGGTAGTGGACAAACAGGCAGGTGGTGATTTTCTGGACCTGAAACCATGGATCGCGGTTCTGGTTTCGATTGCGATTGTGTTTAAATATAAACTGGATATGATCGCAACGATCTACAAAATTGAGAATCCCAGAATCCATTCGATGATTGTCACCGGTCTCTTTATCGCCGGCGGCAGTACCGGCATATACAAATTTTTCAAGCGCGCCCGACAACTGAAAGAAGCAATGAATCCGGACGCTGTTGACGCACAGAAAAAATAATTCTACTGTTCTTAAGTTTCTTCGGTTATCTCTAAAAATTTAGAAACAGCTGTTGACAGAATATTTTTCTTGTCAATAAAAAAGTTATTGTATATATTGGCGATGACCATATGACAGATTTAGTCATAGATTCATAATGGAAAGTAAGATGGTAAAATCCTTCAATGACAATGAAAGAAACCTGATCCGCCAAAAACTCCTGGAAAAAGGACGACAACTCTTTGAGATTTACGGCTTGAAAAAGACAACTGTGGACGAAATCACCCAGGTGGTGGGAGTCGCCAAGGGCAGTTTCTACAATTTCTTCCAATCCAAGGAAGAACTCTTCTTTGAGATTTTTGAAGAGGAAGAGCATTTTCGGGAACAGATGCTGGCAGACCTGATAACGGCAAACCTAAGTGCGGAAGAAGCGCTGCGACAGGTGCTGAAACAATCATTAGAATTGGTTGCCAACAGTAAAATATTTGTCAAAATGTACGAACCCGGTGTCTATGAACAGTTGCTGCGGAAATTACCGCCGGATAAGATGAACAGACACCAGAAAAATGATCTGAAAGCAGGGCTGGATTTTGTCCGGCATTTTCAGAAAAACAGCAATCTGCGGCAGCTGAATCCCGAAATCGTGATAGCCTTTTTCAGGGGTATTTTTATGATAACTTTTCACAAAGATGAGATCGGAGCCGAAGTCTATCCTGCGGTAATCGATCTGCTGGTGGATGTGGTGGCAAAAGGCTTGGTGGAATGACCAGGAAATCCTCGCAATGTTAATAATAAACAGGAGCGCTAATGATCGATATTAAAAATCTCGAGTACACATATCCGGGGAATCCGGAAAAGACAATTAAAGGTATTGATTTTCAGATAGAAAAAGGCGAAATCTTCGGATTCCTGGGACCATCCGGTGCCGGAAAAAGTACTACCCAGAAAATTATCATTGGCATTTTAAAGCATTATGCCGGTCAGGTGCAGGTCTTCGGGAAGGAGCTGCGTGAGCAGAGAAATGACTATTATGAGAAAATTGGGGTTGAGTTTGAATTTCCGAACCTTTTTGGAAAATTGACGGCTTTGGAAAACCTGAAGTTCTTCCGATCCTTATATTCCGATGATACGGAAGATCCTCATGAATTGCTGGAGATGATTGGATTGGCTGATGATGCCAATACCCGGGTATCCGCTTACTCCAAGGGGATGAAAATGCGCCTGAATTTTGTCCGGGCACTGTTGAACAAGCCGGAATTGATTTTCCTGGATGAACCGACGGCTGGGCTTGATCCGGTGAACGCCAAAAACATTAAAAATATCATTATTGCGAAGAGAGCCGAAGGTCGGACGATATTTCTGACCACTCATAATATGACGGTGGCGGATAAGGTCTGTGATCGGGTCGCGTTTATTGTGGACGGTAAGATCAATCTGATCGATTCGCCCCGGGAACTGAAAATCCGCAACGGGAAGAAAATTGTCCGCGTGGAATACCGGGAAAATGGTTCGACTGAGACCCGCGAATTTGAGATGAAGAATATCGGTGAAAATTTGGAATTTATTAATCTGATTAAATCGAAAAATATTGAAACAATTCACACCCAGGAAGCGAGCCTGGAGGATATCTTCATTCAGGCAACCGGGAGGAGTCTGAAATGAGACTGGCAAATGCAATTAAATATGATCTCCGATTGCAGTTTCGTCACGGATTTTATTATGCCTATCTGATTGTCAGCATTCTTTACATTGTTATTATCCGCAGTCTGCCGATTGGAATTCGTCAGCAAATACTGGCGGTTACCTTGCTTACCGATCCATCGATTTTAGGATTTTTCTTTTTAGGCGGAATTGTGCTTCTGGAAAAAGGACAGAAGACCTTAGAAGGATTGTTTATCACTCCTATTCGAATGGGCGAATATCTCTGGTCAAAGGTAATATCACTGACGGTTTTAGCGCTCTTATCCAGCCTGATCGTTGTGATTGGAAGTATTGGTTTTACATTTAATTTGCTCTGGTTGTTGCTGGGAATAGGATTAACCTCAATACTGTTTATCTTTCTGGGTTTCACACTGGTGTCCATCACGAAGACAGTAAATGGTTATATTTTATCTTCACCCCTGTATGTTATTATTACGGTCGTGCCGTTTCTGAATTATTTTAATGTTGTGAAATCACCGCTGTTTTACCTGATTCCAACCCAGGCTTCCCTGACCTTGATTGATGGCGCTTTCAATCCAAGACCAATCGGGGCAATGTTGTTATCGGTTGCGCTGTTATTGGTATTTATATTTTTAGCATACCTCTGGGCATCAAGGTGGTTTTATAAATACATCGTGCTTAGAACCGGGGAGGCATCATGAAAAAATTTAGCGCACTTGTCTGGACGGATATGAAAAATGTCTCCCGTGACAGCTTCCTGATTTTGATCTATGGTATTCTCCTGCTTATTGCCATACTGTTTCGATTTGGTATTCCAATGGTGGCTGAACTGGTAAAGCCGTGGGTTGACCTGACGGAGCATTATACTTTTATCATGAGTTTTCTGGCGTTTCTGACGCCCGGTTTTGTGGGGATGGTCATGGGATTTATATTGCTGGATGAACGGGATGAGGATATTCTGAGTTACATGGCGGTGACGCCGCTGTCAAAATCCGGTTATTTGTTTTACAGAATTGTCAGCCAGATGATTATCAGTTTTCTCCTGATGTATGTGATTTTGTTTATTGCTCACCTGACGCCGGTTCCGGTAATCCGGCTGATTCCGGTCGGATTAATGGCATCCCTGGAAGCGCCGATTATGGCGCTGTTTCTGGCGGCTTTTGCCAATAATAAAGTTGAAGGTCTGGCGGTGTATAAACTGACCAGCATTATTTTCCTGGCGCCCTTTGTGGGCTATTTTGTCAAATCCAACTGGGCGTTCCTGGCAGGTATTCTGCCGCCGTTCTGGGTATCAAAAGCCTTTCTGTCGAGTTATGAACCTCACACGGGTTACTGGATTTTCATCATGATCGGTTTTATCATTCATGGTGGATTTATTTACCTGATGTTGAATCGCTTCAATAAGCGAATATCCTGATGGGTCGGTAAAGTTTCGAGGATGAAATTTGCAAAAGCGACCGGACTGAAATAATCAATTCTAATAGCATATGAAATTTGGCTAATATATCCAATAATATCAGGTGTCCGTCTTTTATGGTCTTATTTTTTGTTGACATAAAGGTGACAGCTGTGTAAGATTAAAGGGAAGAACGAGATATGATGCAATGGAATTTACGCTGAGTATATATTTTATTCCCCTGTTTATAGCGGTGTTTTTATCGGCGTTTGTAGCGCACCACGCCTGGTATCACCGGAAGCATCCACAGGGAAAAGCAATTCTAGCTTTGTCGCTGGCAGCTTGCTGGTGGGCCGGAGTCAATATTCTGGAATATGGATGCAGTTCACTGGCTATTAAGGAGTTTTGGGCTGCACTTGAATATTTTGGGATTGAAGCCATTCCCATTGCCTGGTTGGCTGTAATCCTAATTTTCACGGATAATCGAAAATGGATTTCTTTGCGGAATATTTTGTTAGTGAGTATCATACCAGCCTTGACCATTATTCTGATGGTTACAAATTCCTGTCACGGACTTATGCGTACCCATATCGCTCTGGATACAAACGGACCATTTTCAGTCATTACCAAAGACTATGGTCCCTGGTTTTGGGTTGCAATGAGTTATAATAATTTGTTGATGATTGTATCGGCACTTTTACTTATCCAGCGACTTGGGCGATCCCCAAAAATGCAGCGCGGACAAATCTTTCTGATGCTGATTGTTTTCATCGTCCCGTGGTTTGGTAATTATATGTTTATTTTTAAATTCGGACCGTTCCAAAGAATTGACATGACGACGACGCTGTTATCAGTTTCCGGAGCCCTGATGACTTTTGGCTTGATTCGGTTCAAACTGATGAATGTGATTCCCATCGGGCGAAATTTTATTATGGAAAAAATGAATGATCCTATTCTGATCACCGATAGTTTGAACCGGATTGTTGATTTTAATCGCAGTTGTGTTCAGCTTTTCAAACTGGATAATAAATGTTTAACCAAAGCCGCGGATGATGTTTTGACGCCTGTCAAAAATTTTTTTAGTGATATAAACAGACAGGATAATTTCAGCCAGAAATTTACCATCGGAGTTGATAAAGAGATAAGGCACTATGAACTGCGGGTCAATGCGTTATTTAATGACCGACAGAAGTTCATGGGACGGGTGTTCCATTTTAGAGATATCACCTTGCAGCGTAATTCTGAGATTGAGCGTGAAAAAATGATTCGGGATCTTCAGGATGCCCTTAATACTGTTGACACGCTTAGTGGATTTTTGCCGATTTGTTCACACTGCAAGAAAATCCGGGATGATGACGGATATTGGAATGACCTGGAATTGTATCTCAGCGAACATTCTAATATCCAGTTTACCCACGGCTTATGTAATGATTGTCTGCAGAAATATTATCCTGAGGAATATGAGCGTGCCCAATTAAAAGGGAAAAATGAATAACGTTGGATCCACTGTATCGTCAATTGGTTTTAAAACGAAAATGAAATTGAAATAATAGCCCACTGAAAGTGCCACGAACGGAATAAAATCGTAAATCTTTTGATAAATAATTCAAAGAGCATCGTTAAGAATTGCATTCATATCCCTATCGGTCAGTTCAATCGGATTGCCTTTCATGCTGCTGGATATCTTCGATTTCTCAATGATAAAAGGAATATCGTTTTCAGAAATTCCGTAATTTCTGAGTGGTTTGATCGGCAGAATTTTATATAAATTATTTAACCAGTCAATGATGCAATCGTCTGATCCATCGGTTATCCCGGTCAGCAGTTGGGCGACATTTCGATAACGTTGAAGTGACGGTGATTCCGGGGAGCGCTGTTTCAGAATGTGAATATTTGCCGCCGTAACAAAGGGTAGGAGCCGGGCGCAGATCATTCCATGCGGGGCATCGAACAGACCGCCAATCGGTCCGGCAAATCCATGGACTGCGCCGAGTCCGGCATTGGCAAGTGCAAGCCCGCTGAACATACTCGCCAGACACATATCTTCACGGGCTTTCAGATTCCCGCTATCCTGAAACGCTTGTTTCAAAGAGCGTGCGATGTAGGAAATACCTTCACGACAGATACTGTCAACGATCGGATTGGGTGATTTAGTCGTGAAACCTTCGATCAATTGGGTGAGTGCATCCAATCCGCTACTAGCGGTGATTTCCGGCGGCAAAGAGAGGGTAAGTTCAGGATCGATGATTGCGACTGCCGGAATCATCCAGCGGTGCCGCAAGCTGACTTTGACATGATGTTCGGGACTGGCAAGTACCGCATTTCGGGTGACCTCGCTACCGGTTCCGGCGGTTGTCGGCAGGGCGATCAGGGGCAGTGGTTTTTTAGTCAGGGAATTACCATCCCCGATTACTTCCAAATAGTAGAAGATGTCGCCAGTGTTGGTTGCCAGTGCCGACACTGCTTTGGCTGTATCAATAACACTGCCACCGCCGACAGCAATGATGACTTCCACTGATTCAGCACGGGCAAGCCGGGTGTATTTTTCGACGAGATGAGTACTTGGTTCCGCTTCAACTTTAACGGTAATAACGTTTAGACCTAACTGGTGAATTTCATCGATAAGCCACCCGGATCGTTTTGGAGTTGACCCGGTGAATATAAGAACTGTTCGACCGAACTCTTGTGCTATTCCAGCTGTTTTATGTCTGGCGCCGCATCCAAAAATAATTCGACCCGCTGTAGCGAATTCGAAGTCCATTTGATTATTTAATAATGAGGGTCATAATCGAATGTGCCGGGCTGACAGTTTCAACGTTTTTACCGTCAATCCAGGTCTTATAAGTTATATCGATTCCCATCTGGTTCAGTACCACAACAGCAATTGTTTTATCAGGATTCAAAAACGCAGTTGCCAGTAGATCGTCACTATTGGATGAGCAGGCGACTCTTTTTGCGCCGCGATGAATAAATTTGGAAAAGTGACCCATATAATAATAGGAAATCATATAATGGACCTCATCAGTCTGCGTATTCCCGATGACCGGCGCAAGACAGAAGTTACTGACATGGTTCGGACCGCCGGTTTCATCCAGCAAAATATTCCAATCGACCCAGCCCACTGTACCATTATTCAGATCGTGCAGGATTGATTCCGCGTACCTCTCACCCCAGTGCCAGACATAAATACTGTCCAGATTAAAAGGATAACCGCAACCCTCGGTGAATAGCAGTCCCTTGTCGGGGAATGCTTCATAATGCAGTTTGACATTGTCAAAGTGGTCACCGGTGTACCAGTGAAAGCCGGTTCCCCAGACATATTTAGACGCCTCGGGATCGCAATATACTGCTTGTGCCCGCTGGTACAGGAGTCCCCGGTTGTGATCCCAGATGATAATCCTGGTATCAGGATAATCTGATTTTTTAATGGTCGGTCCCAGGTAATATTTTACAAAGTTTTTTTCTTCCTCAGCCGTGTAGATGCAGGATTCCCAGGTCTGGGTTGCCATGGGTTCGTTTTGCACTGTCAAGCCCCAAATCGGAATACTTTCTTTATGGTATTCATCAATAAATCTGACATAGTAATTAGCCCAAGTCTGGTAGTATTCCGGCTTCAGTTTGCCGCCCTGTAACATGTTATTGTTGGTTTTCATCCAGGCAGGCGGACTCCAGGGCGAGGCAAACAACTTCAGTTTTTTGTCTGTGGCTGAAATGGCACGTTTGATCAGGGGTAGCTTGAATGCCCGGTCTTTTTCGATGCTGAAATGAGCTAGCAGGGTGTCATCGGGAACTTCAGTGTAAGCATAGCTTTCGCTTGAAAAATCGCAGCTGTGAATCGGAACCCGGCAAAGATTATAGCCAATGCCGTTTTCAGCATCAAAGTAAGCCGAGATTATCTCAGCTTGCTTTTGTTCTGATAATTTGTAAAAAGTTTCCGCTGCTGCATCTGTCAGCGCACCGCCGAATCCGAGCATAGTCTGGAAGGATTTGTTCGGATCAACCATGATGGTAGGGAAATGTTCGTCGGGTTGATTTAATTCTGTGAACTCAGAATTCTCCAGTTTGCTGAGACGGTGGTCTGATCCTTTGGCGGTCAGGTAAATTTCTGCATTTTTCAAATTCAATTTCAACCTCGAGGCACTTATATTTTTATCCATTGCAGAATTGCAGGAAGCCAGGGCAACAATGAATAAAATGCCAAGCACTGCCAAAGGTGTTTGATTTTTCATGTTCGATGTTTTCATCTCGAAAAATCCCCCATATAATTTGTACGTTCCTTGTCATAACGGGAATTTAGAGACTCATGCGTAGTTTTCAAATATTAAATAAGGTTCGAGAAAGTCAGACAGTTGTCTGCTTCACTTGCGATTCAAACGATATCCTGGAAAAATCGAAAAACGGTTTCAGCACATTTTATTGAAATAATTTGACTTTGGGACTTGCAATGTCTGATTAAAAAAGCCAGTACCGGTTTACATTATTTTTATAATGTCGATAGGATTCTCCATGCAAAGTTTCCAGGTATTTTTCCTCTTTCAGGACAAGCTGGTGGAGGGGGATCATTCCAACAATCATAAGAAGTCCAATTACTAAATTGGCTGAAAATAAAAACATGGACACAAAAAATGTATAATAAGCCAGAAAATAGGGATTACGGCATTTTGAATAAATTCCATGACGGATCAGTTCGGTTTTTTCACCTTCGGGAATACCTACACGCCAGGAATCGCGGAGTGTCAGAGAGGAAATAACGCAGGTGATTGTAGCCAAAATCATCAGAAAAATAGAAAGTACTTTAACAACAGAATGATTTAAAAATGGGATAGACGAGTATGAAATAACCGGAATCCGACTCCAGATACTGAGCAAAAATACAGCGACAATAAATGTAAAGGTCAGGATAGTGATATAAATAAAAGGGTCATGACCGATAATTGATTTCCTGAGTTGTTGTTTTAGAATAAAATTGCGTCCGAAGAAGAAAATGAAAAAAACAGCCAGAATTGCCGAGGCGATAATTTTCAGTTGATGTTCCATATTATTAATAACTCGCTTTAAAATATAAAAGGTTGCCATTTTGGTCAGGGAGACTTTCGAAGACCATACCGTATTTTTGGAAAAGTTCTTTGTACTCGATTTCGGAGTAGAGCGTGCCGTGGATTGTGCTTTTCGAACCCTCCCGCTCCGGCACAGGAATGCTGCAATAGATCGTGGCGCCTGCAAGCATGACGCGCTGAATCTCGCATAATACCTTGTGAATGTCCGGGAAAAAATTGAGGGAAAGATGGCACATGACAATGTCAAACTGTTTGTCGGCAAAGGGTAAATCATCGGCGCTGACGACAAAACAATCGGCATTTTGAAACCCGAATTTCTGAAGACGTTTCACTGCCCGGCGCAGCAACCCGGTACTGATATCAATCCCGCTGTAGTGATTATCACTATTCAGAAAGTAAACCGCATTCCCGCTGCCGGTGCCCAGTTCGAGAATCGCTTTGTTATGGGTGTTTTGCAGCTGTTTTTTAAGGATTTCAAAATGCCGCTTGATATCGCCGCCGAACTTTTTAGGAAACACCGATTTTGCCATGATTTTATCATATGCGAAACTGAACATATCTCCCAGCCAGGGCTTGAATTTTTTAATTTTTCTCTGCTCGTTGAGAATATAGTAAATCCCTTTTTTCTGAATATTATTCAGATTCGGTTTGAGTTTGAATAACGGTT
>CAZSDW010000058.1:14331-16507 GCA_964605705.1 uncultured bacterium
AAATCCTTTTTAAAATTACTGAAATAAATACTCATATCGACAGTATAACAGACGTATTAAAAACCATATTATTGTCTGAGATGGAAAATCCAGGTATTCTATTTGAAAGAAATCGATTCGGATAATGATTCGTTAAAATGTGCACGGCAGTTTAAACATATTTGACCGCGATGGATTCCCGGTTGCTTTTGAATCATTCGTTTTTGATAGCCGATATACCGGTTGCTGGTAAAAACTCCGCAGTTCGGGCAGGCAGCCGCAATCTCTCTCTGACGGGTTTTTTTGTTGACATATTCCCTGAATAAAACGCCTTTCTCGCGGGCAATTTGCTGATCCTGTGTGGAAAAATGGGTTATGCCGTAAAGAGTTTTATTGATTTTCATAGCGGCAAGTTTCATGGGAGCACCACAACGCCAGCATGAATTATCAATAATGAAAAGGTGTTTTTCGAATAATGGTGCGCCGCAGTGCGAGCAATGTTCCCGGGGACAATACAGCACAACGGTCGGGTCGATGCCGTGATATAAGCCTAGCGCTTCGAGGGCTTCCGCGTTGGCGATCCGAAAAATCAGGAGCGGAACCTGTTGCTGATTACAGTATTTTAGCACTTTATGATCCGGGCGATGACTGACCACAACCTCGATCAGGGCGCGAACATTGTTATTTGCGTCAAGTAAGGTAATATCCGGTCGGCAATCAGGGAGGTTCTTTTCGAGAGCAACAAGATGAACATTGTCTAATAGACTCAGGCCGTGTCGGTGCGAACAGGCGATACACTTCCAGCTAATTTGTATAAGCTGTTTAAGTGCAATCGCTGAAATTAATTTTTCATATAAAAATTGTTTGGCGATGTAATGCAGAACCGTTTCGGTGCTGCAATTGGCGCCCGGATAGTGGGCGAAATGATGGCGGATTTTCTCACCCTTGCGGGCGACAACGGCTATTTTACATACCGGACAAACCGCGTTACATTTCAAGCCCCGATCGACTGTAGAGACGTGCACCAGGCGACCGTCTTTTTCAGCATAGGGAACACGTACCTGATTAGCGGTTGGTTTTTCCGGCAAATTTTCTGATAGTCCGAGCTCCTGAGTCAGGATGGTTTCGATTGGATTCCCGATCATTTTAAGATTGGTTCCTTGCTATTTGAAATATATCCCGACATTTCTGATTTTCCACGGGTTTTCCTCGTATTGATCTAATGTCTGAAGATTTTCCCATTGGGTTTCTGAAAATCCGGGAAATAGGGATCATGGTATTCAAGATCTGCAATATCCTGACGATAGGCGTTCACCAACCCGGTTTCCTCGAACAATTCCAGAGCCCGGCGATATTCGCTCTTTTTAATCCGTCTGCCGATCAGGGGATGATTGATCGCCCTGTAACAGGGATGATACTGAGCCATGATGCTGATCGGAATCTGCGGGTCGATCCGGGAAATAGCCTGAAATACTTTCCGGCTGCCCGCTATGTCTTCCGGCAGAACCAGATGGCGAACAAGCACTCCGCGCTGGGCGACACCTTTACTGTCAACCTGTAACACTCCTACCTGATCGTACATTATTCTGACGGCTTCCGTGCTGATTGCGAAATAGTCGGGCAATTCCGAAAACTCTTCCGCCCAGGCGTCGGAACCGTATTTCATATCCGGCAGGTAAATATCCACGATTCCGTCCAGCAACTGCAGAATTTCCAGACGATCATAACCATTGGTATTGTAAACAAGTGGAATTGATAATCCCTTTTCAACGGCAATTGCCAGCGCCTCGACCAGGAACGGCAAATGAGGTGTTGGTGTAACCCAGTTGATATTATGACAACCTAGTGCCTGCAACGTGAGATGTTCCTGTGCCAGTTCGGCGGGCGTGACCTTGTGCCCGATCCGCAGCTGACTGATCTGGTAGTTTTGGCAAAAGATACATTTGGCGTTGCACCCGCTGAGGAATATCGTACCCGAACCGCGGTAACCTGAAATCGGTGGTTCTTCGCCATGATGTGGCAATGCGCTGGAGAAAAGGGCTTGTGAACCAATTTCGCATTTTCCTAATTCGCCATCATTTCGATGGGCGATGCAACAGTGTGGGCACAGTTGACACGGACTTAATTGCCGGTACAGTTCCTGACTTCGACTATAAATTTTGGTTGCAGAAATAGTTGGCATATAAAAAAGATTGAT
>CAZSDW010000059.1:0-16478 GCA_964605705.1 uncultured bacterium
TTGAAGGCCTCGGGCGGTAGATAGATCCAACCGTCGCTGGGTCCGGTCAACGTGCCGTAGTAGGCGTCTTTCTCCGCATCAATTCCAATTTCGAAGTCGCCCCCAAAGATCATCACTGAAAAAAACAACAACAAGCAGAAAAATGTCCAGTTTGATTTCATGATAATACCTCCTCTTTTTATTTCAGTAACAACAATTTTTTAACATCCACAAAATTCTGGGTTTCCAATTTATAGAAATACATACCGGTCGCCAGTTGGGATGCATTGAGCTGAATATTGTGTGTACCTGCCGAAAAACTACCGTTCTCAATCACCTGGATCTCTTCGCCCAGCATATTTACCAGGACAAGACGCACATCGCTGCGTACGGGTAATCTGAAGGATATGGTCGTTACCGGATTAAACGGATTCGGAAAGTTCTGAAACAATGCAAAATCACTCACGACTGTGGGATTTTTATGGTCAATCGCGGAAATACCCAATCCTTCTATAAACAGATGATACTGATCGATTTCCACAGATGTATCCACATCCCTGACACCATTCGGCCACAGGACAACAACACTGTCAATGGTCGTATTGGTTCCCAGTCCGAATTGCCCCCGGACGTAACCGTTGGACATATGACCGGCGCTCGCCTGAATATCCCGAATCTGGCTTAATGAGCCGGATACGACTTTAATCCGGGCACCGATCCCGGCGGTGTTGTTGGTTACACCCTGCAATTTAATACCGACCCAGTGGTTTGAATTACCTTCATTATGAATCAGGTGTTTTTTGGAACTCTGACCACCTGTATAAAGGTCCAGAAAGCCATCGTTATCATAGTCAACAAATTGTCCCTGGCGTGTATCGTCAATTGGAATCCCCTCTGCTGAAGTAACATCGCGAGTAAATACACCAGTGCCATCATTATTCCAGAGAATATGGGGAGCCCCACGCTTGGTAACCAGTAAATCCTGATCGCCATCGTTATCGTAATCAGCCCAGAGACAGCCTCTCGGTAAACCGCCATAGGTGGAATCAAGCCCCAGATCCGGAGCAACGTTGGTAAAACTCCAGTTGCCATTATTTCTGAAAAGTTTGGCGCCGGATTCATCGTCCCCCGTATAGGGAATTACATAGAGATCCATATCGCCATCATTGTCATAATCAGCCCACGATGAAGTAATCGCAGATAGAGCATACAATCCGGTCATATTGGGATCAGAAATCGCAAATTCACCGCCAATATTCTCAAGCAGCGCACAAGGTTCGTTGGGAGTCCTGATCGTAGGCATAAACAGGTCCATATCACCATCATTATCTACATCCACCCACATCGGATTCCAGGATTCGAGAATCAGATCAAATCCAATCAGGTTGTTACCAGCCTCGACGTAAGTGCCTTCATCATTGCGTATAATCCGGGTTGCCAGCGCCTTGGTATCCGCACCCGCAAGGGCGATATCCAGATCACCATCACCATCAAAATCTGCACAGGCAGCCTGCCAGAGTCGTTCGGTTGGATCGATGAGATTCAGACCATTCGTAGCGGCAACATCAGTAAAAATGTTATCGTCGTTCTGGTACAGTTTTAATCCGGCATCTACCGATAGAATATCAATATCACCATCATTGTCAAAATCAGCAAATGAGGCTCCACACGCATACCCTCCAGTCGTATCCCGCAAAGCACCCAAAGCAGTCATATCGACAAATACGGAACTGTCACTCATATCATTCCGATAAAGAATACTCTCATTTCCTGTTCCAGTTACAAACAAGTCCAAATCGCCATCGGAATCATAGTCACCCCAGGCAAAACCGTACATCCCGATTTCAGCGGTTATACCAAATGTACTCGCCGTATCAAGCTCAACAAAGGTTACCTGAGCCATTAGCGCGGACGTCATCAGGAATAGACCGACTGTAATAAAAGTTGCAACTTTTCTCATACCATCCTCCTGTAAAAATTGATTAATGGTTTCAAAGTTAATTTCTTCCTAAGCTCCTCTCCTGCAAAATATAATAGTAAAAAATGATTGGCAGCATCACCTCCTTTTACTTTGGTTTTAATCAGATAAATTGATCGGTTTAAGTATTTTGTCCCTCCAGTCGTCTGGCATTCAAATCTTCTTCAACCTTCACCATCATTTTTTTGTTAAGCGGGTAGAATAACATGAATACCATGCCCAGCAAGGCAAAGATGGCGGGATAGATACTCATAATCATACGCACCCCCATAAGTCCACTTTCCGTTTGTGGCTGATTGGCTATATAACCGTAGGCACCCAAAATCCACGTCAAAGCGGAAACACCTAATGCTATCCCGAGTTTCAGTGAAAACAGGCCTGCACTCATTACCAATCCGGTAGCACGACGACCTTTTTTCCATTCTGAATAATCCGCTGTATCCGTATATATAGCCCACTGTAACACAGATACAGGACCCACCGAAAACGACGTAATAAGTTGAAGGATAAACATCATAATGATACTTGTGGGTGTTAAGAAGTAGAAAAGTGCGGTTGATATACCTGCTAAACCAAGTAAGCTCGCGTATGTTACGGCTTTACCAAATATTCTACTAATAACCCCTGTTAAAAGGACACCGGCAATTGTCATAATAGTGCCTGATACCATAAATATGGAGACTACAGGAAATTTGCCAACCAAAGGCAGGTTCCATTCTTTTACTTCTATAAAATAATCAAAGTAGTACATGATAGCGCCGCCGCGCATAACGATGTAAATAAGCTGGAAAACACTTGCGATTCCAATTAACACCCACGGTAAATTAGTAAACAAATCTTTGAGGTCCTGCGTCAGTGGAGTTTTTTGTCCCCTTGGAGGTTGAACGCGTTCTTTAGTTGAAAAGAACGTAATAAATAGCAGGACAATCGCTATCCCGGAAAAAACGCCCATAGTCATTTGCCAACCAAGGGGATTGGTCCGGCTTCCACCGATTCTAATTACCAGCCATACAAACGATAATTGAAGTATTGTCGTTGCAATAAAAGCTGCCATAAACCGGAATTGAGACAGAACGGTTCGTTCATCCGAATTAGGAGTCATAACACCCATCAACGCAGAATAGGGCACGTTCACAATCGTATAAGCCATCATTAGTAAGGTGTAGGTAACATAAGCATAGATAAGCCTGCCGTTACTGCTTATATCAGGAGTTGTAAATGTTAATACACCAAGTATGCCGAACGGTATCGCAAACCAAAGGATATATGGTCGGAATTTTCCCCAGCGCGTATTTGTTCGGTCTGCTATTAAACCCATCATTGGGTCATTAGCTGCGTCCCAGATTTTGGTTACCAGAAACATTACACTTATTGCCACAGGAGAAAGGCCGAACACATCGGTATAAAATATCGGTACAAATAAAATAAAACTCTGAAAAAATATGTTTGATGCGGCATCCCCCAAACTATAGCCAATTTTTTCTCTTAAAGGAAGTTTTATTGTGTCGGTTTTCATCTTTCACCCTCTGGATTAAGTAAATTTGATTTGTATTACTTGCTTACTTCATCAAAGCAGTTAAAAAAGAATTTAATTGTTTAGAATCTATTTGGATAGACCCTTTTTGCTCCTGTTGCTCCTTAATATACTGGATCACGATTTGCGTCATGACGGCGCCCGGTCGGGGATACGCGGCAACAATATAATGAGGTCCCGGGGCAGATTCACCCGCTTCCTGTTCCAGTTCAGCCCTGAGGTTATCCGGGGAAATCAATGAATTTGCGTATTGAAAGATCACCTTATCCATGGCTTTATATACCTCTTTGCTCTCCTCGGTCAAGCCATAATAATCGAGCAGCTGGGCAAATACATAATTGGAGGTCGTATAGACATCCTGTCCCTGTTCCGATTCAACCGGTCCGCCATCCTCGGTCCGGCACATCGCCCAACCCATCAGGGTCCGGTTATTATCATAAATGGTCTTGAGAATTTTCCGGGCGCGGTCATCAGAGATAAAAGGCTCTTCTCCCATGGCAATCAAAGCCCAGATAGCATCCAGTTGGTTAACCCAGGTATCGGTGTTGACATTTTCCGTTTCTGGATCATAGCAGGTGACATAATACTGTAATCGCTGTCCCTTGCTATTTTTCTCATCCCGCCACAATCTTTCGAATATTACTGATACTTTTCGAAAAATCTCTTCGTAATCTTTTTTAGCCGATGCATCTTTCATCAGGTCAGCCATTTTGATCATCGCCTGGCAACCCGCCATGAAAATCGTCACGTCATAAGCATCGATCCCGAACAGGGTCAGATTATCAAAAGTATTTTTGACCTCGTCGGGATTGCCTTCGGGAATACCATCCCTATCCAGATCAAGTTCCTCCAAATGTTCAAAACCGAATTTGAGCGTTTCCCAATTTTTCTTCAGAAAGTCGATATTCCCGGTAAACTTCACATTGCGCAGCACTCTTGTTGCCAGCTTCGGGAAAAGATCGATCCAGTAGTTGTTATTATACCAGGCATAATCACTGACATTGCGCAGGGCATGCCCCTTCGGTAAGGCGCCCAGATCATGCGCCACACTGCCCTTCACTTTGAAGGCATCCCTGATCTGGGTTAGTGATATATCTTCATATTCTTCCGGATAGGCTTCAAAATGCTGTCTGGCTTCCGTGAAAGAAGCATGCAGATGATAAAATCGTTCCGTCGGATCCTCTGCCAGAATCGAGTTGATGAAACTCTGACAGAGTTCTTCTTCGATCCTGGGAAAAAGAATCAGCATGACCATGGAATACCAATCCACGTCCGAGGGATTGATATAGGCATAATCGAAACACTCCAGGAACCGGGCAGTTTCTTTACCGTCTTTATCTTCAATCCAGACTGCAGCATTGGACAGCGGAAAACTGAATTCATTCAATATCAACCGGGTGACTCTCAAGGCGCCATCCACATCATCTTTATAGGATGGGCTTTTGCTGATCAAGTCAAATATTCTGTTCTGAATAGTCAGCGTTCGATTCAACCAGTCAGTATAATTATCCAAAGCAATTTTCACCATTTCCACGGCTTGAGTCGCATCATTCTCAAAATGCTTGACATACTTCCGCTCAAATTCTTTCCCATCAATAAATCGTTGCTGCGGAAAATCCAGAGCGATAGCAACCGGGATTTTCAGATTCGCTTTTGTTCCCAATGTAAAATGAAGGCTGATAGCGGCTCCGTAATCCTGATTCGGAATCACTTCTCTCTTTTCATAAAAACTGCCGTCATCGTTTAACAACAGATCCTGCTTCAACCGATTCAGGCAAAAGCTGGGATAGGTATCGATGTCCACGCCATCCATTTCAGGTACGGCAATCACCATCCTATCACGACACTCATTACTGCTCATGATCACGCCTTTGGTCCCGGCGGAATCAAAAGCTTTATGCGACTGAGCTTTTACAGCAGCTGAGCAGATATAAACCGTGTCCTGATCCGTTGGCTTCAATTCCTTTTCCTGGAGATTGACCAGGGAAGGTCTGGGAACGACCAGCGTTATTTCCTGTTCTTTGTCCGATGTATTCTCAACCTCAAATTCTTCAACTCCGATCGGTATCAGCGCCTGGTCGTTGCCGGATAACAGGGATGAAATCATGCGCCGAGTCACAGTCACTTTTCCCAGTTTAAATGCCATTTCCGCCAGTGGTGTAGCAAGTGAAATGGAGACCTTTTCTTCAGAGATCGCCGGATGATAATAATTCTTCAATGCCGGCACATCATCGGGACCCTCGACAATTCGGGGATCCCTGGTAGTGAGCATGACGTATTCATCTCTTTCGTCTTCCGAATCAGGATCAGCCGCAATACGGATAAACGGTGCAGAACCCAGCTGAATAGCATTTTGATTTAACAGGATCAGCCTGCCGGCATTATTCAGCCGATTATACAAACCCTCCGGTGAAATACCGATCGAGCAGGTTGGCGCTCCCTGCAATGCTATGGTATGCGGGAATTGCAGAGTTTTGGACATTCCCTGATGATGAACCGACATTTTATTTTTTTCATAAATCTGGGATATCTGATTCCCCGAAACTGTGAAGATATCCCCTATTTTTATTTTCCCCATGCCACAATTTTCCTCGAAAAATTCATTTAATCTTTAGTTAACAATATGACAAATTCAGCGGATGTTTCTTCTGTGCTCTGAGCTTCTTCTCCGGTATCGCTTCCTGATCAGGCAATTTAACGGGCAATTTAGTGGAAGCCAACGGCTTGAATTTTCCAAACAGCAGGTCCGCCGAGGCTCTGATGGAATCGGGTGTTCCGCTGAAATTGCAGATTACCGCATCCGCCTCTTTTGTCGTGCCTTCGACATACGGATTGTTCGTCACGACAACGACCTTATGCCCGGCTTTTTTCAGTTTTTTAACAAGCAGCTGATTATTCCCTGCTTTGACGATTCGGGCATAATAATTGGTCATAACCACCATGTCCGCCTGATTCGCCAACTCCAGACATTCCTTAATTTCATCTTCAAAAGCCGAAAATCCGGTATCAACCAGAATCACATTTTGCGAATTCTTGACCATCCGCTCGCAGAACATATGGGTATGCATATAGGGATCTTTGCCGACAAATTCATAGGGAATCCGCTGTTCAATCACGAGGATGCGCTGGTCTTTGGTCAACGGCAGGATTTTCTGAGCGTCCCGCATGATGATCTGTGCTTTTTTGGCAATATCTGCCGAGAAATCAATGAGCTCTTTGCTTCGGGTGATGGTTTTGGTTTTTTCCGGATCTTTATCGCCGGCTGATTTAAACAAGCCCTGATCGTATTTCATTTTCAAAAGACGTGTCACGGCATCGTCGAGGCGTTCCATCGGAAGTTCACCACTCTCAATCGCCATTTTGATCCCGAAGAAACACTGGGACCGGGATTCATCATCCGCCTTCAAAAGAATCGTATCGACGCCGGCTTTGATCGCCATGGCGCAAGCTTGCGGCAGGGGCCATTTTTTTAGAATCGCCGCCATACCGATTGCGTCGGATACAATCACACCATCGAAACCCATTTCGCCTCTTAACAAACCGGTCAAAATCTTCTCGGACAGGGTCGTCGGGTAGGTATCATCATAAGCCGGGTAAATGGAATGTCCGGTCATGATGGCTTTGACTCCCGCATTGATCGCCGCCTGAAAGGGCACCAGTTCAACCTGCTGCATGCGCTCTTTGCTGGCACCAATGACTTCCAGAACATCATGCGCATCGGTGCCGGAATCTCCTCTGCCGGGATAATGTTTCGCCGTGGCTGCGATGCCGCCATCCTGCAACCCCTGGATCAGCGCCACTGCGTGTTCGGCACAAACGTTGGGATCATCGCCAAAGGAACGCACCCCGATTTCCGGATTCTTGGGATTGATATTCACGTCACAGACCGGAGAGTACATCTGCGTAATGCCAATCGCAGTCAATTGCTTAGCAATGGCAGCACCGATTTGATAGGTTGTTTCGGGATCGCCGATCGCCGCCATACCCATAGGACCGGGAAACTGCCGGATGCCGCCTGCCATATAATCATTCTTAAAATCGCCTTCAAAATCGATAACCATGTGCAGCGGAATTCCGGACGGTCTTTGCAGGGCAATCTTCTGTAACTGGTTCAGCCGATCGGTATAGTCTTCCGGCGTAATGCTGATCCCAAAGGTTTTACCGTTAAAATAGGTATTTGAAATCGTAAAATAATCCTTCGGTTTCTTGAAGGTCTTATCGATCTGGGAATTACCCCAGTAAAGATTTTTACTTGTCTCAAGTGCATAAGGCTCCAGACAAAGTCCGCCACAGTGCAATCGGGTGATCTGCTCGATACCGCTGGGGGTTAACATTGTGCCGCGCCAGGTAAATGTCAAACACTGACCAACCTTTTCTTCCAGACTCATACTGGCTAACTTTTGACTGATAAATACATCTCTTTCTTCTGACATTGTTTGCTCCCTTTTCATGCTTATTCCAATACAAAACTATCTGAATGAATTTTATTTATGACTCCCATTTGCCTAGATTATTCGGTCCAACCCAGAAGCCATGTTCATATTTCCAACCGGCTTTGTCAATATCCAAGGCTTTTGTTTTCCAGCCCGCCGCGATCCGCTTTGTTAAATCATCGAATCCTTTATTCCAGGTAAGTCCATCGGGAACCGTCACATTCATACTGCCAGCCGCATTAGCATACCTCAAACAGGATTCAATCGAATGATTCCAGACAAATGCTGATAAAAATCCGGCAATAGCAGAATCTCCCGAACCCAGAGCACCGACAAATTTTTCCTCCTCATACACGGGGAACCAAAGTTCCCGGTTCGCCCAGTTTTCCATATCCAAACATCCGGCTGCTCCAAACTTTGCGAGCCGTTCTTGACCGGCGGTTCGGACATAGAGTCCTCGATGACCGCATTTTACCATGGCAATCCCGGCGCCCATTTCCAGCAGATCATTGCCCATTCTGGAAACCTCTTCGACGGTAATATGATCCAGGACGCCTTCCTTGGGTCCGAGTTTTGCCTTCTTTTCCAGAAATTGATTTTTGTATAGAAAATAGAATAGCTCTTCCGCGCTGGGCACCATAATATCCGACAGCGGAACCCAGTTTTTCAGAATCGCCAACCAATCAATCTTGTCACCATATCCGCTGACATCGGGAATGGAAAGATCGAGCGCTATTGTCGTTCCCAGTTCTCTGGTCTTTTTCAGAATTCTGGTCAACTCGGCGCCGGTATTTTCGTACAGTTTTTCCATCCATGGTGGATAACCAAACAGCATTAATTTTGAACGTTCCACAATATCGAAACTCATGTCATCGTAAGCAAACGTATCATTCGCGCCGCAATGATGCAGATAAAAACGATCGATACCGGGAATACAGATCGCAATGGTGTATGACGTCGATTCGCCCTTTACCATTTTTATCCCTTTGAAATGTCCTTCGTGTTCTTCGTACCATCGCAGAATCTGCTGTCCAAAATCATCATCACCGATTTTACCAATGAGTTCTGTTTTTACGCCGAGGCGCCGAATGGATACGCCGGCATTCGTGACCGGTCCACCGCCGACAACAACACATTTACCCATATTAATCATCTTGCCCGGTACAAGAACATCGGTCATCTTGTCAACTTTTCCCTCAATTGTAAAAGCCGGAATCAGGTCAAGGCAGGTATGCCCCGCGGCTACAATTTCCAGGTCTTTCTGTTTTGCCATCTTCATTTCCTCTTCTATACTCTTTAATTCTGTAATTTAGTCTGATTTTTTATTTTGTCCTATATTGATAATCGCATTAAAAGCCGGTTTTGGCTGATACTCATCGTTGAACAACAATGGGTAATTGGTTCTGCCCCTGATCGGCCAGTGGTTCAGCCAGGATTGACAATCCCGGATTCCCCAAATCGTCACCCGGCTGAGCTTGTCCCTGTGCTTCCGGAAAATTCTGAAGAATTCAGCGTAGCGCTCTGCCAGTTTTTTCTGCATCGCGTCGGGCAAACCATCGGAATAGGGATTAAATCCATCCTGCAATTCAAAATTTAATGAGATATCGGCGCCTCTCTGATTATCGGGCAATGGCAGCACATTTACATCCAGTTCCGTAATCATGACCGCTACACCGAGTTCCGCGAATGCCAGGATACTGGCTTCAATATCTTCTATCTTTTCAGGATAGTCGAGACCAAAGTGCCCCTGCATCCCAATCCCGTCGATCCGGATTCCCTTCGATTGCAGATCCTTCATCAATCGAACGACACTGTCTCTTTTTGCCGGCAGATATAAAGAATAATCATTGTAATATAACTTCGCCGCCGGATCAACCGCACGTGTATATTCAAAAGCCATCGGGATATAGTCTTCACCAACGATTTCCAGCCACTTGCTTTTTCTCATTTGTCCGTTATCGTCTATAGCTTCATTCACGACATCCCAGCCATGAATCCTGCCTTTGTATCTGCCAACCACACGAGAAATATATTCTCTCAGACGTCGGAGCAGAGTTTCCCGGTCAACCAAATTTTGCGATTCATCCAGAAATACCCATTCCGGTGTCTGATGATGCCAGACCAGCGCGTGACCGATGATTTGCATATTATTCTTCTCACCAAAAGCCACAAAACGATCAACGGGTTCGAAATTATACTTGTCCGGTGCCGGGTTAACCGCTTCCCATTTGAGAATATTTTCAGGCACGATGCTGTTAAAATGTTTTTCCGTCAGCGCCAGGGCTTGTGGTTCTTTGTCGGAAATTTGATCTAAGTTGAGAGCAACTCCAATCTTAAAATCATTCTTAAACACCTCTTTCAAAGTGGGATGATGGAAGTCTTCGATCTTACGCACAGCTATCATATACCCTGTATATAAATTACAACCGGATAATCTTCTGAAGTGCCATTCCAAAAGATGGAATCGCTACGCAAATTCTATCAGTGCTCTCTTTATCATTTCGTTTCAAAGTGTAAATTTTAATCAATATTCCTTCAATTTCCTGATATCATTGTTGGCAAAAGGTTTGTTTGCTTCTTAATAAGAAGCTTGAAATCGCTGCTATATTTAATCTGTTTTAATTATCATTGAACCGTTTCAATTATAGAAAGGTATTATCAGAAAAGCAAGGAAAATCATCCGTTTTTTATATCGGTAATTCAACTGTTATCGAGTAAAAACTTTAAATTTTTAGATCAAGCTAATGAATCAAAAAAGTATTCATCGGATCAACAATTCCATTGACTGGCAACAGTTTTTAATAGCATTTTTTAATATCCCGCGTTCTTTCTCATCAGCTGAAACAACACTTACAAATTTAAATCAATATTAATAAATTGAATTATTGATATCTGTTTTTAAAATATTGAAAAAGGGAAGTGCCGATGGACTATTTAAAATCACTATTTAACATTGAAAATAAAGTTGCAGTTCTGACCGGCGGGGGTGGCATTCTCGCCGGCGAAATGGCAACCGGCTTCCTGAGTGCCGGAGTGAAGGTCGTTTTACTGGATATCAATGAAGAAAATCTGAACCAAAAAGTCGAATCCCTGAGTCAGCCGGACCGTGACATTTCGGGTTTTAAATGCAACGTTCTGGATGAAGAAAACCTTAAAATAGTTTACCATGCAATAATGGCAAAACATGGTCGGATCGACATCCTGGTCAATGCTGCCGGTGGCAATATGAGTGGCGCGACGATTGATGTCAATCAAAACTTTTTTGATTTAAAAATCGACCAGTTTAAAAAAGTGACCGACCTGAATCTGAACGGCACAGTCCTCCCCACACTTGTGTTTGGCAAAGCAATGGCAGAACAAAAAAGCGGCTCGATTATCAATGTTTCATCCATGGCAGCTTTCCGGGTAATTACCCGCGTAGTTGGATATTCCGCCGCCAAAGCAGCTATTGACAATTTTACGCAATGGCTGGCAGTCGAAATGGCAAGAAAGTTCGGCAATGGCATCCGGGTAAATGCAATCGCACCGGGATTTCTGATCACTGACCAAAACCGCACTCTCCTGACCAACGCCGACGGATCGCTGACCGAACGTGGCAAAAAGATCATCGACATAACACCTTTTCAACGCTTTGGCAGTCCCGACGAAATGATTGGTACGGTTCTCTGGCTAGCCGGTGATGCTTCGAAATTCGTGACTGGCACAATCATCCCGATCGATGGCGGCTTCAGTGCTTTCAGCGGCGTCTAAGCATCCCAAATAAATTTAAACAATAGACCAATAAAAATGACATTAGAGAAAAATTGGCGCTGGTTTGGTCCGCATGATCCGGTCACTCTTCCAGAAATCCGTCAAACCGGCGTTTCGGGAATTGTTACAGCACTGCATCATATCCCGGTCGGAACTACCTGGACGACTGAGGAAATTCTCAAACGAAAGAAAATAATCGAATCCGGGGGACTCAAATGGTCGGTCGCCGAAAGCCTGCCAGTCCACGAAGATATCAAAAAGCGACGAGGCAATTACCGTCAATTTATCGATAATTACAAAGAATCCATTCGCAATCTGGGACAGCAGGGAATCGATACAGTTTGTTACAATTTCATGCCTGTCCTCGATTGGTCGCGAACAGATCTCCGATTCGTTTTCAGGGATGGCAGCATTACGACAAAATTCGAAACAAAAGTATTCGCCGCCTTTGACCTTTTCATTTTAAGACGACCGGATGCAGCAGATAATTACAACGCGACTCAAATCGATATCGCTCGTGAATATTATAAAAACATGACCGATCAGCAAAAGAAACAACTTACCGAGACAATTCTATTGGGGCTGCCCGGCTCACTGGAAGCCTATTCACTAAACGATTTCAGAACAGCAATTGCAGAATATAAAGCCATCAGCGATGATGATTTGCGGGAAAATCTTTGCAGCTTTATCAGGGAGATTATGCCGGCTGCAGAAGCCGCCGGTATCCATATGGCTATTCACCCCGACGATCCCCCCTGGTCATTACTAGGCTTACCAAGAATTGTCAGTACCAAGCAGGACATTGAGCAGATCATCAGGATTGTTGATTCACCATTGAATGGATTCGCGCTGTGCACCGGTTCCTTCGGCGCCAGTATAAAAAATGACCTGATCGATATGACAAAAACTCTGGGGCACCGGATCAATTTTACTCACCTGCGGAATATCACCCGCAATAGTGCCGGTGACTTCACTGAAGATCTGCCATTGGAAGGCGATATCGATCTTTATAGCGTTCTAAAAGCGCTGCTCATGGAACAAAAACGGAGGATTGATTCCGGCAGGCACGATACCCGGATGCCGATGCGTCCCGATCATGGACATTTAATGATCAGCGAACAGGACAAGGCGGGCATATATCCCGGCTACTCGCTATTAGGCAGATTGCGAAACCTGTCTGAAATACGCGGATTAGAAGAGGGAATCCTGCGTGCTACGCAGCTTAAAATCTTATAAGAAAATCCTCTTTACTTAATTCTTTCCTGAAAAATACCAATCCGAATTGAAATAGGTCAATCGTAACAGTGACATCAGGATGTTTTTGAATTTTCCCCCATGCCTGTTCCATTCCCTCTGACCAGTGAATATCATCAAAAACAAAGACAGTATTATCGTGTTTAAAATTTAAAAATATCTCAAAATACTTCAGGGTTGCATTCATCTCGTGATTACCATCAAAAAAAACAAGGTCTGTGACATCAAAGATTTCACGAATTGTATCGGCAGCTTTTTCAATATCATTGTTGATTAATTGAATATTTTTAATCCCTGCTTTTTCAAAATGAGCTCTGGCAATATCAGAGATATTCGGACAACCTTCCACCGTCACAACTTCAGCGTTTTTATCAACCGATGCAAGGTACATGGTCGTTAATCCAAAGGAGGTCCCTAATTCGACTATTTTCTTTGCGTTGAAATATGTTGCGATTCTGTATAACAGGCGCGCATTTTTAGGACGGTGCAATGCAGCCCGGGCAATTCTGGATACTCGACGAGATTCGACTTTTTTTCTTGCCCCCGTCCCGAGATCGGTAACGATAATTTTATCTGTACTGTGCAATAAATTCTTTCTGATCGATTCTATCCTTAAAAATTGATCCATTCGATAATCTTTTTTTAGCACTTCATTTACAAGGTGATTGATAAAATCTGAATGAAGGGTATGCCGCGATCCCGACTGTATTCTAAATACGACATACCTGCATAATAACCTGAAAAATTTCATGTTTTAAATTTATAAAAAATTAAGGTCTGATACATTCTATAAATTCCCGGCATCTTATTTTTGTCATATTAGCCTGCACTATATTTACTGATTATCCAGGCAAATTTAGCCCTGTACAATTCCGAATTATGTACTTATATTGCCTTAGAAATGAGGAGAAATCTTCGGCAGTTACCATACCAATTATCAAAAAAATAACAGGTGATGACATGCGGAAAAAATACCTTATATTCATGTCAATGACTCTGGTCATTATGACATTTTTAACAATGGCAGAAAACAGTTATACACCGGCACCGGAAAACCTGAAGAACCGCGAATGGTTTCAGGATGCTAAATTCGGTCTGTTTGTTCATTGGGGAGTATATTGTGTTTTAGGCGATGGCGAATGGGTCATGCAGGTCCAGCAAATCGATAAAAAAACCTACGAAAAGCTGCCAGCCTTTTTCAATCCCATCGACTTTGATCCCGTGGAATGGGTTGCCCTTGTCAAAGCCGCCGGCATGAAATATATCACCATCACTGCCCGGCATCACGATGGATTTTCAATGTTTGACACTCAGCAATCCGACTGGGACATTGTCGATCGGACACCTTATAAAAAGGATGTGTTGAAAATGCTTGCCGAAGAATGCCATAAACAGGGCATTAAACTTTTTTTCTATTACTCCCATGTGGACTGGTATCATAATGATTACTATCCGCGGGGTTCCACCGGTCACCATACCGGCAGACCAGACAGCGGCGACTGGAACAAATATATTGACTTTATCAATGCTCAATTAGCTGAGCTGTTGACCAACTACGGCGAGATTTCCGGTATCTGGTTCGACGGTTTCTGGGACCGCCCGGATGCAGACTGGCAATTCGAGAAAACTTACCAGCTGATTCATAAACTCCAACCACAATGCATGATCGGGAATAATCACCACCAGGCGACCAAACCGGGCGAAGATTTTCAGACTTTTGAAAAGGATTTACCAGGACGCAATACTGCCGGATTCAACGCCGAATCGGAAATCGGTGCGCTGCCGCTGGAAACCTGCGAAACCATGAACCATTCCTGGGGCTTTAACCTGCAGGATAATAACTTCAAGTCAACCACAGAACTCATCCAATATCTGGTCAAAGCCGCCGGGAATAATGCCAATTTCCTGTTGAATGTCGGTCCCATGCCCAATGGTAAAATCCAGCCGGAGTCCATCGAACGGCTCCGGGAAATCGGAAAATGGCTTGAACAGAATGGCGCAAGCATCTACGACACCCGCGGCGGACCCATTCCGCAGAAATCCTGGGGTGTAACCACCCAAAAGGGTAATAGTATTTTTATCCATATTCTGAATCCTGAAGACTCAAACCTGCTGTTGCCGGATTTTGGCAAAAAGATCAAAAAAATTACGCGGTTTACCGATGGGAAAAAAGTCACCTTCCGGCAGGACGACTACGGCATTTTCATCAAAATCCCGCCGGAAGTCATTGATAATATTGATACCATTCTGGAGATTGAATTATGAAAATATCAACAGACAACAGATGGGTAGCATTAATTGCCATTGGATTAGTATTCAGCGGCATTTCCGGGTTTGCGCAGAAAGCCGGCAAATCGCTGCCACATCTGCAAAAATACGGCAACGTCACCCAGATGGTTATTGATGACAAACCATTCCTGATGCTGGCTGGTGAACTGGGGAACTCCAGCGCCTCAAGTCTGGATTACCTGCGTCCGATCTGGGCAAAACTGAATACCATGAATCTGAATACCGTTCTTGTCCCGATTTACTGGGAATTGCTCGAACCGGAAGAGGGCAGCTTTGATTTCACGCTAGTGGACAGCGTGATTCTGGGAGCGAGGCAATATGATCTCAGGCTGGTTCTGCTCTGGTTTGGCTCCTGGAAAAACAGCATGTCCTGTTACGCCCCGGAATGGGTGAAAATCAATCAAAGACGCTTTCTGCGAGCCCGCACGAGTGATGGTCAAGCTCAGGAAATTTTGTCCCCCTTTAGTGCCACAAACCGCGACGCCGATACCAAAGCCTTCGTTGCCCTGATGAAACACATCCGGGAAATTGACAGCGCCGAGCAGACTGTGATTATGATCCAGGTAGAAAACGAAATCGGGATGATTCCGGATGCCCGCGATTATTGCCAATCCGCCAATCAAGCTTTCAATGAACCGGTTCCTGCCCTGCTGATGGATTACCTCAAGAAATATAAAAAAACGCTGACACCCGAACTCAAGGAAATCTGGCAAAGGAACGGCAATAGGACCAGTGGTAACTGGGAACAAATTTTCGGAAAAGGGTTGCCTACGGACGAGATTTTCATGGCGTGGCATTTTGCTGAATATGTGAATCAGATTGCTGAAGCAGGAAAGACGGTTTATGATTTACCCTTTTATGTCAATGCTGCCCTGATTCGTCCCGGCTATCAGCCCGGTCAGTATCCCAGCGCCGGACCGCTGCCGCATCTCCTGGATATCTGGCGGGCAGCCGCGCCGGAAATCGATTTTCTCGCCCCGGATATTTACTTCCGGAACTTCACCGAATGGTGCAAAAAATATGACCGCAGCGGAAACCCGCTCTTCATCCCGGAAGTCGGGAATAATCAGAGTGCCGCCAACGCCTTTTATGCACTTGCCCGGCACAATGCGATGGGATACAGCCCGTTTTCGATTGAATCCGTGGAAGGAACAACCCTCCAGCGATTCGCCAACGCTTACGATATTCTGAACCAGTTATCGTCCCTGATCCTTGAAAACCAGGGACAAGGCACCATGACGGCGGTTCTGCTGGACAGCGC
>CAZSDW010000060.1:0-16160 GCA_964605705.1 uncultured bacterium
ATATCGAGAAGGTCGTTGCATTATGAAGAACAATGTTGTAAATTTTTCCGCTTTTTCACGCCATCCTAGCTCAGCTGGTAGAGCAGCTCACTCGTAATGAGCAGGTCGTCGGTTCGACTCCGACGGATGGCTCTCTTCCTTGAAAAAACCTTTTCAATTTCCGTTTAATCGGTACTACTTCTGAGAGCTTTTAATAGTAAATACTATCATTAAAAGAACCGAAGCCACCGCCACCAGCGCAATACCCATTATAGTACTTCCCTGAAAAATCTCTCCGGTCCCAAAAAAGAGTAAAACGATGCCCAAAACAGCACAAAGCACACGCAGAATCATCTTGCGACGACGACGTATCTTCTGCTTATGATGATGTGATGACATAATTCCCACCCACTATTTGAACATACTTGAAAAAAGCAAGATTGTCAAGTCTGCTGCTGGTTCTGAACATATAATTGACCACAAGCCGCAGCAATGTCCGGCCCTTTACTCCGCCGAACTGTCACCGCAAATGGTACCTTATACAAATGTTTTAAAAATCTTTCGAGATTTCCTTCCGAGGGTGATCTATAGGGTAGAAACTCATTTTCATTATAAGGTATAACATTAATCTTGCAGGGTACTTGGCTCAGCAATTTGATCAATTGCCTGGCATCGTTTTCAGTATCATTAAATCCCTCTATCAGGATATATTCAAATGTTACTCGTCGCCTGGAATGCCTGGAATAATATTTTACTGCCTCCATCAGTGAGTCAAGGGGGTATTTACGGTTAATTGGAACCAGTTCATCCCGCTGCGGATCAGTGGTGCCATTTAAAGATATCGCCAGTTTATAGCGATGTCCCTCGTCACTGAACCTGTATATTTCAGGAACGATTCCTGCCGTAGATATCGTGATTCGCCGCGCTGCAATCTCCGGTCCCAACTCACTGTTAAAAATATCTGCGGCACGCATGACATTCTCATAATTCAGGAAAGGTTCTCCCATTCCCATAAATACAACATTAGTAATCCGGGTCTGTTGATCCTTCTGGATCAACAGGAGCTGGTCCACTATTTCACCGGAACTTAGGTTACGTTTAAAACCCATAATACCGGTCGCGCAGTAAGGACAGGCAATCGGACACCCCACCATTGTAGAAAGACAAACCGTTACTCGTTTATCTTCAGTCATATAGACCGCTTCGATGGATTTGCCATCGTTTAGCTGGAACAGGTACTTGACACTTTGATCAATATTTGACCGGATTTTTTCATGGATACTCAGAACGGAGAGGCTGGCAGAGATTTTTAATTTTTCCCGTAAACCTTTCGAAAGGTTCAGCATGTCATCGATAGATTGAACGCCTTTCTGATAGAGCCACTGATAAATCTGGCGTGCCCGAAACGGCTTTTCGCCGATTCCTGCAACCCACTGTTCCAGTTCCCGGAGCGTTAAGCCCTTAATTATTTTACTCATCCTCTATCAGTCCTTTTCGCGGCATCAAATTAATTCTTTTCAGTCTCAATATAAAAGGAATAAATAATGGCTAAATGTTCTTTCAATCAGAATGATTTTAACGAACGACATTGACATTAACGACAACCCCCAATAAATTTAACCTCAAATGAATCGGCAAAGATCCTTACTGATACTGATAAATTTTATTCTGATCACTTTTGGGTCCGGACAAACCTTAAAAATTCACCATGAATATAAAACCGACCCGCAACTTCTCGATGTGCTGGTCTCGGTTGATACGAATAGTGTATCGCCGGAGACCTTTATATATCAACATCATTTTCAGGATTATCAATCAACTGAATCGATAATCAATATTCTTCCCGGTCAAAGAACAGTCATCTCAGAAAAAAATCGTCTGCTGGGCATTTTTCAACCTGCTGAGCTTCCACAATCTTTGACTGAGCCCTATCCATTCGAATTTTCACTGTATTCCCGGGCGGCCCAGTTGCTTTATTCGCTCCACGACAAAGCCGTTACTGAAGACCGTCACCCTTCATTTTTTATCAATGACGAACAGCAGGCGGTTGTCCAGGTATCCGCAAATGGAGATTGTCTGATATTCTATGATAATCATGGAAATATTTTACGCGAAAAGCGCTTTATGCAGAACGTCCCGCATAACTATGAATTTCCCGAAGTTCATTTCAGCGAGGGTGGTGATCGATTGATTCTACTGACCCGGAAATTCGATACTGAAAGTGGAAGAATGGTACCCATGCTTTATATGCTGTCTCCAATCGGTGAAGAATTATGGCAGTACCAGTTGATCCTTGATCGTATTGATGCTCTGACCATATCCAAATCCGGCAAATACGTTGCTGTTTCAGGATCGACTCATAAACCGCTGGCTTTTCAGGCGCGCTTCCAGACATTCGTATTTGACACCAGTAACTATATCCGGAATTCCGTACCATTCCGGGCAACACAATTACTGTTTGATCCATCGGAAACCAGTCTGATTATCAGCGAGAAACAGACGGTTAAAATTATCGATTTAGCGACCGACGGTATTTACGTACTCAAGCACGTTGGCTCCGGACAAAAAGAGATTGCCGATTTCTGCTTTCTGAATGACAGCAGTTTTGCAATTTCCGCCGGGGCTATTAAGTACAGTGAAGGACTGCAAATTTACGATAATCCCGAAATTCTGATATATTCCAAATCCGGGCAGTTGATCGCCCAACAGATATTCCGAAATGAATATACCTATCGGGGTAAATTATTACCCAGTATTTCCGGCGAACAGATCGGTTTTACCCTTAAAAACAGGTTTATCGTACTTCAATTGCATAGATAATATAACTTCAGGGATTTCTCGGTGAATTACATCTGGCTGGCGCTTATCCTAATCTCACTAATAGTCGGTGCCTTTAACGGTCAACTGGAAGCGGTGACAGCTGCGGCAGTAGAATACGCCGGAATTGCCGTCGATATCTCACTGGGCTTGATTGGTATTATGGCTTTCTGGCTAGGAATCATGAAAATTGCTGAAAAGGGTGGTATCATCAAAATTCTCTCCCGGGTTATTCGTCCGATTGCCCGGTTTCTTTTTCCGGAAATCCCACCCGATCATCCAGCAATTGGCACCATGTTGATGAACATCATCGCCAGCTGGCTGGGGCTTGGGAACGCGGCTACACCCCTGGGTTTAAAAGCCATGAAAGAATTACAGAAACTGAATAAATCCAAAGATACTGCAACCAATTCCATGGTGGTTTTATTGGCGTTAAATACGGCGAGTATTACCTTCATTCCAATGACAATCATCGCGGTTCGCGCTCGGCTGGGTTCCGCCAATCCATTCGAGATAATCAGCACCGCGGTTTTCGCATCGACCTGCGCAACGATTGCAGCGGTCACGGCGGCGAAATTACTTCAGCGATTTCCATCAATCCGCAAATCTGATCCAAACCGTCTTCCGGATACTATTAAAAAAGAAGGCGATGATGCTTGATTCACTTGCTTCTGCTGCTTCCGATAGTCTCCGGCAGATTGCCCAAACGGGAGTTGAAGCCAGTGATTCATTATTTGTCATCATTATGAAAGGTTTTTCAGCTTATGCTATTCCCGTCATTTTGCTGGTTGTCGTCTTATTGGGATTCACCAAAAAAGTCAAGGTCTATGAAAGCTTCATCGAAGGCGCGAAGGAGGGCTTCACGGTTGCTGTCAATATCATTCCATTTCTTGTCGCAATCCTGGTTGCTATCGGCATGTTCAGAGCATCCGGCGCCATGGATTTTCTGGTCAAACTGCTTTCGCCGCTGACGAACCTGATCGGCATGCCGGCGGAAACCTTACCCGTTGCGCTGATGCGTCCGCTGTCGGGCAGTGGCTCCCTCGGGCTTGTCACAGAACTGATGAATCAGCACGGACCTGATTCATTTATCGGGCGCGTCGCCTCGACGATGTTCGGTAGCACCGAAACAACCTTCTATGTTATCGCCGTTTACTTTGGATCTATCGGCATCCGTAAGACCCGCCACGCGGTGGCAGCCGGTTTATTCGGTGATCTGGTCGGCTTGTTGATGGCAGTTTTTATTTGCCATATTGTTTTTGGATAACCAGAAGGCAATGCGTTATTCAAGTTTGCGAAAGTTCAGAACAGTCACAAAAATTTTTATTTTTCACTGTGCGGATTGGGACTGTCCAGCTTCTCGGGGTCCTTCAGGCGTTTTATGACACCTTTGGTGAGCTCGCCCGCCTGAGCCCCATCCACAATTCGATGGTCGAAGGTTCCGGTCAGCGGCAACATCTTACGGATTTTGATTTCTCCATTGATGACCACCGGTTTTTCCACAATCTCGCCCATCGTGACGACCGCCGGAATCTTTCCAATCGGGAAGAGCGCCACCATTCCATAGGACAATCCGAAAGAGCCGATGTTGGTAATCATAATACTGCCAAATGGGTCAGCTGGAATATTCAGGAACGGAAAGGAAAAACCGAGATCGAAAATCCAGAACTTAATAATCACAAAAAGCATTCTACGGAAAGGCCAGGGAATTTTTGACAGGATTCCCTTGGAAGCGAAGGCGCCGGATTCATTTCCACTGCGTTTCTGTTGAGCTTTTATACGGATAATTTCCGAGATTTCACCGACTGCCAAATCCTGAGCCTCGCGCACAATCAATCCGGTCATATCCTTGCCTTTGATAGAAACCGTAACAAAGACATCGGCATTTTTCCGAAACACCACATGTCCTCGCCGTACGAAGCAGTTGACATCCGGAATGTCCTCATAGAGTGTCCTGGCGACTGCGGCTGTTACAAAATGGGTAATCGTCAGCCGCCGTCCCTTTTTACGCTCTTTTTCTATGTATTCCACAATGCCGGTAACATCTGCATCAAAAATACCGTAGATACGACTGTCCACCGGTTGTTTATAAACCGCAATTGCCAGTTTCCGCCAGGCTGTTGTATATCGCTCTTCCATAATATCCTCCTTATCCGGTTGAAACCCCTCGGACATTAATTTAGTGAAATCTGGGGAAAAATCGATGTTTTTCCAGTTGGGAGAAATAATAATATTTCGGAGTACTTTTTATTAGACATCGCTGATAAGTTTACCTATTTTAACAGCAGGTTTTAACAACAGGATAGTGTAATGATTCGAAAAAAAATCGCCATTTTATTCATACTGATAATGTTACATGCCAGCTATGGTCAGGAGCTCTCAGAGGCTGCACCGATTGCTCAATTGACCAATGTCGAAATTGATCAGCTGCTCACCGAGATCAGCCAGAAATCAATGACAATTACAGAGCGTATGAACTACTTTTCCGAAATGTTCCTGGGAGTACCCTATGTGGACAATTGTACCGGCGATGGTCCATATGCCCTGTATGAAACCGAACCGCTGGTGAACTTCCAAGCAACTAACTGCATGGTTTTCTGTGAACATGTTCTGGCATTGTCCATATCCGACAGCTGGGACAACTTTTTCAATAATCTTCAGCAAATTCGCTATCGGGACGGCGTGATCGGAATACGCAGCCGCAATCACTATACCATGGCAGACTGGCGCCCCGAAAACAGCTGGCTTCTGGAGGATGTGTCCCGGACAATCGGCGGTGAAAATACCCAAACGGTTACGCGGACAATTTCACACAAAACATTTCTTAAAGGCAGGGGCGTTGAAGATCTGCGCTATGTTCAACCAGATCGAAAAATTTCCATCGAGCTTGTTCCGATAAGGACTCTTTTATCGATAAAAAGCAGGATCAAGCCCGGTGACATTCTGGTTCTCATCTTTGCCAATAAAACAGATATTTTTGCCGCACACATGGTAATGGCGGCTGGAAAAGACGGCATCCTTTATATTCGTGAATCATCCAACAGCCGGATGACTACCTTTGAAACCGATTTTGACGATTGGGCAACTGAAAAGCAGAAATCAACCCGCTACCTGGGAGTAAGCATTTTGCGGATTCGGGATGACCTGAACCAACCGGGTAAAATCATCCTGCCCTGGGAGATTTTTCAGATGAGAAATCACTAAAAAATAAATCCAGCCTTGAAATAAATTACCGTTCTGAAATCACTTGGAAGATAGGCGCTCTTTTTTCCGCGGCTGACAATCAATTCGACCGGTCCCAGCGCACTGACATATTTGAGCCCCACGCCATAAGCAAATATTGGGTCCAGTTTAAAACCAGGTAAAATCACGTCGTTTTCATGGCTGATAATGGAACTGGTGATTAATGATAAATAAAGATTATTACCAAACTGATAGCGATAATCAAGGCGTGCCACCGATAATGTGGTTGCCATTATCTGAAAATATTCCATACCAATACAGTTATCCGGTCCTCCTTTTAAGATAAATTTATTCGTCAAACTATCCATGTCCACACTTCCATAAAATCCGTATCCATGGATCGTATGCCTTGTTCCGAAGGTTTTATAAAAATCCGCTGAAACATCCATCCGAATATAATCAGACCAACTTTCAGTGGCTTGGATACTTTTATCATAATTAGCATTGATTAAAACACCGCTTCTGGGTATAAATGTATCATCCAGCTTATCAATATTGGTTGTAAGCGTCATCTCCCAGACTTCATCTTTCCAGCTGGGATACTGCTGGGGATCTTCCGCGGCAACAAGGGGATACACATTTGCCATATCATAAATCCAGGCAGCTTCGACATTCCAGTAGTTTTTATACAATAATCCCAAGCCGCAGCCGAATTGAGTAAAGCGATTCCGGTAGGTCGCCTCCCGGTTACCGTGGCGGTTGTAAACATGTAAAACTTCATTCTGGTATTCAATGCCGACAAACGGATATAGAGGAAAATTCATGGTTCGGGAGGGATAGTATGCTCTTGAACGAAAAGATTCCTTTCCGATAAACTGAAACTCGTTCTCAATCCTGAGTCCCGGTAATGGTTTATTCATGATTAAAAGATTCAGCGCCGCTACAAGCTTATAGTAATTATCATATCGCAATCCCAGGCGTATTTTCAAATCGGGGCTCTCTTTGACATGGAGATTGAACCGGACAACATTCAACGAAACCGGTTCTATATCATAGTAGATATTCTGGAAATACCCCAGGCTGTAAAGATAGGTAATTCTATCCTCGATCTGAGAATTAATAAATATATCACCCGGTTTAACGCCAAGCAGGCGATAAATAAAATCGAAGGGGAGTGTTTCATTTCCAAAAATTTGAATCCCATAAATAATCGGGTGTTTTTTCTCTTCCAGATTAACATTAACCCGGATATGGCTTTTATCCAGCGGCTCTGTGGAGTAACGTACCCAGGAAAAATCGCCGGTCGCCTTCAATTTTTTTATATAATAATCCATTGAATCGGCGGAAAAAATACGGTTTTCTTGCACCCGGACAATCTCGCGGATGGCAACTTCAGGAATAACCACATTTCCATTAATTGTCACCTCCGAAATATATGCACTTGAATCAGGTAACTCATATTCCTTGGAATAATCCGTATATTCCAGGTAGTATCGCTTCTTCAACGCAAGCAGCGAATCACTCATTGCCAGCGCCGCGGCTTCCCCGGCTTGGATAATCATCACAACCTTTTTATTCACAAAATCCGCCGGTCCCAGACCATACAGTTTGGTATCGATCAGAATATCCGCGTCCTCCATGTTTTTATACATGGTTTTATCACGCAGAATATTGAATGACTGTGATAATACATCAATGGTACTTCGAATCTCCTGGCGCTCTTTGTTCGGATTACCGACAACCGATGCAATGATAATATCAGCACCCATGTCCCGCGCGACATTGACCGGCAGGTTGTTTGTCAGTCCGCCATCTACCAACAGTGAATCGCCCCACTCAACCGGACTGAAGATGCTTGGCACTGCCATGGTCGAACGCATGGCTTTTGCCAGGGAACCGTTTTTCAGAACCACCTCATTCCCGGTAATCAGGTCCACCGCCACACAGCGAAACGGAATCGGTAAGCTGTCAAAATCAAACACATCGGCATAGTCGAACACCAGCTCTGAAAATAACAGCATAATGTTCTGTCCCACGATTGCACCTCCCGGTCCAATCGGTAAAAAATCTTTGATCCCCAGCTCAAACTGGTATTTTTCCGCATCCTGTTTCTGAAAATAGGGCAGCTTATAGCGCGGTGGGCGGTCAGTAAATGTCTTCTGCCAATCGACCCTACGGGCAATTTCCTCAATCTCTTTGCCGGTATAGCCGACCGCGTACAATGCACCGGCAATTCCGCCCATACTGGTCCCGGAGATGACATCTACCGGTATATGCAGTGAATCCAGCAGTTTCAATGTACCGATATGGGCAAATCCCATTGCCCCGCCTCCGGAAAGAACCAATCCAACTTTCGGACGTTGAATGGCAGTCAGCGGATTTATCAGGAACAATAATAGAATAGTAACCAATAGATATTTTGAAAATAATGGTCGTGTTTTCATTTTTTCACTTTGAAAAATGTTAAAATAGCATTCATTACTTGATCTCTGTCGCGCTGATCTAAGATGGTCTCAAAGGGAAATCCAAAGGCAAGTACCCGATATTCCCCGACAAACCCGACCGCCGCACTGGTATTGTTTTCACTGTATCGCAACACAGTCAATGAGGACGTATCTGCCGGTATAATCGCATCCGGGGCTTCGACAGCATAAATACTCGCATTCAGTTCGGTATTAAATCTAAAACCATTCTCCATCGGCAGAACAAGTGTATCAACCGGAATGACATTTCCGGTTCTGGCGGCATAATTGGTCTGCCAGCGATATTTTAAGCAATTCTCGACAAACCGGACAGATTGAGTGTCCTGTTTTGTAAAAACGTACGGATCGGAACCAATATAGGCGCCAGATATAAAAAGATTGCCGCCTGCCTCGCAGAATTCGCTTATTTTCCGCTGAAGCGATCGGGGAAAGACCTGAAATTGTTTTTCAGATTGTGCTGTGGGACCTTCCGTCAATTTTTCCTCTCCCATGATAATATCGACCATCGAGTAGCTCCGTAAATCGAGCTGTCCATCCATTATCGCTTCGTCACTGGCAGAGGCAAATCCCAAACCGGCAGCTTTGACCGATTGCCCATGCAGATAAACGAAATCACGTGTATTGCCGGCAATTATTTTAGTTTCATAATCGGCATGGCTGGCACCATGACCGGGTGATTCATCTTCCAGAAATGGAGAAGTCTCCCAAAAATCATATTGATCACCGGTATAATTCAGATCATAGCCATCGGGCTCTCCCTGATCCTGAAAAGCCGCGAATCCCCGGAATGGTTCAATATCTATGCTCGCCGGCGCTGCGACACGATCGAAACCGTTCACAATCAGGACCGGTTGATCTAAGCTGTCGCAACAACAAACCGATAATATCTCAGATGGAAAACTTTCCCCGCCGGCATTGACGGCAGTAACTTTATAGCTGTAGATAATACCTAACTTTAGATCGGATATTATGATCGACTCACCGTTCACAAGCATTCCATTATCAAAGCCATTATCTTCAATCCTGGTATAAACGATGTATTGATCGGCATCGGCACTTGGTTCCAGCGAATCGAGCGTAGGCTGCCATCGCAGAGTCACACTGGTATCACTATTCAGAATCGCCTGAAAGTGAGTAACCGGCAGAGGTTGGACAATATATTCCAGCTGGTATCGGGACGAGACAAAACGCAGCAATGCTTTATAAATTGACCGGCTGACGTCAAAGCGAAACTGAGGATCGTTGCCAAATTTCATGTCCTGAAAATTCTGGTGAGACAATAACTCAAGCAGCATTGCCGGAACATTGGGACGCCACGCTTCGGAATAACTGCGATCCGCAAGCGTCCTGCGATTCCAGGAAATCTGATATTTTGCCTGAATATCCTCGACAATTTGGGTCTGGACAATATCGGCAAGGTCTCGGTTTGCCAGCCGGGATTGCCCATTTGGAAATTGATAGCTGGAATCCGCTCCATCAGTATTATAAATCGACAATGTACCGACAACGCTGTCCCTGGCGGCTTTCCCGGCATCCGTGTGAAATGCCAGCGACAGATCAATCGGAATCCCCAGACCTTTTATATCCCGATTTTTATTCGGACCAAAAGGAGTACCTTTCAGATAATTAACCCATTCGCCGCGGCATTGAAAATCATCAATATAGTCGGATGAATCATTATTTAAATCATATATGAGCGTATCCGGAAATCCGGCATATTGAAGATAATACCTGGCCGCTTCCGTAAATCGGGGACGATCACTGATCTGACCCTCCCGGGCAATATTACCCATACCACCGCCAAATCGAACCGCATCTGCCGTCACAATACCATCCCGACGCTGGCTCTGGTTACAAAGAATCACTTTACCAATATCCGGATTGGAACCAGCCTTGAATTGAAAAGTACCAAGATATATCCAGGTGCCTCCACCAATTTGCTGGTTTACTAAAAAGTCGGTCTGACCGCCAGTGTGAAAAACCGTATAATGAGCATCGGTGATACTGTAATCCAATGTCACATACGAGACATAGACAGCGTAACGCCCATTCTCAGGAATATTCGGGATATACTCCGTCCGAGCCGTCTCAACTGAATCTGTCAGAATGTAGCGGTATGAACCAGCCTTGAACGGATTTTCTCCGGATGAATAGGGGGGACTGCCCACCGCAAATCCTGAAGAGTCGGACCCCGGTTGGAATGACACCGAACTATCGGACACACTTTCAAAATAGCTGATACTATCTCGATCTGCAGACTCAAAATCAACAATCACTTCATGGGTTTGAAAATCCCGCTCCCGGGGCAGGAAGACATTCGCACCGGCATTTTCCAGCATGGGAATCAGATATGGCACCGTGAAAGCCATTGTAAAAAGATCCTCCACCGTTTGAAACAAGCGTGCCCGCTGCCATTTCCAGCGTTTTTCTTTATGTTCATAATACCATCCATGGCTATGCCAGAGTGCAATATTCCTCTGATAAAGTCCTTTCTCCGGCTGCCATGCCCGGCTAATATTGCGTACCACCGGAATTCTTATACCATCATCCAATCCTAACCTGAGCTGATCCCAACCGTTGGGATCGGAACGATAATAATTGGGGATTAAATCCTCGATCAGAAATTTCTTCGAGTAAATCCTAAATCGATAATTCCGAAAACGCCACCCGAATAATTTTTGCATGGTATCATATACCAGCTGAACATTATCCTCCCGGAATGGCTGTTCACCCAAATTCCAGTTATAATAAAGGTCAATTATTTGATTTTGCTCATCAACCAGAACGCTATCAAGCCGTAAATACTTCGATATTTTTAAGGGATCGGCTTTAGTAATGCAGTTCCGGGCAAACTTTATAGCTTTTTTATGAACCCGTTTTGTAAGGCGATTCACTGTATCATAATTATAATTTTGCTGTTGGGCGCTGAGTTTTGCAGCATTACTAAAAAACAGGAGAAACAGAAAAAGACCGGCAAGCTTCAACAGGTATTTTGCAGAAATATGCTTTAATTGTTTCTCCATTACATCATACCGGAATAACCTATAATGGGTTAAAGTTAAGATGTATCCCATTCAGGATAAAGAGATAATTATTCTCTGATGATCAAAATCACTCAAAAGGGTATTGAAAATGCCAGGTAGAGAGGAACTTCCGAATTTTGGGATGAACCATTCGAATCCTCAGTCGAGTTTTGCTGATTCTGAAATGAATAAACAACAGCTGCGACGCCGGAGCCCAGCAGTCCGCCGGCAATGACATCCGATAAGAAGTGCCGGTTATCGGTGATTCTGGTATAGCCGACATAGCTGGCGAGCATATGTGAAGTTGCAAAATAGAGCAGCTTGCCGGCTTTGTCCACATTCCTGTCCCAATGTCCGATATGGTCAAAAACATACAGGGAACTGTAGCTTGCTATTGCAAAGGAGATCGACGCATGTCCTGAAGGAAAGGATTTATCGGCATCCATACGATCTTCCCCGGGATAATGCGCAAAGCTGGGTCTCTTGCGACCAAACAGGTTTTTAGTAATTGCAGTCAGCAGGTAAGTAGCTGAGAGGGTTTCAAGGAACCCTTTACTATGGCGGTAATTTGACGGTTGCAGCCAGCCGTCATTATTGGGAATGAAGCCAATGCCCAGGACTGTTAATCCCGCTGCAGCGTAAAGTTGTGTTTCTGAAATGGTATTTTCACAAAAAGGTCGATCGCTGACACCATTGAAAAATGGGCAGCTGTTCCATGCCGGCATATGATCAACTTTCCTGGCGCTGATGAATGCGGCTCCCGTCAATCCCCATTCCGCTGCTTCAGGCAATAACTTCAAAGATTCACCGGCATTTATCCACAGCGTTCCTGACAGGCAAATAACAAGCACTTTACTGAAAATGTTTTTATTTGAATTCATACCGCCCTCCCATTAAAAGATATGGACTTTGGCTGCCTGAGGCAAGCCAATTTATCGACTGCGATTATTTTGAACGGTACTCTATGACCAAGGATGCTTCACAAATCACCGGCACATCTGCACGGAGCGGTAAAGCAGTCATATTCAATCATAAGTCCGGTTGATATAGAGATAGATACACAGGCGGATTTGCATCGCGCAATCCGTCGGTAAATTTTGGTGGTTTTCAGCATTGCCGTTTATTTATTTCAGACGATAACTCACAAATGCGAGGCGTTCACTATCCGGTGACCAGGAAGGAACATTAATCGTACCTTGTCCACCAAACAACTTTGCCATGACCTGAATTTCTTTTGTTTCAAGATTCATCAGGCGTAGCATTACATCCTTGTTCGGTGGGTGTGAACCGGCTGGCACGTCTGTATCGAACGTTACAAAAGCAATCCACTTACCATCCGGGGATGGATGCGGAAACCAGTCATTGTATTCATCGATCGTGATCTGTTCCTGTTCGCTGCCATCTGTTTTCATTCTCCATATCTGCATGGTTCCCGTACGAACAGAATTGAAATAGATATATTTCCCATCCGGTGAATAATCCGGACCATCATCAAGTCCCTCCGCCGTTGTCAGGCGGGTTTCATTTCCTCCCCGGAACGGAATGGTGTAAATGTCATAATTTCCATTGCGCTCAGCGCAATACGCCAGCGTCCTGCCATCCGGTGACCATCCATGCCAGTAGGAAGGGCTGAGCGGGGTGACCTTTTTAGGAACTCCACCTTCAATGGGAAGGGCATAAATAATAGATTTACCCGTTTCCGTTTGGTCGCTAATCACGATCTTTTTCCCATCCGATGAAATACCATGATCATTATTGATTCTATTGGCAAAACCAGTCGGGATAAGTTCCGGCTCGCCTCCTTCAACAGGGATTTTATACAACAAACCATTACTGTTGTAAATCAATGTTTTGCCATCCGGTGACCAGTTCGGCGCTTCGATGTGATTCTTTGTATGATAAACCACTCTTCTATCAAATGAAGCAATCGTGATAGTTTCCAGGGTGCTCTCAATCTTTTTCAATGAATCCGGTTTCTGCACTAGATTTTCAATCAGGACATTGGAGAATATGGCTGTCTCAATGGTGTCGTTGTTGTGTGAACATACACCCATACCGATATAAAAAGGTTCTTTAAATGACAGTTTAAACGTACCGCCGGACGGTTGGAGTTCGCCACCCTCCAGTGCAACTGACATGGAGAGATAATTACCCTCTTTTTCGATTCGAATCCGCTTTGGCGCCGAAATATTGGACTGTACCTCACGGGTAACATCTCCCAGAATTTCTCGATACTGAATAGAAGTCAGTCCGTCGCCATGTAATGCGGCATCAGCATAGGCTGAGCCGGGATCTAGACTTTGGCGAATAATCAAACAGGCTTTTCGATGGGGATCAATGCCTTTGCCGATCCATTCAATATTCGCAGCAATTGAAACATCTCCAGACATTTTTTTCCAGACATAATGCAGTTCGTCATTATTGAACCACATGTTTGTACCACTACCTGAAATGGTATATGTGCCGTCGGAAGGATTAAATTTCACTGATCCGGGATATTTGACCTTACCGATATCACTGTTCCCTTCGAAGATACCTAAATCCGCTGAACGATCACATGACCCCCAAAAAACAACCATAAGGCATGCAATACAGATAAATAGGTTGTCCATCATTATCAGTTTCTCCCATCAATTATTCTACAGTAGCTGCAATCAAAAATGGAGCCGATTCCTTTCCATCAGAAATAAAATCAAATTCTTTGATTTCAAGATCAGGTAAAGGATTGATCCAGGTATATTTATAAAACTGAATTGAATAGCCCTGACTTCGGGTTCTTTCATTATCGCCTTTCCAGGCAACTTCTGCACCAGTCGGTAATTTATCACCGGGTAAAAACCACCAATCAACGGCATTAACCTGATAAACAATCGGTATCATTTCTTCATGACCATTTGAATAGTGGATACGGTACTCTCCAATCTTTGTCCCTGCTTTATCATGCCATGATGAACATTGAAGAAACTGTAACTTCTTTCCTTTATGATTGACTTTTATACCTCTAACTTCATCAGGATAATCAATTCCTGTCTTTTCTTTTGAGATACTGCCCGCCAACTGAATAATGCCTTTCACATCAAAAAATGTTTCCGCAAATTTATGGATTCCATGAGGAACCGTTTTTAAATCGTTGCCCGGTTTATGATGAATTCCTTCATCCAGTGATGTGTTGAAATAATGTGACAAATCAATAAATTTGGATTTCATATTACTCTAATTTGGTATTTAATTATCAAACGAATCCACCGTTAAACAATAAACTTTAAAATCTATTTTTAATCATATCTTGCCTTTTGCAAATCTATTTGCTGTAAGATACGTGTAACTTTTCTGCACCCCATCGAAAATATCGCCTCCGTATTCATCGAATTCTACAATCATCCATTCAATATTTTTCCCTCCAGCTTTCGCAATACCGGTGAAATCGACGGTGCCTTCTCCAGCCGGAACCTGTTGATAGCCTGTCGGTCCTTTTAGGGCGGGACCATCTTTGATATGCAGCAGCGGCGCACGCTCTGCAAAGTCACGAACCACTTTGACCGGATCCTGTCCGCCGGTTTTTGCCCAATACACGTCAATTTCAAAAAAGATCTCAGGATCCAGATTTTCAAGTAAATAATAAAAGGGATAATAAGATCCGGTTTTTTCAAACTCCCACCAATGATTATGCAGACCGAATTGAAGTCCTTCAGTTTTTAATGAAGCAGCAATATCGTTATACACATCCACTGTATATTTTATTGCATCCGGAGTTTTATATTTATTGTCCTGTGGCCAACCATGATATACCATCCTGTTACTTTTATAGGCTTCTGCCATTTTTAGCGTCACATCACGATCAAAGCCAACGGGCAACTCGCAATGACAACTTATGACCTCCAGACCGACTTCTCCGATTGATTTGGCAGCAACTTTTAATGGAATATTTTCAGGCAAGAAATAGGTTTCCACGCCGACATAGCCCATATCGGCAATCTTTTTTATCGTAGTACCAAAATCTGTTTCAATTGCTTCTCGGACGCTATAGAGTTGGATGCCAATTTTCGCTGTAATATTTTCTTTTGTAAAGATATTGCAGCCGGGAATAGTCAAGGCAGCACCGCTCAACACCAATACTCTGATAAAATCTCTTCTTGAATATTCTGATATTAACATTTTTGTTTCCTCTCCTATAGTATTGATTTGAAAATCTTTAATTTAAATTTCAGGGAATGAGCCGGTGATTTAAACAGACTAGTTTTTTATCTTCCACTTTTGCAGAACCGCCTTCCTTTCTATGGCTACGCTTCCATCTATCCCGTTCCGACACATCGGATCGTACTGCGGTATAAAATTGTTTGTCCCCATAGAAGTTGCTACCACATTTCGTGCTTATTTTATTGTAATAATCTTTTAAGGTCAAGATGATTCCAAAATAAACCAAACAAATTTCTATCGCGAAGAGATTCGTCAAAGTTGCAGGCGTTTATATAAAAAAGTATCACCCAAACCGTATTAAAACCTGATAAAATCTGGAATTGGGAAGCATAGACATTTTAATAAATATTTGTATAGATTTGAGTAGTAAGTCTGCATTTTCTCGTCAAGAAAATAAAAACACCTTCGACAATAGGAAGGTGTCAATAGGGTGTGGGCGCTACAAGATTCGAACTTGTGACCCCCTGCTTGTAAGGCA
>CAZSDW010000061.1:0-15653 GCA_964605705.1 uncultured bacterium
CTTCGGTATCCCGAATTCGGGAAGTACTGCCAGCTCCCGTATAACTAACTTCATCGGTAAAAATGATATCGTAATCCCAGGGCAGAAACTTCGACTCACGGCTGGTCGGGGTTACGTGGATTGGGGCATTACCGGTAATCCAGCCTGAGTTGACATAATCATAAGACGCTGTTCTGAAAGGCATATCGATCTTTAAACTGAGCCCGTCAAAAACATCCGTCTCGATTTCTTTTTCAGAATTGATATACCAGTTATCCAGCGTATCATCATAGACCAGGTTTGTCCCGATAAAACTATCTTTATTCTCGACATAAACCTCCATTGAGTCGGTCAGATCAAAGACATTGATGCTATTATTGGTATAGTACAGACCATGCGGATATCCGTCGAAATTATTCAGAGTATCCAATCCTAAAGTAGCCGAATAAATATGATTCGGTTTAAGGCTTTTATTTGCCAGAATTCCAGGAATAACCGTACCGGTGCCAATGATCGATTCATCTTCCATGATTTCAATATCCTCGGGAACATAGCCGGCGGCTTTTTGATGCGGAACCACAATTGCCACATTCTTATTGATATATTTAATCGCTTCGGCTTCATCAGTTTTAATGACAATATTATTTTCGGACGGCGAAATACCCGGACCAATATCCGGTGCTCCAAAATCATAGGCGACAATCGCGTAATAGTACGTCCGACCGTTTTGAACATTGGTATCGACAAAGTAGTGCTGGATACCGGCATCAGAGCCCAGATAGTACCCGACACCATTTACCAGTCCGAAATCGGTAAATCCGGTAATATTATCTTTCAAATCACAGCGAAATATCGGTTTTCCATAGGTTGCCGTACCATATCCGTCGGTAATAATCACCGGATCGGACATTTTTTTATCGGTTGCGCGATAGAGTTTATAGCCCTCAAAATCATTGATATTGCCCACAAACGGATCACGGGTTTTCGTATCAGCGATATTGTCCCAGGTCAATACTACCTTGCCATCTCCCGGTGTAGCGGTCAGCGTCGGCATTTTCGGCGGTTGCGCAAACCGGTAATCTTTTTCATAAATGACCTGAACAATCCGTTTCAATTCAAACAGTGCCGGCGCCGTGTGTTCTTCAGAGCTCAATCCTTCAAGTGGATCGAAGGAGTGCAGTTCGGACATTGAAATCCGTTCGCTGAGTCCCTGGTACAGTGAAAACGGTCCCGAAGCAAAAGTCTCGACCAGATTTGAAATATTTCCAAGATATTCAATCAGGGTGTCAGAACCGATCACCTCCCACATGGATTTATCATTACGAAACCATTTATTATAAGGCGGATTATGCGGCTGGATCGGAAATAACTGAAACGAGGTTAAACCAACCATGTCTGATTCACTGACATCGGTGAAGGCAAAATTCGGTTCACAGCCGATACCTTCAACAAAATCGGGTTTATGATTTCCTTCACCTTCATCGGGACCATTATAGTTCAGTTCCGTCGGACCAACTCCATCGAGTCCGACATCATCGGATGCATATTCACCGGCTTCATCCACCCAGACTGGTTTGGCATCGGTACCAATATTAATAGCATAAACGCCATTGCCATTCAGATCGAGACCATCCTCCCAATCCTGGTCTTCATCGGCATCCCAATGATCTTTCAGGTCCTCTTCACTGAGGCTGTAAAATTCTAAAAAATGTGACAGATTAGAAATTCCATCGGTTGCTCCAATTATACTCTGAGCAGAATTATCCCGTTTTTCATCAATCAGACCGTCTTCGTCATCATCTTCACCGTTAAAAGCAATACCGGGACTTTCCAGATACGCAAAACCCATGGTTCCCGTCGGAAATCCGCCCTGCCCGATACCGTCAATATCCCAGGAATATGCCATATCGATCAATCGATCAAAGTAGCCCAGCTCATCATCATCTCCCGCACCAGCAACATTATCACCGATAGCGTTATCCACCCAGTATCCGAAAGCAACTTCCGGCAGATCATAATTCGAAATATTGGCAATGTTATATTCCCAGAAAATCGCGTCCTGTGCCTGAGGATTGTTCCACTGAAAACCGCGCTGCATGACCCGGATTCCGATCCCGCCCCAGGGAGCACCTTTCTGAACGGTCACGCTTGGCAACTTATCACCGATTTTTATACCGGGACGCGGATAGTATTTCACCTGGTCCTCAGGTCCCAGATACTCCTGATCCTGTGCATCATTGGTTACGAAATAGGTTTCCAGATCGGCATAAATAATCCCCCGACCGAAACGACCATCCCATTCGCCTTGCCATTTCAATTGGTTACCAGTTGCAGGCCAGCCGGCAGTCGGCCATGATGTGGAATCGTTACTCATCGCCGGATACTCACTGTTTATATTAAAGTATCCAAATACCGGATAGAGTCCCCATTCGATCTGACCGGTGGGATCCGTATCCATTTCCTCACGATACTGAGTCTGAAGAAAATACAGCGTATCCAGTTCTTGCAGTGCATCCAGGGCAATCCGCTCATCGGGATCCGATACCGGAATAGAACCTTCCTTGATAAAAACCTGGGCACCGATCAATAATCCAATACCATCAACCATTTTGGCGCCTTCATAGGTATCCGGCCATTTTGATACTTCAACTTTTGGCCAGTCCGATAACTGGGTTGTATTCCTGAAGTACAACAGAATCCGGTTACCGTCCATATAGCCTTCACGAACAGCCGTCGGATCTCCGGCGGGATCATCGGGACCATCATAGACTCTTCCCTGTCCAAATAAAATCGAGTTAATCAACAGGATAATAGAAATCGTCAGTGTTATTGCGGAATATTTTTTCATTAAGTTCTGAGCTCCTGATATGATTATTTTTATTAATTTAAAAATCAACACCAATACCAACTTTAATCAGCCGTGGTTCAGAATAAGCACTCGGGTCCTGAATCCGGTCAATATATTCATTGAATTCACTGCGATGTCCAGCCAGATCAGTTTCCCGGATAATTGCAGTATAGGCTCTGCCGGTCTGTCCATTGACCCAAACCTCGTTCAGACGATCAAACAGATTGTAGATCGTTACAGTCAACTTGGTTTTAAATTTTTCTGATATATTCAAATTATAATAGCCATTAAAATCAAAGCGGTATTGAGCAGGCATCCATGAATTGTTGGGCAGCAAATTCACCCTGAACAGACTGGTAGTACTGACCGGAGACCAGGAATAGGGAGTTCCCGAATCGTAGTAGCCGGTCAAATTCGCACCCATTCGGGTTTGATTGTAGCCAAGAGACACATTTAATGTATGCCGCTGATCCCAGGACATGGCAATCATCTGAGAAATCGGATCGATGCTGTCACCAGCCCGGTCAAAGGTCATGGTTGGATTATCCGCATTACCTCTGGTATATTGTAATGTATAGTTCAAATTGGCTGAGAAATTGCCGATTACCCATTTATATTTAATCTCAAGTCCGCGGGCATTGCCATAGTCTTTGTTGGTATAAAGTCCATATTCGGTTTGATCATAAGTACTGATAACCTTCACACTTAACAGATCGTAAATATCCCGGTAAAACAAGGCTACTTCCAGGTCCATTCCGTGCATTAATTCCTGCCAGAGTCCGACCTCGTAAGTCACTGTCTTCTGCGCATTAATGGTTGGATTCCCCAGGATTGTTTCATAATCAGTCGGTGCCACCCGGTAGGAATTCCCTACATACAAGGCATAGGCTGGCGGCATCTGGAAAAAGTGCCCGTAACTGAAATGGAGAACCGCAGCACTTCCTAACTGATATGATAGACCTAAACGAGGACTGATTTGCTGTTTTGGTTTGGCATAGACATAATCGGACATTTTCTCGGGATCGTCAAACTGGCTCTTGTTGGCAGGATTTCGCCACTGAGTCGGATAGCGTTTATCCTGTTCATAATAATCATAGCGCAAACCAATGTTGATGACCATGTCATCGAACTCCATCTTATCCTGAAGATAGATTGAATATTCAAAAGGTTTGACGTAGATTGAATCCGTATAAATCGTCGTATCATTCAGGGTTATTGCCTGATAATTCGGGAAATACACTTTCGGCTTTCCATCAATGAAATCAAAATAGTATTCGCCTTCAATATCCAGCCCTTTATATAAATTCTGGATCTGGCGTTCCTGGCTGTCAATGGTATGCTGGGTGAACTGGAATCCAGTTTTCAGGCTGTGATTTTTATTCACCTGCCAGGTAATATCAAATTTGGCGTTCTGATCGGTCTGGATTCTTTTGGTATGATCCTTATCCTGACCGCCGGTGTAAAAACCGGGACCATCGCTTTGATGATAGATATCATGGACATAGCACGAATCCGTCGGATCCTCATAAACATAATCTCCCCAGTCATTCGTGATTTGGGAAAATTTCAGTTCGTAAAAAAGAGATGTGTTCAACATATGGTTAATATTTACAGCAAACATATTGGACATACGATGCCGTGTTCTGCGCCCATCGGGATTATATTTATACATGTGCGAATAATCTTGCCACTTGTCATTATTCAGGGTCGTCATGGCTGTGATTTTTAAATTCTTAAAAAACTCAAATGATAATTTTCCCATAAAAGACGTGTTAATACTGTGATTCATCGGGACATACGCACTATCTCCATTATACTCCGTGTACCATCCCGCAGGATCATCGGTACTGTAAAAACTCAAATCATCCACGTTAAACAGACGATAACCGTTCAGGTGATTTTTATTATCCTGGTACCGATAGTTCGCCAGAAAGAAGAGTTTATTTTTTATAATTGGTCCATTGAGATTAATTTTATAATCCTGGTTTCGATTAATTTCACCCGCTTTGAGTCCGATAAAGATATCAGTATGGGGTGTAAAATAGTTCGCCAGAGCGCCGGAAACCGACCCATGGAGTTCATTGGATCCCATTTTCGTAATGGCATTCACGATACCGCTCATGGCTTTACCGTATTCCGCATTAAAGGTACCAGTAATCACTTCCAGATCCTGAATGGTTTCGGGTTCCAGATCAACGGAACGTCCCTCGCCGCCAAAACCCTCATCCACGGCAATACCATCGATCATGTAAGAGACTTCAGTGGGTCTGCCACCCCGGAAATGCCCCTTTACCACACCGGCTTGCATGGACACGACATCGGAGATATTTTCAATCGGCAAGGCTTCTATTTCACTGGACGACACATTCTTCACCGTACTGGTCTGATCCTTGCGCACCGACACTTTTTGGGCAGTGACGATAACGACTTCTCCCTCAATTACTGTGGAACTCATCTTGACTTCGAGATATTCGGTACGATTAACGGAAACTTGAATATCCTGAACAATGACCGGTTTGTATCCAATCATTTGTGCCTGGATTGAATAAGTGCCCGGTCTGAGATTGATGATAAAGAAATCACCATTTTCATCCGCGGCGGCACCCATGCTGGTTCCTTCCAGGATAATATTGGCACCGGGCAGCGGATCACCGGTACTCTGATCCGTGACTTTCCCTGAAATTTTACCGGTAGTCTGTGAATAAACCGGAATCGCAATGAATAAAAACAGCAGCACCAGAAAACATTTTTGAGATTTTAAATATTTTTGCACACCCATGTTTTGTTCCTTTTAGAGGTTCTTATCACACCCCGAATAAGGGAGTTGTCATTGGATCATGCTTTCCAACAACGATTATAGTAATTTAATTTCATGCAAATTTCATACGAATCTGGAGGAGTACGGAAAGAAATTCCGCATTCCTCCAGATTTATCAGTGTTACTTTATTAATAACATTTTTTTAGTTTGAATAAATGTACCTGCCTGTATCTGATAAAAATAGACACCGGAAGGAACATCAGCAGCATTCCAGACAACATGATAATTACCCGAATTCTGGCGTTTGTTCACCAATTCTGCAATCTGCTGACCAACCATGTTATATACCCGAACAGAAACATTTGCTGATTGTGGTATCGAGTATTCAATCCGGGTTGTCGGATTAAATGGATTCGGAAAGTTTTGTCCCAGTCGATAATCCACTACCACAGGTGCATCATCTTTATCAATAGCAGTATAAACATCGGTAGTGTCACCGATCCAGGTATATCCCCACTCAGTTGGTGTTGACCATGCTTTATCCGTATTATACGGCGACCACCCCAGGTTTCCTTCCCATCCACCATCATTATCATGAAAATATAGTTCGATCGGAATTTTCATGCCTCTTTTCGGATGAAAGCGTACATCGGCAGCACCGGCAATATCATCCAACGGTATTTGGGCTTCGATGGTGTAATCCACACCGCCGTAATCAGTAAAAAAATACAGGGGATCTTCGGGTGTCCAGATCGTATTGCCAATAAATTCATTCACAATTCCAACCTCATGAATCTGGAGTTTATAATCCGGTTCGCTACCTCTTTGAATATTGCTATGCTTATTGCTGCGGCTATTAAACAATCCGATGAAAAATTCAAAAGCGTCCTGATCGTACCAGTTACCTTCACCAAAATTATAAACATTATCATAAACGTCTGCAGCAACGTAAAGGTTATCATCGTCAATAGCCAGAAAGACCGTTGCCTGCAGGTCAAGACTGTCGGTGACTGTACCCATCACAACATTATCTGTTTCAGGTTTAAGAACCCATGGCTTAATATCACTATCATACCATTCACTCAAATCACCATCAACAGCAAAAGTTGCCGGAACATCGAGAGAAATCGTTGGAATTCCTTTGGCGGTGTTGACAATTGCGCCAGTAACACCAGCAGGACCGGTATTACCAAAATCATCAGTGCAATCTACTGCATAGTAATATGTCATCTCTTGATCTTCAAGTGGATAATAGATATACTGGATAGCATTCTGGGTGTCTTCAAGCACTCTGCTTGCGATAGTCTCAACACCCCGCGCAGTTATATCGGTAATAGGCTCACGACTGGCATATACGTTATAAGATTCTCCTACTTCACCAGGTACATCTACCCAGATGATTAGATTATAATAATCATATGTTATGGCATTAACACCATGAACCTCTAAAGGATCGGTAATGTCAACGATTGGATTGCCGGTCCACAAATCGTCCAAATAGATAACTCGCCCAACAAGAGAATTTTCTTCAGACATAAACTGAAAAACTGTAACATTGCACGAATCAAAATTAGAAGTACCGTCTATATATACAAATTCGGACAATTTGAATGCATAGCTGTGCCATTCGCCGTCACCTGTCGGCGTAAAAGTCATCCCGCGTTTCGCTGTGCCATCTTCAAATTGAAACCGCATAGCCGGAGTACCCGATTCGGCTTTAATTTTTACTCTCAGGGAATCGACTCCCCAAGCAGCTGTCATATCACGGGCAGGACTAATATCATATCCGGCACCTGTCCAGCCGGTTCCCCATTCGTCACCCTGGGTCCATTTTATCGCGTTTGAACCGGGAGTAAAACCTACTCCTTCTTCAATTTCCAATGTCGATTGTCCCCAAATAAACGGGGATAGTGTGCTCGACAGTGTCCTACCGTTAAAAATAATAAAGGAAGTGGCAACAGATCCTTTCAATGCCATATGATCCAGAATAAATGTTCCTTTAGAACAATCTCCGACTCCACTGCCGCTGATTGAAAATTCAAATGTAAATCCTTTAATCTTGTCAAGATCAAGTACTTGATTTCCAGCTATTCCAGCCCAATTTGTCATTTGAAATACATCGGATAGATCCTGATTACTGCCCATAATACCAGTTAATGCGATCTTTATTTCATTCCAGCCCGGTGCATTATCAAGGACTTTATGAAAGGAATACCAGTATTCACAATCTGCATTAGTATAAGTATCATTTCCAGTAGGTGAGTCACTCACATCCTGTAAACACAGCCTGAATGAAACTCTGTCAGTTAAATTTTGGGGAACTAAATTGTAGTAATAAAATGATATTGAGTCATAGGCTGACCAATCATAAACGGAATTTGTGTCCGGATTCCAATGCTCTATTTTTGTATATCCTCCCCAACTTTCGGCGTTGTGAACACCATATTCCAATTGCATAGCACCTGAACCTACCTTAACCGGATTATCTACAAAGCTCATATTCACAAATCCAGAATCCGGATTAGCACCAGCATTGACTTCATAGTGTCCTCCTGGTCCTGTGAGCTTCGACTGAATATGATCATTCCAATGCCAGTAATTCGTATCAGGTGGCGCTTCGTCAAAAGCATTGACCAATTTTTGCCCATAAGCAAAACTAACGGCAAATATTAATACTAAAACTAATAACAACTTTTTTTTCATCATTCTCCCCTTCTCTTTTTTTGTTGACAGACAAAGCCATCCCGATAGCGCACTATCAGTATAAAAAATATTTGCATTTCTTTTAAACAACCTCTATAGTCATATCACAATAAAAGCGACAATAATCAAGCCAAACATTTTTTCATGATTATTTCGGACGACAACGACGATCAATGATAACTCATAATGAAATTGCCTTACCATATATTATTAAATTGATAATATCAAAATTATTTAATTAATAATATAAGCGATCCTATTTTAGTCCGAGTTCCTTGGCAATCCGATAATAATTGGGCGGCGCCAGATCAAGTTTCTGGGCGGCTTCGGCATCGGTTTTGGAAAGTCTCCGCACAAATCTGAAGTATTCCCTTCGAAAACTTTTTTCGATTTTCTTCAAGGATAAGATATTCTCCGGATCAAAATTGTACGCCGTTTTCTCTTTTTTAAAATCCGGTCTGATCCCGATGACATTTTCGACCAACTCTATACTGATTGAATCGTGGCTTAAAAATAAAATCCGCTGGGCAATATTCTGTAATTGCCGGACATTACCGGGCCAGGCATAATTGATCAGTAAATCCATAGCACCAGGTTCAAATACCGGTAGCTGCCTGCCCATCTCATTACCATAGAGCGACAGATAATGGTTCATCAAAATTGGAATATCCTCTTTGCGCTCTTCCAGTGACGGAACATAGATTTGCAGAACATTTAGGCGATAAAATAAATCTTCGCGAAATTCCTTTTTGGCAACCATTTTACTGAGGTCTTTATTGGTCGCCGAAATAATTCGGACATCCACCTCATAACTTTTTTTACGACCAATCTTATCAATCTGCCCCTCCTGCAGAACCCGTAAAAGTTTGGATTGTGCGGAAAGGGGAAATTCAGAAATCTCATCCAGGAACAGCGTCCCCCCATTTGCCCGTTCAAAAAGACCGGCGCGGTTTTCCTGAGCACCGGTAAATGATCCCTTCTCAAAGCCGAACAGTTCACTCTCAATTAAATTTCCGGGGATGCTGCCACAGTTAATGGGTATGAAATATTCCAGTTTACGGCTGCTGAGGTAATGAATATTGGCAGCAACGAGTTCTTTGCCCGTGCCGGATTTCCCATAGATTAAAACACTGGCATTTGAATCAGCGAATTTCCGGATTTGTGCTTTCAATATCTGGATCGCGGGTGATTCTCCGATGATAATTTTATTAGCGAGTATATCCTGGATATTTTTATTAAGTTTTTTCTTTGAGTTCTGGTGTTTGATTTGCAGCTGTTTCTTTTCGAAGGCATTGACAATACTGAGAATAAAGTCCGTCGGCTGATAGATATAAGCATCGATATCACCGGGATATTTTGTACAAAACCAGAATGCGCCTGCCTGGATCAACCTGTCGGCAAAATCGAAATCCGTCTGATGGATGGTCATTTTAGTGATCACGATTATTTGAGTGAATGGACTGATCCTTTTTATCTCCCGAATCAGTTCTTCACCCATAATCCCGCCGGCAATCTGAAAATCCATAATGACCACATCGTAATAATTCGTTTTGGCGGTCATCAATTTTATCGCATCAATTCCACTGGAAACGATATCGGAAATCACAATTTTATCAAAAGGTCTAAGGGTTTTTTTTATCCGCCGGACATCAAATTCTTCATCTTCAATGACGAGTATCCGAATAGTTTTACTGATCATATTAAATTTTCCTGATTATGTCAGGGGAATCGTCAACTTAATTTGACAACCGCCACTGCTCAGATTTTCAGCATCAATCTGCCAGCCACAGCGTTTGGTGCTGAGTTCATAGGCGATATATGCTCCATATCCCGAGTTTTTGACATTAGCATGTGTCGATGTATTTTCCAGAAAAATATTCTTCACACCCTTCGAATCCGGTTGCAGAAGTTCGGGTGGAATACCTTTACCATTATCCTTAAGCAGGATTTCACAGGATTGATTTTCCGGCAGATATCTCGTTATAATTGTGATAATGATATTCTGTCCATTATTATGATCGATGCTGTTCTGAATCAACGGTTCCAGAATTTCCCAAACGACATATTCATTGATGTGCACCAGCGGTAGATTTTCCTGCAGTTCAAGATTAAACTCAACAGCCGTATTTTCAGTATAAACCCGTTTGAATACATAATCCACCAGGAAGTGAATGACTGCGTTGATATCCGTGTCAAAAATTTGACTCCGGGTTGCATGAACCGGCGGTTCGTACCATTTCATATCATAGATAACACGGGAGATAAAATTAGAATACCGGGTAACGATATGTTTGAACTGCTGAATGTTTTTACGGTTCAGTGACCGGATTTCTTCCTTTATAAATCCCATGATCTTTTCAGCTTTATGATGGGCATGATAAATCCGCTTGGTAAACAGAGCCTCTTTCTGGTGAGCAATATCCGCCTTAATCTGATTTTCACGCTCCCGAAAAAGAGCTTCCTGAGCAATATCCCGTTCCTTGACCGTGTAGGTGGTGATATAAAACATCACCAGCAATCCTAAGAGAATCAGCGCTGTAAAAATCACACCGGTTTCATCATAGACGGTGGATATTTCCCGGGTAATATCGCTGACATCGGGTGTGATTTTCATGTAAACCACTCCTTCGTATTCTCCTTTCGGTACAAAGGGTACAAAAACATGAAACGACTGCACCTCGTCCCAGGTGCAGTAGATTTCTTCAGTGTGTTCGATCTCTGTTATTACCGATTGATAGTCAAGAATGATATTGCTGTAATCCGGGTTATTTTGATGAGATGGAATTTCCTGATTGAAAATAAAATTATAGAGGTCCTCTCCTTCATCAATCACAAAAGTTTTGGTTCCTGATCTGAAGATAATCCATATTCCATCCACATTCTGCTGTAAGGTCTGCTGATTCAAAATCAGATCAAATGCCTGAATAGTATTACTGCGGGACTCTTCCGTCTGGATCGGAGTAAGTAAACTCTGCTCCAGTAACAGTTCCAAAGAGGTTGTTGCCAGGTTACCCAGCCGAATAGCAGAATCCCGACGGTACAGATCCATCGTCTGTTCAATTAAATTATTACTTGAGACATTATACAGGTAAGACAGCAGGAATTGAAACGCCGCTAAGATGACAAACAGAATAATAAAATGTCGAATTTCAAACTGGTATTTCTGAAGTCGTCGTAATAAACTCATCTGGACTTCATCTCAGAAAATGTCGATCGGATGTTACTGTCTTATCAAGTTGTGTCATTGCCTGTTCAACGGTCATTTCCCGTTTCAAGACGCTGTTCAGATAAAATGACAGAATATCGGAAATCTTCGTATAGTCAACCAGCGATGGACGATAAATTCCATAATCCATCATGTTTTCCAGATATTTGATATAAGGGTAATTTGAGACAATCGTTGAATCAGTATAAATACTGTTTAAAATGGGCAGATATCCGGAAGTCTCAAACATAATTTTCTGGACCTCCTCAGTCAGGATATAATTTATAAATTCGACAGCTTCTGCCTTTTTTTCGGAATATTTGGAAATCATCAGATTCCAACCACCAAATACAGTCACCGGGAGATTATTATCAAAATGCGGTAAAAAGCTGACTCCCAGATTTTTCACCTTAGCGGAATCAGCCGTACTGATTGGCATATCTTTCAGAAAACTCGACCAGCCCCGGAAAAACGGGGCGTCTTTCTGCAAGGCATAGGCATAGGATTCTCTCTCGATAAATGAACTGACCTGCGGGGGAGCCGCCCGGTATTTATAGATCAGATCCAGCATAAATTGGAGGCTCTTGCGACCTTTTTCCGTATTAAGTTTCAACTGGTTCTCCTGCGACCAGAAGCCTCCCATACTTCCCAGAAATTCCAGATAATTACAGATTAGCCCTTCATATTTATCTCCCTGGTATAAATAATAGGACTGTCCGGGAAAATAACTTCGCCCAAACGCAATTAAATCACTCCAACTGATAGATTCCTGCAAATGGTTAAATATTTCTTCAGCAACCGGCGTATTTTGAATCAAATCTTTTCGGTAATAGAGAACACTGATATCGATATAGAGTGGAATTCCAAGCAGTTTATTGTTATAGTAGCAGGTAGTCAGGGCTTGAGGTACAATCTTCTCCAATTCGGACTGGTCAAAATATTGTACCAGCGGTTCACCCCATTTCGCGAAGCGTGGCACCCAGATTTGATCCACTGAAAATATATCAATCCGACTGCTCCGGCTTCGCAGAGATCGTGCAATCAGTTCCTTCCGGTCATTCGTAGTAAATTTTTCAAATGGCAGATCAATTGGAACGACCTCGATTCGACCGGCGTGTAATTTATTGAAATTCCGGATAATCTTGAGATGTGCCTCAGACATGTTATCGGCAAAATAAAGTTTGGTCACTGATTTCTGTTTCAGCCGATCCTTTTTCAGGGAAATCAGGTTGTAGCTTAGCACAAAAATCATGATCAGAATAAAGATTGTAAACAGTATCCCGTACCTGCCACGTTGATCTTTATTTTTCTTCTGGTGATTTTTCTTTATCGTCATTTACGAGAATAGTCTGAGATTTTCTAATTGAATATAATTCATGTTTTTGAATGTTACAAACCGATTATTATTAAAATGATAATTCTTCAGAATAAGCAATTATTGACAAGGTCACCCATCGATAGCTGGATTGAGTTATTAACGGATTTACTGAAATATAGCGCTTGGAAAATCGAAGTTTTTTATTTAGCATTGCGGGTGTTTTAATAGCAGAAGATTAAGGAAGATTATGAGTAATTATTTTTTAAATCAAAAAAGACGGCTGATGGTCATCCTGAGTCTCTTGTTATTAATTGGCTTTCTGACAGTCAGCCTGGTAAGTTTTTACGTTTCAAGGTCTTCATTACGATCACAAATCACCTATCAGACACTGCCGTTAACCAGCGACAATATCTACTCTGAAATTCAGAGAGATTTGCTGCAACCGATCCTTATTTCCTCTTTAATGGCTCATAATACTTTTTTGATAGATTGGATCATCAATGGTGAAAACAACATTGAAGAAATCGCCAGGTATTTGAAAGTGATCAAGACAAGATACCATACTTATTCCAGTTTTTTAATCTCGGAAAAAACCAAAAACTATTATTATTCAAAAGGAATTTTAAAAGTAGTCCAGGAAGACGAACCGCGGGATACCTGGTATTATCGCGTCCGAAAAATGACCGACAATTACGAGATAAATGTCGATCCCGATCTGGCAAACAACGATTCGATGACAATTTTTATTAATCACCGGGTTTTCGATGATAACAATCATTATATCGGCGCAACGGGAGTCGGATTAACTACCAGCGCTGTTAAAAATCTGATTGAAAGCTATCAGGATAAATATAACAGCAATATTTACTTTACTGACACTGATGGGGATATTGTCATTTATAATTCAATGTTTCCCGAACTCAATGGCAATATTCGTTTATTTGATGGGCTTACTGAGCACGTTGCTGATATTTTAGGAAAAGACTTCAGCAGCCTTCAATATACAAAAGACGAAGAAACGATTCATTTGATTGCACGCTATATACCGGAACTGAATTGGTATCTTATTGTCGAAAAGACCGAAACTGAAGCAATTCAGAACATCCGTCAAACTTTGATCGTCAACCTGTTCCTCTGCTTAATAATTTCAATTGTCGTGATTTTTCTGACCTGGATTACCGTTAATGCTTATCAGAAAACGAACACACGCCAAAAAGAAGAAATTATCAAACAAAAACAGGATCTTCTCGAAAAAAATCAAAGTCTCGAAGAAGCCATTCTCAAAGTCAAGAAATTAAGCGGACTCTTACCGATTTGTGCTTCCTGCAAAAATATCCGCGATGACAAGGGTTACTGGCAACAGATTGAAACCTATATTCGTGACCATTCCGAGGCGGAATTCAGCCATGGTATTTGTCCCGATTGTGCCCGGAAACTGTATCCTGAATTTTACTATAAAACCGATGAATCCAAAGAAAAATAGCTGCCATTTAGCTGAAGAAGTAAATCCTTACAGAAAATACCATGAATTCCTGTTTATCAGGAAACTCATGGTATTTTCAATTTTAAAAATTTATTAACGGATTTTACTGCCTGCCGTAATAAGGGGCGCCTGTCTCTCCCATATCGATTTTTAATACCACCTCTGCGCCACCCTGAATCATATAAAGAATATTACCATTCCCCCAGACCACCTTCATCGCTGGCGTCGGGAGAATACCCTTATATAATGTGTCAAAGCTCTGATCGGCGGGATTATAGATCAAAATCGGATCAATATTATCCGTACCGATAACTATCTTTCCGTTGCTTGAAAAGGTGAAATAACTAGGTGTGGAAGAACTGAATTCCCCTGTATCCGTCCACAGTAAAACAGTTTCAGCGGTTGGATTAATATTTCCGGCATTGTCGATGATTTGATGGCGGACTATTCCAGCATCAACCAATAAATAAAGATAACCGTTATAGACCCGTATGCAGTAGATTTTATCATTCCAATAAGTATCATTAGGTCGGGCGATCGAATCACCAGGCGCTTTGACATACATCCCACTTTTATTACCCGCCGTATAGAAATAGCCATTTTGATCAAAATCACCATATTGGACTTTTTCACCTCTTTTACTTCCATCAGCATGAGCAGAGTCAACATAAGCCCAAATCGATTCAGTTCCGGAAATTTCATCAATTATGGTAATAATTGTGTCATTAAACATACAGACGAGTTGACCGCTGGGAGATATTCTGGCATCATTCAGTACTTTTGTAGTGGTGCAGATTTCCGTTTTATCACCTTCAGGTGTTATTTTAAATATCGTATGCGGTGCACGCTGTGAGACATATAGATTGTCATCACTGTCAACAGCGAGGGATCTAAGCAGTAGCTGTTGAAGAAAATTTCCGAAAACGCTATAAGTCGAGGTGATTTTATACGGGCTGTACTTTGCCACGACAAGGGCGGTTTCAATATACACTTTTACAACCGCTGAGTCACTGACAAGATTCGGACGACGGACGGTGACCGAGCTATCAGTTCCACTGATATTTTCAGCCAGTAAATTATCGAAATAGATGCAGTTACTATCCAACGATTGTGCAAAGTTGTCGCCATAGACCGTAATAAAATTGACGCCACCCGCAGCCGAATCCGCCGGTTCGATACGTGTTATTACGGGAATAGTGCCGGTCTTACCTTCCGGGTAATTTGGAGCTTCCCACTTTTCGCACGTCATTACGAACAGAGAGCATCCAATAAAAATCAGTGTAAAAGTCAGAATATTATATTTTTTCATCTTCATTCTTCCTTTCATCTTACAATGCGAACCGGACTGTCATTCGTTG
>CAZSDW010000062.1:0-15646 GCA_964605705.1 uncultured bacterium
GAATGTTTTAAGGATGCGAACCGGTCGCAATTTGCGACCAGTTCATTTTTTTCTTCATCATTAAGCTGAAATCTGAACTCGGCAGGGAAACGTTCAATATTTCTTTTGACTTGCTCATTAAGGCGTTTTACCTCAACACCATACAGTAGCGCCAGATCCCGATCAATCATAACGTACTTCTCGCGCAGGAAAAAAATTCTGTCTTGGATGTCTTTCGTTTTTATCAGTTGCGTATGTTCCACATTCTGGTCCACTTGAAGTCACAAATTGTGACTTCAAGTTTATTTTTTGGTTTTTGATTCTTCGTTTAGTTCAAGCTTCTTTAAATTTCCGATAATCAGCGCATTCAGTTGTGCTTCTTCTTTCAACTGCTCTTCAAACTCGGTTTTAAGAGTTGTAAATCGTTCTTTAAAATCAAAATCATCTTCATCATCGGGCAATCCCACATAACGTCCGGGGGTTAGTACATAATCCAGTTCTTTCACTCTTTCAACAGAAGCGGAATTGCAGAAACCTTTAATGTCTTCATAACTGCCGTTTGGGTTTCTCCAGTTGTGGTAAGTGCCGGCAATATTTTGGATATCTTCTTCCGAAAGCTCTCGTGTACGGCGATTGATCAGATGTCCCATATTGCGGGCGTCAATAAACAGGATTTCATCCCTGCGGTTGCGGAATTTACCGTTTTCCCGGTTGCGGCGTACAAACCAGAGACTTGCTGGTATTTGAGTATTTAAAAACAACTTTGCCGGAAGGTTCACAATGCAGTCGATCAAGCGGGCTTCCACCAGCGCTTTGCGAATATCGCCTTCGCCGGATGTTTTGGATGTTAGCGAGCCTTTTGCAAGTACAAATCCCGCCTGCCCGCCGGGTGCCAGGTGATAAATAAAGTGTTGTATCCATGCGTAATTGGCGTTGCCTGCCGGCGGCACGCCGTATTGCCAGCGACCGTCTTTGCGTAACAGCTCGCCGGACCAGTCGCTGTCGTTAAACGGCGGATTGGCGATGACAAAATCGGCTTTGACATCTTTATGGGCATTATTCAAAAAGGAACCTTCATTATTCCATTTGACCTGTGAACTATCAATACTGCGAATGGCGAGATTCATTTTGCATAAGCGCCAGGTGGTCTGATTGCTTTCCTGCCCGTAAATAGATATATCCCTGACGTTTCCTTGATGATTTTTAACAAACTTTTCAGAATGTACGAACATACCTCCACTGCCGCAGCAGGGATCGAGTACCCGCCCTTTATAAGGTTCCAGCATTTCGACTAATAATTCGACAACAGAACGTGGTGTATAGAACTGTCCGCCTTTCTTGCCTTCCGCCAGGGCAAACTCGCCGAGGAAATACTCAAACACTTTACCAAGGAAATCGCCTTTGCCATTTTCTTTGTCTGTTGAGATATTGCTGATTAGATCAATCAATCCACCAAGATTGGTTGGATCGAGATTGCCGCGGGCATATACTTTTGGTAACACATCCTTTAGTGAAATGTTATCCCTTTCGATAGCATCCATTGCTGAGTCAATATCTTTGCCGATTTCCGGCAGTTTGGCTCTTTTTTGTAAATAAGACCAGCGTGCCGAAGGCGGCACAAAGAAAATATTCTCGGCGCGATATTCGTCGCGATCTTCGGGATCGGCACCGGCTAATTCGCCTTCGCCTTTTTTCAGTTTCTCATAATATGATTCGAAAGCATCGGAAATATATTTTAGAAAGATGAATCCTAAAACGACGTGCTTATATTCGGCGGCATCGATGTTTTTTCGGAGCTTATCCGCGGCTTTCCAGAGATGTTTTTCGATGGGCTCTTCTTTAGTGTTTTGTGCCATATTCATTATTCCTTGTCGAATATTTACTAATTCTTAAAGAAATGTGACGAAAAAAAAACGGTTTTTTTATATAGAAATAGATAACACAACATATACATTGATAAATCCATGCAAGAAATCCATTATCATAGTGTTTAATTATAATCATTTCCATCTCTATTCTCAAGGTAAAAAACTACAGCTAAGTTTTATAGGATTTTTTACACATCTTATTGTTTGTGGTATCCTTTTCATAATAATATTTCCTGACAATAAACCCTGAAAAACCTAAATTACTGACGGAATGATAACACCAATAAACAATAGGAAAACAGATTCGGCGCGGCTGGCGCGAATCCGGCATATCTTCCTGGACATGGACGGGACGATTTACAAAGGCGATCGATTATTCGACTGGACACCAGGTTTCCTGGCGACACTGGAGCGGCATAGCATCGGGCATACGTTCCTGACGAATAATTCCGCCCGCAGCGTGGATCAGTACCTGGAAAAATTGCACGGCATGGGATTGGCGGCAACCCGGCAGGATATCTATACATCGGCGCTGGCGACTATCGATTATTTGAAAAACCAACGTGGAGAGATTTCACGATTGTATATCCTGGGCACGGATGGCTTGAAGGCAGAGTTCCGGAACACCGGATATAACGTTGTCAGTGAAAGCCCGGAAGATGAACCAGACGCGGTGATTGTCGGTTTTGACACTACCCTGACCTTCGACCGGCTCTGCCGGGCGGCTTACTGGATTGAAAAAGGCAAACCGTACATTGCGACGCATCCCGATCGGATCTGTCCGACCGATCAACCGACTTTGCTGGTGGATTGCGGAGCAATCTGCGCGGCGCTGAGTTCCGCTACCGGCAGGCAACCGGATTTGGTTTTCGGGAAACCGCGCCCGGAGATGATCCGGAATGTTATGGAACAAAACCAATTGAACAATCACGAAGTGGCGATGGTTGGCGACCGGCTGTACACGGATATTGAAATGGCACGGGCGGCAGGAATCATGGGAATCCTGGTGCTGTCGGGGGAAACCCGTCGGGAAGATGTCGGCAATAGTCCGACTCAGCCCGATTTAATTATAGAGAACCTGGGGGAATTGGGATTGATGATTGGAGATTGTTGATTGGAGATTGATGATTGGTGATTGATGATTGATGATTGGTGATTGATGATTGATGATTTGGGATTGTTCTACATTCAATGTTATTTATTTCGGAGTCCCGTCACTGATCTCTGTTCACCGATAACTGTTCACCGGCTACCGGCGAATGGATACCGGATGATTCAGAATTATTATAAATCGCTTATGTGAGGTTCAAGGAGTTATTTCAGATACAGCATGGGCTGGATGGTCTTATGGTCGGCATCGACAATGACCTGGTAATAATAGATGCCGGCGCTCACTCTTCTGCCCCGATCGTTGGTGCCGTCCCAGCGGATTGTATTAATTCCGGCAGGCAAGGTGCCGGAAAACGCCTGCTGCACCAGATGTCCCCTGAGATCGTAGATAAAGACACGCAGATTGCCGGGTTCCTTGAGCACAATCGGAATCTTCGTGCTGTCATTGAAGGGATTGGGATAGTTTTTGCCGACATACAGATAGGATGTCACCTCTTCAACCAAAGAACTGTTGACCGCCGTAAAGACCATCTTTTTAAAATTGAAACCGCCTTTTGGAAAATAGGTTTTAATGATATGCGTACCCTGCGGTAATTCGATGGAATCGACCGTAACCGTCTGCCAGCTGCTCCAGCCTCCGGTATTCGGAATTTCGACCGATTGAATAACCGGCTGATTATCCACCTGCAGCTGTAATCTCCCTGTTGTGGACTGGCTGGCGACCTGAAAACTGATATTGTATTGACCGGAGTAAACGATTTCCGCCGTATATTTAATCCACTCACTGTCTTCGATCCAGCCGACATTGTATTCACTGGCAAAGGAATTGTCACTTCCCTCAATGTCCACGCCGTCGTTACGATAGGTATAGCCGAGGTTCCAGGGCTGATCGGCGTCCCAGTTTATTTTTTTATAATCGTGATCAAAATATGCAATGCCATTCGTCCCGAAATCATAATCGACTGCATCAATTGTACCCGGGATTACATGAACCTTAAATGGTTTGGAATTCGTTCCGAATTCCGGGTCCGTCAGCGCTGCAATGACATCGGGGCGGAAAATACAGTTTTCGAGGGCAAGGCTTTCAGCCATTTCAGTCAGGGCGGCTTTGGCATACTCCGGCGACGGTTTACTGGCGCTTCCGCTCCAATAATCCAGAATCTGCTGATATGCCGGTGAAATAACTGCAGACAATGGGCTTGTGGTCGTTTCGAATTTTTTATGCGCCCACCAATTCCAGCCAATGTTCTCCGCATCCATCAGCCGGACGGTTTCAAAAAACCAGGGATTCGAATTCTCGCCGGTTTCCCCTAACCAGAGCGGCGCAATATTCTGAGTCCTCAGGCTCCGGTACTGCTGGATGCTGCCGATGTCCGTCTCACTCCAGTATTTGTGAAAAGCATAAACCAGATTGCTGTCGAATTTGGGCGATAGTCCGGCGAAATCCGTCGCATACCAGTTGCCCTCGATAAAGATGATGTGATTGGAATCCACCTCACGAACGGCATTTTTAATTCGAATAAACAGATTACGCAAATCGGTGCCGGTATAACCATCGGGCAGCACCGGTTCGTTCAACAGATCATAGCCAACGATCCAATCTTCATCAGCATAACGTTCCGCAATCCTGCGCCAGATTTCAATTGTTCGATCCTGGTTTGACGGAACCGTCCAGAGTTTGGCTTCCCCATCACTGTCGCTGATATTTCCGGAATTCTGTCCGCCGGGCGCGCAGTGCATATCCAGAATCAGGTAAAGATTGTTTTTCTTGCACCAGACCAGCAGTGTATCGATAATCTCAAAGCCGTCCTCAATAAAGACACCGGGAGAATTGATCGGGGAAAAGAATTCATAATGAAAAGGCAGACGAATCGAGTTGAAGCCCCATTCCGCAATCAGTTCAATATCCTTTTCCGCAACATAATTTTTACGATAAAGTTCAAAGAACTCGTTGGTATTTTCTTCACCGATTAACTCAACAATCTGACTCCGGATTGATGACGGTGAGCCGTAGCCGGGCGTATGCAGCATATAGCCTTCCGGAACCAGCCAGCCACCCAGACCATAGCCTTTGAGAACAAAGGGATTGCCGTCATTATCAACAATGTTATAACCAAGTGTTTTGAAAAAGCCAAAGGACGATTGAATTAAAATTACGATTAGTAATATCGTCCGGAGAATATATTTTTTCATCTCAATCCTTATATTTTAACGTGAGTTCGACATAAGAGATGAATGTTTCTATTCTGAAAAATAAACCGTTAAAAACGGTTCTTATTATGAGGTTTATTGGATTAATCCCCGAATTCCCCAGCAGGGACTCCTGTAGGAGAATTCGGGGGTTACACCCAATTTTTACTAAGAATTCAACTGTTTCAACAGTTTCCATAGGTGATTTCATTATCTTCTTCTTAAGTAGAACTCACATTATTTTAATATGTCAATCCAAATCCGTATTCAAATAACGGATCATAATCGATATCGCCAACATTAATCGGGATTTGTTCCATATTTCGCATCCAGGAATGTGACAGTTTACCCTTTGGTGAATAATCTCCGAACAGAACATCGGCGATTCCATCTCCTTCTGTTCCCGGCAACCAGGCAGCGATAATTGCATCACATTTATCCAGAATTGCATCCAGAATCAGCGGACGTCCGGAGATCAGGATGACAACCGTCGGGATTCCCGAATTGAACACCTTTTCGACAGTGGTGATATCCTCACTGGACAGTGAAAGATCCCTTCGGTCACCATTTCCTTCGGCATAGGGCGTCTCACCAATAACTACGACTCCGATATCAGCAAATCCGGTAAAATTGCCCGTGATTGAATAATGAACGGTTCCCGCTGATCCTAACCGGTTCTCGATCGCTTCCAGCACGGTCGTTCCAACCGTGATTGCTCCACTGCTGCCCTGCCAGCTGATGGTCCAGCCACCACACTGATTTCCAAGATCATCGGCATTTTTACCGGCAACAAGAATACTCACAACAGAATCGGCAATTGGCAGCACATTATTCTCATTCTTTAATAATACCAGGGACTCACGAACACATTGCCGGGCAATATCGCGATGATTCTGAGAACCAACTGCTCCGGTCAATGTTCGATCAGTCAGGGGATTTTCAAATAGTCCAAGTGCAAATTTCATTTTTAAAATGCGGCTGACCGCATCATCGATCCGCGATTCTGAAATTCTGCCCTGGTTCACCAGGGATAAGGCAGTTGTCATAAAATCATGATATTCTTTGGGCAGCATCACCATATCGATACCGGCATTGATTGAGGTCTCGATATCACTTGCAAAATCACCGGGAAGTTGATCGATTCCACCCCAATCAGAAACAACAAATCCTGCAAAGCCCAACTCATTTTTCAAGACAGTCGTTAGCCAGTATTCACTCCCGTGCATTTTCTGTCCATTCCAGCTGCTGAAAGAAACCATTACCGAGCCGACACCCTCATTAATTGCTGTCACATAAGCAGGCATATGAAGATTCCGCATGGTATATTCGTCAACTTGTGTATCACCCTGATCGTAACCGTTGTTTGTGCCTCCATCACCTAAAAAATGCTTTGCACAGGCGAGAATGGAAGTATTTTCCGCCAGATTATTCCCCTGATATCCTTTAACAGCGGCGGCTGCCATTTGCACGGTCAGTTCAGCAGTTTCTCCAAAACCTTCATAGGTTCGTCCCCAGCGTTCATCCTGTGGAACCGCAATACACGGTGAAAATGTCCAGCGGATACCTGTCCCTGCAACCTCGATCGCTGTTGCCGCAGCTGCCTGTTCGACCAATCCGGAATTGCGGGTACAACCCATTCCGATATTATGTGGAAATATTGTCGCGCCATAGACGTTATTATGACCATGCACAGCATCAACGCCATAGATGATTGGTATTCCCAATCGCGTATCCAGCGCCTTCAACTGAAAATTGTCAACCATATTCGCCCAGGTTGCAGCAGTGTTTGGATATGGAGACGAGCCGCCCCCACTGAGAATGCTTCCGATATTGTAGTTTTTAACATCATCTAAATCGTTAATATAACGGCGTTCAACCTGAATCATCTGACCGATTTTTTCCGATAACGTCATTCGCTGCATCAAATCATCAACCCGGTCTTCAATTGCATAATTGCTGTTTTTATATATTTCACCGCTTATCGCTGGTTCCGTACTGTTTTGACACTGAGATACGGCAATCAGGATAAAGAAGATCAGCAGGAATAGAATGTCATCTCTTTTGTCAAAAATCATAAAGAGTGGGGCTATTGCGATTTTTGATATACCCGAATATAATCAACTTCCATCTTCTGTGGAAAAGAGGTTGTATTATCAGGATTGCCGGGCCAATTGCCACCGACGGCAACATTCAGGATAAGATGAAAACGCTTATTAAAAGGAGCCGGAAAATCATTCCCGGCAGAATACCATGAGGATTGCGTTTCATAAAGCAGACCATCGACATACCAGCGAATTTGAGTCGAATCCCATTCGAGCGCAAAGACATGAAAAGCCGATGCGAAATTCCCCGTGCTCAGTTCATAGGAATCGCCCGTATAGACATTATTGGGATACTGTCCGCCATAATGAAGGGTTCCGTAAACCTTTTCCGGTTCCTGCCCCAGAAGTTCCATGATGTCGATTTCACCACTGGCAGCCCAACCGCCATAGAGCCAGTCCGTCGGCAGCATCCAGATTGCCGGCCAGAGCCCCTGACCATAAGGAAGTTTTGCACGTATCTCAAAGCGTCCGTATCTCCAATCGCCCTTATTCTTTGTTCTGAGGCGTGCGGAGGTATAATTGCGGGTTCCACCGGGTCCGGTATAGGTTTCCTTCAATGCCCGGATCACCAGCACACTGTCATCAATATAAGAATTCAAAGCGCGGTCGGTATAATACTGCAATTCATCGTTGCCGCCACCGTCGGCGTTGACTTCGTGTTCCCATTTAGTCGGATCAATTTCAGCACCATTAAATTCATCGTACCACACCAGGGTATAGCCTTCAGGATCATCGGATCCACTGGGTTGATTGTCACCATCGCAACCCGCTAAAGCAATGGGTCCGACGAGCAGCAGCATCAACATTAATTTTTTAAAATCCATGATTTTCTCTCATTTTTTTTTCTATTTATGACAAGAATCCGCAATCACAATTCGATAATTGAATTTGTAACAGATTTGTCATCAATATCAATAGTTTAATCAATGCCGTTTATTATTCTGCTAAATTCACAAATCACTCCGGCTGGAAATCTCGCCGGATCAGAGGACCCATAGCATTTCCTTTGATTACTTTTTATTTTATTCCGTTTCATCTGATTATTTTGATTTGATTATCTAATTCTCTGCGATCTCAGCGTGCTTGGTGGTAAATAATTCAGGCTATTGACTTAAGTCTTACTTCTTTACATTGAATTTTGCTTCCAAGTCCGATACGAAAACCTGGAATTCACCGGGTTCAATTGTCCACTGATTATCCAATCCGACAAATGCCAGATCGTCCGGAGTCAGGGTGAAAGTCACTTTCTTAACTTCGCCGGGTTGCAGAAAAATCCGCCGAAATCCCTTTAATTCCCTGACCGGTCGGGTCACGCTGCCAACCAGGTCTCTGAGATACAGCTGGACAATTTCATCACCATCGTATTTACCGGTATTTTTTACTTTCACTGAAATTTCCAGGTCTGCACCCATTTGAATATTATCCTGATTGACCTTCAAATCCGAATATTTAAACGTCGTGTAACTGAGTCCATATCCGAACGGATACAGCGGATCAAAAGGACTGTCGCTGTAATTAGACGTCATCCGACCACCGCTGCTTGCCGGACGACCGGTATTTTTATGATTGTAATAAATCGGGATTTGTCCGACACTCCTGGGAAATGAAGCCGTCAGTTTACCGGATGGATTATATTCGCCCAGAAGAACATCCGCCACTGCATTGCCGTGCTGAATTCCCAAGTGCCAGGTTTCCAGAATTGCATTGACATTCGGTTCCACATTGGACAGGGTCAACGGACGACCATTCATCAAAACCAGCACTACCGGTTTACCGGTTCCCGCAACAGCATTTACCAACTCCACCTGAACTCCCGGTAAATCCAGGTCTGTACGGGAATGAGCTTCACCACTCATATCGGCGCTCTCACCTATAATCATAAGGACTAAATCGGCTTTCCGGGCGATATTCAACGCTTTTTTAAATCCGGAGCGATCATCAGCTCTGACATCACAGCCCATGGCATATTCCAAACTGACCTCATTGCCAAGTTTCGTTTTCAGTCCTTCCAGAACCGTTATCACGTCTTCCGGATTTCCCATGCATCGCCAGGTTCCCAGAGCGGCATCCGCATCATCAGCCAGAGGACCGATGACAGCTATTTTTTTAAGTTTCGATTTATTCAGAGGTAAAATGCTTTTTTCATTTTTCAGTAAGACAATGGATTCACGGGCTAATTCCAGAGCAGCCTGGACATGATCCGGACACAATATTGTCTTTTCACTGAGGTTTTCAGCGACATAGGGATGATCAAACAAACCGAGTGCATACTTTACCCGTAAAATTCGACGAACAGCATCATCTATGATATCCATGGAAAGTTCGCCGCGGTCAATGAAAGGTTCCAGATCGACAGAAAAACAACCGCCCTCCATATCCATATCGACACCGGCTTTCAGTCCAAGGATTCCGGCATCCAATTGATTGGCTGCCACGCCATGTTGTACTAATTCACCAATCGAATTCCAGTCACTGACGACAAATCCATTGAATCCCCAGTCAGTTTTCAGAACATCACGCAGGGTATATTTATTCGCCGATGCCGGCACACCCGCAATGTCGTTAAACGCGCTCATTAAAGTACCGACACCCGCATCGACAGCTGCTTTAAATGGCGGTAAATAAATCTCATGCAGGGTTCTCAGTGAAAAATCCGTGGTATTATAATCGCGCCCACCTTCAGCCTCCCCGTAACCGACGTAGTGTTTGGCACAGGCTGAAATGGTCATCGGATTGGCTAAATCATTGCCCTGAAAACCCAGAACCGTCGCTCTTGAAATTGCCGATCCGAGAAAGGGGTCTTCCCCGGCTCCTTCAGCAATTCGTCCCCAGCGCGGATCACGGGCAATATCTACCATCGGAGCAAAGGTCCAGTGGACCCCTTCCGAAGCTGCCTCGATTGCTGCAATTTCCGCGGATTTCCTGATCAGAACGGTATCCCAACTGGCAGAATTTGCCAGCGGTATCGGAAATATCGTCCGATAGCCATGAATGACATCCAGCCCGATTATCAATGGAATTCCCAGGCGGGTTTCTTCAACAGCTATTTTCTGGATTTTATTGGTTTCTCTGGCACCAACGACATTCAGGAATGATCCTATTTTCCCCTCGCGAACCATCTCTTCGTACCCCGGAAATTCTCCACTGTACTGAATCATCTGACCGATTTTCTCCGCAAATGTCATCTGCGAGAGTAATTCATCAATCTTGTTTTCAATATTCGGATCAAGCGTCACCTGACCAAACCCTAAAATCGTGGTGAGTCCGCTAATCAGCATAAGTCGTTTGAATAATTTCATCAGATTAGTCTTCCTATTATTTTAATAAAATCATTTTTCTGATATCACTGAAGCGATCGTCATTATTTCCAGTGATAATTTTATAAAAATATATGCCGCTGGGAACCGGCGCCTGCCATTCGACGTGGTGGTTTCCCGGAGCACAATTCTCATTTATCAATGTGGCAACCTCCACCCCGCGAATATCAAAGATATTCAGTGAAACATATGCCGCCACCGGCAGCTCATAACAAATTGTCGTCGTCCGGTTGAACGGATTCGGGAAATTCTGTCTCAGTCGGAAATTCTCCCTAAAAGATGAATTGGAATTGCCAACACCGCTCGCCGCCCGATCGATGATCAGCCCGTTCAGCAACGCATTGTCCAGGTTGTTCCCAAAGTGAATATCCAGCATTCCATCACTTACTTTGACATCTTCAACAGTAATCGTATAAGCGGAGTGAATCCCGGCTTCATTAAAAAGGTCTAAATTCCGAATGATGTAGTGTCCTTCCAAATTGATATCAAACAGCCGGCGACCGGACTCCGCGAAATAATTTTCTGCCATCATCAGGGTAATGGTATATTTTCCTTTAGGAAGCCTGACCTGATATTTGACTAGGCCCCATCGTTCACTCTGATAGATCATTTGATCGGTAGTACCGGAAATTGACTGTCCCGAAAACTGACCTGTGGTTCCTCCGATCACACCATAATCGAGATTATCACTCCATCCCTGATCAGCGAACCATTCACCGCTGTGACTGCCACCAACATTGATTTTTAAGGGATATTCCCAAGCCGGAGGCATTTGAATCAGCACAACCTGTCCGACAAGCGGATTGGGTATTGCCGAAATATCCGTTATTCCGGACACAATCAAATTATGACTGAGCTCTTCATCAAAATCCGTGACCGCTAATTCGACAGTACGACTATCCGAATCTAATCCTGCATCGACAATCGTGGCATTACTAACATTATAATGACCGGGATCCTCAGCAGATTCGCGATTGATTTCCTCTGAAAATTTGACAGTAATTGTATCAGCATCATAGCGCACCCATATAACGGAAGGATCAATATAATCGACATATCCGGTTTGGCTGGCATTGGTCAGACATAAAATCATTTTTCCGTCCCGGAATACACAATTTTCCGGAATAAAATCACAGTTGTTGCCATCCCATGTATGGGTTGCTTTCGCCCATCGACTTGTATTCCATGAATCGAAATCATCGCGCCACTGGAGACTGAAATTATTGTCAGTCCCGACATCGCCGGAGCCGGGTGTATAGGAAGCGTAACTTACCCAATCATAATAGGCAAAAAAGGGAAACATGCGGGTATCCAGCGTCCCAACCCAGGATGGATAAGCCGGCTGCCAGATATTCATCATTATTTTCTGATTCCGGTCCAGCGCTTCTATATGCGCGCCCGTCTGCCGGTGAACCTCTTCGCCATCGATAAACCAGGCAACGTACGCCGGGGTCCATTCAATCGCATAGGTATGAAATTCGGCAGTCGGATCGAAACCGACCCATTGATGATGTTCATGATTGATCTGACCGGGAGTAATCGGATTGAATTGGATATCGTCATAATACCGACCCAGCATCTCAATATCGATTTCGTTCCATTCGGCAGTTCCCGCACTGCCCAATTCATGATAGGTGAAAAACGTCGAAGTCTGACCGGCGCCGTGCGAGGCTTTGTAGTTTACCTCAAATCGTCCGTAAGTAAAGCTGGCAGATGTCCGCAACTCAGCACCTTTATAGTCTTTCGAATACAATACACCGGATATGATTGCCGAAATAATAAATAAGCTATAAATGAAGCGTCCGGACATACCAGTCTAATGGACCTCCATTTTTTTCCCGTAATCCAGTTTATCATCGGTCGTCAGGATGGGAAACGCCGGACTGACAATCGGATAAGGAACTCCGCTTTGAAGTACAAACAGATCAATGTTGGTCAGGTTCAGTTTTTCAAAGGCATCCGTATTAATCTCAATTTCCTCACTGTATTTACTCTGTAAACTGTCGATGTAAGTATTAAGATAATCGTTGATGGTTTTGATATAATTTTGCGAAAACGCTTCTTGATAACCGGCATTTTTCAGCACCTGATTGCGCCAGTATATAGAAACCAGGTTATCCTGCCACATTGAGGTATAAGATTTAACGACTGATATTTTATCATAGCCTGCCTGATAGGCTGCGGCATTGATATACTGATCGCGAATCAAATCGGCGATGGCATACTTGAGTTGTTCCGGAAATTCAGCACGGCTGAAATGACGTTTGCGAAACACCAGCGGATGGGATAGCAGGGCATGTTCAAAATCTTCGACAGTCCAATCCATATCATCCACTGAAAATAAGCGTTTATTGCGAATTGATTCCATTTCGTCAACCCGGGCGGAATCCAGGTTCACTTCCACCTCAGCGCCCCAGAACTTACGGTCAAAAGCCTCTTTTTTATCATTCATACTTTTCATGTAAAACGGTGCCAGAATAGTAGCCAGCTGATAGAAAATCCCTTCATTGAGTTCCAGGGTTTTGCCCTTCATGATATCCGACACTAGATCGGTATATATCCGGTTCGCTTTGACACTCTTGAGTTTATCCTGTACATTATTCCAGCGTTGCTGAACGTCATTGTCCGCCATCAGTAATTCGTTTGTCCAGCCGGTTACCCGCATAATCAGGTAACTGCCGTCCTCAATCTTTACCGGGCTCAGAATTTGATCCTTTTCCAGGGCATTGTTGTAAAAAATATTGAAATATTCATCACTAAGATCATCATTGAATCCAATTTTCCGAACCGGAATATCGGCACCCTGAAGTATTTCAGACGCCAGATTTTCAAAGGGTATCTTCTGCTTCGAATATAAATCACAGAACCGGGATGCGGTTATTTCATCGGGTAAGTGTAAATACTGCACCGTATAGGTTCGCCCTGCCAGTTTATAAATACTCTTCAGTTCAGCTGTATCCGGATTGACCCGATTGTACGCTCGGTCATAATAGAAATACTGCCGCATCGCCTGTTCTTTACGACCCTTGATATACTCGCAAAATTCGGTATTCCGCAGTAATTCATTTTCATTTCCGGCTTCCATTGCCATCAGTTTCTCAGCAATCAGCGAATTCAGAACGATTTTATGATGAATATAATTATCCTGTTTGCAATAGTTTGGTCGGATTGCATATTCCGCCCGTCTGATAAATTCATCCACCGTAATCTGGCGATCTCCGATCCGAGCGATGATATTACCGGACGGAATCGCAGATTCTCTTTTACTGCATCCAACTGAAAATAGCAAAATCAATCCGAATAATAGTACGGACTTGATTCGATTAATCCATTCCATAGTCTGTAGTTGTTGATTTTTGGATTTCATTGATAAAAGCAATCCCGGATGGGAATTCTGGGTATAATATTTAGTTTATTGATTCTTCCAGACTATCATCCTGAGATTGTCAATTCCATTCAATTTGCTGATTAAAACTGAACACCAATCGTATAGGAATGGGTATTGCCAAGAATGCCAATCGGTTTAAACGCATAATCGACTACAATTCCGTAATTATTCAAGAACCGGAGAACAACACCTCCTCCGAAAGTCGTTCCAAATTCCGAATCTTCCAGGAACAGTGCTTTATAGCCGGTTCTCAGGTAAAAACTGCCCGCACCGGGGATATTCAACTGATACTCGGCGCCGACATTGATTGATTCGGAATTATTATTCGGATGAAGTGCATCCATAGCAAGGGTCAGGCGGTGATTTTTCAGGACAATCGGCTGTACTGATATACCAATCCGGAAGATTAACGGCAGTTCCCATTCCTGCAGGGTGAATTGTCCCTTAACCGTACTATAATTACCCTCTTCATCGGGAAGGATATCAATCGGGAATAACAGGTCCATGCCGTTATATTGCATTCTGGTCCCATAATTTGAAATGCTCATCCCGACGCGCAGACCATCTTCTTTTTTACCGGTAACCGAAAAAAATCCGGTATTTACAATAACCCCTAAATCCAATGCCATGGCACTTGCATTGGTGTGCCAGATCTGAGAATGAATGTATTTCGCGGAAGCTCCGAATGCAAACCACTGTGCCAGTCGGCGGGAATAACTAAATGTAAAATTATAATCGTTGGCTGTATAGAGTTCACCGGTTCCTTCCTGGTATTCGAGGGTTGTTACTTCCATATCTCCATAGCCGACATGGTTAAAACCAAGGGCTAATGTGCCAATCGAGGGTAGAATATATGCCATAGCGACATTGGACGAATTTATATCGACGACCCAGGGTTGATACATAAAGAATACTTCATTTTGGCTCAGGAAGGCAAGCCCGGCGGGATTCCAGTAAATAGATGACAATTTTCCAACCATGCTGACAAAGGCTTCCCCCATGGCATTACCATCACTGCCAACACCAATCTCGAGGAAATTCGCCGTAGTAGTACCCATGCGATAAGGTTTCTGGGCAAAAGCCGAAATACTCACCATTATAATGATCAAGAAACCAACTGATATTATTCTAAATAAATAACCAGATTTCATTTTATTACCTTTCATTCGCTCATTTGTCATGATCACCACCCAATTATTTAATAACTGCGAATTTTCCCAGTTTCTCATCGCTGGTTAATTTTGACTGAACATGATAGAGATACATGCCGGCAGCGATTTCCAAATTCTCCTTCGTCAGCATATCCCAATGGGCAATCCCGTCATCCTCACTGTTGTTTACATCAATTACATCGACCAGAACACCACTGACCGTAAATATTTTAATGGTACACTGCGCCGGAAGATGGGTAAACATCAGTTGGCGACGCTGGTTCAGATACCAGTTGGCAACCGCTGTCTCCATCGCATTTGTCGCAACATAAGGATTTGGTACGACCTTAATGTCTTTCATCGTGTTTGTCAATTCTATTTCATCCAAATTGCCACTAGGTAAGATTTTAAATTTGATGGAATCCGTATGGAAAAATGGTCGATCAAAAGTGACATGATAGACATCTCCCCCATGGGGTAACTGGGTTTCATCTCCGAAAGCCGACAGAAAATCGATAGCAAATACGGCTCCTGCCCAGGT
>CAZSDW010000063.1:0-14906 GCA_964605705.1 uncultured bacterium
ATTCCATGGCATTCCACAGGTAATTGTTGCCCCAGTACTGCCAGTCCTGAATAATCCCGTCGAAAGGCACACCCAGCTCGCGGTATTTTTTAACCACGCCCACAGTCTCATCCTGACTTTTATAACGTTCTTTGCTTTGCCAGTAACCGAAAGTCCACAACGGGAACATCGGCACCTGGCCGGTCAAATTACGCATTCGGGCAATGATTCCATCCGCATTGCCGCCAACCATGAAATAATAATCGACACAATCACCCACATCGGATTTAAAGGACGTACTCTCCGGATTATCTTCAAAAACGGTCGGTGAATAATTGTCCCAAAACAATCCGTATCCTTTTACGGACAGGAAAAATGGAATATAATCATCCGTATTGCCCTGTACCATTCGCAATTTCAGGTTTCGCTGTACCATTTTCCCCTGCTGCTGTATGCCCAATCCATAAATGGCTTCGTCCTTATCCAATAAAAAAGATTGAGAAACGCTGTAGGTTTTTACACCGGCATCATTGAAATCAGTAAACGTAACACTCTTTTCTTTCTCATTTAATAACGGGCGTCCTGCTGGAGTTGAAAAAGAGATTTTACCATTCTTCAGGTTCAGATCAACCTGAACACGTTCACTTTTTAGGGAAAGTTCATCTCCTGACTGCTTGACACCCAATGCGGTTTTTTGCGGCTTCTCAATGACCGAAAGACTTTTTTTTGTAAAGGCTTTCCCTTCAGGCGATTTTAATACTCTGACTGTATATGGATTGTAGAACTGAATTTCCACATCGATGGCGTTGATGTTCAATTTTACGCCCAGCTCTGTCTTCCGGTACGTTTGTGCATGGCTACAACTGATCAGGATAAATACAAATAAACCGATTATAAATGGATTTTTATTCATTCTTCTATCCTCCTGAAAACATTCGTTTTTTTTGACCGGTATGGTCGGAACTCTTTTTTACTCAACATGACCAACGTACACCTGGTCGAACTTTGAAAGGTTTAACATGTGGCTGGTATGTGAGCATACTGCCATCCCGACCCGGACCAGGCCGGCAAACGGCCTGTTCAGGGTAATATCATCCAATAAATCCCATTGCTTTCCATCGTCTGATTGACAGGCCCTGAATGTGGACCCGCTTTTGGAAAGTTTGAAATAGACCGGCAAATCAGTAGTCTTGAAATCCTTTTTATAACACAGTCCACCCGTAATATCACGCCACTGCAATGTGACGCCATTACCTGGAGTAACGCTGATCATAACAAATTTGCTATTGGGAGCGGTACTTTCCCTGAACATCAAACCGGTTTTTGCCCAGGGGTCGGTATTGGTCATGGAAATTACGCAGGCAGAGATAGTCGAATCTTCACCGGCTTCCCTGCTAATGAAAGCGAACTGGTCATTAGCGCCCCAAATATCGGCACCTCCACCTTCGATGATGAAAACACCGTTGTCATAGAAGGCGGATGCTTTAGCATCCCTGATGTCATCCAATTTCCAGGGAACAGGGATATTGGAAGGCAAGATATGTACTTTACAAACGGCAGTTAGCTTCCCATCTTTTGTAGAGGCTTTTAATACACAGTCGCCCTCTTTCCTGGCCGATAGTCTATACGTATTCACTCCGACTAACAACAACGTTACGATCTCTTCGTTGGAAGAGGTTACGGTAACAGGCTTGATTGAAGGAAGAACGGTAAGCTGAACTATCTTATGGTTGTCTTTGTTCATTTCAATTGAGGATTGATCGAAACTTAAAGTAGAGACAGGCGCTTTTTCCCCTTTGATTTTTACCACCACCACGCCATGTGGCTCAACTTCGGCTGTAAATGTATCGGTAACCGTATCGAGGTCTTCCCGTTTCCATAAATCGCGAACGGAACTCGAAACACCTTTTTTAAACCCGATTTCTTCAAGCATCACAGACATGGGAACGGAAGTATCGGTCAGGTTCAGCAAAGCCACAGCAATCGAACCGTCACTCAGCGGTTTTTGCCATACCTGCAGCCCTTCCTCGTTCCTCAATCGTGTTCCCTGAATGCCGAGAGGGTCCTGGTCAACGGCAATCAACTCGGGAGCAGTCAGGATATCCCGAACAGTAGCGTTCATGGTGCTGATGTTGTTCCCGGCCATGAGCGGAGCGGCCAGCATGCACCACATGGCAAAATGGGAACGGCATTCAACGGGGGTCAGGGCATGATTGCCCACTTCCAGCATATCGGGATCGTTCCAGTGGCCTGGACCCGCGAACGGGGCCAGATCGACATTCTTTTCAAGAAGCGGAACCCAACCCGCACCACCCCAGTTTCTAACACAGTCGAAACAATCCTGAATGTCGCTGGTCGTGCGCCACATGGCGCCGATGCCTTTGCCCCATTCCCAGGGACTCGAGACGCCCCATTCGCAAAGACTGAGCAGCATTGGCCTGCCGGTTGCCCTGATTGCATCGCTCATGATTTGATATTGGGTACGTGTATCGAGCCCATCGGTAAAGCACCAGTCTTCCTTGATAAAATCCACACCCCATTCCGCATAGGTTTTTGCGTCGATCATTTCATACCCGTAACTACCGGGCCGTCCACCGCATGTTTTTGTCCCGCAACAAGTGTAAATGCCAAATTTCAGGCCTTTGGAATGGACATAATCGGCCAGGTATTTAATCCCTTCAGGGAAACGGGTCGAGTCCGCTATTATTCTTCCGTTTTTATCCCGGTCAATCTGCCAACCGTCATCGATGACGATATATTCATAGCCGGCATCCGCCATTCCCTTGGCCACCATCGAATCGGCCACAGCCATGACGATTGTTGAATTGATTTCCAGACCGAATGCATTCCAGGAATTCCAGCCCATCGGGGGCGTTTGAGCCAGCTCCGGGAATTGAGCGAAAACGGTTACATGAGATAAAAGCAAAAGAATCGGAAATATTTTCTTCATAAGGATACCACTTTCAATTTATATGATGAATACAGGTAGCAATTTATTATTTCACCCATGCATCGCCCTCGGGTAACCGCCGCCAGGTGAAATAGCCATCCAGTATTTTAAGAGATTCTTCACTGGGCACAGGTCCGATATGCGGTGTTTGACTAAAGTACATTACAACAGGATTGGCATCGCTGAAGGCCGGCCACTCAGGAACCCCTTCACCGTTGGGATCGCCAGTTTTGGCAAAATTGGTCCAGTATGTAGCCATGGCTTCCGAAATTCCGAGATCAGACTCTGTTGTCTCTGGATTGGAAGCATCGAGATGCTGAAAAACGAAAGCCACATCCTGACCGTGCGGTGAGCCATATCCTGCTTTAGGGGAGTCAGCCGGATAGTCCGGGTGCTGATCGAAATAGTAGTAGTAAGCTTTGGATTTTCCCATTTTCGCCTGCAGACGCGCCCAGCTCCAGGTATGCCAGCCGAATGCGGCATCCCGGACCAAATCCCGCGCTGTTTTCGGAACCGAATTCTCGTCAACAGGATAAGCCTTAAGCAAGTCGTCGGCAAATTTACCGTAACGCGCCTCGACTCCGGTAATGTACTCTTTCGGGTCTTTGGTTCGTGTGAAGCTGGCACCTTCATCCGAGTTGTAACCCACGAGAATCGGCGTGTCATTGAACTTGCCCGCTTCGTAAAGCTTGTATTGATCGTCGGGAATCACCCAGCCATCGATGATCGGCCATGCCATACCTTTGCCGAAACCAGCCTGAGGTAATTTGTCGGAAGAAATTTTTCGTAACTCTGCAATAGATGAAACGCCAGCTCTCTTTGCATATGCAAATCCATCTTGCTCCGCGTCGGGCAGGCGTTTCATGTTCTCGCCTGGATAGGTCGTGGGCCGCGACGGTCCGAACGAGCCGCCGCTTTGTGAAATAGAGCCATGAAATAGTCCTTTGGCCAATGGCGATGCGCACAGCATGCTCACCGCGATTCCCCCGGCGGATTCGCCGAAAATCGTCACTTTATTGGGATCGCCGCCAAACGCCGCAATATTCTTCTGCACCCATTGCAGCCCTGCAATCATATCGAGAAGTCCGTAATTTCCGGAAACATGATTCGGATCCTCGGTGCTTAATTCAGGGTGCGCCAGAAAACCGAGATGACCGACGCGGTATGCGATGCTGACCAGGACGACACCCTTCCTCGCCAGATGCTCTCCGTTATAAGTGGGCACAGAGGTAGCTCCGCCATTAAATCCGCCGCCATAAATCCATACTAATACGGGGATACGGTCATTCGTAAATTTGGCCGGTGTCCAGACATTCAGGTAAAGGCAGTCTTCACTTTTCCCTTTCGGGGAACCCCAGGCTTGAACCGGATCGGGACCAAATTTGTCAGCCTTGAGGACGGTATCCCATTGGGCAACTGGTTGAGGTGCTTTCCAGCGCAGGTTGCCGACCGGCGGTGCCGCAAACGGGATTCCTTTAAAAACAGTCAATCCGTCTTCGGTTGTCCCCTGTACCAATCCATCATCCACTTTCACGATTGACGAAACCGGCTTGTTGCTGCATCCTGCAACGAACAGGATTAAAAGAACAATACAAACAGTCACGTTCTTCATATACATGATTTCCTTTTTAATAAACCAGAATTTTTAAAATGTTCTTTATAGATCATCCATTAATTGATTATGGATAATATCTCGGCCCGAGCACCAGTTTGTCCCCCGAGTCATCCACTTCATAGAGCTGTGGTTTGCGTGGACCTTTTTCCCCGGCGTGATGAATAATCAATAAACGTTTTCCTTCAAACGTTGTAAACAGCATGCCATGTCCTGAATTATCTCCCTTAAATGCTTCCGGCTCCTGAATCCACGGGCCTTTGATACTTCCCGATTCTGAATACGCTACACCCTGAGCATATCGGTGCGCACCCCAGCTTGACCAGAGCATGCCAAGTTTGCCTGTTTTTGTGCGGAACAACTGGGGGCCATCTGTGACCCATCCCGGCATTTTCATTCCAAAGGTCGCTTCACCAATACTGTTCATCTCTTTGGCCCAGGCTGCCTCACTGGCACGGAAGATGGTGGTCGGTTCGGCCGTACGATGGGTCATATCCTTTGAAAGCGGCATGAAATCCATGGTGCCATCAATGAGTTGTGTCCACTCATGAACAAATACCATATAAGTCGTATCATTCTCATGATAGAGTGTTCCGTCGATGATATCCCAGTCCTCCGGACCCAGACAGAAGTCATACTCCGCGACCAGAGGTTTATAAGGGCCTTCAGGCGAATCGGCCACCAGAAGCTGGGTTTGGTTACGTGGTACGTTATATCGGCGTGGAACGGCTTCAATCAAAGTTGTATGGTCGCTCCAGGTACCTGCCAGGTAATATTTATCCCTAAATTGATGAATCTCTGCTGCAGCAACCCAGAGACTGTCCATCCAGATTCCTGTGAGATCGATAATCTTGTAAGGTCCTGTCCACATTTTCAGATCCGTGCTTTTATATAATCGACCTCCTGTGCCTGTCAGATAATATGTCCTGGTTTTGGCATCTGGAAAAACAAAGGGATCGCTCATGAATATGTCATCCAGCAAAATCGTCTCTATTTTTGGTTCCGGTTGTGATGGCCATGGCCGTCGCTTGTGTTTCGTGGTACCGACATTGCGCAACCTTCCGAAACTGTTCTGTCCCGGATCGGCAAGAGGCGCCTGTTCTCCCGGAACGAGTCGTTCTTTTTCTTCTGGCTGCTTTTTGTTTTTTGTCTTGGCTGTGGCTGATTGTATTAAAGTAAAGACAAGCAACATTGCAATAAAATACACTGCTTTCTTCAAGCGGATAATCTCCTATAATAGATTAATTCCTTAACATTAATATGGATTCCGAATACGTTACTTAAATCTTCCTTTACTCAACTGTTCAAACAGCCGCGCATCCAGCTCTTCTAAGCCGTTAATGCTGTATAGGTGATTGGATGAGACCCAAGGTAACCAGAAACGATGTCCTCCAACACCGCGACCGTTCCTGCCAGGCCCCAGACGCCAGTGTTCCTGTTGCCACCCAATGCCCCTCATATCGTATTGACGACCTGGCAAGGCAACCATGGATTTGGTTGCATGAAGGAGGATCCAGGCAACATCAAGGTAATGCTGGTCTTTGGTGTACAGATACAGTTTTGCATAAGATGGAGCTGACCAATCCATGTATTCATCGACGCCACCAGGACCCCGGGCATTTATACCCTGCAGTCCAATGGTCGGCACACCTTTCTTCCAGTGTAGTTGTGCATCGTCCGCATCAATCGGCATCGGCAGGTTCCAAATCCAGATCCAGCTTTCAGCATAATCCGCTGCGACTTTGGCTCGTTCCAGCCATTGGTCCTCGCTGGTTGCTTCATAGAGACTCAGATAAGCTTCCAGACTCAGCATCCCGGCTTCCTTGTCGGTAATGTTCGGATTGTCGCTGGTGCCGCCAACGAAAAGTCCCTGGCTTCCCCAGTCTTCCCAAACGTATTCTGCGGCGCGAATTGCTGCCTGCAAATACTTGGGTTCGTCGGTCTCTTCGGTCATCAGAACAAGCAGTGGGACAGGACAATAGCTTGTAGAACCCGTCAGCTCCGCAACCTCATTGCTTCCGGCCTTCCACCGCCGGGGGAAAGAGCCATCCTCCCTTTGCTGCAGGACCAGCCAGTCCACATAAGTTTTGACCCAGTTGAACCATTCCGGATGCTCTCGGCCAAGAGTGCGTTCGCGCCGGTAAGCCTGCAACAGCACGCGTATATCTTCCGTAGCGTTCCGGAGCCATGGCGCCAGCCATTCCTGCCGTTCGCCTGTCCATGGTTTTCCGGTTGCAAGATCATAGCCGGTCGCCTGAAGCGGCACGGTCGGAAGGGCCTCGATCATGGATGAGATGATAGACAGTCCAAGGTAACGCATTTTTTGCCCACGCTCAGACTTATCTCGATCACCTTCACGCAGTAATTGATCCGCGCACTCAATATTTTTACTCACGAAGCCCATCGCTGTCATCGTCCAATTCCATTGAGGTGCGCTCGTATCAAATGTGGCTATAGCAAAAGGAATGCCTATGCGTTCGTCAATGGTGGCGGCCTGAGCGGCCAGGTGGTCTATCAGCACTTGTCGCATCTGTTCAACATCAATAGGAGTGACTACGGGCTTTAATGTATTCCATGACCATCGCCATGTGTTTCTAATCACGTCTTGAAACGACTCGTTTTGTCCGAATCGAAAACTGACTTCGTAGTTATGAGCAACTCCCTGAACGATCGGATGATAGCGTCGAATCCATTTTGGCTGCGCTGGTGTTTCAGGGCCGAAAGCATACCTGCTCATCGAGCCTGGAAATTGGAATCCGAACTCGATTGGATTCTCGTCTATCTGCCACGCGCCCAACGCGCCAAATTGAAATCTCGCATCGGTCATTACATCTTTCGTAAGTTTTGTCTCTTCCACTGTCGATTCACCTCGCGGTGAAGGATCCAGCATCGCCACAGAGGAACCGTTATTGAAAGAGAGCGAGAACAACGGAGCCGACATTATATCTTCACGCAGGAGGAATCGCCGTGCTTTGTAATTCAGCACACCGCCTGGAGAGCGGTCGCTATTGTAAGTAGGGTCCCCATACAATGCACCGGGAATCAGGCAGTTCATGTCAGACCATTGCACAGAAGAATCGACCGAAAACACGACTGACGTGTTAAACCCGCCCGGAGCATCCCCCACCACTTCCACCTTCCTTAGCACCGAAACCACCTCTCCGTTTAAACTCCAATGGTCCTGCACGTTAAACATAATTGTTTCATTGAATGCTATTTCCGCTTTGGCATCAATGCCGGATTCTGTCTTTCGAACCGTCTTGTATCCGGCGGATAGCTTGATAATGCTATCTTCTGTTTGATAGACTTCGATTTGAGAAGGTTTTAGTTGCCGGATACACGGATCACTGCTTCCGCAGATTTCAACACCCCATTCTCCTCCAGCAGCGCGAACGAACGAGACCTTTGCCCCGGTCTGCAAAATTCCAAGGTCGAGATGATTGCCTTGTTGGGCGAATACGGCCGAACCTGTCAAACATAATCCAAGAATAAGATACTGGCTAAACACCTTTATATTCCTTTTATATGAAAAGCTCACTCAAAATTCTTCCATGATCTCGGATTTGTATACCAATGCATTAACTATGTTTATTGAACTATGATTTTTAGTATTTTCAAATCTTTTGCATCCGAGCTGGAACCATATAGAACTGTATACTCTCCAGGGGTAACAGCCATTTTACCACTTGCTCTATCGAAAAATTCGAACGATTTATAAGGCAGCTCAATTATCACTTGACTTGATTTCCCGGCTGCGACATCAACCCGTTGAAAACCCCTTAAGGTTTTTAGTGGTTCGTTGATGTCGTTCACTTTGCGCATATAAACTTGAACGATTTCTGTGCCGTCTCGTTTGCCGGAATTTTTTACAGGAATAGTTATTGTGGTACTTTCATCGCTTTTAATTTTGGTTTTACTGATTTTTGCTTTACCGATGGAAAAATTAGTATAACTTAATCCGAAACCAAAGGGGAACAGTGGATCGGACATAAATCGGTAAGTCCGGCCTTTCATCGAATAATCTTTAAAGTCTGGTAACTGATTGATGTTCTTGTAGAAAGTGATGGGCAATTTACCGGACGGATTGTAATCACCGAACAGAACGTCAGCCACTGCCTGACCGCCGGATTCACCGCCATACCAGGCTTGCAGGATAGCTTCGCAGGTTTCGGTCTCAGGAACCAGACCCATCGCCGAACCCGAACAATTCACAAAAATGATTTTCTTCCCTGCCTGTTTCAAGACCTTTAAACAATTTCGCTGGATTTCAGGAAGTTCTATATCCGTACGATCGCCTCCCTTGAAACCGGGCAACTCGACAGGCATTTGTTCGCCTTCCAGTCGGGAAGAAATACCGCCTGCGAAAATGACCACATCAATTCCTTCCAGCTTTTTGATGAGATCGTCAAATTGCACTGGCACTTCCTTGCCAAAATTCAGACCCAGACCGGCGGGCCAGCGACCGATTTGTCGAAAACGCGCTTCAATTTTATACTCTTTACCTTTTTCGACCTGTAATGGAATACGGAGAGTACGCGGTCCAAACCGGACTGGCTTATACAGTGTATCCGCGTTTACAAAAAGTTCGAATCTTCCTCTCGGTTCAACTTTAAATACAATCTCTCCTGATTTTGAAGGTGTGTAGACTGTTTCATATTTGCCGGAGAAATCCTGCAGATGCACACCCGGTGCAAATTCATGCTGCCCGTCCGTAGTTAATTGTATTGGATAGGTCATTTGTTCGATGGCAACGGCCTCCCCTGCAAATTCGCGGTTATTCCAATAAGTCGCTTTAATTCCTGATTGGCCATCAATGGAACATTCACCGAATGCGTTTTCAATAACCATTTTGTCTACCAGGTCACATCCTTTGTCATACACAATCTCTTGGCCAGAGAGTTTGGTTTGTATGCCATCTAAAATCGTGATGGTATGAATGGGTCGTCCGTTGTAATTTCCCCACAGCACTCGCTCATCATTTGCATTAGAACCGATTACCGCAATCTTTTGAACGGACTTGGATAAAGGTAAAATGTTATTCTTATTTTGTAAGAGGGTCATCGATTCCCTCGCCATGTCCAAAGCCATTTTTTTGTGTGCGTCGCAATTGACCACTGAAATCGGGATTTTTGTCCAGGGAACCAATAAATCGTCATCCATTTCTCCCAAATCGAAACGTCCGATTAAAACCCGCATCAAACTTTTATCCATATCTTCTTCGTTAATCAAGCCTCTTTCCACCGCTTCGGGTAACAGTTTATAAGCAGGGCCTGCGCACTCTACATCCGTCCCTGCCAGAATACCTCTGGCGGCTGCATGTACAGCATCGGAGGATACATTATGGCTGTTATAAAAATCGGAGATCGCGCCGCAATCGGAAACCACAAGATACTTGAAATCCCATTCATCCCGCAAAATTTTTTGAAGCAGACGTGTGTTACCGCAGCAAGGTTCATCATCCAGACGTTGATAAGCGCACATCACCTCACGGACACCCGCTTCCTGAACGAGCGTTTTAAATGCGGGAAGGTAGGTTTCCCATAGATCTCGGGGATCGAGGTCATTGATGTTCATGATATGACGGCTCGGTTCAGGACCCGAATGAACAGCAAAGTGCTTGGCACAGGCCAACAGTTTTTTATATCGTGAATCAGAAGGTCCCTGGAGACCTTTGACCACAGAAACGCCCATACGGGACATCAAATAGGGATCTTCACCGTAGGTTTCCTGACCACGTCCCCAGCGCGGATCACGGAAGATATTGACATTGGGCGTCCATACCGAAAGACTGAGGAAACGGCGGTTTTCGTTTCCTTTCTTGATCCATGCGTGATATTTGGCTCGTGCTTCATCGGAAACCGCATTGAAAATTTCCTGGACCAGTGCATCATCAAACGAAGCGGCCATGCCAATGGGTTGGGGAAAAACTGTAACACTGTCATTATTTGCCAGGCCGTGCAAAGCCTCACTCCACCAATTGAATTTTTTTATCCCCAGACGCGGAATTGCTTCCGATACATCACACATTAACCCGGCTTTTTCTTCCAGAGTCAGCCGTGCAATCAAATCTTTTGCTCTCTCTTCCGAACTTAAATTTGGATTTTGATAGGGCAATTGTTGCCCCCATAGGTTTATCATAAATAGAAAACATATGGCAATGAACAGTTTCTGTTTCATATTCCAAACTCCTGGATTTTAGTATATTTTAAGTATGAATGCCTCGCATCATTTATCCCAATCGCAATTTCCCCTCAATGTACATCGTGGAACTACATCTCTTGTTGCCCAGCAAATAACTCTCATCGATCTGCACTTTCGTTACTGATTTCTCGAGGAGCATTTCGAACATGGCTTTTTGAAAACCCACACAGCAATAAATACACAACGCGAGCGGCGGGTTTTCAGACTGTGCATAGGGACAGGCGCATCTGTCCACCGGTTTTCCTGTGATTTTGATAGTTGAAGCTTCAGAATTATATTCTATCTTTTCCCAATAGGTGTCTTTATTCGAGTTAATCCTGTCAAAAAAACCTTTCAGATCTTTCTTGTTATCAATAATCCAATTTTTAAAACCTTCGTGTGTAATATGTTCAGCACCAAGTTTTTTAAAAATGCTTTTTTTCACTGATTCATCTATCGAAGAATCGATATAACTTAAAACATTTTGTATTTGTCTGGTGTCAACCGGCACAAGAGGCGTTTTTTTTTCGGATCGGGTATTTTGTGAGACATCTGCCAACAGCTTGTTATTGGTTAATATGCCAAAACCTGTGCATGTACCTATTCCTAATCCGCATGCGCACTTTATAAAATTTTTTCTATCCAGAAATACTCCAAAATTGGTTTTATTTGTCTGGCACTATGAGAATACCAACAAATCCACCTCTCGGCAGGCAATCGACTTTCAAAGTATCACCTTTTTTAACTTTTACCAAATCACATGAAAAAGATTTATCATCACTTCCGTCTTTAATAAGCTTCAGAGAACAATTTTCTTTACCAAGAAAATTAAAATTTACATATAATGTTTGAGCTTCATTTTTTCCATTTAAGCCACCAACATACCATTTTTTTCCCTTTTTCCGAGCGATAATCACTCTTTCCCCAGGATAACCGTCAACCAGTTTCGTATCGTCCCAACTTACAGGAACGTGTTTCAAAAACTCTTTAGGTTCGGATGGTAAAGAGTTATAAGCCGACGGTCTATCCGCGAAATGCTGGAGCCCTGATTCAAAAACAACCGACAAAGCCAGTTCATGACCGTATGATGTAATATGCGGGTGCTGTGAATTCGAAAACGTAACTGGTGTGTAATCCATTGAACCGACTACATTGCGAGTGAAAGGGAGCGTTGTATTGTGAACAGCGGCTTTCTTGGTTAAAGTGGGGCGATTGTTGTACCATTCCGCTCCGTACACCGCTTCTATTGTCATCAGATTGGGATAAGTTCGAGCCCATCCACGAGGAATTGTTGCACCGTGAAAATTCACCATCAAATGATATTGTGCCGCATCTTTTAAAATATCGATATAAAATTTCATTACATCCTGCTGGTCGCCGGCAAAAAAATCAACTTTGATTCCATAGACACCTATTTCATTGAGCCATGTTAATTCCCGGGTGCGTTTTTCCGTTGTTAACATGCGATCATTCGGTGTCGGATCAAGCCAACTGGTGCCGGAATTATACCACATAAGCGGTTTTATTCCTTTGCTTTTGGCATAATTAACAGCATCCACAATATTTCCGCCATTAGTCATCACATCCCATTCCCAATCGATAAGCACGTAAGGCCAATTCATTTCCACTGCTAAATCCACATATTCAACAACCTTTTGATAATCCTTTGAACCGTGATTGTTCGCCCAATAAATCCATGAAACAGGTCCTGGTTGAATCCAGTCTGTATCTTTCAATTGGTTAGGCTCACTGACATCCGTAATCAACGTGGATTCCACGATATCAGACAGCTTTCCAATGATGAGAGTATGCCATTGCGAGAGCCATGGCAATTTGGTAACAACGCCTGTTTGCGGAAAATTATCTCTCGCAGATGGATAGGCAACTTTATATTGATTCATATTGTCCAGATTGCATAGTTTTGTCCCACAATTGTTTTCCGTAATATTAGCTTCAGAAATCAATATCCAAATTGCTTCGCTATTGACTTTGAACAATGCGGGGAATCCCCACTCCTGTGTTTTCCTTCGACTCAATCCGGTTTTACTGAACGGGAAAAAATCTTCATAGACATTATTATACGGTTGCATCCATCGGTATGTACTATCGGGTAAAATATAAGTTATCGCTTCGCTGGTGATATTGACTGATGAATCAGAATGATTGGGAAATACATAACGGAATGCAACACCGTCATTATAAACTCTGAAAACAATATCCAAAGGTTGATTATTTGCATTTTTATAACTGAAAACTTTTTCAACGCCAAAGTTATCACAAATCTTCCGCTTGCCGCAAATCATTTTATATTTATTGTGTATCACCTTCACTTTTGACTCTTTAACAAGAATAAGGTTATCGACAAATTGCTGATCAGCACGAGAGATACCCAATGGTGAATTGGGCAACACTTCGACATACTCCGAATCTTCTTTGTACAAGATTTTAAAATATAACTGACAATAATTATTATCAACGGATGAATTTATGTTAGTCAGTTCTACTTTAATATGCTTATTTGGCGAAATAATATCCTCTGCATTTGCCGTGATACAATTCAAAACAAAAACTATAATTAAAATACAAAATTGTTTCATAATTTAAAACCATCCAAATAGATAGTCTACAGAATTACCAAAAATCCAGTCATCGCGAGTGATAATAAATCTATTGATTGAATCCATCAATATTAAACAAAAAATTCTAATCATTCCATTAATCTATCCAATCTCCATCCATAACCCGAAATATCTCTGACATCATTGTACAATCTTTTTGTGTTTCATTCTGTTTTTATTATAACTCCTGATTCTCTCAAATCCTTAGAGGCTGCTTTCAGCAGTATTTCCTCGGCTTTATCTTTCAATTATATAACGACAAGGGCCAAACTATGGAATACCTTTCGCTCGTTGGTTTTAAAATACTAATGGTGAATAGGAACGCCGTTGTCCACTCCGGCAATAATACTCCTACCCTTAATTCATCATTTCACTTCCTCAAAAACCATCTTGTTAATGTTAAGGTAATCGCCGTCAATAACCAGTTTCAGCAAATGCTGACCAGCATCAAGTTCTACCGTTTTCTTTATAACTTCCCAGTTTTGAAATCCTGCAGTATTTGGAATTGATATTATTCCCGTTTTGTCTGCGCCATCACATTCGAGATGTAGCTTTCCACTGTCATATGCAGAGGCAATATAGAATGAAATCTGGTAAGTCGCTGATTTACTGACAGTCACTGTGTATGCCATCCAATCTCCGACATGGGTCCAACCCACATTATAACCTCCTTCAATACATTTTTCGATATCTACACCTACGTTGAGACGATATTGCCCGCCTTCATTAATATCGTCTCTGTCATAGTAAGCATCGCCCGGGCAGCCAATATCGAAGTCTTCGGCTTCAATGATTCCCGGAATAAGATGTAGCTTGAATGCTTCCTGCTTCGTCTCACAGACCTCCATGAGTTTCCAAGTAAAAGAATCATTTTCCGAATCGAGTAATCCTGCTTTATTACCCTCAGTAAGAGAAGTATCTGTGGATAAAATAATATCGGGAAATTGTTTATTGGAAATTCGGAATAATCCGCCGTGTGCGTCTTCAATTTTCCAGAATTGGTTGTCTTTCCCGTTTAAATCTGAAAGAATAAGGTCACAATCTGGTTTACTACACTCAAATGTCTTCTTATTATCTTCACGATTTAGAATTTTATAGAAGCCTTTACCTATTAATTCCAGCTTCCATTGATTCGCGTTGTTTTTTCTCTCACCAGTCAGTGTCAAATCTGAACCAAGCACCAAACTGCCCGTGTTATCGGCCGGGACGAGATGATAATAGGGAGTACAGTTAAAATCAGCATACATATCAAGTATCGGAATTTCTCCATCGAAACTAAGTTTTAGAACATAGGCTAATTCTTCGAACGGGAATTCGGGCAAACCGACGATTAAGCCCTCTGTTTCCTGCTCGAAAACTAATGAAAGGTATTCTCCTGCTTTGCCATTAATCAGTTCAACTGATTTCAGGTTTTTGAGGTTGATTCTGTCAGAAGATAATGACCTGAGTGTTATTTCTTTCTGACCTTTTTCCCAACCGAGTAAAATGGCATACAGAGTCGTGTTATCTTTCGACCTGGTATAGCGAACATCCTTGGCTGTTCCTGCGGTTGGAGCCATCATGGTTC
>CAZSDW010000064.1:0-14603 GCA_964605705.1 uncultured bacterium
ATCCGTTCTCGCCAAGTAAATCTTCTGGATTTTGATAGTGCTGCATCAACTCTTCGATTAACGCTTTTCGTAATTTGCCTTGCGGCTTGTTAATGGTCATAAATGCTCCTTCTCTTAAAGTACATACGTTAACATTCATAACCATTTACACAAAATATTTTATACCCTCAAGCGGGGATAAAAAAAAGGCAACGGTTCATACGTTACGCCATAGCTATGCCACGCACCTGCTGGACCAGGGTACAGATATTCGTTATATCCAGGAACTGCTGGGTCATAAGAACTTGGCAACGACCCAAATCTATACGCACATAAGCACTTTTAATCTCAAAAAGGTAAAAAGCCCTGCCGGATTTTTAAAATTGCAATAACTGTTTTAAAAACTAAAACACATTCCTTTTAATATGGCAGTAGGGACGTTTGCCATTATTCTGATAGTAATCCTGATGATAGTCTTCCGCTTTCCAGAATGTCGCTGCCGGTTCCAGTTTTGTCGCGACTTTATACCCTTTATTTACTAACGTTTTAATAATGTTTTCAGCGATTGTCTTTTGGGTTTCATCGGTATAAAAAATATAGGATAGATACTGCTCACCTAAATCCGGTCCCTGTCCGTCTGTCTGGATAAAATCGTGGGTTTCGAAATAGAGTTTTACCAGATCTTCATAGCTGGTTTGAGTCGGATCGTACTCGATTTCTACGGCTTCCTTATGCCCGGTTGTTCCACTGCACACTTCTTGATAGGTCGGATTCTCCTTGTGTCCGCCGATATAGCCGACGGTAGTTGCAAGAACTCCAGGCGCTTTCTGAAAATAATACTCGGTACCCCAAAAACAGCCGGAGGCAAAAATTGCCCTTTGGGTGACTGGCTCCGAAATGACTGCAGGAACGAAATTTAGTGAAATTGAATTAACGCAATGGCGGATATTTTTTGATGTAAAACCTTCGCCCTCAAAAACATGCCCAAGATGGGCACCACAATTGGCGCAAATGATTTCGGTACGTAATCCATCGGCATCGGGGACACGTTTGATTGCTCCGGGGATTTCATCATCAAAACTTGGCCATCCGCATTGAGAATCAAATTTATCAGCCGAGCTGAAAAGCACGGCATCACATCTTTTGCAGGTGTAATTCCCGACTTCTTTATGGTTGACATAAATGCCTGACCATGGACGCTCGGTACCTTTGTACAGAATAACGCGTTTTTCTTCTGAATTTAATTTATTGAATTCCATTTGATCCTGTCCGTTTACAGTTGAAAATATTGTGAAGCCGATTAAAATAATTTTGAAAAGTAATGTATTCATTTTCAGATTCCCATTTTCTCTCATATACTTTTTGATACATTACAATTCTTTTCGACACAAGAATCTTAGGTGAGCATGTCGGTGAATTATAAGATCGATTGGCTGAATAGGATGAATTTATTGAAAATATCCGCGAGATAATTTTTCTGAGAAACTGAAAGGTTCAAATCAAATATCGGATTCCCGGGAAACTCATCCTCTTTTGCTGACGCACTGTTGAAGCGGGTCGCTTCGAGGGAAACCCATCTATCCGGTCGTTTAATGTACCGATGATTATCATAAACAAACGCGAATTGATCATGCTGGTACTGCGGCATGGTTTTGCCCTTCATGTCATACCAATAGCTCTGGATGCAGGGAGGATTTTCGAAAAACTGATTTAATGCGACCTGACCGATTGGGATTTGAGTGGACTGCAGAATAAAATTATACAACGACGCAGTGGAAAACGCTTGATCGATTTCAAGCTTTTCAGAGCAATCAGGTGTGCTGATAAACAAAGGCACCCGGTTACCGGCTTCGGTGACATTACCAAAATGATACCACCAGTTTTCATCACCAAAATTATCACCATGATCCGACAGGAAAATGAAGAGCGTTTCCGGTACTTTTTGGATTAGATCCTGAGCAAAGCGATCGATATTCGGAGCAATGCGCTTCCATGCAATCTGCTGACGTTGCCGGAGCAGCTGCAGCATAGCGGGGGGGATGTAGCGTTTTCCGCTGGTGAGCCAGGACTGATTGACCAGATGAAACATGCTGGCTATCTCCTGAATTTTACGATGAGTTTCTTGGGAAATTGCCTTGAACTTGGGACTCACATGATAGGGGAAATGAGTTTCCATTAAATTTATAAACAAGAAAGTTCGTTGGTTTCTTTGAATATTTTTATTGATAATTTCGCTCGCCCGATCCAACTGCCTGCCACAGAGTGAGCGAAACCAGACCTGTCCTGCTTTGACGTCTTCGGTCATTTTACCGGCAATAAAATCCCCTTGCATAATTTTTTTACGCATACGGCGTTTGCTACTGAGCAACACAATATTCAGTAACGGGATGTTGGCAGTATCGACCCATTGCCAGGCTTTTTCTGTTCGTTGAAATCCACGGTCCAATCCAAAAATATTTGTCGTAACAGTATTTGCCGTAATCTGAACCGTTTCGAATCTCTGTTCAGATAAAGATTCAGCAAGGGTTTTTCGATTATTACTAAGACCTTTACGGGTGCGGGTGGTTGCCTGGTGTTCATGGGGAAGAAACCCTGTGAATATTGAGGCTGTTGCCGGGAGTGTCCAGCAACCGGCAGAATATGCCTGGTGGAAATTCATTGAGTGTTGCCGTAGAAAGGGCAGATTTGGTTGATTTAATCCCCAGACAGTATCATACCGCAGGCTGTCGGCGACGACGATTACGATGTTTTTGTATTGATTCATGATGATTCTTCGCTTAATCGGTTATTTATTCACGAGAATCCAAAATCGAATAGTCAGTTCGTTTTTAAAAAACATCCTGTTTCTGTCTGTTTTAAAATAACAGATAATTCAATCATTGGAAAGTAATTAATGGAATAAATGGTGAGATATTTAATTGTTATCGGCTGAAATTTCCAAAAAATACTTGTGCAATTAATCCGGCGATGGGAGGGAAAAAGAAAGTCGAACCTAAGCGGATAAGGGTCAGTTTCCAGCCCAGGATACCAAATTCCATCGGCAATCGTGCAACTGCCCATAAGGACCAGCTTGTCAGAAAGGCGACCATTGTACCGACGCTGGCGCCGGATTTTAACAAAGCGGCAATCACCGGCAGACTGACATAGGGACCACCGGGAGTCAAACCACCGGCAATGGTGCCAATCATAATTCCGCGCCATCCCGATTCCGTACCCACCCAGGTTTCCAGTAAATTATGTGGCAGTAATATTTGAACCATTCCGGCGATAATGAAAGCAAAAATCAGTAATGGTAATGTCTGATAGGTCATTTGCCAGGCAGATTTCAGACCGATAATATGCAGATTGCCGCCTTTATTAGCGCCCACCAAAAGGAGAATAATTGCAATACCAGCCATGATGATTGTCGGAATTAACATTTGGTTTCCTTTCCGCTTGGCGTGTGCCGCTTGATTCGTCGGATTGGTTTGTGTTTTCATCTATTTTTCGATTTTGATATTCAGTGGTGGCGACTGGTCGGCTTTGTCTTTGCCCATATAAAGGGTCAAATGCGGGAAAGGAATTTCGATATCTTTTTTATCAAACTGAATCTTGAGGCGTCGATTGAATTCCCGCCCTACCCGCCACTGCTTGATTGGTTTAGTCGTAGTGCGGGCTTTAATAACGATAGCCGAATCTCCGAATTTATCCAACCCGAGAATTTCAAGCGGTTCCATAATATCCGTCTTATAATCAGGATCTTTCCGAAGGTCGGCATCCACCTGCCGCATAATGTCTATGACTTCATCGACGTTTTCACGATAGGCAATGCCAATTTCGAAAACGTAGCGGGAATAGCCCTTGGTCATATTGGTCACGACGGTGATCTCACTATTCGGTACATAATGAACATTACCGGAAATATCCCGCAATGTGACCATACGTAGATTTAATCCTTCAACCGTACCGGACTTTCCGGCAACTTCAACGACGTCGCCGATTCTGATCTGGTCGGCTAAGAGAATAAAAAAACCGCTGATAATATCTTTCACGAGGCTTTGAGCACCGAACCCGACGGCTAATCCAAGAATTCCGGCTGCGGCGAGAATTGGTCCGATTTCAATTTTTAATTCACTGAGTATCGTTACTCCGGCAATGGTAATAATGATTATTCTAAAAATAAATTGAGAGATTGACGTCAGAGTATCCCGTCGCTTAATCTGTTCCTCATCTTTAAAATGGAACGACTTGAATATCCGTCTGGTTAAAAATTTTGTCAGAAATAAAGATACTGTCATAAGAATAAGAATAAACAGAATTCGAATACCGTGTACTTCTGACCATTTGACAGCATTTTCTAATAATTGTTCGAATTTTATCATACAGTACTCCTGGAATTATCTGATGCTTCAATCATCGAAAAAACATACATAATCTCAGCGATTTATGCAAATTCTCACTATGCGGATGATTATATTTTAGATCGGGATCAGCTGCCGCTGATGGTCATTTCCTTAATCTTGAATGTCGGTGCAGCCGTACTGGAGCGAAATTCCAGATCATTGCCGATCATGGTTATATTTTTCATCATCTCAAGCATATTACTCGCTACGGTAAATTCCTGGACAGGATAGGTCAATTTGCCATTTTCAATCCAGAGTCCCGTCGCACCGCGGGAATAATCACCGGTCACATAATTAATGCCAACCCAATCCACGCTGGTCAGATAAAGACCATTTTTAACGGAAGCGATGATTTCCCCGGGAGGGATTTGTCCATTTTGCATAAAGAAATTCGAGGTTCCCGATGAGGGATTCGAAGCAACTCCTCGGGTTGCGGAGCCGGTGGTCGGATAACCCAGTTTCCGGGCTGAATAGCAATCGCAGAGGTAGCGTTTCAGAATGCCCTTTTCTATGATGATGTTTTTACGACTGGGCAAACCCTCATCATCAAACAGACGTGATCCCAGACCATATTCCAGCAGACCATCATCGACAATTGTCAGAGCTTCAATACCAATGCTTTCATTCAATTTATCAACCAGGAATGAATTCTTGGTGTAAATGCTGTCACCGACTATGGTTTGAGCGATGATATTCAAAAAATCCCGACCGACAATGGGATCAAAAACCACCGGCACTTTCTGAGTTTTGGGTTTGATGCCACCCAGTTTTCGCAAGGTCCGTTCAGCTGCTTTATCGGCAATCACTTCAATTGAATCCAGACGATCGAAATAGCGGCTGGCAGAGGACCAGTAGTCGGTCTGTTTGACAGCGTTTTTCTCAGCCACGAGCGAAAGTCCCAGATAAAAAGAACTGTAGTTCTCTTCTCCATAAAATCCTTCGGAATTCGCCAAAATTATATGGGACTGCCGGTCACTCCAACTAGCCCCGTCAGAGTTGGTAATTAGAGGATCTTTATCCATCCCGATCTTTTCCATATCTTTGATCATCCGGATTTTTTTATCGGTGTGGAGTGTGCTGATCGTCTGATCAAATTGTGGCAATTTAACCGATGCAATTCCCAACAGATCCTTTTCCGGAAGCCCGTTGAATTCGTCCGATGTAGTAACCTTTGCCATTTTCACGGTCCGTTTGACCAATTTTTTCAGTGATTCTTCCCGGAAATCACTGGTATAGGTCAGTGCTTTCTTTTTATCCTTGAACACCCGGATTCCCAGGGATTTGGGGCTGGCTTGTTTGAGTTCTTCTATCTCTCCCAGGCGTATCGTAATACTGGAATTTGTACTATTGACGATCATTACATCGACCTGATCCGCGCCTGCATGAATTGCGTTTTTTACGATAGACTCGGATATTTTTTTATAATTATTCATCATTAACCTCTATGCTTGGGTTCCGCCGACGGTTATTTCACTGACTTTGGCTGTCGGTATTCCTAAGGTCACTTTTACCCTTTGCCCGGATTTGCCGCAATTCCAGCCGCCTTTTGACATGGTCATATCATTGCCTGCCATAGTGACATTGCGCATTACTTCCGGACCATTTCCAATCAATGTGACATCTTTCAGCGGCGCGGTGAGTTTTCCGTCTTCAATCAGATACGCTTCATAGACACCAAAGGTAAAATCACCTTTCGTTATATCAACCTGTCCGCCGCCAAAGCGTTTGGCATAGATGCCGTATTTGACGGAATTGATAATCTCATCGGGATGGTATTTTCCGCCCAGCATATAAGTATTTGTCATTCTGGGTATCGGTGGATACTTATAGGATTGACGGCGCCCGTTTCCGGTAGGATTGGATTTCATTATTTTGGCGGAAATGCTGTCGTGCATGTAGCCCTTCAGAATACCGTTTTCAATCAGAACAGATTCCGTCGGAAGATTAGCTTCATCGTCAATATTTATGGAACCCCGCAGTCCCGGAAGGGTGCCTGTATCAATGATTGTACAATGCTCTGAAGCGACCTTCTGACCGATTTGGTTGGCATAATTTGATAGATTTTTACGATTAAAATCTGCCTCGAGACCATGACCGACGGCTTCGTGTAGCAGAACACCGCTTTCGGCAGGACCCAGTACGACTATCTGCGGACCAGCCGGGGCTGGTTTGGCGTCGAGATTAGTTAGTGCAATCTGGGCTGCTTCTTTGCCGAGATCTTCGGGACGATTACCAGCTAATTTGTAATAATCCAGCCCAGCCCTGCCACCACTGGCAGCATAACCGCTCTGTCTTTTATCACCGAATTCAGCCAGTGTTCTTGTTCGAATCATCACCATCGGCTGAATATCAGTGAAAAATTTACCTTCACTATCCATGTACATGATCTGTTTCATTTCATCGGCAATGGTCACGTTGACTTTTGTAATTTTAGGGTCATATGCGCGGGCGGACCGGTCGGTATTCCGAAGTAATCCGATCTTGTCATTCAGTTCATTGTCAATACTCAGATTATCAACAGGGTAGAGGTCCATTTTGGCGGTTTTACCAAGATCGGCAATTCTTGCATTTCCGCCATTTTTAGCAATGAAACTCGCCGCTTTCGCAGTCTCAATCATTTTATTGAAATCCAGATCGTCAGTATGGGCATAACCGATCTGTTCGCCAATAACTGCCCGGATACCGACGCCCATGCTGATCCCATGGGAAACATCCTTGATGATCTCATCCTCGAGCTTCAGCGAAGAACTGATTGTATATTCAAAATATAAATCTGCCCGCTCGGCGCCGTTTTTCAGTGCAACGGTGAGTAATTCTTTCATTTGTTCTTTTGAAATGCCAAATAATGCTTCCATATTCTCAACTGATCCCCGGGCGAGTTTTGAAGACTGGCAAGCCTGCCATGCAGTCGGCAGCAGGGCAATACCCGCTCCTAAAACCGCTCCCGTTTTAATAAATTCTCGTCGTTTCACAGAGCCCTCCTTTGATTCTGTAAAAGATAAATATTTTCCTGATAATTACCATAGTTTAAGTTGCCTGGATTCAGGATGACGTGTAAATGACTAGCCCCGGGATGAGAGAAATATGTTTTCTTTTATAGGGGCACAGTGCATTGTGCCCCTACCTTTAATGTCGTCCCGTCAGTACGGGACTCTGTCGAGATAATGCGTCAATGAATAATCCTGGGATTCATCCTGGGGAATGAGAACCGTTTCACCATCAAAACCATTTTAATGGTTTCTAATCGAGTCACTGAAGTGGTTTAAAAAGAATATGGAAATCCTCATACTCCGTTAAAACACGGGGTCAGTATTAATTCGATTAGGTAAAATTGGTCAGGGGGCACAGCGCGCTGCGCCTCTACATTAACTTAACCGATGATCACCTAAAAATTGATCCCTTCACACTAAGATCAGATTTTCAGTTACCAAAATTATAAAAAAACCTTAAATTTTGCTCCAACATATTTAAGTTTTCCTGAACAACGTTTGAAATGGTGAAACGAAAAATGGAAAAGATACATGCGAATCTCGTTTTAGAGGACGGGAGCATCTTCGAAGGAGAATCATTCGGCGCCGAAACTGCGTCCGCCGGGGAAGTGGTTTTCAACACCGGCATGGTCGGATATCCGGAGAGCCTGACCGATCCTTCTTACTATGGGCAAATCCTGGTTCTGACATATCCGCTGGTTGGAAATTATGGCATTCCGAAAAATGATTTTAGTACCGAAACAGGCTATTTCGAATCGGACCGAATCCAGGTCAAAGGATTGATCGTTTCCGAAGAATCAGTCAAATACAGTCACTGGCAGGCGTTTCAAAGTCTTTCGAACTGGCTGACGGATGCGAAAATATCGGCAATCAGTGGTATTGATACCCGATGTCTGACCCGGAAACTACGGGAAAAAGGGACCATGCTGGGGAAGATTGTTATCGATAATGATATTGAATTTTACGATCCAAATCAGGTTAATATTGTCAGAGATGTGAGTCCTTCGGAGGCGAATACTATCGGCAAGGGAAACAAACGGGTTGCCTTGCTGGATTGCGGCTGTAAATTGAGTATTATCCGCAGTCTCCTGCGTCGAAATGTCGAAGTCCTGCGGCTGCCCTGGGACACTGATATCCGTCAGTACGAATTTGACGGTCTACTAATTTCCAATGGCCCGGGAAATCCAAAAGAATGTCATCCGCCTGTCGAGAGTGCTAGATATACCATTGAAAATAATATTCCAACTTTCGGAATTTGTCTCGGAAACCAGATCATCGCACTGGCAGCCGGAGCGGATACTTACAAACTGAAATACGGACATCGCGGGCAGAACCAGCCCGTTCAGGAACACGGAACTGATAAATGCGTGATTACTTCACAAAACCATGGTTTTGCTGTCGATGACGATTCAATTCCCGAAGGTTGGTTACCCTGGTTTCAAAACCTGAATGATAATACCAATGAAGGCATTATCCACGATTCCGGGCGGTTTATGAGTGTGCAGTTTCATCCGGAAGCGATGCCGGGTCCGGAAGACGCGGATTTCATCTTTGATAAATTTATTGAAATGCTGTGATTGAGCCACGGATTTACACAGATACACACAGATATTAATTGACAAATGAATTTGAAAATAATATATAATGACCTCAGTATTCTCTGCGAACTCTGCGGTTAAATAAAACCAGGTCATTAACATTGGATCATCGGATGGATAAATCACTAAAGAAAGTCATTATACTCGGAAGCGCCGCTCTGAAAATCGGAGAAGCCGGCGAATTTGACTATTCCGGCAGTCAGGCAATCAAGGCGCTCAAGCAGGAGGGAATTCATACCATTCTGGTGAATCCCAATATCGCCACGATTCAGACGTCGGAAGACCTGGCGGATGAAGTCTATTTCCTGCCGGTCAATGCCGATTTTGTCGAGAAAGTGATTCAAAAAACCAAGCCCGATGGCATTCTGCTTGGTTTCGGTGGACAAACAGCATTGAATACCGGGCTCCAGCTGCAGAAGAATGGTGTATTTGAAAAATATAATGTCAGGGTCCTCGGGACGCATATTTCCACAATTCTGGAAACCGAAGACAGACACCTCTTTATTGATAAACTGAATGAAATCGATGTCAAGACTGCCCGCAGTGCCACAGCTGAGTCAATTGCTGAAGCCTTAAAAATTGCCGATGAAATCGATTATCCTGTTATGGTCAGGATCGCTTTTGCATTGGGTGGATTGGGCTCGGGAATCTGCATTAATAAGGATGAACTGACTCAAAAAGTTGCTAAAGCGCTGACCTATACCAATCAGGTGCTGATCGAAGAATATCTGCTCGGCTGGAAAGAGGTTGAATATGAAGTGATGTGCGACCGTTTCAGCAATTGTATCACGATCTGCAATATGGAAAACTTGGATCCCATGGGCATCCACACCGGCGAAAGTATCGTCGTCGCACCCAGTCAGACCCTGTCCAATCATGATTATCATAAGTTGCGGACAATTGCGATAAAAACCATTCGCCATCTTGGGATTGTGGGCGAATGTAATATCCAATACGCTTATCATCCCCAATCCGATGATTACCGGGTCATTGAAGTCAATGCCCGGCTCTCCCGGAGTTCGGCACTGGCATCCAAAGCCACCGGCTATCCGATTGCCTTTATCGCTGCAAAACTGGCGCTGGGTTTCGGTCTGCATGAACTGAAAAATTCGATTACTCAGACAACATCTGCCTTTTTTGAACCGGCGCTGGATTACTGCGTGGTGAAAATTCCGAAGTGGGATTTGAAAAAATTTCGGCTGGTGTCCCGGCAGATTGGATCAGGAATGAAATCCGTCGGCGAAGTGATGGCGATCGGGCGCAATTTTGAAGAGGCGCTGCAAAAGGGCATTCGGATGCTCGAAAGTGGAGCATGCGGAATTGTCGGGAATAAGCAGTTGAACTTTCAGGACCTGGATGATGAGCTGCAAAAACCAACCGAAGAACGCATTTTTGCAATTGCGGAAGCAATCAAGCAAAATTATTCAGTTACAAAAATCCATGAACTGACCCATATCGATCGCTGGTTTATTTATAAAATCAAAAATATTGTCGAAACCGAACTGGCACTTCGCAATGCTTCAAAAAAAATCCCTGCCGAATTGCTGAAGACCGCTAAGAAATCAGGTTTCTCTGACCTTCAAATTGGAAATATCACCGGTCAAAAAACCGAGGTCATTAAAAAATGGCGGGAAGAATACCGGATATTTCCGAAAATTCGGCAGATCGATACACTTGCTGCGGAATATCCGGCAAAAACCAATTATCTGTACCTGAGTTATCATGCCGATGAACATGATCTGAAAGAATTCGATGCCAATACAGTTGTTATTCTGGGTTCAGGCGCTTACCGCATCGGGAGTTCTGTGGAATTCGACTGGAGTTGTGTCAATACTGGCAAGACATTACGCAAACTTGGATATTCAACAATCCTGGTGAATTATAATCCCGAGACTGTCAGTACCGATTATGATGAGGTGGATTACCTGATTTTTGACGAAATCAGCCAGGAATCGGTAACCGAAATTTATCGCATGTTCAATCCGATCGGTGTAATTGTTTCCGTCGGTGGTCAAATTCCCAATAACCTGGCGCTTAAACTTCATAAAGAGGGTATCCGGATTTTAGGGACTTCACCGGAAAGTATCGATCAGGCTGAAAACCGGCGTCGTTTTTCCAATCTGCTGGATAAACTTGGTATCGATCAACCAACCTGGAAGGAACTGACGTCGATTGAGGAAGCCAAACAGTTTGCCGGGGATTATCATTATCCCGTACTTATTCGACCTTCTTATGTGTTGAGTGGCGCTGCAATGGCAGTTGCTTCCAACGATGTAGAGCTGGAGCAATATCTGAAAAAAGCGGTGACACTCTCACCGGACCATCCGACAGTGATCAGTAAATTCCTGGAAAATGCCAAGGAAATAGAATTTGATGCGGTAGCGCAAAACGGTGAAATCATTGCCTATGCCATCTCTGAACACGTGGAAAATGCCGGCGTTCATTCCGGCGATGCAACCCTGGTATTTCCACCGCAGCGAACGTACCTGGAAACCATCCGTCGGGTACGCATGATCTCCCGAAAAATAGCCGGGGCACTATCGATTAACGGACCCTTTAATATTCAATTTATTGCCAAATATAATCAGGTCAAGGTGATCGAATGCAACCTGCGAGCATCACGGAGTTTTCCCTTTATTTCAAAAGTGCTGAAGAAGAATTTTATCGATATGGCAACCCGGGTAATTATGCGGGTACCGGTGCAGAAGTGGTCAAGTTCATCCTTCGAGCTGGATTATGTGGGCGTGAAAGCGCCGCAGTTCTCGTTTACCCGTCTGCAGGGCGCTGATCCGACACTGGGTGTGGAAATGGCGTCCACCGGCGAAGTTGCCTGCCTGGGTGAAAATTTCGAAGAGGCTTTCCTGAAATCGTTGATATCGGTGGGCTATAAATTGCCATTTAAAAGTGTCCTGTTGTCCACCGGTCCGATTGCGTCAAAAGCTGAATTGCTCGATGGCATCCGATTTTTAAGTAAATCTGGAATTACACTATATGCAACCGGTGGTACGGCGAGTTTTCTGAAAGTCAACCAGATACCGGTAGAAATGCTGAACTGGCCGCTGGATGAGGAATCACCCAACTGTATTGATTATATTAAAGAGGGTAAAATCGACCTGGTGATCAATATTCCCAAGAATTACCAGAACGAGGAACTGACCAACGGTTACCTGATCCGGCGGGCTGCGGTGGATTATAATGTCATGCTGATTACCAATCGCCAGATTGCGATGCGCTTCATTGAATCCATTTCCCGGGGCGCCCAGGACAAGATGGATATCCGCAGCTGGCAGGAATATAATTAGCAAAGCCTCACAGGTTTAAACTTTACAACTGTTTTTATAATAGTTGTATTTATATTTACTACCGTGTTATTACTGGTAAAACTGCAAATCTTGAGTCAGTTATTTTTCATCCGGCTACTCCGAACTGTAGAAAGATTGTATGGTGATGTAACAGGCAAAGGACAATCAGGGGAATTAAATCAATCAAATGGAGAAAATGTAATGAAAAAAGCAATTATCATTTTACTGGCAATGTTGCTCTATACGTGCGACAATGACAATAATAATTCAATAAACGATGATTGTCAAACTGAATTGCAAACGCTCATAGACAACAAATGGAATGACTATACGTCTGCCAGGGAAAATTATCCCGGTGGATATGCCCTCCAGGTTATTGCCGGTGATGAGGAATATTATGTTGCGTCAGGGGAACTGGCAGCATCCGATAATCAAATCCATTTCCGTGGCGGAAGCACCACCAAATCGTTTACAGCCGCTGGAATCCTGTTGTTGCATCAGCAGGGTTTATTGAATATCAATCATTATATAACAGACCCAATGCCGGGGAAAAGCGAAAGCTATCTTCCGGATACAGATGACTTTAATATCCCAAATAAAAGTGAGATCACCATCAAACTCCTGTTGCAAAACCGAGCCGGTGTTTTTGACCTGATAAATTCAGACGTTCCCGATACAGTGACAGCCGCTTACGCCGGGTTGCGGTATGCGGATTATGTCATAGAAGTCCTGGGCGAGCCAACGCATACTTTCACAACAGAGGAAATGACCAGTGTAGTTGCGCAGCATCAATTATGCTATTTTAAACCAGGTGAAGAGTTCCATTATTCGGATACGGGATTCAATCTGCTCGGTTATATCATCGAACGGGTCTCGGGCGAAAGTTATGCTGATTTTATTACCACGAACCTGTTAACTCCGAATGAACTGATGGAAACGACATTCCCGTCCACTGGCACAGCTGTGACGTTACCTGCCGAATTTGCCTCCAGCTATGCTTATTATATGGGTGAATCGTATGATCTGACGGAAGTCAATCCCTCGATGCATCAGGCGGAGGGGAATGTGGTCACCACACCACACGATTTAACGAAATGGATGATGCGGCTGCTGAAAGGCGAAGCCGGGATCGACCGCAAATATATCCAATTCCTGATGATGGATTGCCAGCCTACTCTTGAATCCCACCAATACTACGGTCTGGGCTGTGTCTATACGCCCGGACTGGGCTACGGTCATAATGGCGGAACGTCGTGTTACTTCACGGTTTCCCGCTATGATCCCGAACTGGATTTGGCGTTTACATCATTTACCAATGTCTGGGATTATAATGCGTTCGAGACCGATATGTACACTCAATTATTTGAATTATACGATCTGTCTCTGGCGGCAAAGGAAGTTTTAGCAGAGGATTAGGTCTTGTTATTCAATCCTAAACCTTCCGAAGGTTTAAAACCTTCGGAAGGTTAGAGCCTCAATACCCGTAGAGGCAATTCTTCGCCGAAGCGGGATCATTGACATGAATTGCCCCTACCATGAAATACGTAATCGTAATGGCACGGCATGCCGTGCCCCAACAAAATAAATCAAACCCGTAGCGGCGCAAGGCATTGCGCCCAACCGCCAAATCCAAAACAATCATCTTCCCGGCGCATAACCATGCGCCCCTACGACAGACGATGAACCTGTAGCAATGCAAGGCATCACGCCCAATCTTGTAGTGTTGCAGCCAGATAATGTTTTATGTCTTGTTAAAAATAAATCAGATGCTTTTCAATTGCAGGATATATTTTATCGATATCTTTCTGAATTTCGATGGTTTTACTTAAAGCGGTCACAATCCGGCAGTAGCGCGGTGCATCATCCATTATGCGACCTTTACGATCTTTCAGGTATTTTTGTAATACCTGATAACCACCAATATGATATTGCCAAACTTCCGTGGCAATACCTTCAAAATACTTATCCGGATTGATATAAATTCGCTGCTCATCTTCTATGTAAGTGATTTTTTCTACTCGGTTGTTATCGCCACAACCTTGAAATTTAGCAATTGGAACATCAAGCAGCGGACATTTCAACAAATGCAAGTCTGCCAGAGTATTACCCAGTTTGCCGATTGCCTTGAAAAGCTTATAATCTGCCGTGAACGGCACACGGGGAAAGTCGATCTTCAAAAACTCAGCAAAAGTCTCGCGGTAGATATTGCTATAAAATACACCGTAAATGTAGTAGAGTATATCTTCCGGTGATGCTTTCTTTCTATAAACGGACTCTAATTTTTCAAAAATGATTGGTGAAATATTGGGTTTTCTACCGTATTTTTCCCTTGGTTCAAAAAGCATCATGGTA
>CAZSDW010000065.1:0-14456 GCA_964605705.1 uncultured bacterium
ATATTTGTTTCTTTAAAATTAATGATTTACAAACGGCTGCAAGTTACTACGCCGACCATGACACACTCCACGAAAGGATTTAACATAACATGAATACATTTAATGACCTCGGTCTATCCGAGGAAATACTGAAAACTATTGACGAACGAGGATTTGAAGAACCGACGCCGATACAGCAAAAAGTAATTCCGGCAATTCTTGCGGGCAGCAATGATATTGTCGGTCAGGCTCTGACCGGTACCGGAAAAACTGCCGCATTCGCGCTTCCGATTATCGATCTGCTGCAAGAAAAGAAAAAACATCCTCAGGTATTAGTGCTGACACCAACACGGGAATTGGCTGTTCAGGTGGCTGAGGAATTTAATTCGCTTAAGGGTCAAAAACGATTAAGCATTATTCCTATTTATGGGGGACAATCCATTGAACGACAACTCCAAAGCTTAGCCAGGGGAATTGATATCATTGTGGGAACTCCCGGCAGAATTCTGGATCATATCAGGCGTAAAACAATGCGACTGGACAGAATATCATATCTGGTTCTTGATGAGGCGGACGAGATGCTCAATATGGGATTTCTCGAAGAGGTTTCAGCCATTTTGGAGAAAACACCATCGGATAAACGAACAATGCTTTTTTCTGCGACGATAGCAGCAGAGGTTTTAAATATTGCAGAAAAATACATGAACGAATACGAGTTGATCAAAACCGGAAAAGGGCAGTTGACTGTCAGCGAGACCGATCAAATTTATTTTGAAGTAAAGCGATATGATAAATTCGAAGCACTTTGCCGGATCATCGACATGGAGGAAGACATTTACGCACTTGTTTTTTGCCGGACAAAGGTTGATGTTGATACTGTCGCGAATCACCTGATGGAACGCGGTTATGACGCTGATGGATTGCACGGTGATATGACCCAATTTATCCGTGAAAAAATATTGGCAAAATTTAAAAGCAGGCGGATCAATATCCTCGTTGCTACCGATGTCGCTGCGAGAGGAATTGACATTCAGGATTTAACTCACGTTATAAATTATTCGCTGCCTCAGGATCCTGAAGCCTATATCCACCGAATTGGTCGTACAGGACGTGCCGGTAAAACGGGCATTGCGGTAACATTTATCACACCTACCGAATATCGGAAACTTCAGTTTATCCAAAAAGTTGCCAAATCGAAAATTACCAAAGCAACACTTCCCAAAGTCAGTGATGTACTTCAATCGAAACGCGCAAAAATTCATACTGAATTAAACAGCATATTATCGTCTAAACCGGAAAAAGAATATATCGAAATGGCACATAAACTTCTGCACGATTCCGAACCAACGGATATTGTTGCCGGATTGTTGAAACATTCTTTTCATATGGAATTGGATTCTTCCCGTTATAGTGAAATTGCCGAATCAGGCGTCGATAATACCGGCACGACCCGGCTTTTTGTAACTCAGGGAAGAAAAGATGGTTTAACTCCGCGCAAATTAATCCGATATGTTACGGAAAAAACCGGTGTAAAGGGTGATAAGATTAAAGACCTGCAGATACTGGACAGTTTCTCGTTTCTTGCAATGCCATTTATCGATGCGGAGAATGTACTGGCAGCGTTTAAAGGTCAAAAGAAGGGCAGAGGCTTGATTATTACCAAAGCGAAAGATAAGCGGAAATAAGATTTAATTACTGTCAAATTATTTTTCTAATGCGTCCTGTCAATAAACAGGACGTTTTTTATATTAAAACCTGACCTTTTCGAAAATTTTCATTAAACTCTCAACAGGTAATTTGATCGATATGCATAATTTTAAGAAAACCGTCTGTTGCTAAAAAAATATGTTTGCAACAGTGGTTTCTTAATAGTCAGGAGCAATTATGAAAGAAATGTTTTCTGTCAGTCCAAGTGGTGAAAAGTTTCGGATTCCTGTTCAGGAGGAATACAAATCAGAATTTGAGATGTTAAAGAAACGTGTTCAATCAGAACGGGAAAATGGTCGTGAAATAGTTATTGTAATGGGTGTTGGATTCGTCGGTGCTGTCATGGCGGCAATTGTTGCCGATACTGTAGATAAAAACGGAAATCCGACAAAATTTGTGATCGGAATGCAACGTCCCAGTGTCCGCAGCTATTGGAAAATTCCGTTGTTGAATCGAGGCATTTCACCGGTCAAAGCCGAAGATCCGGAAGTTGATCCTATGATAAAGCGTTGTGTTATTGATAAAAGGACATTAATGGCAACTTACACTTACGAAGTCCTCAAACTTGCCGATGTTGTGGTTGTTGATGTGCAATGTGACTATTTAAAAGAAAACCTCGGTGATGTACGCTCCGGTAAAACCGATATGGCGGCATTGGAACAATCGATTGGCATCATTGCGGAACACATTCCGCCGGGGGCACTTGTTTTGATTGAAACCACCGTAGCTCCGGGAACAACGGAGCAGGTCGCTTTCCCGATTATGAAGAATATTTTTAAGAAAAGAGGAATTCAATCCGATCCACTGTTGGCGCACAGCTATGAACGGGTCATGCCGGGACGGAATTATGTTGCCAGTATCCGGGATTTCTGGCGGGTTTGCAGTGGAGTAAATGATCAAGCCCGTGAAAAGGTGGTAAAATTTCTGAATGAGGTTTTAAATACGGACAAATTTCCGCTAACGGTTATGGATCGTCCGATTGAATCGGAAACAGCGAAGATTGTGGAAAACAGCTACCGGGCGACAATCCTGGCATTTTTGGATGAATGGAGTTTATATGCAGAACGAAATGGCGTCGATCTGATTAAAGTCATCAATGCCATAAAGATTCGTCCGACACATAGCAATATGATTTTTCCCGGACCGGGAATTGGTGGTTATTGTTTACCTAAAGATGGCGGTCTGGGAGTCTGGGCATATAAACACATTTTGGGCTATAATGATGATATTTTCAAGATTACACCCATGGCAATCGATATTAACGATACCAGGGGATTGCATGTGGCTGAACTGACCAGGGATGCTTTACGAAATATGGGTGAGCAGATTGCCGCGGTGGAAGTGTTGGTACTGGGTGCAGCTTACCGGGAAGATGTGGGGGATACCCGCTATAGTGGTTCTGAGATTATCGTGCGAAAACTGACCGAAATGGGCGCTGAAATTCGGGTACATGATCCCTATGTTCAACACTGGTGGGAATTTGAATTGCAGGACAGCTATCCCAGTCCGGGACACAGCAAAGCCCGCTTTTTTCGTAATCAGGAAAAACTGAAAGAGTTGCGGATCGAGCCCGTACTCAATAAAGCCTTGAAAAATATTAAAGCCGTCATAATAGCGGTCAAACATGAAGCCTATCTGAACCTGAATCCTGTTGATATCGTCAAACAAATTGGACACCCGGCTGCCATCATCGATTGTTTTGGAATTCTGAAAGATGATGCAATTCGACAATACTTCGAACTTGGTTGTGAAGTGAAAGGACTCGGTCGCGGGCATATTCAGCGGATAAAAGAAGATGTTCGAAAAAACCAGGAATATGCCGGGATTGTGTCAAAATAATTAATATTGTTGCAGCTTTTAACCTTTGGATATTCTGGAATAGATTAAGGATTGGATGATGAAAAAAATTCGCTGGGGCATTATTGGTTGTGGCGATGTGACCGAAAGGAAGAGTGGTCCGGGTTTTCATAAAGCTGATAATTCTGAACTGGTGGCAGTCATGCGCCGGAATGGAAAATTAGCCAAAGACTATGCCCGACGCCATTATGTTAAAAAATGGTATGATAATGCCGATCACCTGATCAATGACCCGGAAGTTGGTGCAGTTTACATTGCTACTCCGCCATCTTTCCACAAGGAATATACCCTAAAAGTCGCCGCAGCCGGAAAACCGGTCTATGTGGAGAAACCAATGGCTTGCAGTTATCCGGAATGTCAGGAAATGATCGAATTTTGTAATAAGGCGAAAGTACCTTTGTTTGTTGCCTATTACCGTCGGGCATTGCCGCGTTTCTTAAAGTTGAAATCAATTCTTGAAAGAGGCGATATTGGTGAAATTCGGGCTGTCAATGTGCGGTTTTATCAGAAACCATCCAAAGCAGATCAAAGTGGTGAGTATCAGTGGCGGGTTGACCCGAAAATCGCCGGTTGCGGATATTTTTGCGATCTCGGTTCACATATGATCGATCTAATGCAATTTTTCATGGGACCGATCGATGAAGCAACCGGTTATGTACAAAATCAAGCCGGATTGTATGAAGCTGAAGATATTGTCAGTACAATATTTAAATTTGAGAATGGCATTCAGGCTTCAGGAAGCTGGTGTTTTTCGGCAAATGAGAATTTTGATCAAACTGAAATTGTTGGCTCAAAGGGTAAAATTTCCTATGCAACTTTTGGAGACTTACCATTTGTTGTTCATACAAAACACCGTCGCAAAGAATATAAAATCCATCATCCGGAGCACATCCAGCAACCTTTGATTCAAACGATTGTCGATGAATTAAACGGCAAGGGAAAGTGTCCCAGTACAGGAGAATCAGGAGCGCGAACAAACTGGGTAATTGATACGATTTTAGGCAGAATTTAATTCCTCGTTACGCTGTTTAAAATCGTTACAGTGAAAAAGCGATTCCTCAGTCTCGCTGTCCATCGGAATGGCCGAAACCTATAAAATGTGGTACTAATAATTGTCATCTTGAATTCCTGACACGGCGGGGAGAGAAATCGTGCCAGACCGAGACATTTTTCACTGGTTATTAAGCTAAACTTAGTAACCAGGTCAGGTGCCACTTATTAGACCTCAAATGACTATCCTTTGTCCAATTGCGAAAAAATCATTATAATATCCGCGACCTTTTGATTGTATCATGAATATGGAAACCAGAAAAATAATCATCAGCGGAATTGTCCAGGGAATCGGTTTCCGTCCATATGTATATAATCTCGCTAAACAGAACAGTCTCACGGGCTATGTCTATAATGATTCATCAGGAGTGACAATCGTTATCCAGGGATCACCTGCTGATCTTGATAATTTTGAGAATTCACTGAAGTATAATCCATCGGCACGAAGTAAAATCGTTACCTATCAATCGTTGATAATTGACCAGGATGAAGTTTTTGATAAATTTGAAATTCATCAAAGTCCGGCATCGGGAGCGAAAACCGCTGCGATTTCTCCTGATCTGGATGTTTGTGATGAATGCCTGAGAGAACTATTTGATCCCGGAAACCGGCGCTATCTGTACCCATTCATCAACTGTACGAAATGTGGTCCGCGCTATACGATCGTTCAGGACATACCCTACGATCGTCCAAAAACAACAATGCGTGAATTTCAAATGTGTTCGGATTGCCAGGCGGAATATGATGATCCAGCCAACCGCCGTTTTCACGCCCAACCCAATGCCTGTCCGGTCTGTGGACCTCATCTAGAATTGAGAAATGCATCAGGTCAAGTTTTTGTAAGTGCTTGTGAGTCAGAGGAATACGAAAATCTTTTTAAGTATATCAGTCAATTGTTTCACGATGGTTCAATCCTTGCTATAAAGGGAATCGGCGGTTTTCATCTGGCATGTGATGCCCGGAATGAGACAGCAGTTTTGACATTACGTTCGCGAAAATATCGTGAAGATAAACCCTTTGCCGTGATGTTTCCGAACATAGCTGAAATCGAAAAAATATGTCATGTCAATAATTATGAAAAAGAGTCGCTCCGGTCTGTCGAATATCCAATTGTATTGCTGAGAAAAAAAACCGCCTACGATTTAGCTGATAGTGTCGCACCAAACAATCATTTTTTAGGAGCAATGCTTCCATATACGCCGTTACATCATGTGATTTTCCACGATTATGAAGAACCACTTGTGATGACCAGTGGCAATATCAGTGATGAACCGATTGCCTATATCAATGATGATGCAACGAGAAGATTGGGGAATATTGCCGATTATTTTCTTGTACATAACCGTGACATCCATATTCGTTGTGACGACTCAGTTATGCGCATTTTCGAAAAGAAACCGTATCCAATTCGCCGATCCCGAGGATACACGCCTGATAAGATGATGATCAACTGGCAATTTGACCAACATATTCTGGCTTGTGGTCCCGAACAGAAAAACACCTTCGCATTAGCCAAGGATAATTCAATCTATCTGTCGCATCATATCGGCGATATGGAAAATCTTGAAGTATTGAAATCCATGGAAGAAGGGATCAAGCACTTTCAACATGTCTTTGATATTTATCCAGAATTAGTGGCTTATGATCTGCATCCCGATTATCTCAGTACAAAGTTTGCCTTGGAGCATTCGAAAAAAAATAACATACAAGCCTCGGGAATTCAGCATCATCATGCTCATGCTGTTTCATGTATGGTCGAGAATCAAATCCAGAATCCGGTTCTCGGAATTATCCTCGATGGAACTGGTTACGGGATCGACGGTAATATCTGGGGCGGTGAACTTTTATTGGCGGAATATCACCAATTTGAGCGTTTGGGGCATTTTCGTAGCACTCGTCTTCCCGGCGGAACTGCTGCAATAAAAAATCCCTGGCAGATGGGAATCAGTTACCTGTATAAAGTTTTCGGTGAATCGCTGGTGGACATTCCATTTCTTGAAAAACTTGATGACGATAAAATAAGGATGATATTGAAAATATTGGAAACCGGATTTAATTCACCTACGACGTCAAGCTGTGGACGGTTATTTGACGGTGTGGCAGCAATTGCCGGCTTGCGAAATTCGGTGAATTATGAAGGACAGGCGGCGGTGGAATTTGAGCAGACTATCTCCGAAGACCGAGATGGGCATTATCCATTTGAAATATTAGATTCTGACGCACAACTGATTCTGGATTGGGAGCCGATGATTTATCCATTAATCGAAGATATCCGGAATCGAATTTCCATCAGCGGTATCTCTCAAAAATTTCACGACGGACTCGCTGACAGTCTGGTCAATTGGGCATTGGCAGCCAGGCAGCAGACTCAGATTAATCAGATTGTCCTGAGCGGCGGTGTTTTTATGAATATTTACCTATTGACACGCCTGAAAAAGGCACTTGAGAATAAAGGTTTTATTGTTTATACTCACAGCGTTGTTCCTTGTAATGATGGTGGTATTTCACTTGGGCAGGCAGTGATTGCCAGCGCACAGGTGAAACTTTAGATTTTAGCAGGCAAATATTATTATGTGTTTAGCAATTCCGATGAAAGTTATAAAAATCAATGGCAATGAAGCCGTCGCTGAGGTAGGTGGCGTTGAATACCGGGCAAACCTGACGATGTTACCCAATGTAAAAATTGGCGAATATATTATTGTGCATGCCGGTTTTGCAATTGAAAGGCTCGATGAAGCCGCTGCTCTTGAAACAATCGAAATCTGGCAGGAAATTGCCGAATTCAATGATCAAAAACGGAAACAGAGAAATATATAATCGTGTTGAAATACATTGACGAATTTCGCAATCCCGAATTGGTCCAATCCGTTGTAGCGGAAATTCACAGGGAAAATCCTTCTCGAAAAATTAAGTTGATGGAGGTGTGCGGCGGGCACACAATTACCATCTTTAAATATGGTATTCAAAAACTAATTCCGGTAAATATTGAATTAATCAGCGGTCCGGGATGTCCCGTTTGTGTCACCGATGTCGGATTTATCGACAGGGCTATTGCCATTGCCAGGTTGCCGGATACAATTATCACCAGCTTTGGGGATATGATTCGGGTACCGGGCAGTCAGACCAGCCTTCAAAAAGAGAAGGGCAGAGGGATCGACGTCAGAATTTGTTATTCACCGATGGATGCTCTTAAAATTGCCACAGAAAATCCCGGTAAAGAGGTCGTATTTCTCGGGATCGGTTTTGAAACGACTGCACCTGCCGTCGCAGCGGCAATTGATTATGCCGCGCAAAATCATATTACTAATTTTTCAGTACTGTCTGCTCATAAAACCATGCCGAATGCAATGAAAACGCTATTGGATTCCGGTGAGATCGATTTAAATGGTTTTATTTGTCCGGGACATGTTTCCACAATTACCGGGATTCGTATTTACGATTTTATTGCGAATAATTACCGAATTCCATGTGTGGTTTCCGGCTTTGAACCTTTGGATATGCTGCAATCAATATTAATGCTGGTCAGACAGATTAACAATGGCGAAAGTATCGTCGAAAATCAGTATATTCGGGGAGTCAATGAACTTGGTAATACGACCGCTATGAAACTGATGTATGAAATATTTGAAGATACCGATTGTCGATGGCGGGGGATCGGTATTATTCCAAAAAGCGGGTTGAAGATTCGTGATAAATTCCGGGATTTTGACGCCGAAGTAAAATTTGATGTGGTAATTGACAACATCCGTGAAAATCCGGCATGTATTTGTGGCGATATCATGCGCGGGATAAAAACACCAACCGATTGCCCATTGTTTCGCAAGGTTTGCCACCCGGAAGATCCGGTCGGTTCCTGTATGGTCAGTAATGAAGGAACCTGTGCGACATGGTACAAATACAGAGAGAATTTGCCTGTATGAATCAGAATGATCATATTAGTTTGCCGCATGGCAATGGCGGAATTCAATCGCATAAATTGATTCGCGAGCTATTTGTTGAATATTTCGATAATGATTTACTGAATATTTTGCAGGATAGTGCCTTATTAAGAACGAATACTGACCGGATAATTTTTACCACCGATTCTCATGTTATCAAACCGTTATTTTATCCGGGTGGTGACATTGGCAAATTAGCAATATCGGGAACAGTCAATGATTTGGCTGTCTGTGGTGCCATTCCCCGCTGGTTATCCTGTGGCATGATCATTGAGGAAGGATTCTCGATGAACGACCTTGAAAAGATAGTAATATCCATGAAAGAAACGGCGGAACTGGCTGGTGTTCAGATAGTTACCGGTGATACAAAAGTCGTTGAAAAGGGCAACGCCGATGGAATTTATATCAATACGGCGGGCATCGGAACACTCATTGAAGGTGTGGATTTGGGAAGCCATCAAATCCGTCCCGGGGACTCCGTCATTATTAACGGATACATTGGTGATCATGGTGCGGCAATCATTCGGGCAAGAGAAGAATTTCCGATTTCCTTTGATATAGAAAGCGACTGCCGTCCTTTACATCGGGAGACTCTTGCATTGCTTTCAAAGCTGGATGGCATTCGGATAATGCGCGATCCGACCCGCGGCGGTGTGGCGACCACGCTGAATGAATTTGTTTTCGGACAATCTTTCGGAATTGAAATCGAGGAAACACTACTACCAATCAGACAGGTTGTTCAGGGATTATGTGAACCGCTGGGTTTTGATCCGTTATACCTCGCCAATGAAGGTAAGTTTTTAATGATTATTGATGAAAAAGAAGCCCGGAGTGCCTTGAATATCCTGAAACAATTTCCTGAAGATTTAAAATCGACCATTATCGGAAAAGTAGTTGAAGAACCAGCGGGAAAAGTGATCCTGAAAACCAGTATAGGAAGTTCCCGTATTCTGGACATGCTTTCTGGTGAAATGCTGCCGAGGATATGCTGATGCACGAACTGCAAATCGCCAAAAACATCATTGCGATTGTCGAGGAGGAATTGCTCAAAGCCCATATCCTGAAACCGGTCGATTCTGTCCAGGTGGTTTGTGGTAAAATGCGGGCAATCATTCCTGAATCGCTCAGTTTTAATTTTGATGTTTTAAAGAAAAATAATCTACAGTTGGAAAATTCAACACTATCCATTCGGGAGACTGATGTCGAATTTCGATGTAAAAATTGCCGGCATCGACAGAATCTCGATGAACCCATTTTCGTTTGTGAAAAATGTTCTTCATCGGAAATTGAAGTCACCAGTGGCAATGAGTTGTTTGTCGATAATATTGAGTTTAATGAATAAGTGTCAGGAGCATTAATGAAGATTCAAGTTGTCCGAGATATTCTGGAAGCCAATGATCAATTGGCTGATGATATCAGAAGAGAAGGTCGCAAAAAGGGATTTATCCTGATTAATATCATGAGTTCACCGGGTTCCGGTAAAACGACGCTTCTTGAAAAATTAATACCGGAATTGAAAATGAAGGGTATCCGGTTGGCGGTTATTGAAGGTGATATAACAACCACTGCCGATGCTGAGCGAATTGCTTTCATGGATGTCCCGGTTGCACAGATAAACACTGAAGCTTTCGGTGGCGATTGCCATCTTGGTGCCGAGGTGATCATGCCGGCATTGCAGCAGTTTGATCTGACAGCCCTTGATCTTGTATTAATTGAAAATGTTGGTAACCTGGTCTGCCCGGCTGAATTTGATACCGGAGCCGATCACAATATCGTAGTGATCAGTACGACGGAAGGTGAGGATAAACCCTTGAAATATCCGTTAATGTTCCGGGTTTGCGACATGGCAATAATCAATAAAATCGATCTTCTTCCATATCTTGATATGAATATTGATATGCTCGAGAAGAATATTAGACAAATCAATCCCAAAAGTCAGGTGATTAAATGTTCGGCTAAAACCGGTGAAAATATCAAGAAATTAGGACAGGTAATCGCAGGATTGATTCAATAATTCCAGGCTGTTTCAAAAAAGGAAGGATTTCAAAGAATATTCTTTGTATCTTGTCGTGCAAATTGATTTCTTGAAAGGATAGCTTGATGGCTCATAAAATACTCATTATTGACGACGATATCGATCTGGTGGAAGTCCTGCGAATTGTGTTGGAAAGTCATAAGTATGAAGTGATTGACGCCCAGGATGGCGATCGCGGCTTCAAATTAATTGAACAGGAAAAGCCCGACTTGGTCATTCTGGACGTGATGATGAGAACTGAGGATGAGGGATTTATCGTCGCGAAAAAAATACGGTCAGCACCTGCTATCGCTGATCTTCCAATTATAATGCTGACCGCGGTTTCACAGCAGACCGGATATCATTATGATTACAATGATGATATTGTCCCGGTCAATGAGTTTATTGAAAAACCCGTAATGCCGACCACACTGCTTGAGTACATTCAAAAATACCTGGGAAAAAATCAAACATAAATGACTTCAAAAATTAAAATCGGGGGAATTCTCAAATCAACAGAATTGATTATGGTTTCAATCCTGTCGGCACCAAATCAACCGGGCGTTGCCGGTAAAGTTCTGTCGATATTAGGAAAAAATAATATTAACGTGGAATTTATAACGGAAAGTGAAAACCTCGAGGGTAGCGCCGATATTACTTTTTGTATAAAATCAGACCGGAAAGCTGAAGTCCGCCAGCTGCTAAATGGAATGCGGGGAATTGTCCGGGCGCGTGGCGATAAATGGTACGATCACATTGCGATTGTGGCTGTTTATGGTCCGCATTTCAGGGAAAAACCGACAATATCCGGAAAAGTCTGTGAACAGCTGGGAAAATACAATATTAATATTCTTGGGATATCAACCAGTTTTTCCAGTATCAGTTGTGTCATCCGTGACAACGATTTGGAAAATGCCGAGAAATCGCTATTGGAAGTATTCGAATTACCGGAATAGAATTAAAAATGAGCAATCCTGAAATAAAACGACTTAAAGAAGAAATCGTGCGATTAAAAAATCGTATTATTGAATTTGAGAAAACCGGGGAAGAATTAAAAAAAGCCGAAAGAGAACTCACGAAAAACGAGAAGAAATTTCGTGATCTGGTTGATCTTTTACCACAAACCGTTTACGAAATAGATTTAAAAGGGCATTTTAACTTTACCAATAAATCCGGTATTCACTGTTTCGGTTACACCCGGGAAGATATTGATAAAGGTGTCAATTTCATCCAGCTCTTCGTTCCTGAAGAGCGCAAACGAGTTCGTCAGAATATTAAATCAATTCTCGACAGCGGAAAAACCAAAGGGAATGAATACACGTCGTTGCGGAAGGATGGCAGCACGTTTCAGTCACTGATTTATTCTAATCCAATTATTCAGAATGAGAGCGCGGTCGGTATTCGTGGTGTCGTAATCGATATCACGGATCGCAAAATTGCCGAACGGGACCTGAAAGATTCTCACGATCAGTTGCGGAACCTGGCATCCCATTTACAGACCGTACGTGAGGAAGAACGCCTGATTATGGCGCGTGAGATTCACGATGAACTGGGACAAGCTCTAACGGCTCTGAAGATGGATTTGATCTGGATGCAAAAACGTTTGGATCCTCAGCAGAATGAACAGATGAAAAAAGTCCAATCCATGTCGGATTTAGTCGATATGACAATCAAAACGGTTCGTCGAATTTCAACGGAATTGCGTCCCGGTTTAATTGATGATCTGGGTTTGCAGGCAGCCATGGAATGGTATTGTGATGAGTTTCAGAATCGAACGGGAATTGCTTGTGATCTCGACCTCGACGAAGAAGAACCTGTTTTTGAACAGGATCGCCTGATCGCCGTATTTAGAATATTCCAGGAATCCTTGACGAATGTTGCCCGTCATGCCCAGGCGTCGGAGATTCATGCCAGCCTGCACTTTAATGACCATACTTTACGAATGGAAATCAGGGATAATGGAATCGGCATTACCGAAGAACAGATCTACAGTTCACAATCTCTGGGACTTGTTGGTTTAAGAGAACGGGTCAATCCCTGGGGAGGGACTGTCGATATCAGCGGTATTGAAAATGTCGGAACCACGGTCAGAGTGACATTACCAATTCATGATGAGAAACGATGATTAAAGTCCTAATTGCCGATGATCATACCATTGTCCGTGACGGACTGAAACAGATATTCAAGGAAACGTCGGACATCATTGTAGCGGGTGAAGCCGCCAACGGTGCGGAAGTCATCGAAAAAATCAAATTTGAAAAATATGATATCGTCGTACTTGATATTTCCATGCCGGGACGGGGCGGGTTGGATGTACTGAAATATATTAAATTGCATAATTCGACATTGCCCGTGCTGGTTTTGAGTATGTATTCGGAAGATCAATACGCTGTTCGGGTACTGAAAGCTGGCGCATCAGGATACCTGACAAAGGAATCGGCGTCGGAGCAGCTGATTTCTGCGGTTCGCAGAATTTCCGAGGGCAGGAAATATGTCAGTCCCGAGCTAGCGGAAAAACTGGCGGATTCCCTGGATGAAAGCATCCGTAAAACCGGTCACGAAATCCTTTCCGACCGCGAGTACCAGGTATTGCGGCTGATCGGTTCCGGAATGACGGTCGGGGAAATTGCTGAAAAATTATCCCTGAGCGTAAAAACCATCAGTACGAACCGCAGCCGGATTCTTGAGAAAATGGGAATGAAAAACAATGCCGAGCTGATCTGCTATGTCATCCGGCACAATCTGGTGAAATAGCCGGATTAAAATGCCAATGAAAAATTTGAAATTCAAAATTTAATAAATGATAACATTAGAGCAGGAGAAGGAAACACTACTGGTGCCGCTTTACGGCAAAGCTCTGGAGAGCCAAAAAAAGCGACCGGTACTCATTGATAAAAAAGCGCAGGAAATTGTCAGCCAAATTGATTATGACTTCAAATCGCTGAAAATTCCCGCTAAGACCAATACCATGCTTTGTCTGCGGGCAAAACTGATCGACAATTTTACCAGCAATTTTCTAAATGAGCAACCGGGTGCGCTGATCCTGCACCTGGGATGCGGTCTGGACAGCCGCTGGAACCGGATTGACACATCCAATGCTGATTGGTATGATCTGGATTTTCCGGAAGTGATTGATATCCGGAAACAGTTTTTTCCTGAAAGTGAACACTATCATCTGGTAGCATCAACGGTGACCGAAGTAGCCTGGATCGATACGCTTCCGACAACGAAATCCGCTTGTCTCGTCATCGCCGAAGGACTCTTCATGTATCTCACAGAATCGGAAATAAAACAACTGCTGAAAACATTACAGCAGAAAATTGGTCATTTTACACTTATCTTTGATGCATTCAGTATCTACACTGCCAAACGGGTAAAGAACCATCCTTCTCTAAAAAAGACCGGCGCTCAAATTCAGTGGGGAATTGACGATCCACTGGAAATGAGCCGTTGGGATTCCGGGATTCAATTTGTCAGGGAAATCTACTTTTCATCGAACGAAGAACTCGGCAATCTCAGTGCCGGCACACGGTTCGCGTACAGATTGGCGCACCTGTTTGCTATTGCGCGAAAGGCGCAGCGGATAATGGTTTATACGGTTGGTGATCGAAAACCTTCTGAAGGTTACTGACTTTCTCAAACTCCGCGGATTGTTTATCAGGATTGCCTGGTGAAGCGATTGAGATAAAATCCAAAATACAAGTTCCAAATCACAAATAAATTCCAAAATCCAAAATCCAAATCACAGACAAATCCAAAATTCACTGGTTATATCGTCACGACGCTGGAGCATCGTGACGAGTAGAAAGTCATGGAATGAGTGAAATGATGTAATATTACTTCATTATTACCATTTTGCGGGTTATTGTCACACCATGATCGGTTTCCATTCGGTATATATACAGCCCTGA
>CAZSDW010000066.1:0-7937 GCA_964605705.1 uncultured bacterium
CAGCCGGAGATGGTCAAACGGCTGATTCAGAGTTTGGGGATATAATTCAATATCATAATTTTTTAAAAGAATACTGGCATTCCAAGTCGAAGTATTTCCAAATATTGAATATCTGTAGCGAATTACAGCGAGCTCAGACGTGAAAAAATATCTTAACCTAAAAGTGTAAAACATAAAAATCATTTAATTCAACAAACTCGGAGAACCCATAATGAACTATAAAATTGCCGATATTAATTTGGCTGACTTTGGTCGCAAAGAGATCAATCTGGCTGAAGCCGAAATGCCCGGGCTGATGTCCCTCCGGGAGAAATACAGTAAAACCAGACCATTGAAAGGTGCCCGTGTCACTGGTAGCTTGCATATGACCATTCAGACAGCGGTGCTTATTGAAACCTTGAAAGCCCTGGGAGCCGAAATCCGCTGGGCAAGTTGCAATATATTCTCGACTCAGGATCATGCTGCTGCTGCCATTGCTAAAGCCGGAGTTCCGGTCTTTGCTTGGAAAGGCGAGACCCTGGAGGAGTACTGGTGGTGCACAAAGATGGCTTTACTGCATGATGAACACACTGGTCCGAACATGATCGTCGATGATGGTGGCGACGCCACCCTTTTGGTCCATGAAGGTGTGCGACTTGAAAAATTGTATGAAAAAACCGGGAAGTTGCCTGTTGCGACCAAGGATAATAAAGAGCTGGGTATTTTACAGCAGATGCTGATTGATGATATCGAAAAATTCCCCACCCGCTGGCAGGATATTGCGAAAAATATCAAAGGTGTCAGTGAAGAAACCACTACCGGTGTTCACCGCCTCTATCAGATGCTTGAAGAGAAAACCCTGCTTTTTCCGGCAGTTAACGTGAATGATTCGGTGACGAAATCAAAGTTTGATAACCTTTACGGTTGCCGGGAATCACTGGCTGATGGTATCAAACGTGGTACCGACATTATGGTTGCCGGGAAAGTTGTGGTTGTTTGTGGTTATGGCGATGTGGGCAAAGGCTGCGCCCAGTCTATGCGTGGTTTTGGCGCCCGGGTAATTGTGACCGAAATCGATCCGATTTGTGCTCTGCAAGCCGCAATGGAAGGCTTTGAGGTTTCTACAGTCGAAAAAGCCTTGTCCGAAGGCGACATCTTCGTTACGGCAACCGGTAATAGAGATGTAATCCGGGCAGATCACATGCAGCAGATGAAAGACAAGGCTATTGTCTGCAATATTGGTCATTTTGATAATGAGATTCAGGTGGATAAAATGCTGGCACTTGATGGTGTCAGGAAAGTCAATATCAAACCACAGGTGGATCAGATTGAATTTCCCGATGGGCACAGTATTATTCTTCTGTCCGAAGGTCGTCTGGTCAATCTTGGTAATGCCACCGGACATCCATCCTTTGTGATGAGCAATTCTTTCTCAAACCAGACCCTCGCCCAAATCGATCTTTGGACTAAAAACTACGACCTTGGTGTATATACCCTTCCTAAATATCTTGACGAGGAAGTCGCCCGTCTTCATCTGGAAAAACTCGGTGTTATCCTCACAAAAATGACCCAGGAACAGGCGGATTATATCGGCGTGCCGATCAAAGGTCCGTATAAACCTGATCATTACCGTTATTAAAAGATAGTCTATTGCCATGCTCGTGGAGTCCTTTGTAATCTTTGGAGTAAGAAAATAAAACGTTTTTTATAAATGAAAATCACTGCTCTTACGCAAGATCTATTGATTCAAATAAAAGGTCAAAAATGGATTGAACCATTGATCCTTGTCGGTGGCTCAGCATTGGCGATTCAAATATCTCATCGCCAATCCGAAGAATTCCTGCAACCATTTTTCATCTCAATGGAAGGTCTGCATCAACCTGATAATTATTCATAAAAAAAGACAGGCACCAAATATCTGACTACGTAGCAACTGTTCCTGACTAATTTTAACTACGGCATATAAATAAATTTGCAGCAAAATTTCGATCTTCACACTCACAGCAACGCTTCCGATGGATCCTATTCACCCGGTGATTTAGTTAAACTGGCTGCTGAAAGTGGTGTTACTACTCTGGCGCTGACAGATCACGATACCGTCAGTGGTGTCAATGAAGCGGCGGCTACGGGAAAAGAATTTGGTGTTACCGTCATCAATGGCGTGGAGATCAGCATCGATTTTTCGCCGGGGACTATGCATGTGTGTGGCTATTACCTGGATATTGAGAATCCGGAATTATGGGATGGTCTATACTTTGTTCAGGATGCCCGCCGGAACCGCAATCCGAGAATTGTCGAAAAATTAAATAATTTAGGGCTGGATATCAGTTACGACGAAATCAAAGCGGTTGCGGGTCCCGATCAGGTCGGACGTCCTCATTTTGCCAAGGTGCTGGTTCAGAAAGGCTATGTGAAAAATACTCAGGAAGCATTTGATAAGTATCTTGCGAAAGGTGCACCGGCGTATCTGGATAAAGCCCGGTTGCCGCTGGAGCGGGCAATTGCAATGATCAAAGCCGCCGGTGGTGTTGCAGTGTTAGCGCATCCAATCCAATTGAAGCTGGCTGATTGGAGTGCTTATCGCAGTAAAATTACTGAATTGAAAAATGCCGGTATTGCCGGGCTTGAAGCTTTTAACAGTTATCAGAGCGATGCTGAGAACCAGGAATTTTATACAATCGCCAGAGAATTGGATATGCTGATTACTGCCGGCAGTGATTTTCATGGTGAGATAAAACCAGATGTTAAATTAGGGCATTTTGGAGATTACGTACCATTAAACATAAATGATATCATTGAATCAATGCGTCAGAAAGGTAGAAATTAAGTTGCCAAACCACTTGCCCGCTCCCCACGGAGGCTGTGGACTGATCAACCGAACCTTGCCGGAGATCGAGAAACAGGCGATATTGAATGACATTAAAAATCTGAAAATATATAAAATCAGCGATGGTGATCTCTCCATTTTTTACCGGATAGCCGATGGCGCACTCTCACCCCTGGAAGGTCCTATGGATTCCGCGGAATTCAAGCGGGTTCTGGAGGAGGAAGTGCTTGAACGCAACGGAAAAAAATATGCCTGGACGATACCGATTGCCTTTCCGGTTGTTAAAGCGGAGACCGATAAGTTAAAGGTCGGCGAAACCGTGGCTGTTGAGAACGAAGCGGGGGAGATTATCGGTATTCTGGAACTCAGCGATATCTATCCCTTTGATAAAGTGAAATACAATCGCAGCGTTTATGGCACCAATCGCAATGATCACCCCGGCGCGCGAATTTTCAATGATGATTATAGAGATTTTTTATTAGGTGGTAAGATTTGGGCGTTTGAGCAACCGGCGGATCCGGACTTCAGTCAGCACATGCTCACGCCGTTACAGACCCGGGCGCTCTTTGCAAAACGGGCTTATGACCGGATCGTAGCCTTTCAGACCCGTAACGCCCTGCATCGCGCCCATGAATATGCATTGGTCTATGCTGTAGAACAACTTACCGCTGCCGGTTATTATACGGGAGCGGTGTTGAATCCTTTAGTTGGTGCAACCAAGAGCGATGATGTTCCTGCTGACATACGGATGCGCACTTATGAAGCCTTATTGAAATCCCGGATGTTTGGTCAGGGTGATTTCAATCAGGCTATCTGGAAAAAAGCCGGGCTGGATTTCGAGAATAATCTCATGCTTATCGGTCTGGATATGAAAATGTTTTATGCAGGTCCCAAAGAAGCCATCATGCATGCCATTTATCGTCAGAATTATGGTTTTACCAATATCGTTATCGGACGGAAACATGCCGACGCACCTTTTGATGATGGCACCGCGATCTGGGGTGATTTTGATGCTCATGAGAAATTTAATAAGCTGAATGGTGAGTTAGAGATCGAACCATCCAAGGTCGGATTTGCAGCCTTCTTTGAAGAACTGAACCGGGTTGGCTTGATTGAAGAGTATGTACCTAAGGGTTATCATTCTGTAGGGATTTCCGGGAAGGCTCTGCGCCAGAAATTCCAGAATGGCGAAGCAATTGACGAACGCATCATGCGGAAACCTGTAGCGGATATACTTCTTGATTTTTATCAGAAAAGAGAGTAGTTCGTGGCTCATGGCTCATGGCTCATAGCTCATAGTTCATAGTTCGTAGTTCATAGGGAATAAAGAAGGTTGTGATAGAGACTCATTTTTCTTTCGAAGATTTGGAAGTATGGCAAAAAGCCATTGATTTTGCGGATAAAGTCATCAGTATTGTTGATCAACTTGATACGGATCGAAAACACTTTCGTTTGATCGAACAACTTGAAGCTTCTGCCACATCTGTTGCAATGAATATTGCCGAAGGAAAGGGTCGCTTTTCTAAGAAGGAATTTATCCAATATCTCTATATTGCACGTGGATCGTTGTTTGAAACAATAACGTTATTGGAAATTTTCAAACTTAGAACCTGGATCAGTAATGACCAATTTATTGCTGTCCGTCAAAATGGAAACGAAATTGGAAAAATGATATCTGGACTTATTACCTCGATAAAAAATTCCATCTGATGCCATTTTCTATGAGCAATGAGCAACCAACTATGAGCAATTTGTAACAAGAGAAAAAATATAAAAGCAAAAAAATGGATAGGGAATATTAAAATTGAAACAAAAGTCTAGTAACGTCGTCTGGCATGATACGGAAATTACTAAGCTTGATCGGGAAAATCGCAACGGTCACAAGGGTGTGGTAGTCTGGATGACAGGATTATCAGGTTGTGGTAAATCGACAGTGGCGACAGAGCTCCAGAAGCAACTCTTTGATCGTGGCTGTAGTGTCTATATCCTCGATGGCGATAATATCCGGCACGGTTTGAATAGCGATCTGGGTTTTTCTCCCGAAGACCGGGAAGAAAATATTCGTCGCATTGGACAGGTGGCGAAACTTTTTGCCGAGTCCGGAACAATTGCCATAACTTCCTTTATCTCCCCTTATCGGAAAGATCGGGATATCAATCGTGCTTTGTTGCCTGAGGGTGAGTTCATTGAAATTTTTGTAAAAGCCTCGCTGGAAGTCTGTGAACAACGCGATCCGAAAGGTCTCTATAAAAAAGCCCGGGCTGGTATTATTCCGGAATTTACCGGTATTTCTGCCCCCTACGAAGAACCACTACACCCGGAACTGGTCATCGAGACGGATAAACTGTCAGTGGAAAAATCGACACTGAAGATATTGGATTATTTGCGGGAAAAAGGGATTATTCAGTGAACAGAAAACGGAGAACAGTGAGCTAGTTTTGTTGAGAATTAATGTCTTTTAGATATCATAAAGACTTAAATATTTGGAAAGATAGCGTTGAATTGGTGGTTGATATTTATAAACTGACCACTGGTTTTTCCTCTGAAGAGAAATATGGTATCGTTTCACAATTCAGAAGAGCAGCAGTCAGTATTCCATCCAATATTGCTGAAGGTGCCGCACGAAATTCAAATAAAGAATTTATTCAATTCTAATACATTGCTGTCGGTTCATTGTCAGAGTTAGATACTCAATTGATCATCAGTCAGAAGTTGGGATTCATAGACACTGATATAACTGTAACTTTTAATAATGTTCAGTCTCTTCGAAAACAGATCTTTGGTTTAATCCGTTCACTGAAAACAAAACCATGTTAAATATTTCAACACAATTTTCTCCTGTTCATAGTTCACCGTTAACGGATCAACTATGCATTTATAATGTTTAGCCTATATTATACAGCACTAGTTATTTTGGTCATGATTTTTGCCTTAGCGAGGGAATGGTTCCATCCCGCCGGGATCGTCTTCTCGGCATTACTGCTTTTACTGGCAGGGAAGGTGATCACCGTGAATGAGGCTTTTGCCGGATTCTCCAACAAGGGTATGCTGACGGTGGGTTTTCTCTTTGTGGTGAGTGCGGCGCTGCAGAGTTCCGGAACATTTGAAAGATTCGTATTGGGAATACTGGGAAATAATCATAAATCCGATACCAGTAGGTACTTACGCCTGATGCTCCCGGTTGCTAGCCTGTCGGCTTTTCTGAATAACACACCCGTTGTGGCGACCTTGATACCGATTATAAAAAGTTGGGCTAAGCGCAATAACCTGTCCGCTTCGAAATTCCTGATCCCATTGTCCTATGCGGCAATTCTGGGTGGTACCTGTACCCTGATTGGAACAAGTACTAACCTCGTAGTCCACGGCTTGCTGCTGGATGCCGGTTATGATGGATTTTCCTTTTTTGAAATTACCAAAATTGGCGTGCCGGTGGCATTATTAAGCATTCTGTTTATTACGTTTGTAGGTCGTTTTCTGTTGCCGGATCGTAAGGACGTCATTACCGAGCTAGGTGAGAACACCCGGGAGTTCGTGGTGGAACTGAAGGTTGGCGAGGAATACCCTCATTTGAATCTAAGCATTGAACAAGCAAATCTGCGGCACCTGCCGGGATTGTTCCTTTTCCAGATTGAGCGTAATGATCAGACAATCGCACCAATATCGCCCCGGGAAAGGATCCAACAGGGCGATCGGCTTTTCTTTACCGGCTTGACTGAAACCATTTATGAACTCCAGAAGACCCCGGGCTTACATTCTGTAAAGGATCCCCAATTCAATATCATGGACATCGACTCCGACAAATTCAAAACCTATGAAGTGGTAATTTCGAACACCTCCCATCTGGTGGGTGATACCGTACGGGACAGCGGCTTCCGCAGTCATTACAACGCCGTCATCCTTGCCATTCATCGCAGTGGCGAGCGCATTGAACAGAAGATTGGTGATATTGTTTTACAACCCAATGACACCCTTTTTCTATTGGCTCCCACAGGCTTTGAAAAGAAATGGTATCACTCCCGGGATTTTACCCTGGTGACGCCGAGTCTGGAAATTTATTCAAAACCCCGCTGGAAAGGCAATCTCTCCCTGGGAATCCTGGTTGCCATGATCATTGTTGCAGCGACCGGTGTTATTCCGATTATCTTTGCCGCCGCTATTGCTGCTGTACTGATGATTGCTGGCAATATCATTAATCATAAAGATGCCCAGAACGCTGTAGCCTGGGATGTCTTGCTGTTGATTGCGTCCTCCTTCGGGATTGCCAAAGCTATCAGCAATTCAGGGCTGGCTGATGTAGTGGGTAACGGTCTGATCAGTGGGCTGTGTTTCATGGGTGAAATCGGCATTTTCATCGGCATCTTTATTCTGACCAGTACATTCACACTCCTGATCACCAACAACGCTGCCGCCGCAATTGTCTTTCCTATTGCAATATCCATCACTCAATCTATGAACATGAATCCCCAGGCGCTCATGCTGACCCTGGCACTGGCTGCCTCAACCTGTTTTGCCTCCCCGATTGGGTATCAGACGAATCTGATGGTCTATTCAGCGGGTAATTACAAGTTTAAAGACTTTATAAAAATTGGATTACCAATGAATATCTTTATGGGAATAGCTGTAGTAATAGCTATTACAATTTTGTTCTAATGAAAAATGTATGATGTATAATGGGTAATGTTATTCAGAAAGAAAATTTGATCCTTGATAAATCTTTCGAATTTTCTTTAAAGATAATTGAAATCTATAAATATCTTACTAACCAAAAACACGAATTTGTTATGTCCAAGCAACTGCTTCGTTCCGCAACCAGTATTGGTGCAAACTGTGAAGAAGCCGATTCTGCTCAAAGTCATCGTGATTTTATTGCGAAAATGTCGATTTCTCTGAAGGAGGCAAAAGAGACACGATATTGGATTAGATTATTACTCTATTCAAAATATTTGGTAAAAAATGATATTCTTGAAGAATGTGAATCTATTATCAAGATTTTAACAAAAATTCTACTTACTGCAAAAGACAATGAAAAATCCTAAACATCATACATTCTGCATTTTTCATTCTTCATTATTAAAAATGGTCTATTCAGCGGGTAATTACAAGTTTAAAGACTTTATAAAAATTGGATTAC
>CAZSDW010000066.1:8037-14410 GCA_964605705.1 uncultured bacterium
TTCATTCTTCATTATTAAAAATGGTCTATTCAGCGGGTAATTACAAGTTTAAAGATTTTATAAAAATTGGATTACCGATGAATATCTTTATAGGAATAGCTGTTCTCACTATAGTTACGATTATATTTTAAAAGATTGTCTTGATGGTAAATGCATAATGTGTAATTATAAGAATGAGACCGGTTTCATAAAAAAATAATTTGTGAAAATTTATGTACCAAAGGCATCTCTTTGAAATAATTATTGGATAAAATATGAAAAAAGCCCTTATTACCGGTATTACAGGTCAAGACGGTAGTTACTTGACCGAATTTCTCATTGAAAAAGGCTATGTAGTTCATGGTATTATTCGTCGCAGCAGCTCCTTTAATACTGGTAGAATTGACCACCTTTTTAATAATCCTGATATTTATGGAAAACAGTTGTTCCTCCATTATGGTGATCTGACGGATTCAAGCAACCTTAATCGACTTTTGGAAAAAACCGAACCTGATGAAATCTATAATCTTGGCGCCCAGAGCCATGTCCAGGTTTCATTTGAAGTTCCGGAATACACTGCTGAAGTCGATGGTGTTGGTGTATTAAGATTCTTAGATGCGATTAAAGAAGTTGGTCTTAATACAAAATTCTACCAGGCATCTACCAGTGAACTGTACGGCAAAGCTCAGGAAATCCCACAAACTGAAAATACTCCTTTTTATCCACGTTCACCTTATGGTGTTGCTAAATTATATGCCTATTGGATTATAAAAAATTATCGGGAAGCCTATAAGCTTTTTGCCTGCAATGGCATTCTCTTTAATCACGAATCTCCGCGCAGAGGGGAAACCTTCGTAACCCGCAAGATCACCCGCGCTGCTGCCCGAATCAAAGCCGGGATACAGGAAAAACTGACACTTGGTAATCTTGACGCTAAACGTGACTGGGGTTATGCACCGGAATATTGTGAAGCGATGTGGTTAATGATGCAACAGAAAACTGCCGATGATTTTGTCATTGCCACTAATGAAACTAACACCGTTCGGGAATTCTGCGATATTGCCTTTGCCGAAGTGGATATGGGTATCGAATGGCAGGGTACAGGAATCAATGAGAAAGGGGTTGATTCTACAACTGGTAAAACCTTGATTGAGATAAATCCTCGGTATTTCCGACCCACAGAAGTGGATATACTTATTGGGGATTACTCAAAAGCCAAAGAGCAATTCGGCTGGCAACCGAAAGTGAAGTTTGAAGAATTAGCCTGCATGATGGCTCGCAAAGACTACGAAAAAGTACTGAAAAGAGGTTTTTAGTCCACGCCTGTCCCGATTACTTTCGGGGAATTACACGAATTACGCTAAAATAAATAATAAAATAATTCGCGTAAATTAGCCTGCCCCGTAGGGAGGTACGACCGTACTGGGGTGCAATTAGTGGACAGTCATAGTGGTTGATCTGATTTATAAAGAAGAATGTTTTAAAATCGTTGGTGCCTTTTTTGAAGTGCACAAAACACTTGGCTGTGGCTTTCTCGAACCTGTATACCAGGAAGCACTTGCGATTGAATTTCAAGAACAGCATATTCCTTACCAAAAAGAAAAAGTGTTATCCATCGTATATAAAGATATTGAACTGGAAAAAAGATATATTGCCGACTTTATTTGTTACGATAAAATCATTATCGAACTAAAAGCACTATCTTCACTGACTTCAGAACATGAATCACAAGTTTTAAATTATCTTAAAGCGACTGGGTTTAAACTTGGTTTGCTTGTAAACTTTGGTGAAAAAAGTCTGAAATACAAAAGGATGGTTTTATAAATTTGTCCACGAATTTCACTAATGACACTAAAAAAAATAAATAAAGAATAATTCGTGGAAATTTGTGTAATTAGTGGACAGAAGTAATAATGGATAAATCATCTAAAATATACATCGCCGGTCACACTGGTCTCGTCGGTTCCGCTTTAGTCCGCAAATTCACTGCCGAAGGCAATACTAACCTAGTCTATACTCCCTATCCCGAATATGACCTGCGCAATCAACAACAGACCAATGACTTTTTCGAAAGAGAAAAACCGGAATATGTGATCATTGCAGCGGGAAAAGTTGGCGGTATCTTAGCGAACAACACCTACCGCGCTGAATTCATCTATGATAACATTATGATTGCATCGAATATCATTCATGCTGCGTATTTGAATAAAGTCAAAAAACTGATCTTTCTCGGCAGTTCCTGTATCTATCCGAAAAACTGTCCACAACCAATGAAAGAAGAGTATCTTCTCACTGGACCATTAGAACCAACTAATGAACCCTACGCTATTGCCAAGATTGCCGGGATTAAACTTTGCGAGAATTACTATCGCCAGTATGGAAGCAATTTTTATTCTGTAATGCCGACGAATCTCTATGGTCCTGGCGATAACTTTAATCTCGAAACTTCCCATGTCCTGCCTGCAATCCTTCGTAAAATGCACCTGGCGAAATGCCTGGAAAACAATGATTGGAAAGGCATTTTAAAGGATTTGGATAAAAATCCAATCGAAAGCATAAATGGAAAATCAGCACAGGAGGACATTCTAAAAATCCTTTCAAAATACGGTATTTCTTTAATTCAGCATTCTTCAAATGTCAGTTTGAAGATTTGGGGCACCGGCAAACCGAAAAGAGAGTTTCTATATGTTGATGATTTAGCCGAAGCTGTTTGGTATCTGCTAAAAAAGTTCGATGCTGATGAAATTATTGTTGGAAAAACCAGTCATGTCAATATCGGTATGGGGACGGATTTAAGTATTGCAGAGCTGGCTGGGTCAGTTAAATCAATCGTCGGTTTTAAGGGTGAGATCATCTTCGATGAAACCAAACCTGACGGGATGATGAGTAAGTTGCTATCCGTTGATAAAATTCGGAATATAGGCTGGGAACATCGGGTAAAACTCGATGACGGGATTCGGTTGGCTTATGAATGGTACCTTAAAAATTGTGATGTTTAAAATTGTCTCATCCTAAAATAGGTTGACACAAGAAGAGGATAAAGAAATTGAAACCAACGGTTAAAGTATATCACAAAAACGATCCACGGCAATCGTATGATGAAATTCAGTTCTGGAGTCAACAATCATATGCCTACAAGATCCAAGCACTCGAAGCCATCCGCTATCAGTGGTTAAAATTAAATCAAAACGATGAATCCTCAATTCCCCGATTTCGAAGAGTTCTTTCAGTTATTAAAAGATCATAAGGTAAGATACCTGGTTGTCGGCGGATATGCTTTTGCCATCCATGCTTTCAACGCTATACAAATGATCTTGATATCTGGATCGACAGTAGGGCGGAAAATGCAAAAAATGTATTTGAGGTATTAAGTGACTTTGGATTTCAAGAACTGGGCATCAACATTGATGATCTGACATGTCCTGAGCGAATTATACAGATAGGCTATCCGCCTTTACGTATTGATCTTATCACAGATATCGATGGCGTTGATTTTAATACAGCCTGGGCTAACAAAGATACATCAACTTATGGAAAACAAAAGATTAATATCATCAATCGCGACCTGTTTGTCCGGAACAAATCAGCATCTCCAAACAAAACGGTGTTTATGAAATTGGAAATTGAGTATTATTTGTATTTTGTTATTTGTGATTTTTTTAAATAGAATTGTCAATGGATTATAATTCCTATCGCCATCCCGACGTGTCGGGACAACGTCCGCAAAGAAAAATTTAAATAAAAAAAGAACTTTGCCCCGGCAAGCCGGGATAAACTCTTCTTTGCGAGAGAGGAAACCAAGAGGAGATCAAAATGAAACTCAACAAAGATTATATTATCAATTTCATTAATATTCAAAAACCTGAACTGCAAAGCAAATATGGTGTAAAACGTATTGGTTTATTTGGTAGCTATGCCAGGGATTTTGCGGATCAGGATAGTGATATTGATATCGTAGTGGAAATCAATAAACCGGATTTGTTTATTCTGATAGGTATTAAACAATTTTTAGAGGATTCTCTTGGGGCACAAGTTGATATTGTCAGATTAAGAGATAAAATGAATCTTGCCCTCAGGAAAAGAATCGAACGGGATGCAATTTATGTATGACTCTGAGTTAGTAAAAGATATTCTGAAAAATATCCTTTGGGCGATTGACCAAATTAATAAAAGGTTTGAGAGAATAAAGACAAGCGACGATTTTCTTAAAGATGATAACGGACTTCAAACACTTGATAGTATTTGTATGCAACTTATCAACATTGGAGAAGCATTAAAACAAATTGATAGAATAACTGATCAAAGCCTTTTAATGAATTATCCTGAGATAAATTGGAAACAGGCAAAAGGTATGAGAGATATTATTGCCCATCATTATTTTGACATTGATGCAGAAACTGTCTATACGGTTTGTACTGATCATATTCCTGATATAAAGAAGACAATTGAGAAGATTGTCTCAGAACAAAAAGAGTAATGAGAAACATCTCGCCATCCCGATCTACATGTCCGGCGCCTGCCTGTCGTCTTCCTATGCGTATCCTAACGCAGACAGGTAATGTAATGGAGACTGATCAGGACAACGTCTGGAATAAAATGTAAGATGAATAATGCTCCAACGGAGTCCCTGGTGGGAAATAATGAATAATGTTTGGAATTAATACATTTCGTCGTTACTGTGAATCATTCTACATTATGCATTATACATTTTTAACCCGTTTAAAGGCGAAGCCTGTTTAACTGGGTTTACATTGATGAAAGCGTTACGTTGCTTGCCCTGCGAAATGGAATGAAGCATGGGCGTCCTTAGCCCCAACAGGGGCTCCCGGTGGAGCGAGAACCAACCATGACTGAAAACGATCTATCCAAACGCTTCCTCGACAAAACTCTGGTATGGTTGCGATCATCTCCAATATTTTTGGTAAAATATCGTGATATTTACCGCAATTTTATGTAAAATATAATAGATCATGAAATACATTCCCAGACAGATCGAACCTGAAATCATCCGTTACCTTAATTCCGGAAAGCCCCGTGGAATTATTCTGGCGGGAATAATTGGCGTTGGTAAAACAACTCTAGTCAAACAAATAACTGAAAAACTGAAAACCTCATTTGTCTGTTTTGCTTTCAGCGGTGATGATCTGAAATTTCGCCAGGCAATCGCTGAAGATACTACGTATCTTTTAAAAATAATCCGATCCCGGACAAGTGATCGGGCTCTTGTCTGTATCGATGAAATTCAAAAGACACCTGAAATTCTCGACGCGGTTAAACTCGCTTTTGATGAAGAAAACATCTCTTTTATCGTCACCGGCTCCCAACCACAATATTTGCTGAACCAGGCACGCCAAAGACTGCAACGACGTGCTCGCGCCTTTCATCTGTATCCTTTTTCACTGAATGAAATTTATTCGGCGTTGAATTTATGCGATCAGGTAAGTCCGGCACTCTGGGTAAATCTGCTTCAAGGAGATTTGCCGGAATCTTTGATGGAACAAAAAGGCGACTGGCTTTCAATTTATAACGATTATCAAAAATATCGGTTATTCGGTACTATTCCACTGGTCTACCAGGAGAAAACAAAGGAAGATAAACTAATCGCCATCGCGAATATTATCAATCGTGGCTATCAGCCAATTGCAGGATTAACCCAACAGGAAGAGGATACAATCCTGACCGAAATTGCCCGCCTGAATAATCGCGAGTTTACCTATCAGACAATATTAAATAAAACCCGCATGAAAAGACGTGAGAAAATCAATACAGTCATAGAATTCTATATTCAGAACGGAATCCTGCTCCGACGTTCCCGTAAATTGTTTACTGACTATAAACAGAGCTATCATGTCATCTACTCATTTGTAGATCCCGGGATCGTCTATTATATCTGCCCCATGCCGGGAGATTCGAAAACAGATAACGGATTCGATCTGGAAAGTGTCGTGCATTCGCAAATTAATAACTGGCAGAATTTTTACCATTTTCCGCTTTCTTCATACTATTATGTGCCCTATTACGTAGTTCCTTCGGGGCAAATTAAATATAAAATCGGCAGTATTGATTTTTTAATCGAAACCCATAATTCAATTATCCCAATAGAAGTTAAAACAACCAATAATCTGAATCATATTTCAACGCCGGTTATCGAAGAACTGATCCAATCCGGTCGGTCGAAGTACGGAATTGTTTTTTATCAGGGTGCGCCGTGGTTGAATAAGAAAAAATCTATTTATTATTTACCACTGGCAATACTTTGAAAAAACTCTCGCAATGCACGCAGAGCCCGCCAAGATAGTAAATAAAATAGAAAATAAAAGAACTTTGCTTGCCCTGCGCGTGTCCGGCGTAGTTTGTCCATTGATGGACGTAGATGTGGAATCCCGAATCTCGG
>CAZSDW010000067.1:0-14283 GCA_964605705.1 uncultured bacterium
GGTGTAAAAAGCATACTTTACATAAGGAAACGAGGTAAGTAGGATATGAAGGTGAGTAGCTCAATTGGTAGAGCACTGGTCTCCAAAACCAGGGGTTGCGGGTTCGATTCCTGCCTCACCTGCTACGATATTAGTTATTCACAACTTACCGAATATCTAACTAAATAGAGGAAGCGGGCATGTTTAAGAAAATCACGGAGTTTTTTGAAGGTGTAGTTTTTGAGATGAAAAAGGTCTCATGGCCAAGTTGGCAGGAGCTGAAAGGTTCTACCATCGTTGTTCTGATACTCTCTCTGATTTTAGCCGTTTTTCTGTTTCTTGTGGACATGATTTTATCAAAACTTGTCAACGTCATATTATAGAGTGATCATGAACTGGTATGTATTAAAGTGTTACTCAGGTAAAGAAAAAAAGGTCCGGGAGGCAATTCTTCTGGAGGCTGAGCGTGCCGGTATGAAAGAAATGATTCCGGAAGTACTGGTTCCTTCTGAAAATATTATGGAAATGCGTGAAGGTAAAAAACGGGTTCGCAACAAGGTTTTTTTCCCGGGGTACGTCCTGGTGAATATGGAAATCACAAAAGAGTCGCAATACCTCGTCGAAAATATTCCGGGTGTCATGTCATTCGTCGGTGCCAAAGGACATCCACTGCCACTGAAACCCGAAGAGATTAAACGGGTTATGGGTGAAGTCGAAAAGAAAGACGGACGCGAAATAATGGCAACGCCTTTCAAAATGGGCGATCCGGTGAAAGTCGTTGATGGTCCGTTCATTGACTTCAGAGGTGTCGTGCAGGAAGTCAACGAAGACAAACAGAAATTGAAGGTGACGGTCAGTATTTTTGGTCGTCCTACTCCGGTAGAATTAGATTTTTTACAGGTTGAATTGGAGAAATAGGTGAGATTATGGCAAAAAAAGTTGTCGCATTAATAAAACTACATATTGAGGCAGGTAAAGCAAATCCATCGCCGCCCGTCGGTCCGGCGCTTGGTCAGCATAGTGTTAATATTGTCGAATTTTGCAAAACATTTAATGCCCGCACACAGGATAAAGCAGGTTTGACTATTCCGGTTGTCATTACCGTTTACGGGGATAGATCATTTACTTTTATTACCAAAACACCTCCGGCAGCCGTACTGTTAAAAAAAGCAGCAAAGTTGCCAAAGGCATCTGCTGAACCGAATAAAACCAAAGTTGGTTCGGTCACCCTCGAACAGGTCAGGGAAATTGCTGAGTTGAAAATGCCTGACTTGAACGCGCATTCGGTTGAGCGTGCGATGGAAATGATTAAAGGAACAGCCCGGAGTATGGGCATTACGATAAAATAATAGGGATTCAGTTGTATGAAAGTCTCAAAAAGGGTAGAAAATAATTTAAAAAAAGTCGATCGGAACAAGGATTACTCACTTGAAGAGGCGATTGATCTTTTGCAAGCGATAGAGGGCACTAAATTCGATGAAACATTTGAAGCCCACGTAAATCTTGGAGTGGATCCGAGACATGCCGATCAGAATATCAGAGGAACGGTCTCTTATCCGCACGGTACCGGTCGTAAGGTTCGTGTGCTGGTAATGACTAAATCCAAAGCCGATGAAGCTGAAAAAGCGGGTGCCGATTATATCGGACTTGAAGAGTACGTTGAGAAAATCCAGAGTGGCTGGTCGGATGTTGATGTCATCATCGCCACCCCCGATGTCATGGGACAGGTCGGAAAACTCGGACGGATTTTAGGTCCGAAGGGATTAATGCCGAATCCTAAAACCGGAACGGTGACAATGGATATCGCGGCTGCAGTAAAAGAGGTGAAATCGGGTCGAATTGAGATTCGTGTCGATAAAAACGGGATTATTCATACACCGGTTGGCAAGAAATCATTTTCAAAAGAGAATCTTGCTGAAAATATAAAAACCCTGATTGCAACTTTGATGCGGATGCGTCCGTCAGCTACAAAAGGGATTTATTTTAAGAAATTGACGTTGACGACCACAATGGGACCCGGTGTGCGCGTTGATAAAACCACGGTAACGCAGTCGTAAACGGATTGAGGAGCTAACATGCCAAATGTGAAAAAACAGACGATTGTTCAAGAGGTAACGGATAAATTTACCAGGGCAAAGGGGATCTACTTTACGAATTTTAAAGGAATGAATGTTGATCTGGTGAATAAGCTGCGCAGTGAGTTATATTCCGCAAATATTGAATTTAAGGTAACCAAGAAAACCCTTTCCAGGATTGCCGCGAAAAATGCCGGCTTCGATTCCATTGATAATTTGATTGATGGTCAAATGGGAATTGCACTTGGTTATGATGATCCGGTCGCTCCGGGAAAAATTATCACCGAATTTGTCAAGAAGAACAAACTTGAGTCCCTGAATATAACCGGTTGTATTTTTGATAATGAATTGTTTGGCGCTGATCAGGTCAGTGCTATTATAAATTTACCGAGTCGTGAGGAATTATTGTCACGGTTGGTTGGAACACTCGCCGCCCCGATGAGTCACTTAGTTGGTACTTTAAGAGCGACAATGAGTCAGATGGTTGGCGTTTTGAAATCGTTAAGCGATAAGAAATAAGAAAATAGTTTGCAGTTAAATGGAGGAAAGTAAGACATGGCAGACATAACAAGAGCAGACGTTCTTGCATACCTGGAAAAAGCCAATATGCTGGAGATTTCTGAACTGATTAAAGCGATCGAAGATAAGTTTAATGTGACCGCTGTTGCCCCGGTAGCCGTCGCGGCTGCTGTTCCCGGCGCTGCCGCAGTTGCTGAAGTTGAGGAAGAACAGACCGAGTTTGAGGTTGTCTTGAAAGAGGTTGGATCACAGAAAATTAATGTTATTAAAGTTGTCAGAGCCGCTACCAATCTGGGTTTGAAAGAAGCCAAGGATCTTGTAGATAATGCTCCGAATCCGATTAAAGAAGGTGTTTCAAAAGAAGAAGCCGAAGGTCTGAAAAAACAATTAGAAGAAGCCGGCGCAACTGTCGAAATTAAATAGTCGGTTTTGACCTTACTTCTGTTTTGAATGACAACGCCTCAACAATCTAAAATATATCCCCAATATGTTTTGGGGATATTTAAACGTGAAAAGGAGGAATACTCTTGAGTAATACTCCCACTAAATCTGCTCAAAGACAGACCTTTTCGAAAATTCCATCAGTGCAGGATATGCCGGATCTTTTGGCGATCCAGACAGACTCTTTTGAAGAATTTTTACAGAAGGACATATTGCCGCAGGAACGTCGGAACAAAGGGCTGGAAGAAGCCTTCAATAATATTTTTCCCGTGGAAGATTCGCATGGCAATTATATACTTGAGTACAAATATTACACAATTGGTGAGCCAAGGTATTCTATAAAAGAGTGTTTAGAACGAGGTGTTAGTTATACGGTACCCCTGAAAGTCCGTCTGGTCCTGCATATCAGTGAAGAGGGCGGCGAAAAGGGCGATTATTCTGCCGGAATCGAGCAGGATATATTTTTCGGTAATGTACCGCATATGACCCCCAAAGGCACATTTATTATAAATGGCGCCGAGCGTGTGATCGTCAGTCAGCTGCAGCGGTCGCCGGGTGTGTTCTTTGACGAAGGCGAGCATACCAACGGTATGAAAATATATACTGCCCGGGTAATTCCTTTCCGGGGTTCCTGGGTGGATTTTGTGATCGACACCCGTGATGTACTGAGCGCAATTATTGACCGCCGCCGCAAATTTCCCGCCACCATATTGCTGCGAGCTTTCGGATATCCGAACAATGAGGATATTCTGAAACTATTCGATGTTGGCAAAATGGTTAATATCCAGACCTCACCGAAAGAAGCTTTGGGTAAGGTACTCGCCGAGAGTATCGTAGATCCTGAAACCGGTGAAGTGCTGGTTGAAGTTAAAGAGCAGGTTGAAGTTGACAAGGATATTCTCGTCCTTTGTAAAGATCACAACATCGAACAGGTGTTGGTCTTCACTACCGACGGTGAAATCGAAAAGTCAATTTTTATTAATACGCTTCGAAAAGATAACTCTACCTACGATGAAGAAACAGCTCTGTTATATCTCTATCGCAGCTTACGGACCGGCGAACCGCCAAACTTGGAAACGGCGAAGAAATTTGTCGAGCGGCTGTTTTTCAGCCCGAAAAAATATGATTTAGGTCAGGTTGGAAGATATCGTATCAATAAAAAGTTCAATCTGAAAGTTCCTCTGGAAAATACCGTTCTGACCAAAGATGATATTGTTGAAATCATGAAACATATCGTCGAAATGAGAAAAGGAAACCTAGGTCCTGATGATATCGATCATCTGGGTAACCGTCGGGTCAGAACAACCGGTGAGCAACTCGCCAACCAGTTTAACCTGGCATTTACCCGGATGGCGCGGACTATTAAGGAGCGTATGAATTTACGCGAATCGGAAAACCTGACTCCTCAGGATTTGATCAATTCACGAATTGTGACCTCGGTTGTGAATTCATTCTTTGGAACCAGCCAGTTATCACAGTTTATGGATCAGACTAATCCGCTGGCGGAAATTACCCATAAGCGACGTGTTTCTGCGCTTGGACCGGGTGGATTGACCCGTGAGCGAGCCGGTTTTGAGGTTCGTGATGTGCACTATACGCATTACGGAAGATTGTGCCCGATTGAGACACCGGAAGGACCGAATATCGGTTTGATCTCATCCCTGTCCACTTACGCTTATGTGAATAATCTGGGATTTATTGAGACTCCTTACCGCATTGTTGAAAAGAAAAACGATGCTGTTTTGGTTTCCAGTAAAGTTGAATATCTATCGGCAGATGATGAAGACCGCTGTCTGATTGCACAGGCAAACGCTCCGCTGGATGAGAAAAATCGTTTTCAGAGAACCCGGATTCGGGCGCGTATCCGGGGCGAGTTCCCAATGGTTGCTCCCGACGAACTTAAATATATGGATGTTTCACCAAATCAGATCGTATCGGTATCTGCGGCATTGATCCCATTTTTAGAACATGATGACGCCAACCGCGCATTGATGGGATCAAATATGCAGCGTCAGTCAGTACCGTTGTTAAAGCCGGAGCGTCCTATTGTTGGTACAGGTCTCGAAATGACTGTCGCCAAAGATTCCAAAACGACCGTTGTTTCTCCGATTGACGGAATTGTTGAAGAGGCTTGTGCAGATTATGTGATTATTCGTTCCGAATCCCAGCCTGAATATGCACTGGATGAGAGCCAACAGCAGGTCAAGGTTGAATTCGCCAAATTTTTACGAACCAATCAGGATACATCTATCAACCAGAAACCTCTTATTCGGGCTGGTGCCAAGGTTAAAAAAGGTGATGTGATTGCCGATGGTTGTGCGTCTGATCAGGGTGAATTGGCACTGGGCAGAAATGTTCTGGTCGCGTTCATGCCCTGGCGTGGATATAATTTTGAAGATGCTATCGTGCTCAGTGAAAGACTGGTCCAGGACGATGTGTTTACATCAGTTCATATCAAGGAATTTGAGCTGGAAGTCCGCGATACCAAGCGTGGCAATGAAGAATTGACCCGTGAAATTCCCAACGTCAGTGAAGATACAACCAAAAACCTGAATTCTAATGGTATCATTCGGATTGGGGCTGAGGTTGAGTCAAATGACATTCTGATCGGTAAAGTCACACCCAAAGGCGAGACGGATCCGACACCGGAAGAAAAATTGTTGCGGGCGATTTTTGGTGAGAAAGCAAGTGATGTCAAAGATGCTTCCAAGCGTGCAGATTCCGGAATTCGGGGTGTTGCAGTTGATACGAAATTATTCCAGCGTAAAGGTAAAACCAGTCGCGCGGATGAGAAGCGCCGAATTGATGATGAAACGAAGAAAAGTATTCAGAAACATCAGCAGCTTCGTGAACGCCGGAATGCGATCCTGAGAAAAATGCTGGATGGTCAGACTGCCTGTTCCATCAAGGATATTCTTGAATCGGCAACGGTTGTGCGGGCTGGCACCAAGTTTTCAGCCAAACTGTTTGAAATCCTCGATTTTGATAATCTCGGTTTTGATGAGGACTGGGTAAAGGATGAGAAAATCAACGAAAATATCCGCAAAATTTACAGAGACTATAACAGTCTTTCGCAGAAAATCGATGAGGAATTAGAGCAGGAAATATATAAAATCAAGGTCGGCGATGACCTGCAACCCGGCGTTTTGCAACTGGCAAAGGTGTATGTTGCCAATAAACGTAAAGTCCAGGTTGGCGATAAAATGGCAGGACGACATGGAAATAAAGGTGTTGTCTCCATAATCGTTCCACAGGAAGATATGCCGTTTCTGGATGATGGGACGCCCGTTGATATTGTTTTAAATCCTTTAGGGGTACCGTCTCGTATGAACCTTGGGCAGCTGTATGAAACCATGCTTGGTTGGGCTGGCAAGGAGCTGGGTGTTTATTATGAAACCCCGGTTTTCAATGGTGCTTCCAAAGAAGAGGTCGCTGCAGAAATGAGAAAAGCAGGTCTTCCGGAAACCGGCAAGGCGAAACTATTTGACGGTATGACCGGTGAACCTTTCGATGAGATGGTTACGGTGGGATATATCTATATGATGAAACTGTCGCATCTGGTTGAAGATAAGATGCACGCCCGTTCCACCGGTCCTTATTCACTCGTTACTCAGCAGCCACTTGGCGGAAAAGCCCAGTTTGGTGGACAGCGGTTTGGTGAAATGGAAGTATGGGCACTCGAAGCATACGGCGCCGCATACACATTACAGGAAGTTCTGACGATCAAATCTGATGATGTTGAAGGTCGTTCCAGAGTATATAATGCAATTGTCAAGGGTGAAAATTTCTCCGATTTCGGAGTGCCCGAGTCTTTCAATGTATTGTTGAAAGAGCTGCAAGGTCTTTGCATTGAAATGGATATAAGTTAGCCCCATTCGTTGGGACTGGAGGTATAGATATAAAGATGAGTTTTACAAAACCCTTTAGTCAAAATCATGAATTTGAGAGTATTACCATTCACCTCTCCTCCCCGGAAGCGATCTTAACCCGTTCGCACGGTGAGGTACTGAAACCGGAGACGATCAACTACCGATCATATAAACCGGAAAAAGATGGTCTGTTTTGCGAGAAAATTTTTGGTCCGGTAAAAGACTGGGAATGCCATTGCGGAAAATACAAACGGATTCGTTATAAAGGGATTATTTGTGACCGATGCGGTGTTGAAGTCGCCAGAAAAAAGGTTCGCCGGGAGCGGATGGGTCATATTACCCTGGCAGTACCAGTAGTTCATATTTGGTTTTTACGCTCTATTCCGAGCAAATTGTATTACCTGTTGAATATCCGGACTAAGAATCTCGAAGAGATTGTCTATTATGAAAAATATGTTGTCCTGAATCGGGGTGGCTCAGACCTTCCTTATAAATCTGTCATCACCGAAGAAGAGTATTTCGAGAACATGATAAAATACGGTCCCAAGACCGAACTTTTCGATGATGAAGAAGCCCAGAATTACTTTATCGCTAAAACCGGTGGTGAGGCAATTCGTGAACTGCTTCAGAAAGTGGATGTTGACATTCTGGTCCGGGAACTAAAAAAAGAACTGAAAACCAAGAAATCGGTCACTCAGAAAACCGAAATTTTAAAACGACTAAAAGTCGTCAAAGCTTTTTTGCCCAGTGAAGGCAAACCGGTCAATAAACCTGAATGGATGGTTGTTACGGTTCTACCGGTGATTCCACCGGATTTAAGACCCTTGGTTCCGCTGGAAGGCGGACGATTTGCTGCCAGTGACCTGAACGATCTTTATCGTCGGGTTATCATTCGGAACAACCGCCTGAAACAGCTGATCGAAATCAAAGCGCCTGATGTCATTCTGCGCAATGAAAAACGAATGCTTCAGGAAGCCGTTGACTCCCTGTTCGACAACAGTCGCAGAAGAACAGAAGTTCGCAGCGGTACCCGTCGTCCCTTGAAAAGTCTCAGTGATATGCTGAAGGGTAAAGAGGGACGTTTTCGTCAGAACCTGCTTGGCAAACGAGTAGATTACAGTGGACGATCGGTGATTGTTGTTGGACCAACGTTAGAGCTGAACCAGTGTGGTCTTCCCAAGGAGATGGCAATCGAGCTGTTTAAACCGCACATTATCCACCAATTGATTCGCCGGCGTTTAGCAAAAACGCCTAAATCGGCAAAATCTATGGTTGACAGGAAAGATGCTGAAGTTTACAAGGTACTGGAATATGTGGTCAAAGATCATCCCATCCTTCTGAACCGAGCACCAACACTGCACCGTCTGGGTATCCAAGCCTTCCAGCCAGTCCTGATTAATGGAAAAGCAATTCAGATCCATCCGCTGGTTTGTGCGGCGTTTAATGCCGACTTTGATGGTGATCAGATGGCTGTTCACGTTCCGTTGTCATTTGAAGCTCTGATGGAATGTCGAATCCTCGCTTTATCCAGCCATAATATTTTACACCCTGCTCACGGTTATCCGATTGCGATTCCCTCTCAGGATATGGTTCTGGGAGTGTATTACATTACCCGCCAGAAAGATGGCGTCAAGGGTGAGGGGCTGCTGTTCTCATCAATCGATGAAGCCATTATGGCATATAATAATGATGAGGTTGACCTGCATGCAAGAGTCAAGATCAGGGTTAATGGAAAAATGGTTGATACCACTCCCGGTCGGGCACTGTTTAACAGTATTCTGCCTAAGGGAATGGAATATATAAACGAATTAATCAGTAAAAAAACTGTCGAACGCATTGTCGGTCTCTCCTTCCAGGAAGCCGGCAACTATGAAACCGTCAAGTTTCTGGATAATCTGAAAAACCTGGGTTTTAGATATGCCACCCAATCGGGTGTTTCAATCTCAATCTCCGATGTGATGATTCCAACCCAGAAGGAAGAGATTCTGAAAGAATCCTTTGCTCGGGTTGAGGACATTCAGAAGAAATTCCAGAAGGGTATCTTAACCGAAGGCGAGCGCTATAATAAGGTTATTGATAACTGGACTCATACGACCAATAAACTGTCGGAAGTGATGATTGAGCATATGGCTGCCGATCGTCAGGGATTCAATCCTGTTTTTATGATGGCGGATTCCGGTGCTCGTGGAAGTAGTGAGCAGATTAAACAGTTGGCTGGTATGCGTGGATTGATGGCGAAACCGCAAAAATCCATGACTGGTCAGGTCGGTGAAATTATTGAAACGCCAATTACGTCAAATTTCAAAGAAGGACTTACCGTACTGGAGTACTTTATTTCGACTCACGGTGCTCGTAAAGGTTTGGCGGATACTGCTCTTAAAACAGCCGATGCCGGTTATTTGACTCGTCGTTTGGTCGATGTGGCTCAGGATGTGGTTATTTCAGAGGATGATTGCGGTACCATTAACGGTATTGATATCACCGCTTTGAAAAAAGAGGAAAATATCATTGAAAACCTGGCAGACCGTATCGTTGGTCGTGTCGCTCAGGAAGATATTTTCAATCCCGATGATGACAACGAAATTTTTGTTGAAGCCGGTCAGGAAATTACCGAGAAGAAAGCGTTGCAGATTCAGCGCTCAGGAATTGAAAAGATCCGGATTCGTTCCGTATTGACCTGTGAATCCCATCGCGGTGTCTGCAGTAAATGCTATGGACGAAATTTGGCGACCGGAAAATTAATTAATCTTGGTGAGGCGGTTGGAATTATGGCGGCTCAGTCTATCGGTGAGCCGGGAACACAGCTGACATTGCGAACTTTCCACTTTGGTGGAACTGCCGCGCGTATCGTCGAGGAATCCGAGACGGTTGCCAAAAGCAAAGGGCGGGTCGTATTTACCGAGAATTATAAAGAGCTTTTGTACAAAAAAGATAAGTACAATGTTGTACTTTCACGAAATGAGATGATGAGTCTTGTCGATGAAAATAATCGGGTAACTTCGACCTATAATATTCCTTACGGCGCCCACATGCTTGTCAAAGATGGTGATGACATCAAAGTCGGGCAAACCTTGTTCCGTTGGGATATTTACATGGATCAGATACTGGCGCTTCATGATGGAAAAGTCCGCTTTGTGGATTTGATCGAGAATGTCAGTTACAGTATTGAAGCCGATGAGTCGGGGCATAAATCGACGACGGTCATTGAAGCCAAAGACCGCACTATTCAGCCAAGGATTGATATTATCAGCCTGGAAGGTGGTCAGGAAGTGGTCCATCCCGGATTTATTTTACCTGTTCGGGCGATGCTTGTTGTGAAGAATGGTGAAGATGTCGTCGCGGGCGATGTCATTGCCAAGATTCCGAAAGAAATGGGTAAAACCAGTGATATTACCGGTGGTCTGCCACGAGTCGCCGAATTATTTGAAGCTCGTCGTCCCAGTGATCCGTCAATTATTACTGAAATTGATGGTATTGTGAGTTTTGGTAAAACCGAAAAGGGTATTCGTGAGATTCTGGTTTCCAGTCCTGATGGATCACAGAAAAAGTACAAAATGCCTTACGGTCGGTTCGTTCTGGTGAACCAGGGTGACGAGGTAAAAGCCGGTGATCGCTTGTGTGAAGGACCGGTTACGCCTCAGGATATTCTGGCAGTTCAGGATCCGCGAAAGGTTCAGGAATACCTTGTAAACGAAATTCAGGAAGTTTACCGTCTCCAGGGTGTCCGAATCAACGATAAACATATTGAAGTTATCGTCCGTCAGATGATGCAGAAAGTTCGTATTGAGGATTCCGGTGATACTGACCTGCTTGAAAAAGACCGCGTCAACCGGCACGAGCTGATCGAAGAAAACAATCGGATTAAAGAGTATGTCGTCATTACAAATGTGGGTGATTCGGATTGGGATCTCGAAGATGTGGTTTCCAAGAAGGAGTTCGCGAAATTCAACCGTTTATTGAAGGAAGAAGGACGCAATCCTGCGAAAGCTCGTCCTGCCCGTCCCGCCCAGTTTACAGAAATTCTTCTGGGTATCACCCGGGCATCTTTGAACACAGAGTCATTCCTGTCAGCAGCATCGTTTCAGGAAACAACCCGAGTGCTCACAGATGCAGCTGTTGCCGGTAAGGTGGACAACCTGAGAGGTTTGAAGGAAAACATTCTGATGGGGCACCTGATTCCTGCCGGAACCGGTCTGCGTAAGTATAACGATATCCTGGTTGTTGAACCGGAAGAAGAGCTAGAAGAATGGGATTCAATTAGAGAAAGAGAGCGCTCAAAAGAAGATGAACTTGCCGCGCTTCAAAAATAAAATTAAAGATAAAATGTATTGCTTAAAAAATAAAGAAATAGTATTTTTACAGGCTTTTATAATGGAGAAAATATGCCAACGATCAACCAGTTAGTACGCAAAGGTAGAAGGACTGTAAGCAAGAAAGAGAAAGCACCGGCTCTGAAGGGATGTCCGCAAAAGAGAGGTGTATGTACACGTGTTTACACAACGACTCCGAAGAAACCGAACTCAGCATTACGAAAAGTTGCCCGTGTCCGACTGGTCAATGGCAAGGAAGTCAATGCCTATATTCCCGGTGAGGGACATAACCTTCAGGAGCATTCACTTGTTCTGGTTGAAGGTGGTCGTGTCAAGGACCTTCCGGGTGTTCGTTACCATATTATTCGTGGGACGCTCGATACCAGTGGCGTTAATGATAGAAAAAACAGTCGTTCCAGATACGGGACTAAACGTCCATCATAACAGGGAGTTAACCGAATGTCACGTAGAAAGAAAATCGTTGCTCGTGAAATTATACCCGATCCAAAATATGGTGATATCGATGTTGCCAGATTTATCAGTTATGTCCTGAGAGAGGGCAAACGGTCCGTGGCTGAAAAAATATTTTACGATGCAATGGAGATTATTCAGGATAAACGCAAATCCAATGGTTTGGATGTATTTCGTAAAGCAATGAGTAATGTCGCTCCTGTTATGGAAGTCAAATCAAGAAGAATTGGTGGCGCCACCTATCAGGTACCGATTGAAGTCAAGCCCAAAAGAAGATTTGCCTTGGCTTCCCGCTGGATGATTAATTTTGCCAAAGCCCGACCGGGAAAATCCATGGCGGAAAAACTGGCGGCTGAAATGATGGCTGCTGCGGATGGCGATGGCGCTTCTATAAAGAAGCGAGACGACACCCATCGCATGGCTGAAGCTAACAAGGCATTTGCGCATTTTAGATAATAGGTAAACCGTGCCGAAAGAAGTACTAAGTAACGTTCGAAATATTGGAATTATGGCGCATATCGATGCGGGTAAGACCACAACGACCGAACGGATTCTATTCTATACGGGGCGGTTACATAAAATGGGTGAGGTTCACGAAGGTTCCGCGACGATGGACTGGATGACCCAGGAAAAGGAACGCGGAATCACCATTACATCTGCTGCGACAACGTGCTATTGGAACAAGCATCGGATCAATATTATCGATACGCCCGGTCACGTTGATTTTACCGCTGAAGTCGAGCGGGCACTCCGGGTGTTGGATGGTGCGATAGCTATTTTTTGCGGTGTCGGCGGTGTCGAACCACAGAGCGAAACGGTTTGGCGCCAGGCGGACAAATATCATATTCCCCGCATTGCGTTTGTGAATAAAATGGATCGAGCCGGTGCGGATTTTTATGCTGTCTTAGCGATGATTAAAAACCGGCTGAAAGCCACGCCGGTCGCGATTTCTCTGCCGATTGGTTCGGGCGAAATGTTTACCGGTATTATCGATCTGATTCAGTTCAAGAGTATTATTTATGACGCCAGCGCTCTGGGCGCAAAATATTATATCGGTGAAATCCCCGACGATTTAAAGGAAATTGCCGAAGAATATCGTGTAAAACTTATTGAAGAAGCTGCCAATTATGATGATGTGCTCTTTGCGAAATATCTGAATGGGGATGTCATTGAGGCAAAAGATATAGAGAAAGCACTGCGCGCCGGGACTTTACGAAATAAAATTGTGCCGGTTCTCTGCGGCTCCGCTTTTAAAAATAAAGGTGTTCAGCCGCTGCTGGATGCCGTTGTGGATTTCCTGCCGTCACCTTTCGACATTCCTCCTGTCCAGGGAGTGAATCTAAAGGGAACCGTGATTAAGCGGGAAGCCAATCCGGATGAGTCAACCTCGGCGTTGATTTTTAAAATTATGACCGATACCCATGTTGGCAGATTAAGTTTTGTCCGGGTTTATTCCGGCTCGATAAAAAAAGGCAGTGTTCTGTATAATTCAACCGTTGACAAAAAAGAACGTGTCAGCCGTCTGCTGTTAATGCACGCTAATAAACGTGAGGACCGGGACGAACTGACAACCGGAGAAATTGGCGCGCTGGTTGGACTCAAATTCAGCTTTACCGGGCATACCCTCTGCGATTCAAAAAATCCGATTATTCTTGAGTCTATGGACTTTCCGGAGCCGGTAATCGCGATTACAGTAGAACCCAAGAGCAAAGCCGATTCGGATAATCTGAAACTATCCCTGGAAAAATTATCTTACGAAGACCCGACTTTCAAAATTTCCGAAGATGAAGACACAGGTCAAATCATCATTTCGGGAATGGGTGAACTGCATCTGGAAATCCTGGTTGATCGGCTGCTGCGAGAATTTAGGATTCAAGCCCATGTCGGCAAACCGCAGGTTTCCTATCGTGAAACAGTGGAGATTAAATCTCAAGGAGCAGGACGTTTTGATCGCCAGACTGGTGGTAAATCGCAGTTTGCGGTTGTGAATCTGACGATTGCACCGGACAGCAGTGCTGATCACGGCGTGATTATTCAGAATGATATTTCGAAATTGGATGTACCGAAAGTATTTTTTCCTGCGATTGAGCGAGGAATTCAAAACAGTGTAAAAAGCGGAGTGATTGCCGGATACGCTCTGCATAAAATTCGGGTTGTTCTTATCAGTGCGGAATTCCGTGAGAATGACAGCACAGAATTAGCTTATGAGGTCGCTGCAGCCTTAGCGTTGGAGGATGCTCTTTATAAAGCTAAGCCGGCAATATTGGAACCGATCATGTCCTTGGAAGTATCGGTACCGGACGCTTATCTGGGTGATATCATTAATGACCTTAATACCCGGCGAGCGAATATTCTGAGGATGGATAAACGGAATGATATTAACATTGTGGATGCAATGATTCCATTACGTGAATCATTTGGTTATGCCACCGATTTAAGATCTTTAAGTCAGGGAAGAGCGGTTTTTAGCATGCAATTTTCCAGTTATGAAAAATGTGATAAAAAAATTCAGCGGGAAATTGTCGAGAAAACCAGAGGATTCGTTCCCGAATTTTTACAAAACTAAGGAGAGCCCATGGCGAAGGAACAATTTAAGCGTACGAAGCCCCATGTGAATGT
>CAZSDW010000068.1:0-14202 GCA_964605705.1 uncultured bacterium
CATCTGGAAAATGTCGAGATAAGAGATTGTAACATTGGAATACGAACCGGGCAGACCAACTCGGCTGAAATCGAGATTGAAAATTGCCAAATTCATGATTGTGATATCGGGATATTTTTCGAACCGGAATTTTATCATTCGTCCCAGTCTACTTGTGTTCTGGTTCACCATTCACAATTCTTTGATGTTTTGCACCAGGGAATTTATATTGATCTTGATACATACGAATCGGGGATATCATCAGAATTAAATTTACATACCGATTTTTGCACTTTTTATAATATTGGAAGCACCATGTATGGCTCAGGTATGTTGATCCGAAATGAAAGCACAGCACAGAATATTTATGGAAAGATCAATTTGTGGATTTCCAATTCCATATTTTATGATGCTCCAGTAAATTACTCGACGACATATACAACTGTTGTCACGAGTGATAATATTTATTATAATTGCTCAGTTCCCCAGGGATTCGACGGAACAAATACAAATCCTGAATTTGTAGATCAAAATAATGGGAATTTTCATTTGACCAATAACAGCCCTGCAATTGACAATGGAGATTTCACAAATTATATCTACTGGCGTTTTCCGGATTATATGTATTCTCAGGATCCGGATAGTACTGATCCGGACATTGGTGCATTGTACTACCATCAGGCGCCAGCAACACCGGGAGGATTCAATGGCACCTGGTACAATAACCATCCGAAAGTGTACTGGAATGCGGTCACTGAACCAGATCTGGATCATTATCAGGTCTGGAAAAAGAGAGGGACCGGAGCTTGGCTCTTAAAAGCAACAACAACGTCTACTAATTATGTAGATAATTCTGAAACCCGTTGGATTAAAACCATTCCTCTTCCTCCCAGTATATATGTTTATTATAAAGTCAGGTCAGTTGATGAACTAGATCATGTGTCTGGTTATACGTCATCCAAATCTTTTAAATGTGATGATGATATGCAGTACTCGAAAGATTCCACGATCCCAAGTATTGAGCTTGACCCGATCCCAGCCGAATTCAAGCTGCATTCCGTTTTTCCGAATCCGTTCAATATCACAACTACACTGAAACTGGATTTACCGGAAGAGACCCGGTTTTCATTGGTTATTTATAATATACAAGGCTCAGTAGTCTGGCGACTGAATAACCGGCAATCCAATACGTATCCGCCGGGATACCATACGATATACTGGGATGGTAGAAATAATACCGGTGCGGTGGTGCCCACCGGCGTCTATTTCATTGTTTATACTTCACCGGAACACAAATTGACCCAAAAGGTAGTTTTGATGAAATAAACTTGCTCTCTAGCCATTTCAAAAACCCATTCCTGATTGAGTGGGCTTTTGTGTATTAATATGAATTGTTAAACAAATTCGAATTAAAATCGTATCCGATTCCTGCCAGCCTGTTTGGCTTCATAGAGTTTCATATCGGCGCGTTTAAAGAATTCTTCCTTATCAATGACGGTTTTAGAATCGATTGTCGCGATCCCGCCGCTTATGGTCACCCGCATCGGTTTTTCGCCCAGGCTGCGATACTGATTATCTTCGCATCTTTTCCGGATACGTTCAGCCAGTACAATCGCACCTTCCTGGTCTGTGCCCGGTAAAATAACGACAAATTCTTCACCTCCGTAGCGGCAGGGAATATCCACATCTTTTCGAACGGCATTCCTGATAATTTCAGCGGTATCCGCCAAAATAACATCGCCCTGCTGGTGTCCGTAGGTGTCATTGAAATTTTTAAAATGATCGATATCAAAAACGATCAATCCGAGTCGGGATTCCGACCGTTTTAGCCGGGTAATTTCTTCCTGGAGACGAATATCAAAATAGCGCCGCACATATAATCCGGTCAGTCCATCGATCGTCGCCATCTGGAACAGCCGGGCATTTTCAATCGCTGTCGCAATAAGGGTCGTGATTACCGAAAAAAGCTCATTGTGATTTTTATGGACCGTATGATCTTTTCGATGTTCGAAATTGATGAAACCGATGACTTTGTTGCTCGTTCCTACCAGTGGCAGGCAGGTACATTTACAGCTTTTATGAATGATGTTGTGGGTCGGAATCGGATAGGTTGTCTTGCGCTGGCAATAATAATCGCCAGAGACTTTTGCATTATAAACTTCCTGCAGCGGAGTGCCTTTCAGCGTAATGATATCGCCCGGTGTCTGGAAATTCGATTCCTCCATAATTCCGTTGACCTTCGCCGTGATGGAATCCTCGCTCAGGAGCAGCAGCGATAAATTCTGGCTGGAACCGAAGTCGGCAATCGTACACAAAGCATGAAAAATCACCCGGTCCAGATCCAGTTCAGCAACCAGCTGTCGGGTTGCATATTTTAAAGTCTGCAGGGTGATTTCAATGTCGTAAGTATCCGATTTTTGAGGCATCATTGAATCCGTCAGTTATAGTATTGTTTAAATATAATTCCATGAACAGTTTTATCAAGTAAATTCCTTTAAATTCTGTCTTATGATTGGGATTTTATCTATATTTTTGATAGTGAAATACCAATGCGAATAGATGTGACAACTTTTTAGATTCCTTTTATTCTAACGTAGTACTTTTTTTGAGAATTCGGCACGGTAAATTTTTAAGGGGATTGCATGGATCGGAAAATTGAAAAGAAAAAATGGACAGTTAAAAAAATACTCGGAATTACCGCAATTGTATTAATTATATTTTTTGTGGTTTACAGTATTTTTTTCGGCGATCACAGTTCCAAATTGAATGTCCAGGAAGAACGAATAACCATCAGTACCGTTGAAAACGGTCCCTTCCAGGAATTCATTCCGGTCACCGGCACCGTCATCCCCATCAAAACGATTTACCTTGACGCCATGGAAGGCGGGCGGGTTGATAAGATTTTCCTCGAAGCTGGCACTTATGTCAAAAAAGGTGATAAAATCCTGCAATTGGGCAATACCAATCTTCTTATGGATATTATGTACCGGGAAGCCGAACTGTTTCAGCAGAGTAATAATTTGCGGAATACCCGTCTGGCAATGCAGCAAAACCGGCTGGCGTTGCAGGCGCAGTTGCTGGAATTGAATTACCAGATGCAGCAACAGAAACGAGTCTATGACAAACAAACCGAACTGTTTAATAAAAATCTTGTTTCCGAGCAGGATTGGGAAGAGGCGCGGGATCGCTATAATTACCTGGTCAAAAACCGGGAGCTAACCCTTCTCAGCCACAAACAGGATTCCCTTTTCCAGGAGACCCAGATCAACCAGCTGGAAGCGTCGCTGAGACGAATGGAAGAAAACCTGGAAATTGTCAAGGAAAATCTCGAAAACCTCACCGTGAAAGCCCCGGTCACCGGGCAGCTGACCTCCCTGAATGCCGAAATTGGCGAGTCCAAAACCCGTGGTCAGCGGCTGGGACAGATTGATGTACTGGACGGTTTTAAAATTAGGGTGCGCGTCGATGAATATTATCTGGCGCGAATCGATGTCAATCAGCGGGGTGAGTTCACCTTTGCCGGTAATACCCACCAGATGCGAATTGATAAAATTTATCCGGAGGTACTGAACGGACGTTTTGAAGTCGATATGCTGTTTGAGGGGCAAGAACCCGACGGTATCCGCCGCGGTCAGACAGTCCATATTCGCCTGGAACTGGGTGACCTTTCCGAAGCGATTTTACTGGCAAAGGGTGGTTTTTATCAGAAAACCGGAGGACAATGGATTTATGTTGTTGATCCGTCCGGTGAGTTTGCAATCAAACGGAATATCCGGATCGGGCGGATGAATCCCGAAGTTTTCGAAGTGCTGGAAGGATTGCAACCTGGCGAAAAAGTCATCACCTCATCATACGACAGTTATGGTGATATCGATAAACTAATATTAAAAAAATAACCAGCTGAGTATCTGATCAATTAAAATGCAGCTAAACAAAGGAGTTATACGATGATTAAAACAGTCAATCTAACGAAAGTATTCACGACCGAGGAGGTGGAAACCACTGCGTTGAACCAGGTTGCCCTCGAAGTCAAGGAGGGTGAATTTGTCGCGATTATGGGACCATCCGGTTGTGGAAAATCAACCCTGCTGAATATTCTGGGATTGCTGGATAATCCGACTGAGGGCGAGTATTATTTTGTAGGGAAGGAAGTCTCCAAATATTCTGAGAGACAGCGCGCCAACCTGCGCAAGGAAAACATTGGTTTTGTATTCCAGAGTTTTAACCTGATCGACGAACTGACGGTTTTCGAAAATGTAGAATTGCCGCTGCTCTACCTCGGTGTACCGTCTGCTGAGCGTAAACGGCGGGTCGATGAAAAACTGGATCAGATGAATATCCTGCATCGCCGCAATCACTTTCCGCAGCAGCTTTCCGGTGGACAGCAGCAACGTGTGGCGGTTTCCCGCGCCGTGATCTCAAATCCCAAAATAATCCTCGCCGATGAACCAACCGGTAATTTGGATTCCGCACACGGCGATGAAGTCATGAAGATTCTGACGGACCTGAATGAGAATGGAACGACGATCCTGATGGTGACGCACTCTCCCGCCAATGCGGAATTGGCGCATCGTATCGTTCACCTGTTTGATGGTCAGATAATCACAGAAAAGAACGGCGTTGAGTTTCACGTTTAATATAAGAGCCGTTTTTAACAGGTAATCTCTTTCTATGATTGGGATTATCAGCAAATAAATATGATGATTGTTTAATCAAAATATAAAAGTGCCGGATTCAGCTCCGGCATTTTTTGTTTTCAAGGAGGACAAGATGCGTGAAATAGTGCTAAGCATTCCGACGGTCGAACCCGAACAGAATATCGAAATCGAGGTGACCATTAACGGAAAGAAACGCAAACTGAATTACCGGGTAGAACTGGTTGCCTGGGAGGGAGATGGTACCAATTCCGAGGACCGGGTCAGGACTATACGGCATGTCATCATGGACCATGAAAAAGGTTGGGACCTGGTTCAGATTGGCGTGCCTGAAAAAGATTCCATTCCAATTATGTTTCGGAAAAAGTGATCCGTCTGAAATATTCCGGCTGTTACCAATATGAGGGGAAGTAATGTTTAAAAATTACCTTAAAATTGCGATTCGCAATCTCTTTCGCAATAAATTCTATTCATTAATAAATATTCTGGGACTATCGATCGGGATTGTCTGTACGCTACTAATCCTTCTGTATGTTCGCTATGAATTATCCTATGATAAATATCATGAAAATTCCGCAAGAATTTACCGGCTGGATTCGGACTTTTTTATCGGGGGTAAGAAAGATCAGTTTGCGGTTACATCTATTCCACTCGGACCGACAATGAAAACAGAATTTCCGGAAATTGCGGAATTCTGTCGTTTTTTGAATGTGGATGACGAAACCTCGTTTAAATATGAGGACAAGGAATTTTTCGAAACTGAGCTTTACTGGGCAGACTCGACAATATTCAGGATATTCAGCCATTCATTCCTGTATGGTGATCCGGAAAAGGCGCTGACCGAACCCTATTCCGTGGTACTTACTGAAAGCATGGCAGACAAATATTTCGGCAAGGAAAATCCTCTGGGAATGTTTTTGACCGATGCCGATGGAGACGCTTTTAAAATTACCGGCGTCATCCGGGATTTGCCTGGAAATTCACACCTGAAATTCGACGGTTTGCTCTCCATGAATACTATTGCTAAAGCTATTGGCACTGAGAATTTTAATGATAACAGTGCCGGTCGTTTCTGGAATATACAGGCATATACATACGTGCTTTTAAATCCAAACACGAAAATGGCGGATATCATCGAAAAATTTCCCGTCTTTTATGATAAATACATGCGGGAAATTGGTGACCGGCTGAACGGCAGTTTTAATTTGATGGCGTCGAATATTCTGGATATTCACCTGAATTCAAAGCTGCAGTTTGAACTTCCGACGGGTAACATCGCCTATATTTACATCTTCATCGCTGTAGCCGTTATTATGCTGCTGATTGCCTGTATTAATTATATGAATATGGCGACCGCCCGCTCCTCGTCCCGATCCAAAGAAGTTGGTATCCGCAAGACCATTGGTGCTGACAGACCTGCCCTGATTCGCCAGTTTTTATCCGAATCGATTGTTCTTGCCCTGATTGCGCTGATCATCTCGGCAGTTATCATTCCGCTCATTCTGCCGACCTTCAATTACCTTTCCGGACGTGATTTTTCTCTGCGCGTATTCCAGGATCCTTTCATCCTGCTCTCAGTAATCGGCATAACGCTCCTGACGGGTATTATCGCCGGAAGCTACCCGGCATTCTATTTATCATCTTTTGAAGCCGCCGGGATATTGAAAGGTGAATTGACGAGTGGTAGAAAAAGCGGAGCATTTCGAAGAGTTCTGGTAGTCGTGCAATTTACAATTTCCGTTTTTATGATTCTGGGAACGATGGCAGTTTCGAAGCAGCTCCGGTTTGTACGCAATACTGACCTGGGTTTTGATAAGGAGGGCGTCATTGTTGCACAGCTGCGAGATACGACCTTTATCAATCAAAACCTGCCATCCTTTTTAGAGGAGATCAAGCGCTATCCCGGTGTTACGTCGGCGGCATTATCCAACAGCGTTCCGGGCGGTATTTTCGGAAAGATCGTGCACAGAGTCGAAAATGCCGGACAGATGGAAGAACAAGCGCTGAACCTGATGTTGATCGATTATGACTATATTGATATGATGGGAATGGAAATCGTCAAAGGGCGGAATTATGATCGGGAAAGAAGCACGGATATGACCGAGGCTTTTCTGATTAATGAAGCTGCAGCTTTGCACCTGAACTGGGGTGATGAAGCGCTGGGCAAACGCATCCAGTTCGGGATCGATCTTGATGGAAATGCACAAAAAGATGGTCCTGTAATCGGCGTGGTCAAAGATTTCAATTATCGATCGCTGCATAATCCGGTGGAACCGTTGACGATTATTCTGTCGGATCGGTTTCTGGGGCAACTGAGTATTCGTATTTCTGCTGATAATCGGGAGGAAACAATTGATTTTATCAAATCCGAATGGGAAAAATTCGGCAATAAGCGCCCATTCAACTATGTCTATCTGGAGGACAAACTGAATGAGTACTATGCCGATGAGAAAAAACTGGGAGCAATTTTCAGTTACTTTTCAATCATTACGATTTTTGTTGCCTGTCTTGGACTGCTGGGATTGTCGGCATTTGTGGCAGAGCGCCGAACCAAGGAGATCGGAATCCGCAAGGTCATCGGCGCCAGCGAGTTCAACATTGTCTGGCATATCTCGCGGGAGTTTATTTTACTTGTTCTGATTTCGAATGTTATTGCCCAGCCGCTGGCGGTCTTTGCTTTGCAGCGCTGGCTGCAGAACTTTGCATATCAAACGGAATTGGAAACTCTGATATTCATTTTATCGGCGATTATCTCGCTGCTGATTGCGATTGTTACGGTCAGTTTTCAGTCAGTCAAAGCAGCGCTGACCGATCCGGTGAAGGCGTTGCGATATGAGTAAGGCATAACGTTTCAACGTGGGCAGAAGGGGCGATGATCTTTCGCCCCTTCTTTATAACTGACAACTTTAATTTATCCGGAGACTCTTGGGAAAGATTTATCCAATTTTCAAAACAGGAGTGATAATAGTGCCGGTTTTCCTGAAAATGATTTTTTGAAATTTCAGACATGCAAAAGGCAATACTCTGATCAATATCGGTGGATTGTCGCTGGATTTAGCCAGCTTTATTCTGATTCTGCTGTATGTCCAGTTCGAGCACAGTTATGAAAAATGTCATCCGAAAGCGGAAAATATTTATCGCATTAATATCGAACAGAACCGCTCCGATAAACATTTTGCACCCAGCCATTCCCCAGTGTCGCTGGCGCCGGTTTATCATTTGCTCCGGGAAATCTCAAGGTAGCAACAGACCGTTTCGATGCAGAATGTTGGAACGAGCATTATGTTATACAATAAAAACTACTCCGTGTCAGAATCGAACTGAATTATGCCTGTCAAATTCACATCCAGCAGCCCCACAAAACTGACTTCCAGGATACCCGCGAGAGGGATATATCGAGAATCTGTTTCCAAACCCAGCAGATGAACACCATTCAGACGCACCCGCTCCTCGCCTTTACGGACATTCCATTTCAATTCGTAAATACTGTAAAGCTCCGATAACGCTGCAGATTTTTCCAGTTGGATCCGATACGATTCCGCCAGAAATAGTACTTCCCGAATATCAGTAAATTGCCGTTGGAAAAGCAGTTGTGTGAATTCAACCAGATTAACGGAATTTGCCTGCATTCCTTGCTGAAATAGCGCTGTTTTATTTTCACGGGGATTTTCAGCCAGGTAATCGATCAATATCCAGGCTGAATCTGCTTTTTTATAAATATATTTTTCCGGTTCCTGGCTGATAACCTCATCGATGAAAATCGAATTGCCTTGCCAGTAACTCAGATATTGGGTGTCCCATTTCTCAAAGGGTGGATTATAGGTTATGGAAAAGGAATCTTTGTTGCTGATGATGACTTCACCTAATGTCATTTGACCAATCTTCAGACCGAAAAGACGGAAATCTGCGGTTAATAAATAGTGCTCATTGAATGCCAGGGTAGTATCGGAATACCTGGTTGTTATTATCCGATTTATTTCGGGACTGAGCTCGACGAGTTGTTCAAGTAATTCGGATACGTTATTTTCCCCGGCATTAGCTGAGAGTGTCAATATAATCAGAGCAAGGATTGTTTTTTTCAGGAGACCTGCTGACATGATTTTATAATTAATTTAAGTCAAACGAGAGTCTATAATAAAAATTCTCCGTGAACTCTGTATCTTTTCTGTGTAACTCCGTTTCAATTCCTAAAGCAAAAAGCTCAGATCATCACCCGGCAGATACTCCACAGCCTCTTCACCGGCGTTCATTAGTCGAGCCCCTGTGGTACCTTTTAAAATCATCTGATGATCAGTTACATACAGTATAGCGCCTTCCCGGAGACCGATAACCGGAACATCGTTGAATACATGAAACTCCTTGATGCGGGTTTCCCGGGTTTCACCCATGTGAGTGGAATTGGGATCGGGATCGAGGTAATGGGGATTGAGATTGAAGGGAACCAAGTTTAAAGCTTCGAAAGATGGCGGATACATGATGGGCATATCGTTGGTGGTCATGATACTATGAGCAGCGACATTGGACCCGGCACTGGTCCCGATATAAGGTTTGCCATGGGCGACCTCTTCCCGGATGACATTCATCAGATTGTGTTCATACAGCCCAGTTAATAGCACGAAAGTATTCCCGCCGCCAATGAAGATCGCATCGGCTGAACGAATAGCAGCTTGCATATCATCGGCTTCATGGACACCTGACGACTGATAGCCCATTCGGGCAAAGCGTTCCCGGGCTGTATCTGTATAGCAGTCGTGGCTGATTCCACCTGGTCGGGCAAAAGGAATGAATACCACAGTTTTTCTATTTCCCAGAAATTCTTTGATATTTTCGGCGCAATGATCGAGATAACCGCTGCCATGGAGAGTAGAATTACTGATGAGGAGAAGATTACGGTGCATTGTACAGTCCTTTCATTGGTCTTAAAAATTGCATTGAAATTTAACGGAAACAGGAAGGAATGCCAAAAGATAAGCGGGAGAAAAGATCACAGCATCGCAATGTGTCATCTGATTCTGTCATTTCGGACGAGTCTCGATAATCGGGACGAGGAGAAATCGTTTTTGGATTGATTAATGATATGGAAATAAATAGGATTGAAGTAAAATTATAGTCCGATCTCTCTTCGTTTTGTGGTCGTGGAACTCATTCGGGAGGACGCTTTGTATTCCTGTGGAGAATTTGGTGATATATTTCCAAATCTTTTTCCGAAAAACAGCAGAAAATCACGGTGATGGTGGAGTCGTATGTTTCAAGAAAGTTACTGACGGTTGAGACGGCAATTCTGGAGGCGGCTTCAACAGGATAGCCATAGACCCCGGTGCTGATAGAGGGAAAAGCAATGCTTTTAATATCATGCTCAACAGCAATTTCAAGTGACCGGTGGTAACAACTCGCCAGCAATTCTGCTTCACCGGCATTGCCACCTCGCCAGACCGGGCCGACTGTATGAATGACATATTTTGCCGGGAGATGGTAACCTTTGGTCAATTTGGCATTGCCGGTTTGACAGCCGCCCAGTGTCCGGCATTCTGCCAACAGTTCCGGTCCCGATGCCCGGTGAATAGCGCCATCCACACCGCCACCGCCTAACAAGCTGCGATTGGCAGCATTGACGATAGCATCGACGTGTAATGTGGTAATATCGGCTTGAACGGCGTCTATTTTTGACATTGTGATAGTTCCTTCAACATTTTGTAGTCGATTTTGGATTTCTTCACAATCTTAAAGCCCGACCTTTTGGATCACTGAACTTGCTCTGTTTTTCGGGCGCGGCGCCTGATGATCCAGATGACAATGACCCCGATGACGGCTGATGTTGCCAGGACGACGGCAACGATAAGCCAGCCCCAATTCCACCAATTGGCATGATATGCCAGCTGCTCCGGTCTGATGTCAAAATTTTTCCATGGTCCCACTCGTGCGAGTACAAATATCCAAACCCGAATTCCATGTAAGATTGCCGCTGCTGCGGCAAGACGCAATGGTATCCGGTCATTGCTTTGGTCATTGGTAATCCACCACCAACAGGCGCTCAGCAGGCAGGCGGAATCAAGCAATGTCTCGATAATGAGCAGGGCAAAGACCCACGGAACATGAACCTTTATGGCATGTTGGGACAACCTCAGGACAGCGCGAAAAAGTAATATGCAAGCGCCCAGAATCAGCAGGGCGGCATTCAGTCGTGGTTTATCAAATTTCATCAATTAAAAAAATAAAATTAAAAATTAAAAATTTCTCTGTGTTCTCAGTGTCATCTCCGTGTCATTATTTCTTTTTCTCAAATAGTTCTTCTGCCGGGCAACCGAGTTTCCGCTGTTGGCAGTATTTGCAGGTCAGAGAGCCGCGGATATAGGAATTCCCGGCAGTGGTCAGAAGGATTATGACGATTATCCCAATTAAAATCAACCAGTCGAAATTGCGAATCAGCAGGACAATTCCAAGAATCAATGGAATGATCGTAACCAGCATATCGGGGATCATATCTTTCCAGCCGAATTCCTTGGCACAGAACTGTGCCATATCGCCTTTTTTAAATAATTTGGCACTGAACCAGCCTTTGCCGAAACCACAGAATTTGCCGTAATAATAACAGTTGATACAGTGTTTGCCCAGCAGCCGGAATTCCATCAGGGAAATGTAAAGCAAATAGAATACTGCCACGATCCAGTGCAGGCGATAACAGATGAACAAGCCGCAGGCGTAGAGCAGTATCGGAACGGCATTCGCCAGGAAAATGATCCAGGCGGGAAAATTCTCGTAGAATTTTGATTTGCTTCCATTATCTGATGTCACTGTGATTCCTCCCGGGGGAATTTTCTATTTAGTAATAATGAGAAATGAACAGTTTTAGAAATCAATTAACCGCTTTTCAATTTCAGGATATATTTTATCTATATCTTTCTGAATTTCGATGGTTTTACTCAAAGCAGTTATAATCCGGCAATAGCGTGGAGCATCGTCCATGATGCGACCTTTTCGATCTTTCAGGTATTTCTGTAAAACCTGGTAGCCACCGATATGGTATTCCCAGACTTCCGGTTTAATGCCTTCAAAATACTTATCCTGATTGATATAAATCCGTTGTTCATCTTCATTGTATGTAATCTTTTCTACCCGGTTGTAATCACCACTTCCTTGAAATTTGGCTATCGGGACATCCAGCAGCGGACTTTTCAACAAATGCAAGTCTGCTAATGTATTACCCAGTTTACCGATTGTATTGAACAATTTGTATTCCGCCGTGAACGGTACACGGGGAAAGTCGATCTTTAAAAATTCGGCATATGTCTCACGATAGATATTGCTGTAAAATATGCCGTAAATGTAATAGAGTATATCTTCCGGACTGGGCTTCTTTTTATATATAGATTCTAATTTCTCAAAAATAATAGATGCAATATTAGGTTTCCGACCGTACTTAACTTTCGGCTCAAAAAGCAACATAGTAGAAAAACCACGACCTGGTTTGTCTTTTCGGGTTTTCTCTGGGTAAATGTACAAAGGTAAAAGATATGTAATTTCACTAGTTTTATTTGAAATATATGTGCTCTCAATTATCATGTTTGATATAAAACAATGATACCAAACTCTACTTGCTTTAACTTGTCTAACAACCGTCAAACCAATATTATTTTCAAGCATGTGGCTCATAACTTCAGAGCGAGGCATACATAAAAAACCGCGACTTTTTCCTGTATAATATGTATATCTTATATCAAATGGTCTGTATAAAATCTTAAATATATTTTCTTTTGCCGGTCCAGTATCCTGCAAATCTTTCTGAGCAAAATCCACTTTCCAATCTCTGACATCTTCTCCAAGATCATAGGCTTGACGGGCAATTTCTGGTTCTAATTTTGAAAAATTAAGGACAGTATTCCACATATCATGCTCAGTCCATTGAATAGTCAATTTGTCCCTAGCGGTCACAATTCCAACGCTATTTATTGAAAATATTTCGCTTATTTTTTTCCATCCTAAAAATTGTTTTATCTTATCAGTGTTTCTTCTTACAAAGAAATAGTAAGGACTCTGTGGTTGTATCCTTCGGTAATTTCTTATATTGAACTTGTGATCATTAAGCCATCGATATTTTTCATTCTGTAAGCCATAAAGATCTGTATGATACACCTTTAATTCTTTCGATTGTTTGTTCTTCACAAATATAGCAATCGCTACTCCTTTGGTTATATCAAATATGTTTTCATCTTTACTCCCATCAGGTGCAGTCTCTCTTTTTTGGCTATCACCATGTAAGTCAAGAATATAAATTTCGTCAAAGGTTTTCATCAGGCTCTGGCGCATACCTCTAAAGGTGGGATTGTTCAGGTAACCATGATTAGTAATCATACCAACAATACCATAACCAGATTGCTGAATTTTCCACTGGGCAAAACGCAGAAATTTTACATAATCATCCTGTAACCACTTAGGATTTTTTTCATCAAGCCAGTTTCCATTAACTATTTTGTAATATTCGATCTGTTCACCGATCCATGTTTTTTGCAGTTTCCTCATATTTTTTTTCGCATTTTTAAGAACAGGATCAATGATATATTCTTGCCCAATCTTGTGTAATTCGTATTTTGATTTATATGTCTCCCCTTTTTTAATATCAATTTTCACTTCACTAACGTTGGCAGACTTACCTGAATATGGCGGATTACCTAAAATTATAAGAACTGGTTTATCTTTTTTTACTTCTCCTGCCAAGTGACTTTCTTCAGTTAGTGATCTAAAAACTGGTATATTTACTTGTTTTATATCATCCATTTCCAGAGTATTCGTCAGGTAAAGCCTAAAGCGCTCATCGTTGGTCATTTTGTAGCCAAGCTCTTCAAAGATAAAGCCTACCTTCAAATGTCCGATAGCATAAGGCGCCATCATCAGTTCAAAAGCATAATAATTTTGCAGGATAGTATTCTTGATCCACTGGTGCAGGTCGCCCTCGCCATACTTTTTCGTATGTTCCTGGACAGCAAGTCGAATTGCTTCAGCAGGAAAGGTAAGCGTGCCAGCCGCCGGATCAAGCAGTTTGACTTCTTCGCTGGCAAGTCCGTCCGCAAGATTAAAATGTGATTTTAGGATAGAATGAACAGCGCGGACAATATAGCCGACCACTGGCTCTGGTGTGTAATAAACGCCCCGACGCTCCCGGACTTCAGGATCGTAGGTTGTCAGAAATGTTTCATAAAAGTGAATAATTGGATCTTTGCCCCTGCCGGTCTTGTGATATTCGTGAAGGATTTTATTGACATCGGCGACATTCAATATTTCGGCAATATCTTCAACGATGATCTGCAAGGATTTAGGTGGTTCTTCAAGTGAAATAAACCGGAAAACGTCCCGTAGAATACCGATCGTATGGGGAATATAATCAAATGCCAATCTGCGGTTGAATTCTCCATTGGCTCTAGTTCTGGCAGCAAACAGTCCGTAGGTGATTGTCTGGGCGTAAAGATCGGCAAACTGTTTTTCAGATAATGTCCCGATAAGGTAGGTCTTAAAGGCTTCGTAAAAACCAATAATCTGATTGTGTCCCTTACTGCCATTTTCCGCCATTTCCACG
>CAZSDW010000069.1:0-13975 GCA_964605705.1 uncultured bacterium
ACCCGCAAAGAGGTCGTGACACTACGTCAACTTGTTCAGGGCATTGATCCGGATTCTTTTGTTGTTATTGCTAATGTGCATGAAGTTATTGGCGAAGGCTTCAGACGTAGAGTGTAGCATTGTATCAGGATAAATGCTTTTAATAATTCTCTTAAAATCTTAGATTAAAACCAGCTTTTCGAGTCAATTTGGAATTTTTTTCAGTGGAGAATTGTGGAAAACAGGGTTGTTGTTAAAATCGATACATTACATCACTTCGTTACGGCTGTACTGACAAGTGCCGGTCTATCACAGCAGAATGCCAAAATCACCGCCGATGTACTGATTGCAGCTGATCGCCGCAATATTGAATCCCATGGCGTTGCCCGTCTGAAGCGCTATGTGGACGGACTGAAATCCGGCGTTATGAAAGCGGAATGTGATTTGACAATTATCAGGGAAACGCCTGTATCACTGGTGATCGATGGAAATGGTGGGATGGGGCAGCCGATTGCCTATAAAACAGTGAACAGGTGCATCGAAAAAGCCCGGGAAAGCTTCATGTGTTTCGCCACGGTGCGAAATTCGAACCACTATGGCATTGCCGGATATTATACCATGCTGGCGGTGGAAGCGGGAATGATCGGGATTTCAATGACAAATTCGGCGCCGCTGGTTGTGCCGACTTTTGGGAAAGATGCCGTGATCGGCACCAATCCGATTTCCATCGGTTTTCCGGCAAAGAATGAAAAACCCTTTCTGCTCGACATGGCAACCTCGACGGTCCCGAGGGGTAAACTGGAAGTCTATTCCAGAAAGGAAACGCCAATCCCGGATTCCTGGGCATGTGACGCTTCCGGCAAACCGTCGATAGATGCTGCTTATATCTTGGATAATTTGATCAATCGGAAAGGTGGCGGATTATTGCCGCTAGGTGGCGCTGCCGAAATTACCAGCGGACATAAAGGTTACGGGCTGAGTGCCGTCGTGGATATTCTGTCCGGAGTCCTGTCCTCCGGCGCAGTGGGTTTGGATGTTTATGGAAAGAAAAACGCTCCGGCTGGAGTTTGTCATTTTCTCGGAGCCATCAATCCGGAAGCATTCATGGGACTGGAGGAACTGCAGGAGAATGTCGATTATTTTATCCAGATGCTGAAAAACAGCCCGAAGGCTGATGGACAGTCGCGAATTTATATCGCCGGTGAAAAAGAGTTCGAAGCTGAATTGAATAATCAGACTACCGTATCGCTGCAGGAGAAAGTCTTTAATACATTAAATGAACTTGGACGGGCTAATAAATTGCTTTTAAAAAAGCTGAAATAATTTAAACTAAAGTGAGTTCGATATAAAGGAGTGCTCAGGATACGACTAATGGAAACTGTTAAAACAGTTCGCTTATCGTGTGATTTAAAAATAATCCCCGAATTAATTCGGGGGCTGTCCCAAAGCGTTCTTACCTTTAGAACCGTTTCTCCCGTAGGTCACGCAGGACTTCTTTGAAGGATGCCTCTGGCAAACGGTTTTTATTTTTCAGAGTGATCCCAGATTTTTTCATCGAACTCGCTAACAACATATTTCAAATATTTTGGAGATGTTAATGATGAAAACAGAAAATTCGACAATTGAAAACCAGATAGTAAATACCATTCGGTTTCTGGCAGCGGATGGTGTGGAAAAAGCCAATTCCGGTCATCCCGGCATGCCCATGGGAATGGCGGACTGCGCCTATGTTTTATGGCATAAATTTTTACGGTTTAATCCCAAAGACCCCAAGTGGATTGGCAGGGATCGTTTTGTACTTTCAGCCGGACACGGCTCAATGCTGCTCTATTCATTGCTGCATTTGTATGGCTATGATATGCCGATGGAGGAGTTGAAAAATTTCCGGCAATGGGGCTCAAGAACTGCCGGTCATCCCGAGTACGGTGAAGCCGATGGCATTGAAACGACCACAGGTCCACTGGGACAGGGATTTGCGACCGGGGTTGGTATGGCATTAGCGGGAAAAATTTCTGAAGCACGGTTTGGTAAAAGCCTTTTTGATATGCAGCGAATCTATGCAATTGTCAGTGATGGCGACCTGATGGAAGGAGTCTCCTCGGAAGCGGCGTCATTGGCAGGTCATCTGAAACTTGGCAATATCATCTACCTTTATGACGATAATCATATCTCCATCGAGGGTTCCACAGACCTGGCATTTTCGGAGTCGGTGAAAATGCGCTTCGAAGCTTATAATTGGCAGGTCATTGAAATCGATGGTTATGATCACACCCAGATTGAGGATGCTATCAAGCAGGGAATCGCTGAAACCGATCGTCCGACCCTGATCAAAGCCCGAACCCATATTGGTTTTGGCGCACCGAATAAAGTCGATACCGCCGGTGTGCACGGCGCCCCGCTGGGCGCGGATGAAATAAAAGCTGCCAAAGAAAATCTCGGTTGGCAGACCGAACCGAGTTTCTATGTTCCTGATGAGGTCAGGGCTGAATTAAAAAAACGAATTAAAGAATTATCAGCTGACTACGATAAATGGATGGCGAAGTTCGAAAAGTGGGCAAATGCCAATCCGGAACTGAGCATCCAGCTGGATCCGACCTGGGTGGAAGAACAAATTGAAAAGTTAAGTGCCGATCTGGAAAAATCCATTCCGACCGATCCGAATGCGACGCGTAAACTGTCCGGAGCAGTCATTCAAAAAATTGCCCATTATCTGCCCGGATTTTATGGCGGTTCGGCTGATCTGGCGCCTTCGACCAATACGCTTATGAAAGCTTTTAAATCTATCCAGGCGGATCAGTTTGAGGGACGCAATTTGCATTTCGGAATTCGGGAGCACGCGATGGGTGCGATGCTAAGTGGTATGGCGCTGTATGGCGGGATCATTCCCTTCGGGGCGACTTTTATGCAATTCGCTGATTATATGCGTCCATCGATACGTCTCGCGGCAATGATGGGAATTCAGGTGATTTATGTGTTTACCCACGATAGTATTTTTCTGGGTGAAGACGGACCGACTCATCAACCGGTTGAGCACCTGGCGTCGCTGCGGGCAATTCCAAACCTGACTGTAATTCGTCCGGCTGATGCGACGGAAGTTGCCAGCGCGTGGCTTTCTGCCCTGAAATATCAGAGAGGACCGACCGCGATTCTTTTAACCCGTCAGGGCGTCCCGGTATTGGAAAGACCGGCAGGCTTTAAATTCAGTGATGTCGAAAAGGGTGCCTATATTATTAAGGATAGTAACAATCCTGAGATAGTCATCCTGGCTAGTGGTTCGGAAGTCGGCGTTGCCCTTGATGCCGGGAAACAGTTGGAAGCCGTCGGTAAATCTGTCCGGGTGGTGTCGATTCCTTCGAAAGAACTGTTTGAAGCACAATCTCTGAAATACCGGAAAAGTATTCTTCCTAACGATGTGCCGGTTGCCGTGATTGAAGCTGCGAGCCTGATGGGCTGGGGTGATCTGATCCGGTCACCATTGCTGAAAATCGGTATTGAGACATTTGGGAAATCAGCGCCGCTCAAGGTTCTCAAAGAAAAGTTCGGTTTTACGGCAGAAAGTGTTGTGAAAAAAGTCAGTGAGTGGCTTTAAGATCAGGAAAATGTACTATCATTTCGGTCATCTCGAATCCGGCATCAGCCATGTGAGAGATCGGTCAGGATAAATGCACTGGTCTTATCCGATTTTAAATCTGGTAACCAAGTTTTACTTGGTTATCGGTAATGTGCACCAGTCTTAAACGATTTATCCTCATTACATTCGTTTGAAATGACAATCTTAAATCTGATTTGGATTCTATGCAGTTGCGGAGCTGGAATGACATTTTATAAAAAACCCTCGAAAGCATCGAGGGTTTTTCGTATCAATTGTAAGATCTAATTATTCGCCGTAGCGATGAGCCCGTTTGGCGGCTTTGGCGCGGCGCATCCGTTTTTCGGCGCTGGGTTTCGTGAAGTAGGCGTTTTTCTTGACGTCTTTCAGGATACCAGCTTTCTCAAATTTCTTCTTGAAGCGGCGGAGCGCTTTTTCAAGATGTTCATTGGGATGGACTGTAACTTGAACCATGTGTCGATTTCACCTCCTTCCGTGAACTAACCCAAATAGGACCGCAATTTTTTACTGCGGGATTTGTGACTTAAACGTCGGATTGCATTTTCTTTTATCTGGCGGATTCGTTCACGGGTGAGATTGAACTCTTCACCGATTTCATTCAATGTCAAAGCGTATTCGCGGTCAATCCCGAAATACATCTTGATAACATCCCGTTCACGTTCTTTTAATGTATTTAAAGCGTCCCGGATTTCCTGGCGCAGGGAATCGTGCATCAGGTCATTGTCCGGGGTTGGCTGCGCATCGTCTTCGATGACGTCGATGAGCGAATTCTTTTCGCCGTCCCGGAAAGGTGCATTCAAGGACTGATGTTTGCGGGAAATCCGGATGGCGTCCGAAACCTCATCTGATTTCAGGTCGAGTCCCTGGGCGATTTCATCCTGGCTGGGAGCTCTTTCATACTGCTGTTCCAGGGTTTCGGCTTCCTTGGTGATTTTACTGATGGTGCCGACCCGGTTTAATGGCAGTCTTACAATTCTGGAATGTTCGGCTAATGCCTGCAATATTGACTGACGAATCCACCACACGGCATAAGAAATAAACTTGAATCCCCGGGTTTCATCAAATCTTTCGGCAGCTTTGATCAGACCAAGATTTCCTTCATTGATGAGATCCGTCAGGGGAAGTCCCTGTCCCTGATAATCCTTGGCAACACTGACAACGAATCGCAAATTTGCTTCAGTCAATTTTTTTAATGCTTCACGGTCACCACTTCTCAAACGCTGGGCGAGTTCAATTTCCATCTCCGGGGAAAGCGGTTCAAAATTACCGATTTCTTCGAGGTATTTACTGAGCGCTCGATTTGAATCTGAGGATGATTTTTTTGCTTTTGCAGACATATATCTCCATTTTCATCAAAGCGGTTAAAAATAAAGCCGCCTAATATACAATTAATTTAAAAAATAGTCAACGCATTCAATTGGAATTATCATTATCGGACTACTTGCTTAGAATGTTGTTTTTTAAAAAAGGTTACACTATTTATTTTTTAGGAGATTGAATTAAGATACCTTGATTATCTGAGTTTAAGGTATTAGTATCAGCACAGTTTTTTTAAGTAGATGAAATTATTTTATGATTCAATTAGATAATATCAGCATCCGGTTTGGCGATCAAATTTTATTTAAAGATGTTTCTCTGAACCTGACTTCCGGGAACCGCTACGGAGTCGTCGGAGCGAATGGTTCCGGTAAAACCACCCTTCTGAAGCTGATCAATCGCGAGCAGGATCCCTCGCAGGGTGAAATCCGGATATCCTCAAATTTGACGACCGGTGTCTTAAAACAGAACCTTTATGAATATGAAGATGTGCCAATTATTGATGTTGTTTTAATGGGTCACGGGAAGCTCTGGAAATTATTGGCAGAGAAAAAACGACTCGATGCCAAAATAGATTTAAACATGGAGGAAGGCAAACGCCTTGCCGAGCTGGAGCATTTAATCTCGGATTTGGATGGTTATAATGCCGAAAGCCGGGCGGCGATTATCCTGAAAGGGCTGGGATTACGACAGCAACAGTTGCAGCAACCGATGTCGATTTTGTCCGGCGGCTACAAATTGCGGGTGCTGATTGGGCAGTGCTTGTTCAGCAATCCGGATATTCTACTGCTCGATGAACCGAATAATCACCTCGATATTTATTCCATTGCCTGGCTGGGTGAGTACCTCAAGGAATTCAATGGAATTGTCGTGGTTGTCTCTCACGATCAGTATTTTCTTGACCAGATATCCACCCATATTCTGGATATCGATTATGAAACCATTCGGATATATAAGGGCAATTATGAAAGCTTTTTAAGTGCCAAGCAATTGGAGGCTGAACAGAAGCAGGTGGAAGTTGAACGCCTGGAAAAAAAGCAGAAGGAACTGCAGGAGTTCTATGAAAGATTTCGGGCGAAAGCGACAAAAGCACGGCAGGCGGTCAGCCGCAAAAAACAGATGGATCGGATGGAAGACATTGTCATTACGCGATCTTCGCGGATTCATCCCTTGTTCAGATTTTCCCAAAAACGTCCCTCGGGTCAGACGGTCCTGGAGATTAGCGACTTGAACAAATCCTTCGATGATCTGCAGGTCATTAAAGGGCTTGGTTTCAATGTGAATCGGGGAGACCGGATCGCGGTTATTGGACCGAATGGCGTCGGCAAATCGACACTGATTAAAATTCTGGCTGGATTGTTACAGGCTGATGCAGGCAAAATTCAGTGGGGCTATGAGTGTGATATCGGCTACTTTGCCCAGAATCATCGGGAACTGATTCCAAAAACAAGCTCGGTTTTTGACTGGTTATATACATTTACACCGAATGAACAGGTCACCGCGGTCAGGTCTATTCTGGGACAGGTGCTTTTTACGGCTGATGATGTTTATAAATCCACTGAAATACTGAGCGGGGGTGAGGCTGCGAGGCTGGTTTTTGCCCGCTTAATGGTGGAACAGCATAACGTTTTACTTCTGGATGAACCGACCAATCACCTGGATCTTGAAGCTATTGAGTCGCTGGAAAAAGCCCTTCTCAAATTTCCCGGCACGATAATTTTTGTCAGTCACAACCGTTATTTTCTGAATCGCCTCGCCACGGCAATTCTTGAATTGCGGTTTGATGGCTACACCTTTTATCCCGGTAATTATGACGATTTTCTTCATCGTCAACAGCAGGATTATTTAAATCGGGATGTCAATATCAGAGTAAAGTCAAAGGAAAAAAAGACCGATAACGATTTAAATGCGACCAGTCGTCAAAATATCCAGAAGCGCAGACAACTGTCCAAAGAGCTGGCAATCCTTGAGCGAAAAATCATCAACCGGGAAGCGGCAATTGCATCGCTTGAGAACCGGATAACAGCCCTGGATGAACTTTTTAGCGGGACGGATATTTACGATCCGTCACGGCAGGCAGAATTTCAGCAAAAATACCATGAGCAACAGGCATTGAAAATCACAATTGAAGAGCAATTGAAGCTTTGGGAAAAGGAGCACAACCAATCCGATCGGATCAATGCCCGGATTAAGGAAATTGATTCGCAGAATTCCTGAAACTGCCCATCGGGAAATATTGCATGAATCCCCGAATCTGATTATATTGCTTACACAAAGCGGTAGTACAGCCCGCCAAAAAATTCGGGCAGGAGAGCAAGTGCATAAACCGGTATTCCTGAAGCAGAAAGTAATGTTAAAAGTGCTGTATGCCCTGATTCCGATTGCTCTGCTTGCGATCTATTATTTTGGATGGCGGGTACTGGCAAATGTACTGGTTTCAACGATATTTTGCTTCATGACTGAATGGATCATGGCGGCCCGGCGAAATGGAAAAATCAGCTATGCGGTTTTTGTAACAGCCGCGTTATATGGACTTTCTTTACCACCGACAATGCCATTCTGGATGACGGCGACCGGCGCTGTAGTCGGGATACTGTTTGCCAAGGAAGCATTTGGTGGATTCGGGAAAAATGTGTTCAACCCGGCGGTAGTTGCCAGAGCCTTTGTGTATGTCTGTTTTCCGATAGAATCGACGTCAAAATTTGTTCCGGTATTTCGTGGATTTCCCGGCGGCTTCGCAAAATGGAGTTTTGCTGCGTTGAAAGACAGTCCGCAAATGTTGAAAACGGCAGGTTTGAAAATTACCGATGCGATATCCGCAGCAACACCGATGTGGTCCCGTCGGGACTTTGGATTTGTCACTGATTTGAAAAATTTGTTTCTGGGCAATATCGGTGAAGTTTTTTCCTACGAAGGCAGTCAGCGGGTTTTAACGGCAGGCTCAGCCGGAGAGGTTTGCGCTCTGGTGATCATCCTTTCCGCAATCTATTTAATTTACACCAAGACCGCCCAGTGGCGCTTAATCGTTGCGACATTGACCGGGGCGGTTGTGTTGAATATAATCCTGCGACATTTTCTGGGTATTGCGGCTGTTCCGCCCATTCTGTTTACCCTGTTTTCAGGGGCAATGCTGTTCGCCGCAGTCTTCATGGTCACCGATCCGGTCAGTGCTCCGAAACTGCCGCTGTCGCAATGGATATACGGGATTTTCATCGGGATGATGATTGTCTTTTTTCGATATAAAGCGGTTTTTGCGGGTGGCGTGGCGTTTTCGATTTTACTGGGTAATACGATTGCCCCGTCATTGGATCTCTGGATCAAACGTTTTCAGGCAAAAAAGCCGGGGGCGGCGAAGTCATGAACCGAAACTCTGCGCTCTACACCTGTATCTTTATCATCCTGATCTGCATTGTTTTTGGCGTGGCTATTTCACTGGTACATTATTCCACACTGGATACGCTGGCGAAAAATGAGGTGCTGAATCGTAATCGAATCATCTGCAAAGCGTTTCTGCTCGATGTTAATGGTGATTCACCGGCTGCCTATCAGGAGGCAATCGATCAAAATATTGAAACGGAAAAAATAGAACACGATAGTGATAAATTCGACCTATTCATTGAAAATCCGGATACTGCCCGGAATATTGGTTTTATCTTTTCCGGGATGGGATTCTGGGACCGGATTGAGGGAATTATCGTGCTGACTTCCGATTTAAGCAAAATCGTCAATATTCAATTTCTGGATCAGAAAGAGACTCCCGGATTGGGTGCCCGAATTACCGAACAGTGGTTCACCGATCAATTTAAAGGACTGGAGATTGACTGGGAGGGGAGACCGGATCAGCGAATCATCATTGGGACCAGCCCAAAGCCGAATGCGCCAAATCGGGTCGATGCAATCACCGGTGCGACGCAAACATCGCTGGCATTGGATAAACTTCTGAACATTGACCTGAACCGGTTTCGGGCAGCGTATTCGCAAAGCCAATTAAAAGGCGGGATGTGACCATGGCAGATCATCCCAAACAGATATTTATCAAGGGGCTCTGGGAAGAGAATCCCGTTTTTCGACAGGTTCTGGGGGTTTGCTCGACGTTGGCGGTGACCAATCTGCTGGCGAATACCCTGTTTATGTGTTTCGGGGTTATGTTCACGACGGCATTGTCGAGTTTTACGATTTCGATTTTGCGCAATTATATTCCGCGCCGCATCCGGATGATTGTTCAGGTGCTGATCATCGCCAGTTATGTGATGATGGTTGACATTATTATAAAAGCTCTGAATCCGGATATCCACCGCTTTATCGGTCCTTATGTTGGCTTGATCATCACCAATTGCATCATCATGGGCAGAGCGGAAGCCTTCGCCAGCCAGAACCGACCGTTGCCATCCTTTCTGGATGGGATTGCTTCGGGCTTGGGGTACTCCTTGATTCTGGTGGCGATAGCGATTATTCGTGAACCTCTGGGATTCGGGACAATTCTGGGATATGCCCTGCCTGCCCGGGATATCTGGTGGCATCAGTGGACGATTATGGTTATGCCGCCCGGCGCCTTTTTTATGCTGGCAATTGCCACCTGGATTGGACGAAACCTGTCGCCGGTAAAGGGTAAAAAGTGAGGGCTTTTTAAGTATGTCAGCATTACAGGATATGGGTTTTTTTATGTCGATAGTGGTGATTTTTATCTCGGCGGCATTCACCGACAATATTTTGCTGGCGCGGTTCCTGGGAATGTGTTCATGCCTGGGAGTATCCAAAAAAGTCGATACCAGCCTGGGGCTGGGCGCTGCCGTGGTTTTTGTAACAGCTTCGACTGCCGCACTGAATTACCTGGTTTATCAATTTATCCTGGTACCGCTGGGTCTTGAGTTTCTGCGTCTGATGACCTTTATCATTGTCATTGCCGCCTTCGTCCAGCTGGTGGAAATGGTGGTTGAGCGTTATTCTCCGGCGCTGTACAATGCCCTGGGGATTTTTCTGCCATTAATTACCGTCAATTGCGCCATCCTGGGAATTTCCCTGTTCATGCTGAATAAACCATACGGTTTCTGGCAGACTTTTGCATTTGGGTTGGGCGGTGGATTCGGTTGGTTTCTGGCGATTACGCTGATTGGCGGCATTCGGGAAAAAATCCGGGAAGAGTCACTGCCGAATGGACTGGCAGGTCCGGGAATTACATTGATTATCATTGGCATTATGTCGCTGGCATTTATCGGTTTTTCCGGAATGATTAAAATCTGATATATTTATGGACAATGAATTACTAAATGCGGTGTTGATCGCGACCGGATTTCTGACGATAACCGGACTGATTCTAACCATCTTGCTGGTATTGGCTGAAAAACGAATTTTAAATTACGGTACCTGTCATATTTCGATCAACGACGGCGAAAAGGAGTTGGCGGTTGCGGGGGGAGCATCACTCCTGGCTTCATTGGCTGAAAATGATATTTTCGTTCCTTCAGCCTGTGGCGGGCGGGGCAGCTGTGCGTACTGTAAGTTGAAAGTCCTTGAAGGCGGCGGCAGTACCGGACCGGTGGAGGAACCTTATCTGTCCGATTCTGAACGTAACGATCATGTCAGACTTGCCTGCCAGGTCAAAGTCCGCAATGATTTGAAAATCGAAATTCCCGGGGAACTGTTTTCCGTCAAGCGATTTACCGGGATTGTCGAACATAAGCAAGAACTCACCTATGATATTCTTGAATTACGGATCAAGCTGCGTGAACCGAATTCCATTAATTTTGTTGCCGGGCAATACATCCAGCTGGAATCGGAAGAGTACAAGGGGCGCGACTCGGTGATGCGGGCATATTCGATAGCATCGGTGCCTTCGGAAAATCACGCCGTGGAGTTGGATATTCGGTTGGTGCCGGACGGAATCTGCACGACCTGGGTGTTCGATCACCTGCAAGAAAAACAGGAGATTCGTTTTTCCGGTCCCTACGGTAAGTTTCAGCTGACGGATTCAGAGGTGCCGATCATTTGTATCGCCGGGGGTAGCGGCATGGCGCCAATCCGGAGCATTTTGCAGGATATGCAGGAAAAAGGTATTCAACGCGCAGCCAGTTATTTTTTTGGCGCCCGGACTCAAAAAGACCTCTTTTATACCAAGGAGCTGGAGCAGTTGGAAAAGGATTTAGCCTCTTTCAAATTCATCCCGGCGCTCTCTGCCGAACCCGAAGATTCGGACTGGCAGGGAGAACGGGGAATGATTACGGAAGTGGTTGCCAGATATTTCCCGGATTGCTCAAAACATGAAGCGTATCTATGCGGCTCTCCGGGAATGGTCAATGCCTGCGTGGATTTTCTGTCCGGAGCTGGAATGGCTGAAAGTAAAATTTTCTATGACAAATTTGCTTAGAGGAAAACTGAATGAAAGAATCACCCGAAGTTAAATCGTTAAACACGAACTTACACGCTTCAAAATTTTCCGGCGATGGATTTCTCGGCAGTGATCAACGCCCGATCAATGAGATAATTTCTGCTGATATGCACCAATTGGAAGATATTGGCAGAACCATTGACGAAGTCGTTGAATTATTGGAAAAAGCCTATCAAAAAATCCGATTGGCGCTGGGCAATGAAATTGAGCTGGGACCGGACATCTCCGGTAAATTTTATGAGTCCATGGGACGAATACCTTCGCCATTTCCCGGTGATGGTGTTTTTGAAAAAGGCGAGGCGGTTATTTCTCAAAAGTCCGATGATGGCTCCGGCGAATCCATTGTTCTGACCGAGCTTGGCATTCATCTGATCGAGAAATACCATTTTTTTCAGGGAATGGGCAGTCGCTATCGGATTGAACCGGTGGCGGTTTTTCGATTGCTGAGTCAATAGCAAATTTTAAATCAATTTTTTGTACATGGTATTATTTATGAAGTTCTGTAAAAATCTGGTTTGGATTGTCATACTGCTGTTCTGCTTTTCTCCCGAAGTGATAAATGCCTCGGAATTGGATACGAAAAGTGAGATTAAATTCGGTATTGCCGGTGGAGTTGTAATGTCCCAATTGTGGGGTATTCAGGCTAGTTCGGACAGCTGGAAACCGGGTGTCTGGCTGGGGGGATTTTGCCTGATGCCAATTGCAGAAAATTTTCTGTTTCGCCCGGAAATCAATTTCAATATGCGTGGCTATCGCCATCTTTATGAGAATGAATCTGATCCGAATGGTGCTGAAAATAAAGCAATTCTCGATTTGCATTATATTGATTTCCCGATGTTGTTTCAATTTTCCATTGAGGTGAATGAAACCCTGACACCGGATGTGGTTTTCGGACCCTATCTGGGCTTGAATACAGCAGCTTATTCAAAAAATAAGATCGGTGATTCAGCGGTCACTGAGGAGCTGGAAAGCATTCGAAAGTTTGACCTTGGTGTGATTGCCGGCGGGCGCTTGCATTATGCGGGAAATTTTTACCTGAATCTGCGGGGCGGCGCCGGGATTATTCCGATTATCAATAAAAAGAATCCGCCCAAAAAGTATAATTTGTGGATCATTGCCGGCGTGCAGTACTGTTTCTGAATTTCCTGTTGTTTTGGACAGTTGAAAAAAAACTTAGAGCGTTTTAAATTAAAAATGATGGTATTTTTATTTAATGATTATTAAGTAGGAATCTGGAGGAGAGATGGTAAAAAAGGTTTGGTACATCATTCTTTTTATTGCCTTAATGCTGATCAGTTGTGAAAAATCGATTTTGATTAACACATCAAAAAACACCTATTATGATGACATTGCCGATATTACTTTCTTAAATGATCATTTTTATACGACCAACTACGATTTATCCGGGCATTCCGGCAGCCAGATCGATTTGATGAAATTCACCTCGGATGGTATGGTGATTGACGACCATTTCGACCTGGAAATGAATGGGCAGGGATATCTCGCCCTGACGAGTGATAGTTCCACTATTTACATGCAGTCAAGAAATAACGGCGGTATTTTTAAAATTTCCCCGATTGGTGAACGAATTTACATAACCGTCGATTCACTGCATCCCATTCAGTGGCAATCCAGCGGGATATGTTATTTAAACGATAAGGATTCCCTGCTGTTATTGTATCGAAATCTGTCGCATCTGACGGAATATCGGGCGAGAACGGTTTCGAAATTTTCACCCTCACTATCCGGTTCGGACGTCACTTTTGAAATCGGATTTATCGACACGACGTATCATGGAGTTTGGGCTATCACCCATAAAGATAGTACCTTTTACATGCTGGGTGTGGATACCTTACTTCAGGATAAGTTGATTATCACGGACTGCTATTTTAACATAACCGGAATCGAGGATATTCCCGACAGTACGGTGGTCGGACTGTGTTTTAAAAATGATGATCTCTACCTGAGTTACCGCTCCCGCAGAATTGAGAAGTGGGCTGGTTACTGAGATGAGCTAGGGCTCGACATTTTGAGCCTTGGGATTCCAAGCTGTTTTCCTCTGGATAGTTAATCGAATCCCGCTAACCCTAATCAGTCAGCTCGATTGACGGCGGAAGCCGTCAGATTCTGTTTCATCCCGAAATTCGGGATAAAGCGGGGGTCTCCCGCTGAAGGCGGGATCGAAATGACTGCTCTGGTTCAATACAAAGTAAAATCCCATCGGTCATTCTGAGCGAACGTAGGGAGCGAAAGAATCCCTCAAACAAAGTATATCAAGGTTCGGATATCCGGGATTGTGCCCCTGATATTGTTTATCATTATTCAAATTCGTTCAGGAATTTGGACCAGAATGTTCGTTTTTCGTCAATGGGCAGACCGTTGCGGTTTTCCCGGTCGTATTGCCATTGTGGCGGATTGTTAATCACATACCTGCGTATGCGGTTTAATTCCCGTTCATTGCGGATGATATGTTCGTAATAGTTGCGTTGCCAGACGGATTGACCGGGTGTGTTTTGGATTTGGTTAATGCGTTTGGTTGTAATGGATTTAAAACCGGCGATTAATGATCCGACGGATTTTGATTTTAGCCGGGGCATCCGTAGGGGCGCATGGCTGTGCGCCCTGTGTATATTGTTCGCGTTATTGATATTATTGGGCGAACCGCCGTTCGCCCTGTGTATATT
>CAZSDW010000070.1:0-13934 GCA_964605705.1 uncultured bacterium
GGAAACCGTATTTTTCTCATCTTCCCAGGTATCAATATTTGTTAAAAGAGAGACTTTTTCAAGGTAACCTTCCAGGGTTGCATCGTCGATACTCGAGCAATATTCAGAGATATCATTCAACAATTCATCAATATTCGCCAGACGCTGGATAGCCTCTTCACCCCCCTGGGCTTTATAATATCGACGAAGACCGAGTTCATCAATAACTATTCGCGCCCATTCTTCAAAGGACAATTGATTTCTTGAGACAGCAATTCGTTCAATCATCTCAAGGAATGTCGTTACTGCATTTTGAGCCCGGGTTGACAATTCCAGAGACTCCACCTGTTTGAGTGCTTCATAGAGCATTAGCCCCTTGCTGAGGGCGAGGTCATTAAATATATCAAGAGTGTTTTTACCGATTCCCCGTGGCGGAAAGTTCAGAATTCGACGCAAACTGATATCGTCCCTGGGATTCGACAGAATCCTGAAATAAGCCAGAATGTCCTTGATCTCTTTACGCTCATAAAATTTTACACCGCCAATGATATTATAGGGAATATTGTTGCGACGCAGAATCTCTTCGAGAATACGGGTCTGGGCATTGGTGCGATAAAGAATCGCAAAATCTTTGAATATTCGCTTTTTCTTCAGGATTTCGTGCTGAATATTCGATGCAATTCCAGCAGCCTCATCATAATCACTCCCCGCTTCGATTTTGATTAACGGTTCTCCGTCCTCCTTTTTTGACCACAGCTCTTTTCTGGCACGGTTCACATTATTTGCAACCACTTTTGAAGCGGCTTTCAAAATGTTGTTCGTAGAGCGGTAATTCTGTTCCAGTTTGAATACTTTGCATTCCGGATAATGAGCATCAAACTTCAGAATATTTTCGATATTTGCGCCACGCCAGCTGTAAATACTCTGATCGTCATCACCGACCACACACACCTGGCGGTGTTCCTTTGCCAACAGATCAATAAAATTAAACTGAGGCTTGTTAGTATCCTGATACTCATCAACCAGCAGGTACTGGTATTTAAGCCGGTATTTTTCCAGAACTTCCGGCGCCTCTTTAAATAAGTTCAACGGTATCAGTAAAAGGTCATCAAAGTCCAGGGCATTGGACTGTCGCAGCGCATTCTGAAATTTTGGATAAAGTTCCTTGATTATAAAGTCAAAGCGTACTCCGGATCTCGGTTGATAATCCTCCGGGCTGGTCAGCCAGTTTTTCAGATAGGATATTCGTGAAAGAATGTTCTTGATCGAGAATCCCTCCAGATCGAAGTCGGAATCACTGACGATTTTTTTCAGCAACTGCTGCTGATCGCTTTCATCATATATCGAAAAATAGCGTGTATATCCGGGAATCCGTTCAATCTCTCTGCGCAACAACCTGGCACAAATTGAATGAAAGGTACCGATGTGAACAAGTACCGCCTGTTTCCCGACAAACCTCCCGACCCTTTCCCGTAACTCCTGAGCGGCTTTGTTGGTAAAGGTGACGGCTAAAATATTCTGCGGAGCAACAGTTTCGGTTTGGATTAGATAAGCAATTTTGTGAGTCAGCACTTTGGTTTTGCCACTGCCCGCTCCGGCAAAAATCAGCTGAGCACCACTCAGATATTCTACAGCAGCCTTCTGCTGGGGATTCAGACTTTGTAGTGGATTCAATCCTATTTTCCTTTGTTTGCATCACGGGCTACCTGCCGTCGCACCCGCTGAAATTGCTTTTTTGCTTTTAAGAAACTGTCATAATTACTATGGAACGAGTGAGTTCCGTTTCCAACTGCGACCATATATAGATAATTGGTATCCGCCGGATGAATCGCCGCGAGGATTGATTTTATCCCGGGATTGTTGATCGGACCGGGCGGTAAACCGCGGTTACGATAAGTATTATAAGGAGAGTCAATTTCGAGATCTTTTGACAACAGGCGCCGGGGACCATCTTCGATTATGTACTGGATTGTCGGATCCGATTCCAGGCGCATCCGGTTTTTTAAACGGTTTAAATAAACGGAAGCGACCAGTGGTCGCTCATCGTCGATCATACATTCACCTTCCACGATGGAGGCTAATGTCAACATTTCATGCAGTGTCTTCTGGTTGGCATGAATTTGCATCAATATGGAATCATTGATCATTTCATGAAAATGTCCGACCATTTTCCGAATGATGTCCTGCGGATTGTCGGAATCATTAAAATAATAAGTATCAGGGAACAGGTAACCTTCCAGAGAAGGTGATTCAATCCCAATTTCAACCAGAAATTGTTTATCATTCAGATAGCGCATGAAGCTTTCCGAATCGAAATCTAATTGATCTGCAATCAAGCGGGCAATCTGCTTGGTCTGATATCCTTCCGGAACAGTAACCTTAACGGCATGAATCTGCGAAGTTGACAGCGTTTTAATCAGAGACCGGTAATTCCGAACACTCTGCAGATTGAAGAAGCCGGCTTTCAAGGATCGGTCTTTGAACATCAGGTGTGCTGCTAAAATAAAGGATTTCGGATTATGGATGACTTTCTGATCGACCAGCTGGGATGCGATCTGACTCAGATTGCTACCTTTGGGAATCGTAATCTTCATGCTCTCCTGGCTTACAAACACCGGCGTCAAGATTATAAAAAGCCGCAGTGTCAACAGGATCACTATAAGTACCACCGTCACAAAGAAATAATTGTTGTCCTTCAGCTTCGTGAAAAATTGAATGAACTTTTGTTTTTTCTGATCTTCCATTTATTCAGTAAATAATTATAATTTAAAAGGGACCGGGATAAAGGTTAAAATAAATATTATCAGGGCAACAACTCCGATGGTTTTTTCATATCGGGTTACCGGTGTGAACTCATCCAGAATGGGCGGGTGCTTCATCCGCGTCAATAGATAGACCAGTGCAGCCCAGATAAGCCAATTCAGCGAAAATATACTTAAACACAAAATCGCAGCCAGAGCTCCCCACGCAATTTTTTTATACCATTTACCCAATAGTGCATAAGCAATATGTCCACCATCAAGTTGTCCGATCGGTAGCAGGTTCAGCATCGTCACCAGCATTCCGATCCAGGCAGCAAAGCCGACAGGATGCAGGATAATGTCCATTTGATCGGTCAATTCAGGATGAATAATGAATGTCGCCATTTTCATCAGGATGGATTCGCCCAGCTGGACACCCAATTCACCGGATTTTTCAATGACTGTAGAGAGTGACAGCCCGATAAACAAAGCCGGAACTGCCACCAGGAATCCAGCGATGGGTCCTGCTGCACCGATTTCGATCAATGCGCGCCGGCGGCGTACCGGTGATTTCATTTTAATAAATGCTCCAAAGGTTCCGATAATCGTAGGCGCAGGTAAAAAATAAGGCAGTGATGCATTCACATGATGTTTCTTTGCCATAAAAAAGTGCCCCGATTCATGAACTCCCAGGATCAGCATTAAGGTCAGAGAAAATGGAACACCTCTCACAATCAGTTGCGGATCACTTAGTGGATTCACGCCCTGCATGAGAGCCCCGGCAAATAGAGTCGTCAGAATGGTTGCCAGAAACAGCAGCAGGTTGATCCACGGAATTCCTTCTCGTTCGGACGGCACGGCAAGTATAAATATATCCCGGTAGCCATCTTTTTTATGCTGTATTCCGGGAAAAATACTGCTTACTCGGCGACGGACATCTTCCGGGGTGATACCGGAATTCAGATACCCTTCAATGGAAAGCTTGTTCTTGTTCTCCGATGAGTTATTGATCTGCATCCAATTGCTGAACAGTACCAGTATCTGTTGTTTCTTGACTTCATCCATAACTAAACATACAAAAATAAGGGGTTAAAATTACGATTGTATCGGTTCTAAATCAATCAAGAAACCACAATTGTTTTAATAATTTATAGATTTTTATATCGGGAAATTGTATCTTTCCCAGCGCATTTAATTGGTGTAAATGGTTCTATGTCTGTGATAACAAAAATACAACTTCGCTATCATTCAGCCGCCGGGTACCGGGAAATACTGAAAATAGCCGTACCATTGATTCTGAGTACGAGTGCCTGGTCAATTCAGCATTTCGTTGACCGGATGTTTCTGACCTGGTATTCGCCGGAAGCCATCGCCGCTGCCATGCCCGCCGGGATTTTCAATTTCATGATCATGACTCTGTTCATCGGCACAGCCAGTTACATCAATACTTTTGTCGCTCAATACTTCGGGGCAAAACAGTTCCGCAGCATCGGTCCCATCGTCTGGCAGGGACTCTATATTGCCATAATTGGTGCCATCTTTCATTTAATCCTGATCCCCCTGGCTGGACCTATCTTCGGTATTTTTGGTCATGCTAAAGATATCCAAACCCTGGAAATTGTCTATTTTCAGATATTATGCCTCGGTGCGTTTCCGGCAATTGCATCATCCGGATTTTCGGGATTCTTCAGCGGGCGCGGAAAAACCTGGCCGCTGATGTGGGTCCATATGTCCGCAACACTGTTCAATATTATTTTTGACTATCTGCTGATTTTCGGAAATGGCGGATTCCCGGAGATGGGGATCAAAGGCGCGGCAATTGCCACGGTTTTATCGGCATGCATACCGTTTCTCGTTTTCCTGTTTTTAATTACCCGCCCGGTCTTCTGTAAAGAATTCTGCACCTTAAAAGGCTGGAAACTCGATCTATCACTATTCAAGCGGCTGATTAAATTTGGCTTTCCAAACGGATTTCAGTTTTTTATCGATATGGCTGGATTTACTGCATTTCTGATGATTGTTGGAAAGCTCGGTCGCGATTCACTGGCAGCCACGAATATTACCTTCAATATCAACAACCTGGCGTTTATGCCAATGATCGGATTTGGTATCGCAATCTCGGTACTGGTCGGTCAATACCTGGGTGAAGATAAACCTGCACTTGCTCAAAAAAGCGCCTATTCCGGTTTTCATATCGCTATTTTTTATATGACTGGAATGGCAATCCTCTACCTGACATGTCCAATGCTTTTCATTAAACCATTTCTCACCAGCGCAAATGCTGCCGAGATGGCAAATATTCGTGAGATCGTCATGGTTCTGATCCGGTTTGTGGCAGTATATTCTATCTTTGATACATTCAACATAATTTTTGCATCAGCGATCAAAGGCGCCGGGGATACCCGTTTTGTCATGCGGATGCTGAGTATTCTTTCGATAATCGTACTAATTATCCCGACTTACCTGGCACTTATTGTCTGGAAACAGGACATTTATGTGGGATGGATTATCGTCAGTATTTATGTAATTATGCTGGGGGTCAGTTTCTATCTGCGTTTCCTGGGTGGAAAATGGAAATCCATGCGGGTTATCGAGAAAACCACAGCCGGTCTGCCGTCAACTTTCGCGGAAACGCCTACGCCGGATATTTAAATATTTCCGACGATGGACAGTTGACGATTTACTTGTCAATCAGCCTGATCTCATCATTTCTGATATCGATCAACTTCTGCTTATACAGCATACCAAGCGCTTTTTTAAATGACTTCTTGCTGATGCCAAACAGTTGATAAATCAGTTCCGGATCGCTTCTATCACTGACTTCGACATAGTCGTTGATCTCAAGTAATTTTGCCAGAACCTTCTGGGCAATGTTATCAATTTTTCGATGACCCGGTTTTGCCAGGCACAGATCGATTTTTCCATCATCCCGGATTTTTTTAACGAATCCCTTCACCGATTGTCCGATACTCAGCAGTTGAAACACCTCATTCTGATAAATAATACCGGTATGACAATTATTGATGATGGCTTTATACCCCAGATCGGTCTGATCGTAAATCAGGAGGTTTACTGCCTGGTACTCTTCGTAATTTGCCGGAGTTTTATCAATATATCGATCAATTCTCGTCGATGCCGCCAGACGATTACTCTGTTCGTCGAGATAAATATAAACCACGTAATATTTACCTTCGACCATCTTCCGTTTTTGTTCACGAAATGGTATAAACAGATCGCGAGGCAATCCCCAATCAAGAAACGCACCAACATCACTCATTGATTTGACCTTCAGAAATGCAAATTGTCCCCGGGTCGCCAGCGGTTTCTGGGTCGTCGCAATGAGGCGCCCCTCGGAATCATGATAAATAAAAACTTCAATTATATTGTCAACGGCACAATCCTGAGAAACGTATTTTCGCGGAAGCAAAATTTCAGTCTCTTCTCCTCCGTCAAGATAAACGCCAAAATCAACAATTTTGACAATCCGTAATTTGTGATACTTGCCGATCTCTATCATCGCTTTTATCCTCAGTGTAATATTTGAAAATAAATTGCAGGCATTTTAATTCAGCAACAGCATTTTTCTTTTGGCGACTTTTCCGCTCTGCTGTAAAACCAGGAAATAGACGCCACTGCTGACATGATGCCCGCTCAGGTTTTTTCCATCCCATGGATACATATGTAAACCTGCGCTAGGTCGATTGAGTCGGATGGATTGGATCGTTTCACCACGAATATTATAAATATGTAAGGATGCCCCGGAATCGTCTTCCAAGCGATAGCGAATTTGAGCAGGATTGCCAACCGATGCGATATAAGGATTGGGAATAACCGGAAAAAGGGTCATTGCTTCCTTAGGTTCCTCAATAATTCCAGCGTAAGTAAATGCCAAATCAAGGGTATCAATACCATTAAAAAATGAGAACGGAATCCGAGTTGATTGAATGTTATCACTGTCGATCAGGACGGTCACACTGGCTGTATCGCTGATAGCCAGTTCCCCGTATTCAGGGTAAAACACCAGCGCCGGATTATCACTTTGAAAAGAAAACCCGGCGTCACTACTGCCAATATTCAGCACTCGCATTACTTTCTTTTGTTCATCTTTTGAGAAGGACATATCCAGATTAAATATGGCAGACTGCGGCGCGTACAGGTTTCGCTCCAGAATAGAAATCCAGAGTGAATCCGAACCACCGGTTGATTCGATCGATATCAGTTGATTATAAATACCCGGGTCCAGCAAATTCCGCCTGGCTGTCACTATCACTTTCTGCAATGAAGCAAGTGCCAAACCGGAAACCGGTGATAAACCGATCCAATCTGCTACCGGTGATACTATCTGCCAGTTAATCTCGCCGGATCCCAAATTCCGGATTTCAAATTGTTTTGAGTATTCACCATTCCAAAGATACAAAACAGGGGGGGAAACATCGATTTCCGGTGCAATGATGATATTTTCATGCAGAATCGCCCCGATTATCCAGTCACCGCTCAATGATGATTCATCAACTTTATAATTACTTAAATTGCTGAAACTCAAGCCGTTTTTCAAGAATGCCCTGCCCAATCCATTACCGGTTTCACTGTAACCGACGCTCTGGCTCGAATCATCACTGCCAATGACAATGTAAACATCTCCCGGTTCCGGGATAGGTATCACTGTGGGAAGATAAAAATTGGTCATCTCTCCCTCACTGGGCACAATTTCATAAGTTGCCACCGCCGGCTCAATTTGTGACAGAAATACAGACACATTTACCGTTGCTCCATGACCCACCTGAAACTTGACTCCTGCCAACTGGTAATTGCCATTTTCCGGAGCAGTAAATTTCTCGGCAGCTTCCAGGTGATTCAGATAGATATAATATGCCAGCTCATCATCATACAAAATTTCGGTTTCTTCGACACCACCAATCAATTGCGCCGAATATCGAAAACTCTTACTCAATTCCGAACCGGAGATTCTGGTCCAATATGGAATAAAGGTTATTTTAGTATAGTCAATCCCGAATTGCGGATCATTATAATTATAATTGCTTCCGCCCAGTGTCGCAAATTCGACTGTTTCAGCCTCACCCTGTTTGACAATTGCCATAAAAAATTGCGCTCCCTCACTGTAGTCAAAATTGAAGCGAATGTCCTTCCCGGCATAAAACTGAATATACTGAGCGGCGGAATTTTTAATAACACCATCGACGGTTTTTTCATCCTGAAAGCTGCCGTAAAAGTGATCGGAGTAGATATCAGACAATTGAAATCCTTTATAGCTGTAAATGCCGCTGTGAATATCCGGATTATTGATCAGGTTGGCGACAAACCAATTCCTCATGACTTCTTCTATGGAAAGTGTAAATCCGTGCTTTGTCAGAACCCGACTGTAGCTTTCCAGTGAATTTGAGCGTTCATTGACAACATCCTTGAGATATTCCAAGCCAAACTGTTTATAATTATAAAAGGTCCACAATCCAACTTTGGCATAATCAGTCAGGCTGTTATCAAAACCGGTCAGGGGACGATTAGTATCCCGGAGAAAGATGCTGTATGACCGGTAATCAAATCCCAGTATAAATGTCGCGAATTCGGAAAATCCCTCGTTCAGCCATAAACTTTCATCCTGATCAATCCCGTAGTGAATCAGGTGCTGCAATTCGTGGGCAACAACGCCAAGCGTATAATCATCATAGATTTTCCCCGGATTAGTATCGATATAAATAATATCGCCATAATTGCTTTTCCCGGTCAATGCTATCTGATCCCGCGGATCAAAATAACCGGCGACATAGGTGTCCTTTGTCCCGGCTTCATAATCATCACGAACGTCGATAAGCAAGACTATCAGTTTTCCGTTCCCGGCAACATCCGGCAATTGTCCAAAGAGATCAAGCTCGTTCGCTAAAATACCTTTATTGGGATTAACCGAACTCGCCGGCGTTTCGTACAGTAATGCATTAATTAATTTGTCTGCAGCTGTAACGTTTGCTCGATTCGCCTCGATTTCAGCCACTTCGGCATAGACAATAATGTTCTCGGTTTCACGAAGTTTTCTAAAAGTTACTTCAATCATTTTAGCATCATCGGCATTCATATTATTCCAGATATAAAAACTGGTATCGCCGGCGGCTGGTTTCTGCAGCAATCGGATAACCTGAACATCAGCCGGTTTTGCGACAATATGTGGAAACCCGCAAACCGGGCTGGGATCGGCTTTGCTAAGTTGATCTGATAAAAGAAATACGGGCAGGAGTAATGCTGTCAGGAGAAATCTGATTTTCATTATGTCTTTGGAACGGAATGCCACTCATCCACCGGGCTTCTGGTCATTAAATCAGTCAGTGCCTTGCGGGCGCTTTTTCCTTTAAACAGCACTTTATAAATTTCTTCTGAAATCGGCATCAGTATTTGATATTTCTCCACCATCTGATGAACCGTCATACAGGTATGAACACCTTCGGCAACCATTGACATTCCATTTAAAATATCCTGGAGTTTTCGTCCCTTCCCGATCTCCTCCCCAACATACCTGTTTCGACTGTGTTTACTGCTGCAGGTTACAATTAAATCACCAACACCGCTCAGCCCCGCAAAGGTTTTCTCAGAAGCACCCAGATGGACACCCATGCGAATAATTTCCATCAAACCACGCGTGATCAGGGCAGCTTTGGTATTGTCACCCAATCCGAGTCCGTCACAAATTCCTGACGCTATAGCAATAATGTTTTTAATGGCGCCACCGATTTCCACGCCAATAATATCGGTACTGGTATATACACGCAGATATTTCGAACTAAAAAGAAGTTGAACAATACGTGCCGTTTTAATATTTGTGGAGGCGGCAACAATTGCAGTGGGGATTTCCCGCGATACCTCTTCGGCATGACTTGGTCCATGCAGGGTGACAATTCGATCGGAAGAATGCTGCAGAACTGTGCTGATAAGTTCACTCATCCTCAGCAGTGTATTTTCTTCAATACCTTTGGTGAGATTAATTATCATGGTATTGATATCGACCAGCCCTCTGAGGTTTTCAAGCAGCGCACGCATTGTATGGGAAGGAACGGCAATCACGATATCATCGATATCTTTGACTGCCTGCTTTAAATCGTCGAGAATGGATATATTTTCGGGGATTGGAATACCGGCAAGCAGAGGATTCCGCCTGGTTTTATTCATATAGGCAACATTCTCAGGGAAATATTCCCAGAGATTGACCGAATGATGCAAATTATACAGATAAATAGCGATCGTCGTTCCCCAACTACCCGCACCGAGGACAGCTATCTTTTTTGGCTGCATATTTAACTTCATGGCGTTTCTAATCGTTTATTGCTGCCGAATCTTACCGATGACGACCGGTTTTTCACCTTTTTTCCGAAGGTCATTCAGAAAATCATCCTCCGTATTGGGATCGATTATCAGAATCAGACCGATTCCCAGATTGAACACCAGCCGCATTTCTGCCGTGTTAATATTGCCAAGTCTCTGAATATATGTAAAAATCGGCAGCCATTCCCAGGAATTCCAATCAATCTGCAGCTGTAATCCTTCAGGCAAAATCCTTTTTGTATTTCCGACAATTCCGCCACCCGTAATATGGCTGATTCCATGCAGGCTCTCGTTATCAAGCAGAGACCTGATAACTGGCAGATATGACCGATGGATTGCCAGCAGAACATCACCAAGTGGTGCACCCAATTCATCAATATAGTCTTGGACATGATGTTTTTCCAGAAGAACCGCGCGAGCCAAGGAATAGCCGTTAGTGTGTAATCCGCTGGATCGTAAACCGATCAGAATATCACCTTCATTAATATTCCGCGGTAATTGCTTTTCCTGCTCAACAACTCCGGTAATCGTACCGACCAGATCGTAGTCCTCCTGCCGGTAAATTCCCGGCATTTCCGCCATCTCGCCACCAATCAGGGCACATCCGTTTTCTTTACAGGCAGTCGCCAGCCCGGTCACAATATCTGTAACCACTTTGGGAATCAGTCTCCCTAAGCCGATATAATCAAGAAAAAAGAGCGGTTGGGCGCCGGTGGTCAGGATATCGTTGACACAGTGATTGACCAGACATTGTCCGACAGTATGATGACGATTCATCAGATTGGCAATCATCAGTTTGGTACCAACACCATCCGTACTGGAAACCAGCACCGGTTTCTGATATTTATTTACTGGAAATTCGAAACATCCGCCAAATGTCCCGAGATCAGTCAGGACATTTGGTCCAAATGTTTCTTTTGCAATATCCTTGATTCTTTTGACCGCTTCAGTGCCGGCTTCAATATCGACTCCGGAATCCTTATAACTGGATTTCAATCCTGGTCAACCTCTTCATATAATTGGTCAATCATTTCTTTACAGCGATTTACCACGATATTCCGGCGAACTTTCAGTGAAGGCGTGAGCTCACCGCTTTCAATTGTAAATTCCTGCGGTAAAAGAATGAATCGCTTAATCTTTTCAAATTGAGCAAATCCCTCCATGGATTCACCGATCACCCGGTCATATAATGCCGTAACTTCCGGTAATTTGATCAATTCCTCGCGCGTTGACCACTGCAATTCTTGTTCTTTTGCCCAGGCTTCAAGATTCGGAAATGATGGCACAATCAAGGCGGAGACAAATTTTCGTTTATCACCAATCGCCAATATCTGCTCAATCCACTTCGAGGTAACCAGTACATTTTCCATAGGCTGTGGCGCAACGTTTTTCCCGCCGGATGTCACGATCAAATTCTTTTTACGGTCAGTGATGACCAGATATCCTTCTTCGTCAAATACACCGATATCACCGGTATAAAACCATCTGTCTTTATCAATCACCTCGGCAGTGGCTTCTTCATTTTTGAAGTAGCCTTTCATGACATGCGGTCCGCGGGTCAGAATCTCACCATCTTCAGCGATTTTTACCTCCACTCCCGGGATTGGCGGTCCCACTGCGCCGATTTTTGGTCTTTCAAGCGGATTCACGGTAATCACCGGAGACGTCTCCGAAAGCCCATATCCCTCCAGAATAATGATCCCAGCTGCGCTGAAAAACTCACCCACTTCCTTGGACAGCGGAGCACCTCCCGAAACAAAAAACCTGAGTCTGCCCCCAATCCGCTCCTGAAGTTTACTGAAAACGAGTTTATTGGCAATACCCATCTTTGTCTTAAGAAATCCGCCAATCGGCTTGTTTTCCATTTTCTTATGAACGGCTTTTCTGCCATTATTAATGGACCACCAGAATATCTTTTTCTTGACAGCTGAACCGGCGGAAATCCCGTCAATAACCTTACCATAAACTTTTTCATAAAAACGGGGCACAGCTGTCATTAAGGTCGGATGTACCTCCTGCATATTATCGGCTACCGTATTAATATCTTCCGCATAATAAATGGACGCGCCAACCGAAGTAGCCAGAAAGTGACCGGCCATGCGCTCAAAACTGTGACTTAATGGAAGAAACGATAGAAAAGTATCCGTTTCATCTGCTATAATAACCTGCAAACTGCTCTGAATATTGGAACTGAGATTGCCATGAGTCAGCATAACTCCCTTGGGTTCACCGGTTGTCCCTGAAGTATAAATCAAGGTCAGCAGGTCATCTTTATGAATCGACATGGAATCTTTTTCAAACTCATCGGGGTGTTGCTGATTGTATTTCAGACCCAATTCCAGTAATTCATTCAGAGTAATGACCTTTTCATCATCAAACATCGAATTGTCCAGAACAATCACTTTTTCGATCCGTTTTGCTTCATTTAGAAATGACAGGACCTTTTCCGCCTGTTCCTTATCTCCCGCGAAAATATATCTGCATTCAGCATGCTGAGCGATCCATTTCACCTGCTTGGTTGTCAGCGTCGGATAAATCGTGGCAACGACACCGCGGGCACAGACAGTCCCGAAATCGGACATAGCCCACAGATGGCTATTATGGGACACAATCCCGACATGATCGCCGGATTTGATACCCAAAGCCTTTAAACCGCCCGTTATCTTTTCGACAATTTCACGGGCTTGTGCAAATGTCAGGGTTTTCCATACACCACCCTCTTTGTACCCGTAGGCAACTTTATCGGCAAACTTGGTAGTAACCGAAATAAACATTTCTGAAATAGTGTCGAATTTACTTCCCGTCATTTTTCCCTCCCTCTATAAAAGAATTTGTTTTTTTGAACAGAACCATTAATTTTAGCCTGCTTTTTGCCGAGGTGGTGAAATTGGTAGACGCAGCGGACTCAAAATCCGCCGGACCTTGGTCCGTGGGGGTTCGATTCCCCCCCTCGGCACTTTCTTAATAATTGACAACAAAAATGCTATTTTTACCCCCACGTTCCCTTTTTGAAGTTTTTGTATTTAGTACCCAATTGTCGTTACTAAAATTGCATTAGACATTAGGTTTTTTTTCTATGATGTTATTATCAACTCTTTCGACTTCTTTAAATATATTTGTGAAATGATCGGATCTATATTGATAGGAAAAGCTCTTCTTTCGTTAAATCTACGTTGTCAAATATCTATAATAATTGAATTGATTTGAATATATCGTTTTTTATCTCTTTTTCCAAAAATTATTAATCAAACGTTAATTTTGCTATTCCAATTAGTACTATTTCAAGTGTATATGAAAGAAAATAATTCAGACTAACTGGAGCCTGTCGTAAAACCCGCATTCACATAGGATTAAAATGTATGTCCATAAAGGGGAATAGAATTTGAAAACGATATCAGTATTGACAATTAAATCCTGGTTATATATTTGTTAAGGCTTAGTTAATTTTTGCTAACTTAAGGAGGGGCTTTGAGAAATCGAAATATAGAGTATAAGAATCTGGTTATTTTATTCAGTATTCGTAGTTATAGTCACAGTTCCGGTAATACCATTAAACTCTAGAATTCGGTCTTTTAGAAAATCCCTTCCTATAAGCCCAATTATCGTAATCCCATATAATTCAAAATATTCGAATAGACTACCCTTCATATTACAAGCAGTCATTTGTTTTTCTATTTCATAATTACCAGCTATATTTACATGCGCATAATATTGAAATACTTCTTTTTCACCATGTACGCCAACAACAGTTGTTGGACTAATAGGAATCAGTTTTAGTTTCTTTACAACAGTTTCAGAAACGGTCGTTTTGTATGATTCAGTATGTTATATGATGTTCGTCTTTTATGGTTATTGTTTGTGTTTTTTTTTTGATATATTTTTTTGATG
>CAZSDW010000071.1:0-11824 GCA_964605705.1 uncultured bacterium
ATCACTATCATCATAAAATAAAAGTTGGGGCTCAAAATATTGAGTCCCTACTATCTTTAACTATTGCTATGTTTGGCGGAAAACCTTATTTTAAAAAAGATCGAATTGCCTGCCATACCTGAATGATTACAATGCTGACCTGTTCGGGATAAAATATGCGTTTAGACTGCCACAGAACCTATGAACATTCCACAGATCGCTGTTGTCTCTACTATGGATTGGTCGGTGGACTGGTCGCAGTAGTGATAAACACTGATCCGGAGGAAACATACCTGGATAATATTGGATATTTTAATCATTGCATCACCCTGACCCGAGCGATGGACTGCGATGCCGCAATTATTGGAACATAAATAAATATTAATCGTCTATAAAGACGAATACGTAACATGAAAGTAAACATCCGAGGGAGGAAATATGTCTGCTAAGCGGTTATTTCCATTATGGATCACTTTGCTGATGGTTTTGTATGTCGGATTGCTTGCTGCCGATCCTGGTCTGCGGGTTGCGGTTATGGATTTCCGGAATCTGACCGAGCGTAACGATCTGGTGTATCTCGAGAAAGCCATCCCCGAAATTATGATCACGGATCTAAGTTTATGCGATAAAATAACGCTGGTCGAGCGATCACGCCTGCAGGAAATTCTGGATGAAATGCAACTGGCGCTTTCAGGTGTTGTCGATGACGAGCAGGTGGTGGCAATCGGAGAACTCGCCGGGGCAAATGCCATCCTGGTGGGCAGCATTACCGCCGCGGGAGAGGTTTTTCGAATTGATGCCCGCCTGGTGGGTGTGACAAGCGCTGAAGTGCTGCTGGCGGAAAAGAAAGACTGGCTCTCCGATGATGAAATTATCCGGGCGACCGACGAACTGGCGGAACAGATTATCCGTAACCTGACCGGCGAAGAAGTCGTAATGGATCCGGGTTTTGATTATGAACCGTTGAGTATTTACGATGATCGGGTTCTGAAAATGGAAACCGCTCTCGATCAACCGGTCTGGCTGAACGGCAGTGGTGAATCCGTGTTTCTTCAGGTAGATATCTATTCCAAGGAAGTCCCGAAACGGGACCGAATACCGCTGAACCTGGCACTGGTTATCGACCGCAGCGGCAGTATGGCTTCGGAGCAAAAACTGGATTACGCCAAGAACTCAGCCCGGTTCATTGTACAGAATATGTCGGATGATGATATTATCGCATTAGTGACCTATGAATCAAAAGTGCAGGTGGTCGTTCCAGCCCAGAATGCCAGGAATAAACGGAAAATTATTGCGCTTATCAATGATATCACATCCGCCGGCTCTACCAATCTCAGCGGCGGAATACTGGAGGGATATTCACAGGTTGCAAAAAATCTTAAGACGGGTCAGGTTAATCGCGTTCTATTGTTGTCAGACGGGCTGGCGAATGAGGGCGTGACCCGGGCTGATAAATTGCAGGAAATCTGCTACGACAAATCAATTCAGGGCATGTCGATGTCAACGTTTGGCGTCGGAGCGGATTATGATGAAGATTTGCTGCTTGGATTGGCGGAGCTGGGCGTGGGTAATTACTACTTTATCCATTCACCGGAAGAGATTCCGACGATCTTTGCCAGTGAAATGTCCGGTCTGCTGGCAGTGGCGGCTCAGAATGCAAAAATCCGGATTCGCACCGCGCCCGGTGTCAAAGTTCTCAATGTGTTTGGTTATCTTTCCGAGACCACAGATAACGGGATCGAGATTCCGATAGGCGATATTTTTTCAAACGATCACTATTCCATGACTTTTGAATTACAACTTCCGGTGACCATTGCTGATTCTCTCCTGTTGGCTGAGGTAGCTCTGCAATATGATGATGTCGTGAATAAAGGCAACCGGATTCAATCGAATTCACCGGTGTTTATAAAATCTACAACCGAGCCGGGGAACCGGGATTACTACCGCAATCCCTATGTCGGCGAACGATTGACTTTGATGAATTCCACGCTCGATTTGCAATCCGTTGTACAGCAGGCGAATGAAAGCAATCTGGAGAATATTCAGCAATCCTTAGCCAAACAGGCGGTTCAGGTGGCAAATTCTGCCAGAGAATACAAAAGTCCCGATCTCAAAAAGCAGGTTTTAAATATTCATAAATATTCTCAGCAGTTTGCAGATGTGGAAAAGAAAAGCACTGAAAATAGTAAATTCGGCAGTACCAGCCGGGTGACCAGCAGTTCAGCCAGTGATTTGCAAATGATGAAAAAGGAGGCTAAGTATGATTCCTATCAGATGCAGAAACGAAATGAGATAAAAGCCAATATTTTTAAAAAGCCTGAAAAACAGGTTCGTGAAAATGATCAGAACGATTCATCCGAACCGGCTCCTGCCCCACCGGACCCGTTACTATTTCCACCGCCTACTCCGAGTCCAAGTCCTGATCTGCCAATCCGGAAAAAGACGACTCCCGAACCGGAAAAAGTGGAATCTAACACAGAAATAAACAAGGTTCAGCCGCTTCCTGAGCCAATTGATATCAAGAAACGTGAAAACAGCGAAACCAAGACAATAGCACCACAATCCTCACCCGTGAAAACCGAGCAACCGTCTTCAACAAAAAGTGCAAAACCGCCATTGAGAAAGACTAAAACGACTGATAAAAAGCCAACCAAGGAAACAGCCAAACCGACGGTTAAAAAAACCGGTGAGGAACCGGAAAAATCCAAACCGGATAAGTAATTGGCTGGCTGATCCCAAATTTTTCTAAAAGTTCAACTGTTTCAACAGTTTCCATAGGTGATTTCATGATCTTCTTCTTACGTCGAACTCACGTTATTTACTAAGTTTTATTAAGAAGTCAGTTGCCCGCTTGACATCCTGATTTTTTGTACTGAGAAAGATATTATCTTTCTCGTGAATTTTGTGATTTCCCCGGGGAATAAAAAATTCCTGGGACTCTTCACGGTATATGCCGACAAATACGCATTCATCCGGGAAATTTCGATCTTCAGTGATTTCCCGGATCGTCATTGAGATACATCGGGCGTTTTCAGGGATGCGTACCTGGTAGATATCGGCTTTTCCTCCGCCCAGGGTAATTATTTTACGAACTTTTGGTTGTTCAATTTCCATCATGATCTGATTTACAAGTAAATCAGCCATTCTGACGATGGTTGTTACGCCAGCCAATTTGTATGCCTGTTCATATTGGGGATCTCGCAGTCGGGCGATTATATTTGGAATTCCTAAACTCTTTGCCAGTAAAGAACAGGCCATATTATCGGCAGAATAATGCATGAGACAGAGAATGACATCCGTCTTGACAGCGCCGGCTTGTTTGAGAATTTTTAAATTTGTTGCATCGCCATTTATAGTTATGGCGCCGGTTTCCTCGTAAACAGCCTGGCAGACTGCGGGATCTTTATCAATGACAATGACATCGTGCTTGTTCTCAACCAGAAGATTGGTTAGTTGACGTCCAATAATTCCCGCACCCGCAATAATGATATACATAATGTTTTCCTTTTTATGTGGATTAACCGATTCTCCATGCCTTACGACTGAATATCAACAGGACAGGCAGTATTTCCAGTCGGCCCGCAAGCATTCCAATAATATAAACGATTTTTATGAATGGATTAAGCTGCCCCATTTCCTGATAAGGAATATAGCAGGGGCCAATATTTCCAAGCGCACTGAACATTCCGGAGAAGGATTGAATAGCATTATAATTTGAAAGTAATGCCGTGCAGAGTCCACCGATCAGTAGAAAGATAATCCAGGTGAAGAAGAGACCGCTGACCCGTGAAATTTCGTTATTATCCACTTGTTTACCGTCAATAATCACTGCTGATACGGCCCGCGGTGGAACTCGCAGACGAAATACTTCCCGTCGGATGATCTGTACCAAAATTCCGATTCGTAATACCTTGATTCCACCGCCGGTTGATCCGACACAGCCACCGATAACCATCATTACCAGGAACAGTTGCCGGGCGGCGACACCGAAAAAAGGAGACCCGATATCACGGGTCCCAAAGCCGGTGGTCGTGATAATTGAAACCACCTGAAATGCGGTCATTCTGAAATTTTCCTCAAGGTTTTCCAGTCCTCTCTGAGATTCAGGTGCGACTTTTAGAAAAATTTCGATAAGGATAATCAGAGTAAAAAGTCCAATTAAACTCCACCAGTAACGCATTTCACTATTATCATACAGTGCCTTTGGCTGACCTTTGAGAACACGGTAATGGATTAAAAAATTTGTACCACCGAAAATCATACCAAGAATCAGAATATATTCGATCCAGATATAGTGTCTGAAACCGTTTATCTGGTAATATTCGATACTGGCATCATGAGGTGAAAATCCGCCGGTTGACAGGGCTGTAAAGCTGTGACAGACACTATCGAAAAGAGACATACCGGAAATGTGTAATCCAAGTAAAATTACAATTGTGAAAGCGGTGTAAATTCCCCATAAAATCGCCAGAGTGTTTGCTAAGCCGGGAACCGGACGACCCAGATCGATTTTGTGACTCTCTGCACCAAATAACCAGTGTGCGCCAACCCCTTTTGAACTGATTGCCAGGAAGAAGGTTAAAATTCCCAAGCCGCCGATCCACTGGGTTAATGCACGCCAGAAAATGATGCAGTCGGGCATCGTGTCTAGGCCAGTATACATTGTAATTCCGGTTGTTGTAAATCCGCTCATTGCCTCAAAAAATCCGTCAATGAAACTGCTGTCTATAGCTAATACATAGGGAAGTGCCCCAACCGCTGAAAAAACCAACCACCCCAGTGTACAGATTAACATCGCCTGGATATTATTGATTGTATCGGATTTAAATAATTTTAGTAAGATAAATCCTACGACGCCGGATAATGTAATCGGTAAAGCAAAAGCGAACAGGAGGCGAATATTTTGCATCGGATTGCCTTCATAAACAACCATCAGCAAAGGCAAAATAAGAAATCCACCCAGGACAATCAGCAGAGAACCTAAACTTCCTAAAACAACCTTTAAAGTATTAAATCGTTTGCGCATCAGCTAAGTCAAATCAATTAAAACAGGTTGTAATAATTTTTTTACGACCAGCATTATTATCAAGGCAAACAGAATGAAAATGACAGTTTGATGATTCCATTGATTAAGAACTAGTCCCAAAGAAACTCCCACAGCAGGCGGGTGTTCAAAATCAATAGCAGCCATCAAAAATATCGCAGTTCCAACTGCCAGAGAACCAAAACATACGACAAAGACTTTTTCTGGAATAAAAGCCAATAAATGACTGCAGCCAGTCATCAGGAAAAAACAAATACCGCCACATATTATTCCGATAATGTAAGCTCCCAAAACCTGCTTTGGAAGGGAGATATAAGAATTTGGCATAATAAAAATAATAAACGCACTGGCTCCAAGTGTGGCTATTATTGCAGTATGTTCGAGGATATCGAGAAAAATTAATACCAGAAAAATCGATATCGTCGCTAAAACACTTTGAAATATATATGACTTTAAAGAATCAACAATTTTCGGATCAATTATTTTCATAGATACTCATTTTGAAAACAAATCTGTTAACAATATATCTGATTTTTCTGGACATTTTTAAGGTATTTTATATTATTCAGGGTATAAAAACAATTAGATTTTTTTCGTTTATACTGGCTGAGACTTAGACTAACTGGTTTGGAATTGATTGGTTTTTGCGAAACCCGTCGATAGAATAGATAATTAGCGCAATCCAGATAATGCTGAAGCCCGCAAGTCGGGAAGGTGACAGTGGCTCGTGGTAAATGATTAATCCGACGAGGAATTGCAGTGTCGGGGCAATATACTGGAAGAAACCGACCATATTCAACGGTATCCGACGGGCGCCTGCAGCAAAAAAAATCAGCGGACTTGCGGTCACTGCGCCGGACAGCAGAAGTAAAATGGTCTGTGTTGGATTTACATGACCGAATGCACCGGTGCCGCTTCTCTCCAGAAAAAACAGGTATGCCAGGGCTGGGATGAACATCAGGGCGGTTTCGATACTCAGACCTTCAAGTGATCCTAAAGCAGCGGTTTTCCGGAGGAGTCCGTACATCCCGAAACTGACCGCCAGTATTAATGCTATCCAGGGAATATTACCATATATGATGACCAGGTAAATCACACCGACCAGGGCAGTCAAAACGGCGATCACCTGCCAGCGCCGTAAATGCTCTTTCAGGAAAATCACTCCCAGCAGAACACTCAGCAGCGGATTGATAAAATAGCCAAGACTGGAGTCGATAATATACCCGGAATTAACCGCCCAGATAAATACATACCAGTTTACGGATAGAAACAGAGCAGTGGCAAAGAAAGAGATAAGAATTCCGGGATTTGACCGTATTTTACGAATCCATTCCCAGTGTTTCCTGAATGTCATCAGAAAAATGGTAAAAATCAGGGACCAGACGATCCGATGACAAAGAATTTCTTTCGCGGGGACCGCTTCCAGGAGTTTCCAGAATATCGGGGAAATTCCCCAAAAGGTATAGGCACAGACAGTTAAAATGATTCCTTTACGCATAGCCGGTCTTTGTTATTTTTGAAGGGATTGAATACCGTAATCAGTCAGCAACTCGACCAGTATTGCTGTGGTTTTTTCGGTAAATTCACTGCAATTTTGGTCGCTTTCCAGGGGACCGAAAACATCCAGCCGGCCCTGGCATTTCGATTTGCCAAATGTCCGGATGAATTCGTTCCTAAATTCAGCAGTAAGTTCCAGCGCCAGTGCAATATCCGTTTCGGGATCAGTGCGTCCCGGCAGGAAACCGGATTTAAAATATTCAAATGCTTTTACTGAGATGTCATTTATTGTCATTATTCAACCTTTTTATGAATCATTTGAAATGATTAGTGATAAATGTAATCTAAGAAGGTGCGTGATGCGAGGAAAAAGTAGGATAGAGTGAATGAAGAAATAATTGCGGCTCAATAAACTGTAGCTGGTACATTCAGGTTTTTCAGACGTTGACCGAGCTGAAGCAATTTGTCTTTGCTGACGGCTTCAATGGTTGGTGTCGGGTAACCGCGATCCAGGGTATATATCTGAACATGGATCGGTTGAATCTCGACAATTCTTTCGATCCACTGATTTATTGAATCAGGATTAAAATTGCCTTCCTTACCGGCGGTGAAGAGAGTCTGGATCGTTACATCTGCTAATGATTTTAAGCCTTTGATAATGTCTTCAAAGCGCACTTTCGGATGGGGACGATTAAAGCGGTTGAATGTTGGGAGATCACCGGCATCGAGTTTCATGATGCAGACGTCGAGCTCGTTCAACGCCCGTTTGACATGCTCAAAATCGACAGTTGTCGAGTTGGACAATATTGCGACCTGTGCTTTGGGAGCGAATTGATCTCTGACGCTTTTAACGGTATCAACAATATCTTCGATGTCTGGATGGAGGGTCGGTTCGCCATTTCCGGAGAAGGTGATATAGTCTGGTGTTTCGTTTAAATCGCGGAGTACTGTTTTCAGTTCGGAAATAACGATTGGTATTGGTGGATAAATCGCTGATCCAAGTTTTGAGTACTCCGTCCAGCCGTACTGACAGTAGAGACAGTCCAGCGTGCAGGTTTTTTGTTTGAATGGCAGCAGGTTGATTCCCAATGAACACCCCAGCCGACGGGAGTTGACCGGACCATAGATGATACTGTTCTGGAGATGAAGCAACATACTGATGTTCTTTCCATTTTTTGAAATCCACGACAATTATTATGCCATGGATAAAAAAAAATCATCAAACCCTCAAACAGGTCGGATGATTTATCGATTGGGCGTAATGATTTTCTCATGATGAATAAAAGATTTTCAAATTCATATCAAAATTGAAAAATTGTCAGAAAGCCGGATTATCTTTTGGTACTCACTTGGAAAGTGACTAATTTTATCCCAGTCTGGGAGATTTGTCATATGATTCGTTTGATCTGGAAATATTGGAAACATTTTTTAATTGCAACCATCATTGCGGTTGCCTGGATTTCTTTTCTGCAGACAAGTATGTTAGTCCATACCGGGCTTTCCCGTTATTTTGAAGCGCTCTATTTTTCACTGTCCCTGTTTATCATCAGTGGTATGGATATTGGATTGCCGTCAGGGGGTTCGCCTGTTGTTTTGACTTTGCTCTGGATCAGTTATTTTCTCGCGCCTTTGATGACTTTGAGCGTTGTCTATCAGGTAATTCAGGAAAAGGTGCTGAGTCATTTTTCACCGCGCTGGCACAATCATTCGGTCATCTGCGGATTGGGACGAAATGGTAAACTGATATATGACCTGGTATTGGAGCATGCTGATAAAAATCACCGGATTGTGGTCATTGAAAAAGATCGCAATAATTCGCTGAGTGTTTTTCTGCGGAGAAGTAAAACGACCTGGTGGTTACAGGATGATTTTTCACAACTATCGGTACTGCGCCGGGCAAATGTTCATCGGGCGAAGCGGGTTTATATTACCACGAATCAGGATATCACGAATCTGAACACTTTAGTTTCAATTCAGAATATGCGGGATCACCGGAAGGATTTGAAGACCTTCTTTCACCTGGGAAATCTCGGACTGCATGATTTATGGAAAGGCAGTTTTCTGACAGACCCGATGTATGCCGGAGTCAAGATTTTTAACGGTTATCAGGTAGTGACCAAACGTTTGTATCAGCGCTGGGTGCTGCAGCGTGATTATCTCAGTCCCAAAGGAAATATTTTTATCATTCTCGGGTACGGTCGATTCGGTCAGATGCTCTTCAACCATGTATCCGGTGATCCCGGGCGACAGACCAGTGATGACATTGTGGTGGTGACCCGCCGGATGAATATCGATCTGAAACGGCGCAAGTTTCAATGGGCGCAGCAACATGCTACCATGGGATGTTTTATTCATAATCCGATTGAAGGGGACGTGCATTCCTCGGATATCTGGGAAATTTTGGCGCAACTTATCCGCGATAGTAAAAAGAGCCCGATCCTCTTTATCTGTCGGGACAATGATATGGAAAATCTGGACCTGGCAGTAAATATGAAACTGGGTGGTCCCGAGGAATTACGCAAAGCCACTATCTTTTGCCGGCTATATGCTCTGACTGCCACTGAAATCAATGATATTCTCGAAAAAAGTATTACGCCGGAACAACCGCGTGATATTGTGATTTTTCCGATGCAGGCGGAACTCAAGGAAGCCTTCCACGAAGAATTGTTTGATTAGCTAATCATTGTAAAACTTTAGGAACGGTCAACTCGTCCCGGGCAATGTGAAGCGGAAGTCTTTCGCGAAGGTCACATCATACAATTATTCATATTTCAACGCATCCACCGGGTTTGCACGGGCAGCGCGGTAGGTTTGATTGCTGATGGTAAGAATTGCGATAATGCCAGCGATCAGCGTTGAGATCAGGAAACCGAGAACACTGTAGCTGATGCGATAGGCAAAATTTTGCAGCCAGTTGTGCATCAGGTAATATGAGACCGGGAGCGCAATTACGGCGGCAATTAGCACCAGTTTCAGGATATCTTTGCAGAGTAAGGCGAAAATTCCCGGTACAGAAGCGCCCATCGCCTTGCGGATGCCGATTTCCTTGGTACGTTGTTCGGTTGTAAAGGATGCCAGACCGAAGAGTCCCAGGCTGGCAATCAGGATCGCCAGAACCGAAAAGATTGTTACCAGTTGCCGGGTGCGCACTTCTGTTTGGTAATGCCGGTTGAAATCGTCATCGAAGAAAACATATTCGAACGCCTGGTTGCCGGCATATTTATGCCAGGTGGCTTCGATCTGCCGGATGGCTTCCTGAGTATGATCGGGATCGATTCGCACAGTGGTAGTTCTGCCCGCATTGAACCGATTAAAGAAATATGCCAACGGCTCAATCTTGCGGTGTAGAGACTGGTAGTGGAAATCCTTCATTACACCGACAATTTCATGCTTGATTATTTCGTCGGCATTCTGCCCGGTTTGGGTCAGATACTTACCCACTGGGTCGGTAATGCCGAGAGTGCGGACAGCGGATTCATTCAGGACGACACCGGTTGAGTCGGCACCGCGCCCATTGATGAAATAACGTCCCTGGAGCATCTCAATTTTATAAGTGTCGGCAAAGTCTTTATCGGTGTTCATGTTGTTCAGAAGTTTGCTGTCTTCATTAGCGCCTTCGCTGTGAGAGAAGACGCTGTTTCCGATACCGCGCCCGGGTATCGCCGAGCTGTTGGTGACATTCAAGATCGCGGGATGTTCCAGCAATTCCTGTTTGAATGCCGCGAAGCTCTGGGCAATATCGTCGGTTTTTTCCACGACAATCAGGTTTTCTTTTTTAAAGCCAAGATCCCGGTTCTGCATATGGTTCAGCTGACGATAAATGATCAAACTGCCGGTGAAGAGAGCGATGGAGATCAGGAACTGAAATACTACCAGTATACTGCGCAGAACCGCTTCACGCCCGCCTTTTTGCTTTTCGCCCTTCAGAACTTTCAAGGGACGGAAGGATGCCAGGTAGAATGCTGGGTAAATGCCGGCTAAACTGCCAACAATAATGGCAGTCAATATCAGGATCGGAATGACGTAAATATTCCCAAAGTAGTCCATTTTCAGTTGGACCTGAATCAGATTGCAGAAAGACGGTAATGCCAACTGAACAATCACCAGCGCGATCAGCACGGCGATGGCGGTAATGATGATCGATTCGGTCAGGAACTGACTAATCAGGGGTGCTTTACCCGAGCCGAGAGTTTTACGGATCCCCACTTCCCGGGCACGGTTAGTAGAGCGGGCGGTTGCCAGGTTCATGAAGTTGATACAGGCGATGATCAGGATGAAAGCGGCGACGACTGAGAAAAGGATAATGTAGCTGTAATTTCCGCCCGGTTCGATTTCAAAGTCGAGTTTTGATTTCAGGTGAATGTCGGTGAGGGGCTGTAAATAATATTCATAGGCGGCACCGTTGGCAACCAACTGATCCCAGGAGACTCCCAAAAACTGCTGGACCTGAGGACCTACATATTTATAAACCAAGGCGGGCAATTTATTTTCGAAATCTTTATAATCGGCGCCCTCCCTCAATAACACATAGGTGTGAAAGTTATTGCTGACCCATATGTCACTGTTGGCATCCTGATAATGATTATAAGCTAAGAAGTCCAGATGAAAGTGACTGTTTTTCGGAAAATCCCTGATCACTCCTGTTACTTTCCAATCCCGGCGACGGTCGGCATTCAGAATTTTGCCAATCGGGTTTTCATCGCCAAAATACTTGTTTGCCATCGACTCGGTTATGACTACGGAATTTGGTTCCAACAAGCAGGTTTTGGAATCTCCAAGCAGGAATTCCATGGAAAAAACATCGAAGAATGTGGAATCTACATGATAAAACAGCTCCTCGCTGAATGCCTTGTCCCCGTAGCGCAGGACTGGAAAACCATAGCTCCGAATTCGTGTGGCGTTTTCTACTTCCGGGAATTCCGCCACAAGGGTTTTTGCCAGGGGTGCACAGCAGACCGAGCCGTTGAACTCATTTTCTCCGATAATGCCGTGCAGGGCGGCTCTGTAAATCCGGTCTGCTTTGCTGTTCCACCGATCATAACTGAGTTCGTACTGGAGATATAAAAGGATCAGAATACAGGCGGATAATCCGATCGCCAGCCCGATGATATTGATGACAGAATATACTTTATGATGGATCATGTTTCGAATTGCGACTTTGAAATAATTTTTAAACATATTGAATTTCCCCTTACCACAAAACTTTTGGTGATAAAGTTCTGATAGGATAAATTCAAAAAAGATGTCATTGGGTACTATGTAATGAATAGTTGCAAACGCGCACAATATTTCCATTAATTAATC
>CAZSDW010000072.1:0-11740 GCA_964605705.1 uncultured bacterium
TTCCTTTACTAAGGTGAGCCATCTTTTTTTCTTCCACAAGAAATTACATGCTTCGCGTTTTAGACCTGAATATAACCGCAATTTTGTTTTTAAATTTGAGAAGACACCTTCCAGAGCATTTGTTGTATTTGGCATGTTTAATTCTGGATATTTTAAGTATGTAAATAAATATGGCGGATTGGTTTTTAAACTTAAATTACATTTATCTTTTAGAGAGAGTTTCGATAACCTTATGAGCAATATCAACCCCTATTCTTGCTTGAGCTTCTAAAGTACTGGCACCAAGATGTGGAGTACAGGAAACACGTAGATGTTTAAGTAGTTCCAGGTTAGTTGGTGGTTCTTCAGTGAATACATCTAATCCAGCGCCACCTACCTGACCAGAATTTAAACCTGCTATCAGTGCTTTTTCATCAATAACACTCCCCCGAGCACAATTGACGATATAGACACCGCGTTTCATCATCGCTATCTCTTTTTCGGTAATAAAAGGCACTCCTATGTTCGGAGTATGCAAGGTAATAAAATCGGATTCTTTAAATAAGATTTCTAAACTGACCTGTTCAATACCGGGTTCAGGTTCAACTTTGACAATGTCATAAAAAATAACTTGCATACTCCATGCCCTCGCTAGTTTTGAGACAATTTTGCCAATCTTTCCAAAACCGATAATACCAATTGTTTTCCCCGCCAATTCAATTCCTTTACTCAACGCTTTCTTTTCCCAGCGACCTTCCCGTAACATCGTAGTGGCCTGATTAAGTGAACGAGATAAGTTTAACAAATGTGCAAAAACCAACTCAGCTACGGAATGTGAATTTGCCTCTGGTGTGTTCAGAACCGAAATGCCTTTCGACTTGGTATATTCATGATCAATATTATCGATACCGGTACCACCGCGGGCAATAAATTTCAGATTTTTACCGGCATCAATGACATCTTTCGGTACATTGGTAGCCGACCGCACCAGAATACCATCGTATTCCGGGATTATCTTTAGCAATTCATCATGTTCATAATGCTGAATATCAAAATCGATTCCGTTTTTCTTCAATATGTCCTGTCCAATTGGACTAATACCATCGGTGATTAATATTTTCATCTCATTTCTCCTCTGTTTAAAAAATTACCAAGGCACAGAAACTTTTTAGATTTCCGTTTCAAGTAATGCCAGTAATTCTTTTAATTCTGCCATACTTCGGTCAGCCATATGAGCGATTCGGAAGGTTTTTTCCTTCAAATCGCCATAACCATTGGAAATCATGTACCCTTTTTCACCGATCCGTTTGTTTAAATCGGCAACGGAAATATTTTTGGTATTTTTAATGGTGGTAAGGGTATTGGATTCGTAACCTTTGGCGGCAAACTGTTCGAAATGTTTATTAGCCCAGGCGCGGGTCACTTTGGCCATTTCCAGGTGGCGGGCAAAGCGGTTTTCCAGACCTTCAACATTCAAAATATAATCTAGCTGCTGGTCAAGAGCGTAATAGTGGGACAGCGACGGTGTTGACGGATATTGATAGGGCTTTTTTACCATATAGTCATAAATATCGATGAGATCAAGATATAACCCGCGGAATTCCACTTTACGTCCCTGCTCAATAGCCTTCGGGCTGATGGTACATACTGACAATCCCGGCGGCAGGCCTAACGCTTTCTGGGTGCTGGTAATGCATACATCAATGCCAAGTTTGTCCACGTCAATCTTAACGCCAGCTGCCGATGAAACAGCATCCACCAACCAGAGCACATTAGGGTACTTCTTCTTGACTTCGGCAATTTCTTTTACAGGATTCATGACACCGGTCGAGGTTTCGTTATGCGTTATTGTAAATACGTCATACTTGCCGGTTGACAGGTATTCATCCACCGTTTCGGGCAGGGTTGGTTGACCCCATTCGGCTTCGACCTTGTCAACAGGGACATTGTTTGCTTTAGCCATTTTGGCCCAACGATTTCCAAAAGCACCAACGGAAAAAACAATTGCTCGCTTGGTTGTCAATGAGCGGACAGAACCTTCCATAAGACCAGAACCGGAACTGGTTGACAGCAGTATCGGATTTTCGGTAAAAAACACTTTCTGTAATTTTTTACAGACACTTTCACCAAGTGCTGAGGCGTCTTTGGTTCGGTGTCCGATCATGGGTGTGCCCATGGCTTCGAGAATTTCCGGGCGTACATCCACCGGACCGGGAATAAATAATTTTTCATGCATTTCTTCTCCTTGTTTTCAATGTTTTTAAATTACTGTTGGTATTAATCCCAACTATATTTTATCATATCAAGTAGTCCATATAATGGAGCATAATCGATAGAACTCGCCGGTTTAATCTTTTTAAGGAAAGGGAGATCGGATAATTCGCTCAGTAAAGGAATTTTAAAGAAATCGTAACTTTTCGCAATTTGACCGCCAATTACCAAGCATTCGGCTTTAAATAACTTAACATACGGTTTTAAAATTTGTCCGCTTAATTGTCCGAATTGGATAAAAGTTGTCCTTGCTACGGTATCGCCATTTTCGGCATTTATGGCAATATTCCGAACATTTTCTTCAAATTTTCCGGTATGTTGTCTATAAAGATCAATTATCCCTTTTTTTGAGATTATATCTTCAATTATTCCCTTTTTATACGGAATGCTCCCCAATTCACCATCCTTGGGGACGTCCGGTGCATTTCTTACTATTTCCCCATCAATCATAAATGCGGATCCTAATCCGGTCCCAAGTGTTAGCCCAATGATTCTGTTAAACTTTTTGAACCTACCTGTACTGACTACTCCTCTAAGGAAAGATATTGAATCTTCTGCAAAAATAAGGGGGAAATCAGAGGGAAATCCAATCCTGTTGATTATTTCAGATCTCAGGTTGACTCCACCTGAATTCCGAAATTTATCTTTCATAATTGCAATAGTACCATTATGATAATCGGAAAATTCCGGAAAACTAATCCCGATTCCCGCTATTCTTTCCGGCATTTTTGATATATTGATCTTTTCTTTGATAACTGAAATGATTATTTCGACGACTTGTTCAGATGGTTTATTGGAATCAATTGACAAAATCGAAAATGAATTTTTTAACACTTTATAATTATATGTCAGAACAGCTGATTTTACAGAGCTCCCGCCAATATCCAGTGCTATAAATAATTCTTTCTCTTCTGAGCACATTATAACTTCAACTGCGCTTTAACAACTTTACAAGGATTTACACCTTGATTTACAATTATATATGTACCCATGCAGGCCGGAATGATTAGAGTATCAGGGAAATCCAGGCAACAGTGCAATTTCGAATTGTCTATGGATTTAATAATGACCTGATCTCCTTCAACCAGGGTCAGGACATGAAAGGTTCGTTCTGGGTCAGTACAGTCAATAATACCTTTTTTAAATTCGAGTCGATGAACCTCAAAAAACATATCTTCTCGAGCACCAATCATATATTCTGCCCATCCCAATCCTTTTCTTAGAACACTTGGTTTCTGTTTTAGATTATCGCTTACCCATTTTGTTCTCCTATCACTCTTGATCACATTAAATGCATGATTAATATGCATGGCTCGCATTGTGCCATTTAAATCAGGCCTGACATAATCATAAATATGGAACGTGTATCCGGGCGTATAGGCTGTATTAACCCAATCGATTTCGATGACAACCTGGTTTTTGCCCGAGGCATGAATCGTACCTGCCGGAATTAAAATAAAATCCCCAGGTTGGGTTGGGATGCTATCTACATATTTTTCATAATCAAAAGATTCTCCTGTTCGCTCACTTTTAGTTGCCTGTATTCTTAATTCATTTAAATCGGCATTCTCTTTAAGCCCAATGAAGGTTTTCGCACCTGAGTCAGTATGTAATATATAGTAGCTTTCATCCTGACGCATGGGTTCATTATAATTTTGTTTAATATAATTATCATCCGGGTGAACCTGAATAGCCATATGTCCTCCCCCTATTTCGTCATCATAAAAATAGGAAAGGGGAAATTCACCCTGTGCTATCTTATATGCAGAACGGCCTAAAATTGCTTCTGCTTCCAACCACATAAGATTCTGAAAAGGAATATCTAAATGAGTCTGATTCAGTATAATTTCAATGCTGTTTTCTTTCGGTACAATAGATCCTTGTCCCGAATTCGGCATCGCAGACGGAAGTTTTTTAAGATGTTTTTGCCAACAACCACCCCATACAACAGGACAGTAAAGTTGTTTCATAATAATAGGGCCTTTAGCAATACTGGATAAAATCTCCTCGTATGAAGTTCTATCAACAATTTTTAAATCGGTGGTGCTGTTTGCGTCCACATACCAATCCATTATTTTCAGCACATCTTGCTTGTGATGGTCTAATATTATGGAATCAATATAACAAAATCTTTTTAGATTTTTATGTACAGCAAAACGACCTTCCTCGCTCCCTAAACAAGCAACAGGAACCTTTTCAGAACGGTTAAATAGTTCTTCACGGGTTAAATCATAGTATATAATTTGATCAAAATACTCCCTAATCGGTTGAATTGCCGAACCGCATCCAGCACAGATGAAAACATGATTTTGAGTTTCCGAGCGGGCTTGTCTGAAATGCTGAATTTCGGCTTCGATCTGAGTTAACTTCTCCAAATCGAAAAATTGTTCAATCTCTCCCTCAAATACAAATCCAAAATCGGGATCACATTCCAGACTGGGATGGATAATTTGCTCAATTTCAGACGGTTTTTTATAACTTGAAGATATATTTACTATCTGTACTTCTAACTGTCTATCAGCCAGAACCTGTTCCAAATTTTCAATAATATTATTCCAATCGACACCCAAATAACCATCGAGAGCCAACAGGCAAGAACTCTTCTGCTGATTTATATATTGATATATTGAATCTGCAATTGACCGGCATACAGTATCTCTTCCTGAAACGACTGAGTTATGGAGTTTCTGCGGTATATCAGGATGATTAGCCGTTCCATTTTTTATCGAATAGTACATTGTAATTGGGACTCCTTTTTTTAATAAACATAGATTGCATCAGTTACACATTACTATTAGTTTGCATGGCACTTATTTCATTTATTTTTCCACATCTGTTCAATTTCCTCAAGTGTCTTTCCTTTTGTTTCTGGCATCATATTGAAGACAAACAGAAATGTGATAAGACAAACCACTGAGAATACGTAGAAACTACCACCTCCTATTTTTTCAACCATCCATGGAAAATTCTGTACGACGATAAAATTGGAAATCCACAATGCCATCGTAGCTATCGATACCGCTTGCCCCCGGATCTTGTTAGGGAAAACCTCCGATATAAATATCCACGGAATCGGTCCCATACTAAACGCGAAAAAAGCGATATACAACAAAATCGGAATTAATACTAAATAACTCTGCGTGGTATCTAATGACATAATGTATCCCGTAGTAAAGAGAGATATTATCATGCCACCTAATCCAAATAACAAAAGGGGTTTCCTGCCGAAATTATCCACATACATAAACGCAATTATTGTAAATATAAAATTGACCAGTCCCACAATTACAGAGGCCAGAAATGCAGAGGACGCGCTTTCATATCCGCTCTGCATAAATATTTTAGGAGCATAGTAAATAATCGCATCTATACCACAAACTTGAGAAAAGAAGCCCATTAGAATGGCGATTAATAGAATTTTCCTTAAGCCAGGTTGGAAAAGATCACGAAACGTGCCCTTCTCCCCTTCGAGAGACAGATTAATTTCGCGGATTTCTGTCATTGCCCTGGTACTCCCACTAATTTTTGATAGGATTGCTAGGGCATCCTCGTTTCTACCATGTTTTGCCAGCCAGCGGGGACTTTCCGGAACATAAAAAAGCAAATAAATAAATAAACCGGCAGGGATCGTTTCGACTCCAAACATCCAACGCCAGTTATTAGGGCCTGTATCTACAAGAAACCAATTGGAAAGATAGGTCACTAAAATCCCAAATACGATACTAAATTGATTTAACGAAACCAGACGTCCACGTATATGTGCCGGGGATATTTCTGAAATATACATCGGTGATAGCACCGATGATACTCCTACAGCTAATCCACCGATAAACCGTGCAATCATCAATTCCAGATGAGTTTTAGCAAGTGCCGAATAAATCGCTGAAATTGAAAAAAAAAGTGCCATCACAATCAAGACCTTTTTTTCACCAAACCGATCACTTAACATCCCTGTGGTACTTGCCCCAATGATACAGGCTATAACCAGAATGCTTACAGTAAAACCTTCCTGATATACATTAAGATTAAAGTGCTGAGTAACAAAAGGGATCGCCCCTGAAATTACTCCTGTATCAAATCCAAACAATAGTCCGCCAACGGCAGCGACAATTGAGACTAAATAGACATATAAGATATTACCGTTGTCTTTTGAATTCATTAATCCTCAACGATATATGCAATTAATAAAAGTTTTATTATTTCAATATCGACTCTTTATTCATTAACAACAAATATTTCTAGAAAACAAAAAATTTAAAAAGAACTCCCCAATTCCATATATTTGTCAATATTGTTATCCATTGTCTATTTGTTATATTAATAGATAATGATCTTTAAAAAAGAGCATCATGTGTATCGATATTAAAATATTTTATTCTTTTCATATTAAAATATATAGATCTAGACTCTCCGGACTTCGCTTCAATAAAACCTGATTCCTTACAAATAAGCGTAACATTTTGCAAATACACATACAGCAATGTTTCATTTCCCAATGGTTCAAGAACATCAATTTTTACATCGATTGGATCGGAACATGATTCTCTTTTCTCAAGAAAGATGTCTTCCGGACGAATTCCTACAATTACTTTCTTGACGTTCTGATGTTTGCACTTCTCATAAACCTCATCAGGAATATTTAACTCAATTCCACCATCTGTTCCGATAAGTTTGTTACTGCCAGATAACGACATCTCTATCAGGTTTATTTTCGGGCTACCAATAAATCCTGCAACAAATAAATCACTTGGATTATTGTAGATTTCGAAAGGTGTTCCAATTTGATGGATTATGCCATCTTTCATAACAACGATTCGATCACCCATGGTCATCGCCTCAATTTGATCATGTGTTACATATATCATGGTCGTTTTCAGACTTTTATGCAACTTTTTAATTTCAGTGCGCATCTGCGTTCGTAGTTTTGCATCCAGATTTGATAAAGGTTCATCGAATAGGAATACCTTTGGTTTTCGGACAATGGACCGACCCAGAGCAACTCGTTGACTTTGACCTCCAGACAACTGCTTCGGCCTTCTTTTCAGCAAATCTTGAAGTTCGAGTATTTCTGCCGTCTCTCTTACCATTTTCATAATTTCATTTTTCTTATATTTTCTGAGCTTGAGACCAAAAGCCATATTTTCATAAACCGTCATGTGAGGATAGAGAGCATAGTTTTGGAAAACCATCGAGATGTTACGATCTTTAGGTGCGATATCATTTACAACTTCACCATCAATTAAAATATCACCTGAAGTTAGTTCCTCTAAGCCCGCCAAAAGTCTCAGCGTAGTCGATTTCCCACATCCTGAAGGACCTACTAATACTAAAAACTCACCATCTCGAACACTAAGGTTTAGGTTTTCGAGTACCTTGGTGGTGCCATAATATTTAGTAATATTTACAAATTTAATCTCCGCCATTTGAAATCCTCTGAAATAATATTATTAATCCTATTATTCTACATAATTATGCACTTAAAACCCTTCACTTTGGCTCTGTGCATAAAGCAATTAGATCATCAACATGGGCTGTTGCTAAGCATATAGTTGTATCCGCCGCTCCATAATAAATTTTAACTTCACCCGATTCTTCAAGAATGTTACCGGTAACGAAAATAACATCATTTCTATATCCACCAGTTATTTCATACTCGGCTTCGGGAGCTAATAAAGGCTTTTTACTCATACCTACAATTTTTCTCGGATCGTCCAAATCAAGTAGCATTATCCCAGAGCAATATCTTTTTTTCCAAGTTTTTTCATAACCATTTCGCTGTCTGGCAGGATCAAAATCAGATGCATGAAAAATCGTCAGCCATCCTTTAGGGGTTTTAATTGGAGGTGAACCGGGACCAATTTTTAAATTTGCATATGGAACATGCTCCACTCCTAACAACAAATCCGATTTACCCCAATATACTAAATCTGGTGATTCTGAAATCCAGATATCAAAACGTTCCGGATAACCAGGCCGACCATAAATTGGAAATGGACGTTCCAGCCGGACATAATTACCATTATATTTCTCAGTTAATAGGACAAAATTTCTATTATCAGGCGCAGAAATCGAAATAACTTCAAATTTCTCAAAATCTTCTGTTACTGCAATTCCACCGCGAACACCATGGCGAGTTTCCATCGCAAAGGTCATGTAACATTTGCCATCGATGACAATCAACCTGGGATCATAGGTATTTAAGAATTCATCATTCTTCATATCGAAACAGGGTTTGGACATTACTTCCCAATTTATCCCATCGTCACTATAGGCCAGACCGAGATAAAGACCTTCATCAACTGTAAATTCACCTGTTCTTTCATCATTTCGAAACACCATAACATATTTGCCTTGATATTTCGTGAAACCCGCATTTGAAACCAGATCTGATTTATAAGGTACATCAGCCGCTTTTAAAACCGGATTCTGTGTACATCTTTTAATAACTGGGCTCGATGTCAATGGACCAATCAATTGTTCTTTCATTTGTTTCTCCAAATTTAATATTTTATGTTTTTACTACTTTTTATTCATCATCTTCAACAGGTTCAGGTTCTTCAACGAGAAACCTCTCCAGATATTGTCTTACCTTCGTAGTCATCTCCTTGCCAATTAATTTTTTAAACGGTGGAACAGTTGCATTCACAATCCCTGAAGTAAACCGGATCGCAAAATTGCCTATGAATTCAAAACATTCCGGTGCAATATTATCAATCGTATCATTCCACGAATGACCTAATCCTAGCGCCTCCCGATAAAAACTCACTGCCGGAATTCCTTCTCCGCAAAACGGCATGTTATCACTGGAATAGATATCGTGCAGAATAGTCAGGTCCAAATCTTCAATCTTATTTAATGCATCCAGATAATGGTATACCGCTTTGCCCGCCGTTACGCGCAGGCAATTTTTCCCAAGAATAGTCCCACCCAGATCGAAGTTAAAAACCATTCTGATTTTTTTAAGAGCATATTCCGATTCACTCAAAGATTTCACATAGGCTCGAGATCCTCTCAATCCCAATTCCTCACCGGAAAACAGAACAAACCGCACGGTCCTTTTAGGTGGATGCGCCATAAAATAGCGAGCCAACTCCAAAACCGTTGCAGTTCCGGCGGCATTATCATAGATGCCATGGGTCAAGGTCGAATCATAGTGCCCACAAAATATAAACTCTTCCTCAGGACGATAGGACCCTTTGATTTCGGCAATGACATTGCGCCCGATACCCTCCAGTTCAGATTCGTCCTCAATCTTCAGCAATACTTTCGAGGCCTTTCTCTTCATCATCTCCAGAGCGTCGTTATAACTGACATAACAGACTGGTAAAATACCCCATTTCTGCACATAATCACCGTTAAATGGTATCCTCAACAACTCCTTATTATAGTCCATTGGGATAATAATTGCCGCGACACCGTGTCGTGTTAATCTTTCATATAAAATACGATCAACATTTCCCGTCGTCATAACAACTTTACCCTCGATATCTTCACAGAATCGTTCACCACCGGTGTCGATATATTTAAAATCGGCGACCAATCCATTTTTGGGAGTAGCTCCTGAAATTACTCTGTGTGATATTTCTATTTCCATCTCATAGGGTGATAAAATCTTCATTTTTGAAGAAAACTTATGGCTGGTAGCTAATGGAAAATCATGGAACTCTGATTGAATTCCTATTTCCTGAAATTGCCGGGCTATTATCTCAGCCGCTTTTTTTTCACTGTCTGTTCCCCCCACTCGCATGAAGTCTATCTTTTTTACAAACTCAAACGCTCTTTCACCACTAAATGTTGAACTCATTTTTTCTTCCTTCTAAAATCAAATTAATTTTTCTATAATTCTTACTTATCATCCTCATATAATATTCCCTACCAGATCATCAACATTTTTTTCACCTTAAACCAGCCACCGGAATTCAATTTATAGAAATATATTCCTGAGGCATATTTTGAACCATTCCAGACAAATTTATTGTTTCCCCCAGTAAATATATAGTTTTCAAGCATTTGTCCATCAATATTTATTATAACAAGCTCTCCGGTTTTACCTGCTGAAATTGAAAATTCAATCGTAGTTGTCGGATTAAAAGGGTTGGGATAATTTTGTTTTAATAGAAAGTCACTTGGTAACTGGCTACTTGACTTATCGATATCTGACACTAAATTCATTAACTCAATATATGCGTCATCATTTATTGGGAAATTCAGATCCAAAAACTCAGATCGTAAATCAGTTGAAAAAGCATATGATAATGCTGATATCATTAGAGTAGCTCTATATTTATCAGCTGCAGCGTTATTGTTTGCTTGATCATAACCATTCCGAATATTTTGATTAAAATATTGTAAAAACGTCATCATTCTTTTTAAGGGGATTCGATATTCCATACCTGAACTTTCAGCATGTTCAATAAATTTATATGCAATAGTCATAAAAGTTTTATTTGCTGCATTCATATCGGGATTATTCCAAGACGTATAATTCATTCCGGAACTAAGATATTCTTCGTATGCATTCCTTACGATCGACATTGAGGATAAAGCACTATTTTTAATATCAGCAATTAAATCATCACCTATACCGTATTTATCGACATTATTTATCATCTCATAAGCAGTCGCATGTTGAAATATTTGGGCCATGGTTTCTGAAAATACCATGTTAGCCGAGCCGTCAATTTTACCTCCATAATAATAGTCAGCCGGACTATTTAAAGTAGCATTATGGCCCATCTCATGAAAAAATGAGGACCATTGATAGGATCCCTGAAGTCCATAATCTCCAACTCCAAAACTAACTGGATTTGTAAACCAGAGTGAGCACATCCCTCCGTACCCAGGTAACCTTAAAAGAACCTGTTGAAAATCTCCCGCAGCTAAATAGACGTCCTCATTAACAAAATCATTTTGGATAGAGGCAGCTACCGTTAATACATATTCTACTGTTGATCTTGGAATTATACTAAAATAGCTGTCATCAAAATAAGTTAATTCACTTGGTGGTGAATAAATTCGAGATGACAATGTAATATCATTATCTGGGATAAAAACAGCGATACCTTCAAATAAAGAAACTGGATTAACTGTCGGAGACACAAATAATATAACTATCTCTCTAGTATCAGTTTCAGTTTCAGAATAATGTGCAGTTACTGTAACAGTATAGTTTTTAGTTAGATCGGAATATGTGTGACATTGTGGAAAAAATCCATTGCTAATAGTTCCATCTCCCCAATCCCAGGTAAATGCAGTAGCAGGACACCGAGAATCGTAGCCGCCGGCGGTAACTTGCCCGGTCGTATAATTAATATTCTGGATCTGAACAGCTAAAGTATGTAACGGTGCGGTTAGATACCTGCTGAAATCAAAATGATTATCCTGTCCTTTAGCGTTCAAATTCAGGTTTATTGCTGCTATAAGCAGGATTAAAACGATTGCTCGGCTTAGCAGTATACCGGACAGATTTTGGGATAAGTATAATCTTAAT
>CAZSDW010000073.1:0-9851 GCA_964605705.1 uncultured bacterium
CATCATATTTCACTTGCAACTTTTTAAGTTCGACTTTTAACTCATTCACAATATTTAAATAGGCGGGATCGTTAACCACATTATTGATTTCATGCGGATCATTCTCCAGATCATACAGTTCCCAACTGTCGATTTTATAATAGAAGTGGATGAGTTTATAGCGCTGCGTCCGAATTCCGTAATGACGCATCACATTATGCCAGCCGTGAGGATATTCATAATAATGGTAATACATGGAAGTCCGCCAGTCATAAGGCGTTTTTTCACAGGTCAAGGATCGAAAGGACTCGCCCTGCATCTCTGCCGGAATATCCATACCGGCAAAGTCGAGAAGCGTCGGTGCAAAATCCAGATTCAGGACCATATCTTCTGAAACCTGTCCCGCTTTTATTTTCTTTGGATAACGCATCATCAGGGGCATTCTTAGAGATTCTTCGTACATAAACCGTTTATCATACCAGCCGTGCTCACCCAGGTAGAATCCCTGGTCGGAGGTATAAATCACGATCGTATCCTCAGCCAGACCGGTTCTATCGAGATAATCAAGTAACCTGCCTACATTTTCATCGACCGAAATAATACAGCGCAGGTAATCTTTAAGATAGCGCTGGTATTTCCACTCCAGCAACTCCTTGCCGGACAGATTGGCTTTTTTGAATTTTTCATTCATTTTATTGTAGTGGGCATCCCAGGCTTTACGTTGATCAGCAGTCAGGCGCTCATAGGTTTTACGCCAGTTTTCTTCTGCTTCAGAGGCAAATTGAACATTTCCGCCGGTGCCGGTTTCCTTCTCATAAAATCCTTTTTTCAGTTTTAAATCATTGGATAGATACATATTATCAATCCGCATATCCGCTTTTTCTGCCGCACTGCGGTTTACATAATCATCATAAAAAGTTTCCGGGACAGGAAATTTTGTATCCTCAAATGAATCCAGGTATCTGGTGTTCGGCATCCAGTTTCGATGGGGCGCTTTATGATGTACTAACAGACAAAATGGATTGCCCCGGTCGCTTTGTTCCAATACCGCCAGAGCTTTGTCGGTAATTAAATCGGTGGTGTATCCGATAGATTGTTTTTCGATTCCATTTTCTATGAAAACCGGATTATAATATTCACCCTGATCGATTAAAACCTGCCAACCGTCAAATCCGGTAGGATCTGTTTTCAGATGCCATTTTCCGACGATAACAGTGTGATAACCGGCTTTCTGGAGCAGCTTGGGGAAGGTCATCTGCCCGCCATCGAATTCATCCCGGTTATCTCGCAAACCATTTTTATGGCTGTATTTACCAGTCAACATTGTTGCCCGGCTGGGACCGCAGATGGAGTTGGTCACAAAACTGTTTTTAAATAAAATTCCTTCCCGGGCAATCCGATCGATATTCGGTGTATCAATCAACTTATTCCCGTAGCAACTGATCGCCTGTTCGGCATGATCATCACTCATAATGAACAGGATATTGGGGCGCTTTATTTTTGAATGACATGAAGAAAAGAAAATCGGCAAGGTCAAACCCGCCGTACCAATGCCCGCGGTTTTGATAAATTCCCGGCGTGTATAACTCATCATTGCCCTCTATTTACTGCTAACTTAGATAATTTTATGGTAATGATCTATCACAGATATTTTTTATGTTTTCTTTTTTCAATATATACAAAACTATTTCTAATAAATCAATTTGTTTGTATGGGTAAATCCACCCGTTTCTAATCTACATCCATAATTAATAGTAACAACGCAAGTATTTTGAAAACTTTCATTGCATTAATTCCCATTTTCATGCTTAGTACTCCAAAGACTGTTATATTCCATTCCAGGCAGTCCCCCGATCCTCTTCCACAGCAAACGCACCGTCAATCCCATCCTTCCCGGGCGGGATATCCTGCAGCGCATCTGTTCATTGCCCGAATTATATTGATTATCAGCGCCTTAAGATGATATTGTTGGTTATAAAATATATCGCTGGTTCACGATGGGATATTGATGTAACAAAGATTATAAGTCAATTGAAGAACCATCATACTTAGTTATTTATCTAATTCGTCCCTGATGGCACGCCCGATTTTTTCAAAGTTATAGGGTTTCTTGATATATGCTCCGGCACCGAGTCTTTGAGCCTCTTTGACAAGCTCTGTCTCAGAAAATCCACTGGTAATGATCGCCTTTTGATAGGGATACAGGGTGAGGATTCTTTTGTATGTTTCAAGTCCATCGATGCCGGGATCCATGATCATATCTAATATCAGGAGATCTGCTGAATTCTTTTTCATGTATTCAACCGCTTCTTCACCACTTGAAACTGCGGCAACTTTATAGCCCAGTTTTTCGAGCATCTGAGAGACTATTACTCTTTGTTCTTCCACGTCATCAATGACCAAGATTGATTCTCCCTTTGCCATATAGACATCGAGAGATATTAAAGATTCGTCCTTGATCGTTTCTTTTCTGGTTATCGGGAAGTAAAGCGTAAATGAAGTTCCTGCACCTTTCTTGCTTTGGAGATCGATATATCCGTTATGGTCTTTTACGGTTCCCCAGATAACTGTCATTCCCAATCCTGTCCCACTTCTTCCCATTTTCTTTTTGGTATAGAATGGTTCAAAAATCTTTTTCAGGTCCTCTTTTGATATTCCTTCTCCGGTATCAGTAACTGTCAGGGTAACATAATCACCCTCCTCAACATGCTCATAACCTATATTGAGTTTATCAAGATATCGATTTTGAGTTAATATAGATATTTCACCGCCATCCTTTATAGATTCAGCCGCATTGGACATTAAATTCATAATTGTTTTTGAAAGATGAATCGGGGAACCCATAATATTTAACAAATCTTTATCGAGATTAGTTTTCACCTTTACATTGGGGTGAAATGAAATGAGTTTCTCATACTCAGGACTTTTTAAATAATCGGAAATAATGTCATTTAAATTTACAACCTCACTGATTGCAACTCCTCTTCGTGCCATCGTTAACAAATCCTGGACAATGACTCCCGCTTTCTCTGCCGACTTTTGGATTGTCAGTAATGGTTCCCTCAAGGGATTCGTCTCGGACATTCCGCTTAATATCAATTCGGGATAGAGTACAAGACTGGTCAGAATGTTATTAAGATCATGTGCCACTCCTGAAGTTAGTGTACCAATGACTTCCATTTTTTGGGCATGCAGGAGTTTTAATTGGAGACGCTTGAATTCAGATATGTCATTTACCGTTAAAATTTGCCCTTTTAAAGGATCTGCCGGATCTAGGGAGCAGGAGCCAAGAATACAATCAAAGCTGGTTCCGTCTTTTCGAATCCAGCGCGTTTCAACATGACCGGTTTTTGCTCCGGCAATGCCAAAATGGAGTTCTCTGCCCACCCGTTTATACTCACTATCGTTCCGGTAAAGAATTGATATGCTGCGCCCTAATAAAGAATCTTCATCATGACCCACCATTCGATATAATGTTTCATTCGCCCATTCTAATTTCTCGTTATTTACCAAACCGATTCCAATGGGTGAAGCCATGAGAATCGCCTTCATTTTTTGCTCGCTCTGCTTCAGGATCTCTTCTACCTGCTTACGCTCGGTCACTTCTTTTACTAAGGCGTCCCTTGAGACGGTGGTACTATTTAAATCTTCAACCATTTTATTGAAACTTAATGCCAGTTCTCCAATTTCATTTTCCGATTCGATATCAATTTTTGAGGTCAGTTGCCCCTTTCCGATTTTTTCCGCAGCATCCCTAAGTTCAATAATAGGTTTGATCATTCTTTTTGAGATATAAATACCGAATCCTATCGCTAAAATAATACTCGCTATTATTACCAGCACTGATAAAACAATTGTTATAACCACCGTTTGATACGCTTCCAGAATCGGCAATTCAACAATGACTGCCCATTCGGGTACTTCCAGGTTCACATGGGTTGTTAAAACAGCGGTATTCAGAATGCCCTTTGATATTTTTACTCGTTTTTGACGTGTGCGAAAATTACTATCTATAAACTCGCGGACTTCTGTCAAATGATTTAAATTTTCCCTTCTCAATACACGGCTGATATCTCTGAAGGCAATGAGATTACCCTGTTTATCTACGACATAAGCCAGACCATTATTTTGGATCTTCATCCCGCTGACTAAATCCCACATGAATTTCAGGTTTGCTTCAGCAATTAAGATTCCCTTAAAATCTACAAAGACATCCGTAATCGGAACTGCCATTACCACCATCGGTTCACTGGTCACTTTATCGATATATATAGGGCTAGTATATGTTTCTTTCTGACTTACCTTTGAAAACAATTCACTTTTGTCATAATCCATCAATTGGACTGATAATAATTTTGATAAACGAGAAACCCGTAACAGTTCCTCTCCTTGTGCATCCAGGAGAACAAACTGACGAAAGGTCATTTCAAAACCCAGCAGTTTCTCCAGTATCGGTTTCTGTTCCTCCCTGGGAATAATTAGCAGATTGCTACGGCGGGATACCGCTTCCAAAATGCTGAATTTTTCTCGCATAAATCCTTCAACACTGTTTGCCGCATCCTGGGCAATAAGTTGCTGATGCTCAATCAGAAGTTTCTGTTGGGCTCGGAAGCTTAAAAACATTTGTAAGCTGCTGGCAACCAACAGCACTACTATTATCAAAACCGAAAAAGAAATAGCCAGAGTGACTGCCAAGCTCCGAAACTTACCTGGTTTTTCCAATTTGATCTTCATAGACATTGCTGATTGTTATTCAAAGCTGGTAAAAACTTGGGGCTTTCAATCCAGCACAAATCCAATTTCTTTTAAGCACTGTGATTTCGTCTGATAGGTTTAACGAATTATCTCACTTGCTTTGCTTAATAGACCCTTGCTCACGTTCAAACCCAGTTCCTGAGCCAGTTTGTAATTGAGCTGAAAATAGGGTTTGGCAGAGACGACCGGAATGGAACCTGCCGGTGTTCCTTTAAGGATTTTATCAGCCAGTATCGCTGCCTGTTTGCCTGCCATTGCAAGATCTACATTTATTCCAAAGAGAGAGCTATAGCCCCCCATCACCATTAACGCACCACCAATTGGAATTTTATATTTATTGGCAAATTTACACAATACTTCAGAAGCAGCCGGCGTCACGCCCAGAGGCTCAGCCAAAAATAAAATTGCATCCATGCCAATATCAACCGATTCAGCCCGTACATCGAGAAGAGTTTTGAGCTCTGAAGCATCATTAGCGGGAGCCTCTTCCAATATCACACCCATCGATGCTGCCGCCGGATATAATACCTCTAATTGACTGGCTACAATGGGATAATCTCGCTGATAGGGTATCCATATCCGTTTCGCTTGCGGTGCCAATTCGCACATGATCTCTAAACGCTGGAGCGCGATGTCAGGTCCCGGGTAGCGAACCCCGGTTACATTCCCGCCGGGTTCTCCTGCGCTATTGACCAGGTCTGTATCTTCAATATTGGCATGCGTGAACACTACCGGAATTTTCGTTCCCCGGGTGGCTGCCTTGGCTTCCTGACTTGCTTCAGTGGGAAAAACAAAAATCAAATCTACTTTATCACTGACAAATTTATTGAGAATATTCTTATAAACGGTCATATCAAAGTCGGTTTTTTGGAGATCATAGATAATATTTTCTCCCTCCTTGTATCCCAATTCCGCCATTTTGGCTTTGAAACCGTCGGCTATTTCGGCAATGTAATTTAAACCGGACAGAATCCCGACGTGATACACAAGGGATTTCCTTTTTGCGCAATTATTTAAAACCAAAGAAACAACAAGCAACAAGGTCAATACTAACAGTGGTCGTCTGATTCTATTTTGTTTAATTAAATTCATTTTTGCATCTCCTTTAGCGATCAGCATTCTTAACGAATGATTCTATCCGCCCGGCTCAACAGCCCTTCGGGCACAGGCACACCAAGCTCTTGAGCGACTTTATAATTGATCTCAAGATAACTTTCCGAGGAGACAACTGGAATGGTACCGGCAGGAGTGCCTTTGAGTATTTTGTCAGCTAGGACCGCTGCCTGTCTGCCGGTTTTGGGAACGTCAACATTAATACCAAAAATGGAGCCATAATTCCCAACTTGCATCAATATACCGCCAATTGGCATTTTTTGCTCGTATGCAAACTTGCCCATAACTGCAAAGGCATCATCTGTGCAGCTAAGCGGTTCGGGAATAAAGAATATCGCATCAAAACCGATATCGACTAAATTTTTTCTTGTATCTAATTCAGCCTGAATCTCTGCTGCATCGTCGGCAGGAAATTCAATCAACGTTACCCCGGCAGCTTCAGCGACCGGATACAAAACTCGTATTTGACTGCTTATGATAGGATAACCTCTTTGATAAGGCACCCACATTCGTTGCGCCTCCGGAGCTAACTCATGCATAAATTCAAACCGCTTGATTGCGAGATCAGGTCCCGGGAAACGAACACCGGTTATATTTCCGCCTGGCTTCCTTACGCTATCTACCAGACCAGTCTCTTCAATATTGGCAATTGCAAAAATAACCGGAATGTCTGTTCCTTGAGTAGCGGCTTTGGCTGCCATGGATACTTCAGTAGGAAAAGTTAAAATAAGGTCAACTTTATCTTCAATAAATTGCCTGAGGATTTCTCCTTCTCTCTCCGGTTCAAAGTTTGTTCTCTGGTAATTATATACAATATTTTTCCCTTCAATATAGCCCAACTCTGTCATTTTAGACTTGAATCCATCTGACAAAACGGTTATATAATCCAAACCACACAGCATTCCCACTTTATATACTTTCGTCCGGGCTCTTTGTCCGCAATTACCCAAAAATAAAAAATTCATACTAACCAGAATCAGAAAAAGTGTTTGTTGCACTGATTTTGCATGCTTTTTTTGATTCATCTCAATCTCCTCCCCTTCTAATTAAAAAACATCAAACCTTAAAAACACATTTTCATATTCCTACTCAATTGTTTCAGACATTTCGATTATTAAGTACAAACATTTTAATCGGTACTTTTATTAATAGCAAGTGCATTTTCGAACAATTTAATGGTTGGATGGCATATAATACCTGCTAATAAAGCAGAGAAAGAATACTTAGTTAAACACTATTATCCAAATACAATCCATTTTTTATACTTCATGTTCATATTATCACTTATTCACAGAATTGATTTAACAACCATAGTGATGGTCTATTTAAACAAAAATCCCGCCGGTTCACGACGGGAAATTGGTGAGGCGAGGGATCCTGATAATTCGAGGAATCGCTGACATCCGACTTCATTTTATTGCGCCGGACTGTCAGATAAATCAGGCACTTACAGCCTTAAGTGACCAAAAAGTTACCATGCGATGAAAAAGCCCGATTTTTGGTCACGCTTTTTATCATTCACGACGAGAATCAAATCCCTCCTGGGGTCATATGATACTATTTTATCAGAAGCATTTTCTTTACCTGCTGAAATCCATCTGCTCTGATCTGATAAAAATAGACACCCGAACTATATCTGGATGCATCCCAACTTATTGAATAGAATCCAGGTGCCTGCTTTCGATCTACAAGCTTATTGACTTCCTGACCGTTCATATTATAGATAGTTAAAGTTACATGTGATGTTTTCGGATTATTGTATCGGATAATCGTCATTGGATTAAAAGGATTCGGATAATTCTGGAGCAGCTGATATGTATCGGGGACGGGCGGCTCCTGTGCTACTTGCACGGTAACAGGAATATTATCGCGCCCCGGATTTCCGTGAATTTCACTTGACGCCTTCCAGTTTGCTGCATCATTCTGATCCTGGTAAGGAATTTGGTATCTGGATACAATGGAATATCCATCGCCGTCGGCAGAATTGGGCCAGGGGTATTTATCATTGTAACGAATTTTGATTAACGTATCCCCGGCGGCTGTATTCAGCGCAATTGTTTCGCCGCTGTTATCAAGCTGACCTTCATATTCACCAAAAGCTTGAAATCCATACCGGGTAAAAAATCCAGTCTTGTTTGAAGCCAAAACTATAAATTCACCGGGACCGATCTCCGTATCATCGGGAAACGTATAGGTTAGACCGCGTGAAAAACACATTCCGGATAAATCCAATATTTCATTACCGATATTCTTCAGTTCGAGAAATTCAAAATCGCCGTCATTATTTTCAACGCTACCGAAATCTAAAGGATGATAATGGATTTCTGTAATTTTCAGGTTGTCCATTCCTTCCAATACCCAGAATTTTGCTTCATTAAGCGCGCTCCAGTTCACATTATCAAAAACACCGGCTTTAATGTGAGTCGTTTCATTGATAGTTATCGGGGCTGTATATTCGATGGCATTCTCCGATACCGTACCGGAATTGCTGGCTGTTCCGGCAATCAACTCTGTGCCCATTAGAAAATCAGAACTGGTTAAACTGACATTCAAACCATGGATCGCTAATAAATTTTCTCCCGGTATAAGTCTGTTCACAAAACTGGAAATATTAAATGTCTCCCATGATTCGGCTTCATGGTTGGTGGTGGCAGCGGTGTCCCATCCCGGATTTTCAGGAGCATTGAATTCAGCTACTTTTTCACCATTAAGATAGACAACAAAACCGTCATCATAATTCATCCTTAAAGATAAAATATTGTAGCTGTCCGCTTCGGCTTCATCAACAGTAAATGGGATGCGGATAAAACAACCGGTTTGCTTTTCATACATTTCCTCACCCACGTCGATATTGATCATATCTCCATATCCCTGGTCTTGCTCGTAACCAATATTTCCGGAGCCGGCTTGCCAGTCGGCATCGTCAAACCCGACAGACTGCCGCCAGTCACTTTGGATCTCTGCTGTTGGAACAAGCGCCCGCTTGGCAGCATTTTCCAGAATGAGATTTGTATATTCCGTTGAAGCATCAATGGGCTGATAGGGGTCTGTCCCGTCGATCGTGTAATAGATTTGCCCTCGCGGGGCGGTCATCGTTACTTGAAATCCCCTGGGCACTACTCTGCTTCCGGAACTAATGGTCGGTGGCTCAATCTGAGGATACCAGCCTTTCGATTGTAACTGACCTAAAACGATATCGGTGCGAGTGGGGAAAAATTCTTCGACTGTCCAGTTTATCGCTTGTATCCATTCATTATCGCGGGTGTAGGGTGTTCCGCGTTTTGAGTCTCCCCAGCGAGCCGATTCGGCAATAATTGCCAGGTCGATCTCTTCCTTTCTGGATAAAAAGCGATCGATATTCGCCTGCGACGTTAAGGCTCCATCATTAAAAAAATGTTTGTAAACATGATTCGCAAACCGGGCTATGTAAAGCGGATTTTCACAAAGTCTCTCGTGCAACCATTGGGGATTCGACCTTTCAAATGTTGATCCAATGGAAAATGGTCCGGTGCGATCGTAACCCGCCTCCTGAGTACCCAGCGTGTGCTCGGCATCATGTCGGAAAAAAACGAATCCCTGGTCTCCATTTTGCCTGCGGATCGCATAAAAATTATTGGGACCGTTGACAAAACTGGATACCGGAGCATCACAATCACCTGTGATAAATACATTTAACATAAAATCAATAAGGTTGTCCACATCCAGCAAGACCTCATAATCGGGATTGCGGGTGCCGTCAGGATTTAATCCCTGTACGCGGTAGTATGCCTCCGGAGTTTCGAAACCTGTTATGGATGCCTCCCACAGTCGGCGCCAGGCATCTAAATTACCATCCGTCGCCTCAATGGTATAAGGGCGCCCAACTCCCGCATCAACCTTTATAACATCATAATCTTCACGATTCCCATCAAAATAATGAGCCGCATAGGAGGCTTCGGAACGCTCCTGGGTTTGATATAATCCCCAGTAGGAGCCATTGATGTACAGATGATAATATCGGCTTC
>CAZSDW010000073.1:9951-11534 GCA_964605705.1 uncultured bacterium
GTTTGATATAATCCCCAGTAGGAGCCATTGATGTACAGATGATAATATCGGCTTCGGGTATATGGCTGTCCCATATCTCGTTGTAAATCGCGGGAAAAGACCTCACGATTCATCGTATTCTTACTGGGATCATCGGCACCATAGCTCCAGGAATAATTCATACTGGTACGTAAATCTATCTTGTCAAATTCATCGACACCTTCATCGCCGAATAAGGGATAATTTAACTTGGTTTCTCCATATTCCGCTGTGAAGTAAAATCGAAATGCACGTTTGGGATTCGCTGTAATCCGACTGTAACCACCGCGAATACGCACGCCGCAGTTAATTTGAAATCCATCCGTCCCATCCGGATAAATGAGTTCTATGCTACAGGGGCGTTCCCATTCTTCACCACGTTCCATAGCATTGACATATATTCCTGTTTGGGGATCAAAAAGATCCTTTAAATCCATGACCATAGAAAAGGAAGGAATATCGGTCAGGGCAGCGACTATTTTGTCTTTATATAGACTATTATTACAAACCTGAGGATCCATGCCATAGCTGATACTTTGTCCGCTGCTATTATTTATGCTTAACCAGTCAGGACCCGGTAGTAAACCGTCAGGGGATAATTCCACAACCCGATTAACAAAAAGATAGGTGTGCGTTTTGACTTTTGTTGCCGCCGTATCTGCCTGAAAAGCAACCGCCCGCACACAATAGCCCGGTGCCCTGTCCCGCCCATCGGTATTCGCGGGATCGACGTTAATAATAACAGGTGATGTATCCTGGATAGCCGTCGCTGATGTTATAGGATTCGTACCATCCAATGTATATTTTACCAGTAATCCCGGGGGCGTCGTCGAAAGCGTTAAATCAAAGTTCTGTTCATAAAAACCGCGGTCAGGCTCATAGTGCAAAATGACATTATTACTATCCTGCGCCCACGAAAAACAGAAGAATAAGAGCCAGATTCCGATTGCACTGAACAAGCTGTTTGAAATTCTGTAAACCACACCAATATCCTTTCCTGGAAACGACCAAATATTACGATTGCCCTCAGAGGTTTTACTTTTAGGGAAAATCGGTCGACGCATGCAACGCAAGGGGCAACTGTGTAAAAATAACATTTGTCAAGCTGAGCCTGCCCCTATTCTTCGGACAAGAATTAAGCAAAGTTATGGTATAAAAGTCAATTAGAATTTTACCCGGTTGAATACCTTCTATGAATTCAAACTTATCAATCTCTCTTTATGCCCTTGAAAGGGTTAAGATTTCTCAGAAAGGTTAGATTTCAGCAATTCATAAAAAAATCCCGCCGGTTCACGACGGGAAATTGGTGTGGTGGGGGACGGAATCGAACCGCCGACACAGGGATTTTCAGAACCCTGTCCTATACTGATTATCAGGGACTTACAGGCTTAGGTGACTAAAAAGTTACCAGGCGATGGAAAAGCCCGATTTGTGGTCGGGCTTTTTACTACTCTATTCTAAATGAGATTACTTGACCAGCAGCATCTTTCTTACTTGTTGAAAATCTCCTGCCTGAATCCGATAAAAATACACTCCCGAACTATACCTCGATGCATTCCAGTTTA
>CAZSDW010000074.1:0-11325 GCA_964605705.1 uncultured bacterium
CAATAAAACACTGCCTTCCGAAAGATTCGCTACCATCTCTTTAACTTCATCACCAATACAATCCGGTGCAAAGATAACGGTATTATCAATTAATTCACTCAGCCTCTTAGCAACTGGTTGTAAACTGAATAATAGATTTCTCTGCCCTTTTGGTCGCCCCAGATGAGACATCAGGATAACTTTGGCTCCATCATCCAGCAACTTTTGAATCGTCGGCAGCGCTGCTTTAATTCGAAAATCCGAGGTGATCTGCTGATTCTCATCCAGAGGAACGTTAAAATCAACCCGCACCAGGACTTTTTTTCCTTTTACCTGTAAATCGTCAATCGTTAGTCGCGCCATATTTCACCTATTGTTTATGTTTTAAAATAACAGGGGATTTTACCTTTTTCATCAATTTTATTCAAGAAAAATATCTTCTCTATCATACCGGTGCTGCCACTGTAAAACCAAAAATATTGGAAATACCGTTAGTTTTTAATACTTCTGCTGCGGAATTCAGCGTGGCACCGGTTGTAAAGACATCATCGATCAATACTACCGATTCGACACCAGCCAGGGAATATTTCTCGTTCATTGAAAAAGCACTACGCATGTTATCCTGCCGCTCGTGGGCATCCAGCTGCGTCTGAGTTCTCGTATTTTTTACCCGTTTCAGCAAATCTGCCCGTACCGCTGTTCCAAGTTTATTTGCTATTCCCCGGGCAATATATTCTGATTGATTGTAGCCCCGCTCCCGCCGTTTGGATGGATGCAGTGGAATCGGGGATAAAATTGTCAGTTCAGGATTAATCTTAAAGGGAAAATATGCTGCCGATTGCTCTCCCAGATCAATACCCAGGGACCGGTAACCGCTATATTTCAACGCATGGATAATTCGCTGCACCAAATCGTCAAATAAAAACACCGGAAAAATACCCGTCAGAAATTCCGGAACGACTTTATTGTTTGTAATTTCCGGAGATAATAATTTAATTTTTTGCCAGCAGTCATTACAAACAACAGATTTTACCTTTTCAAATCGCCGGTCACAGCCTACACAGATAGGCGGGAAAAACAGGGTTGATAATCCGGTCAGCAAACTTCGAACAGAAATCATCTTCAGTCCGTTAGGGTTACTTTTTACAAATAATTCTATTTACAGAATAGATATTTGAGAGAAAAAAGATACGGAATCACCGATTTTTAGTAATTCGAGTCTGAAGTTCCGACCATCGGAGAAATCCAGCGCTGCCAGTTATAATCATGAAGTTCGTTGCGGGCAGTCGAATGGACCAGCTCCATCTCACCAAAACCGGATTTATCTACAAAAATAAACTGAATCCCACCTTCGATTTCATAGTAGTACCAGAACTGGTAGGGTTTGGATTCCAGAGAGCTGGGAAATCGTTCTATTTCGGACGGTGGTCCGTAAACCAGATAAACACGCCCCATTTCGGTTTTCCAGCCTTCCATCCGCGAGGTGGAAAATTGACTCATGACGTAATTCAGGCGTTGATTATAATCGTATTCCGCTTCATTAAATTCTGTTGAAGGATCGGGATCACGGCTCGTCCAGAAATTCCGGATGACATTAATTTTTCCTTCGTTATTCGATTTCCGGAAAAGTTTCCGTTCCTTATCGGTGGCAAAGTATTTCAAGGGTCCAAAGACGTTGGCTAATTCTTTCTCATTCATTCCGGCAAGATTGAGATCGCTTGGCAGGTCGGACTCGGATACCTTATTATCCGGCTTAACAATATAAAACCGTTTCTGAGCGCTGACAATCTGATCAGATCCTTCATCCTTAATGGAAATAGTATAATCATAAAATCCGGATTCGATATTCGAAATGTTCAAACCTTTAATTTCGACAGCAGAGGCGCCCGGTTTTGCCTTTTCGATCCAATCGCTGGATATCACTTCCTTCCCATCAATATCCGCAATTGAATATTTGACCTGGTAGGATGGATTGGCATCATCATCGACTTCCAAATTGTACACCTCACAAAAAGCATAAATCATATCGTTCTGCTCGCCGTAGATATTACTGGCATTGGGAACAATATCGTATTTGAAGTACTTGCTGAATTTATTCTCTGTGGTGGTTTTAGCCATTTGACCACTGAGCTGGATATCGCTGAGTACTTCGTCAGTTTTCGAAAAACTGCGGGCGATGATCGTTTTTTCTTCTCGGAAGGTCTTTTTTGAAACCAGGTCCATCACAATTGCAACCATCTGATATTCCCCATGCGGAACTGAAACGGTAATAAAATCCGGTATCCGTTGCGTTTCTGAAATTTCGTCCCGGCTGATAACCTTGTCAGAAAAACTCCATTCCTTCATCTGCCTGACCGTATCATCACTGATAAAAGCAATCCTGACAAAAGCACTGGAACGAAAACCGCCCTCTTCTTCTTTAAATTCAAATAAATTCCTGGGAATCATCAAATAAACTTCGACAATGTCACTGCTTTCATCGCCCCGAAAAATCGCATAATCAAGATCAAAATCAGTCGCGAACGCTAGGACAATATTCAAGAAAAGAAATAAGATGAAACATAGCTTGGTTTTCATAACTACTCCAATTTTGCGGATACTATCTGAGAAATCCCACTTTCAGCCATTGTAATCCCATACAGCGAATCGGCAATGCTCATCGTTGATTTGTTATGGGTCACTATGATGAACTGGGTTTTTTCAGAAAACGTTTTTATGACATTCGTGAATCGTCGGGTATTTTCATCGTCAAGCGGAGCGTCAACTTCATCCAGGATACAGAAGGGACTCGGTTTCACCTGGTAAATGCCAAACAACAGGGCAATCGCCGTCAACGCTTTTTCCCCGGCAGACAGCATTTTGAGTGATCGCATCTTTTTACCGCTCGGGCATGCCCAAATCTCAATCTGGGCTTCAAGCGGGTCGCTGTCACCGATCATTTTTAGGTCCGCTTCACCGCCGCCGAAGAAGATCGAAAAGGTGGATTTGAAATTTTGCCTGATCTTTTCAAAGATTTCCTGATACTGGTCGCGGGCAATATTGTCAATTTGTACGATGACATCATTGAGTCCCTTTTCAGATTTAAGAAGATCTTCCCGTTGTTCCGTCAGAAAGCTCAGACGCGAGTTTTCTTCTTCATACTCGTCCTTGACCGCCATATTGACCATCCCGATCAGTTCGAGATTTCGTTTTAGGCGTTCGACCTTTTTCTGTAATTCTTCCTGTTCCGGTAAATCCGCGGGAATTTCATCCGGAATCTGCTGACTATATTTTTCTGCCAGAATGGACTTGATTTCGTTAATTGCTGCCCGATATCCGGATTTATCGAGTTCCTGTTGACTGATGGATTCGCTCATTGTTTCTTTATCGCGTCTAAGCTGATATAAATGATCATTCAGTTCTTGAATCTCGGACCGGATTTTCTGAAATGAATTCCGAAACGTCTCAATACTCTTTTCGAGGGTGCTGACTTTTGTCTGATATTCGGTCAGGTGCTGTTGATTTTGATGGACGGCGGACTGGATTTTGACTGCTTCCTGTTCATGAGTGCCTTTTTCAGTCAGTGCCCGATCTTTATTCTCCAGAGATCGCTGAATTGATCTTTTAGCGATTTCCCGACTATCCCCAATGTTTCGAAATTGATTTTCAAGATTAATCAGATCGATCCGCTGATTCTGACGCTGCTCGTTGACTTGATCCAGTTCCTGCTTAATCCGGTTGGCATTCTCCCGCAATACATCGATTTTTTGTTCCAGTGCCGATATTTCTCTACCTAAACTGGTTTTTCCGGGATCTTCCTTACTGATGCGCTCCTTAAAATTGTCAATCAGTACCTTCAGTGAAATCCGGTTTTCCTCAAGCGTTTTCTGAATGCTTTTTGATTCCAGAAGACCAGACTCGCTCTGATACAGTCGCTCCTGAAGATCACGCTGATTCTGCTCCTGGATTTTGATTTCACGGGATATCCGCAATCTCTCAGACCGTAATTTGGAAAGATCACTCTGGGCATTTTCCAGTTGTGCCTGAACGGCTTTCAGTTTCTGATTGACCTCATCGGCTTCGCTTTCAAGCTGATAAAGTTTTTCTGTCCGCCCGATCAGAATATTTGACTCGGAGCTTTCCGAACCACCGGAAAAAAAGCCGTTAGCGTCGCGAAATCTTCCCCGATCAGATACAATGGATACATGCTGATATTTCGAACTGCCGATCAGCGTTTCAAACTGATCATCGTCACAACAGTAGATGTCCTGAAAAAGAAATTCCTTGAGATTTTTTACGGCGCTGTCACATTTGATAAAATCAGACAACGGTTTGAGATCCTTCACCGATTTTTCAGAATTCAACTGAAAAGTTTCGTCCAGCGGTATAATGGACACCCGTCCCTTGTCTTTATCGGCAAGTTTGCCCAACGTGTGCAGAGCTGCCTTACGATCCTCGGCAAGCAGCAGCCGGGATATATCTTTAATAACGGATTCCACCGCGAGATAATATTTTGAATCCACTGACAGAAGATCGGACAATGCTCCTTTAACTCCCGGAAACTCCGCTAAATTATCAAGCACAAACTGTAAACCCGGACTGAAGCCCTCTTTCGATTGGATAATTCCCTGATAAAAATGAATCTGGTTGTTCAGGCGATCGAGTTGGGATTCAATCTCCCGTCGCTCAGATTGCAGATCGCGCTCTGAATCAAGATACTCATTATAGCGCAGTTCCAATTCTTCAAGATTATCCCGTTTGGTTTGCAATTCCACGTTCAGTGCACCGGATTTTACTTTTAATTTTTCAAGATCAGTGCTAATCTCCTGGTCCTTTTTGATCTGGATTTCAAGTTGCGCTACAATAGACGCCAGTTCTTTTTCCCGCTGGTTAATATTATCCTGCAAATTGCCAAAGCGGGCACTATTTTCCGCCTGTTGTTTTACGAGACTAAACCGTTCCTCCTGATGGGCTTGAATCTCGGCATTTGCTTTGGAATAGCGCTGCTCGACCTCTTCCCGGGCAGTCTCAATTATTTTAAAAGATTCCCGCTTTGTCTCCAGATTCTTTGCAGTCTCAGTAAACTCTTTTTGAAGTTCCTGTTCTTTCTGTCGGGCAGATTTTATGGTGTCATCGTATTGCCGGATATCGTTCTCAAGCCGTGCAATTGTCTGGTTATTATTCCGTAATTGTTCCTTTAGAACCATTTCCTCGGTCAGAAATTTGTTGCGTTCTTCGCGAATTTCCGATAATTGCTGGTTCTTTTCTTCCAGAAGTTTTTCCTGCTCTTCAAATTCCTGCTGTCTGGTTTTCCAAACGGCTTCCTTGGCGTCCAACTCGCTCATGATCCGATTCAGTTTCTCACGGTCATCGGCAATCCGGCTTTCAATCGGACTCAGGGAAATCTGGATATCCGCAATTTTCCTGGTTGCCAGCAGAACTTCAACCGTAATCAGTTCCGCAGTGGTTTCCTGGTGTTTTTCAAATCGTTTCAGTTGACGGCGAAGGTTTTTGACTTGTGAATCGACCTCATTGATAATATCGTTCAAACGGATCAAATCATCCCGGGTAGCTTCCAGTTTCCGCAGGGCGGCTTTGCGCTGTACCCGATATTTGTTGACGCCGGCAGCCTCTTCAAACAGACGCTTTCGCTCTTCAGGATTTTCACTGAGAATATCCTCAATCATCTTCAATTCAATAATTGAATAGGCATTCGCACCCATCCCGGTATCGATGAACAAATCAGTGATATCTTTCAGCCGACAGAGATTATTATTAATAAAATATTCGCTTTCCCCATTTCGATAAACTCGCCGGGATATGACAATATCCGAATAAGGCAACGATATACGTCCGCTGACATTATGGATTGTCAGGGACACCTCCGCGAGATTCAGCGGTCGTCGGGTTGCCGTTCCATTAAAAATCATATCCGTATTGCGGTCAGCCCGCAGAACACTGGATTTCTGCTCACCAATTACCCAACGGATCGCATCGACGATATTGGTTTTTCCGCAACCGTTGGGACCTACAACCGAGGTGATTCCTTTCCCGAAGTGAATTTCCGATTTTCTGGAGAATGATTTAAACCCGTACAGGGTAAGTTTTGAAATGTACATAAGCTAAAATTTCAGAATCACACAATTTCCTCAGTGCGGAATAATATATTAATTTTATTTATAAAATGGCATTTGAATCTTACAAGATAACCAAGAACGCAATCCAACGTGTTATAGGCTAATAATTTTACGATGATCAGCCCGGAGGCCAGTGCATCTTCCTGCCTCCCAGCAGGTGCAGATGAATATGCGCAACCTCCTGACCCCCGTTTTCCCCACAATTAAATACCAACCGGTAGCCGCTTTCGGAGATATTTTCCCGGCGGGCGATTTCATTTGCTGTCAGCACCATTTTTCCGGCAAGTTGCTGATCGGTATCGGACCAATCACTGATCCGTGAGATATGTTGCCTTGGAATAATCAAAATGTGGTTGGGCGCCTGCGGATTAATATCCCGAAATGCCAAAAGCTGATCATCATTGTAAATAAATTGGGTATTAAAATCGCCCCGGGCAATTTTACAAAATATACAATCGTCTCCCACGACTGTCCCCTTTCCTTTTATTTGATTAAAGCCTGGATATTCGCTACAGCCACTATTGCAGCTAATTCGGTCCGCAGCCGATACGGATGAATATTGACCGGTTTAAATCCGGCATCTTCCGCCATTTTAAACTCATCATAATGAAAACCACCTTCGGGACCAATCAGCAGAATTATCGAATCGATATTGGCAACCTTCCGGATAAAATCGTGCATTGTCCCGGTGACATCCTGTTCCGCAATAAAATTAAGTGATGCCGGATTTTCGGATTTAATAAAATCCTTAAAATTCTGCAGAGGCTCGATCTTCGGTAAATAGTAATTACCACTCTGTTTGATGGATTCTATCGCAATTTTATATAATCGTTCGATGTTCAATCCCTCTTTGACCGAATGCTCCATCTGTAACGGAAGAATCCGGGATACACCCATAGCGGTCACGGAACGGATGATCTGCTCGAGTGCCTTGTTTTTTACAAGACCAAATGCCAGGCATATATCGGTACTGACTAATCTGTTTTTTTTTGCGAAAGATAAAATATGGCAGGAACATTGGTCCCTCGAAATCGACTGCAGCTCAGCCGTGAATTCGTCGCCTGTCCCGTTTATCAGGGTAATTTGATCGCCGGGTTTCTTCCGCAGTACCTGCGTGCAGTGATGAAATTCATCACCGGTCAGAATAGCGTTACTATTTATTATTTGATCGGGTGAAACATAGAAATAATATTGATGCATTAAAATCGCTTCCCGGCACTGACTTTGATAATGATCCCGCTAAAATCCTTCCTGCCATCGTATGTTTTTTGGGGATCATAACCTTCTTCAAGGACTTCGGGTACATCAATTTTATTGGAGAACTTGATATATTCATAACCGACAAAAAGCGATATCAGGGCGCCGGGCGCCGTGGTAAAATCCACACCTGCACCTAATCGCGCAGTACCGTTGTAATAGTAATCAATATGTTTGATGCGATAGGAAAAGTCCGGATCATTGGGAGGATCAATTGCAATCAACGGACCTCCTTCCACAAACAGAAATGGTCGAAAATTATTGGCTAATTGCTGACTGAACAGCACCTTTTTATACCCTATAAGAGCAGTACCAAAACTCAAGCGGGTTTTATCGAATCGTTCCGTGGCATAATAATCATCATAATAGTAAGAGTAACTGTAAATCGGATAGTCATTATCTCCCCGAACAATCAGTAAATTCAGGTTGGCGATAATGTGGTTGGAAGAATTCAGCGCCCATTCATAAAATCCTCCCAGACCACCACCATTATCGGACTGAATCAGGGTAATTCCCCCATAGCGGGCATGCGGATCATCGATGCCGAATTTCCTCTTTGAAAAAGCATTGATACTCAGTAAAAGTCCGATAATTATAGGGATTAATATTTTTATATAATTCTTCATTGTGTCAATCCATTATATTTTTATTAAAAATAATCAATCATTTCAAAGAAAGCAAAATTGTTTTACTGCCTATGCTCAGGATTGTTTCATACCAATCTGTTTCGGGATATTTCCAATCTTGGTTTCTGAGATTTTTCATTTATATTTATGTGTTAAAAAAGGGAAATCATGACGTCACCTGTTTATTTAATGCGATTTCAGCATACGGATCCCATCGATCAGATTAAAAAACGGCTCAAGAAACTATTTCACACAGCCGGACTGGACAAGGTAATTGAACCACATGATATAACGGCTGTGAAAGTTCACTTCGGCGAACCCGGAAATACGACCCATTTATCGCCGCATTACGTGGAAGCCATTGTCCGCATGATCAAAGCTGTCGGTGCCAAGCCCTTCGTTACCGACACCAACGTTTTATATAAAAGCCGCCGGGACAATGCTATTGATCACCTGGCTGTCGCAATGGAACACGGCTTCACTGCTGAAAAACTGGGCGCTCCGGTAATTATCGCCGACGGTATTATGGGACAAAATGAAACCGAGATTGAAATTAATGCCCCCCTAAATAAGACTATTTCCCTGGCAACTGAGATCGTCTCCGCACATTCAGCCATTGTAATGTCCCATGCCACCGGTCACCTTGGAATCGGGCTGGCTGCCACAATAAAAAATCTCGGTATGGGGATGTCCAGCCGCAAAGGTAAACTCGTCCAGCATTCGGTCTCCAAACCAATGATCAGTGAGAACAAATGTACTGTTTGCGGCGTCTGTGCCCGTTGGTGTCCTGCGGATGCCATAACCGATGAAAAGGACTTCTTCTTCATACATGACGATCTTTGTACTGGTTGTGGTGAATGCCTGGCTGTCTGCCGCTTTAATGCGGTCAGGTTCAAGTGGGACAGTTCCTCTGTGCTCCTTCAGAAACAGATAGCGGAACACGCCCTGGGAATTGTCAAACAGAAACAGGGAAAAATCGCCTACCTGACCTTTATGATCAACATGACCAAAGACTGTGACTGCATGGCACAAGCACCAGTACCAATTGTGGAGGATATCGGCGTTCTTGCTGGCACCGATCCGGTGGCAATCGATCAGGCTGTTTATGATTTGACAAAAGCGCAAGCCGGAAAATCGCTGCCGGAAATCGCCATCCCTGCGCTGGATTCGAACATCCAGCTGGAGTACGGTGAACAGATTGGACTGGGCAGTCGGGATTATCAATTGATAGTGACCGATTGAAAAATCACGTAAATTGATCTTTTCTTCATCAGTTCTATCATTTTTTGATAATATTAACGATTTATCTAAAATAAAATGAAAATAGTATTAGGTTTCGTGGTACTTATGTCGTACCTTCTTCCGATTTGAATTCGATAGCCATTATTTATCCAATAGTATTTCTGCCCAAAAAGCAGGAATTTGTGGTTTATCGGATTCGCAACGGTTTTTAATCAAAGATGATTCTTAGGAATCAAAGGAGTGTAAGTTGAATATTTACGTGGGCAACCTGCCCAGAAGCACAAACGAAGAAGAAGTACGAAAATTGTTCACCGAGGTCGGTGAAGTCGCAGAAATAAATTTAATTACCGACCGATATACCGGAGAATTGCGTGGCTTTGGTTTCATCACCATGCCGAATGCAGAGGAAGCCAAAAAGGCAATCGAAACGGTAAACGGTAAAGAATTAGGCGGACGCGCACTGGTCGTCAATGAAGCCAAACCCAAAACTGATCGCCCCCGTGGCGGTGGTGGCGGTGGCGGTGGCTTTAATCGTGGCGGCGGGCAACGCGGCGGCGGCGATTCCCGCAAACGCTGGTAAACGTAGCTTTTCCATCGCAAAAAGCCTCGTGGAAACACGGGGCTTTTTTTATTCTTAAAAAATATGGAATTTTCAGTACCTGCCTCATACCTTCCTAAATCCTTTCTATAGTTTTGAACATATTATCTTGACAGTTTGCTATTTTTTACTTAATTAATTACAAAAGATAATAGCTGGATGGACAAGTGAATTGTCTGGATTAATACTCAACGATAAAAAAAGAAGAATTCAATATTTCACTTGCTTAGGGGTAATACTGGCAGTATTGTTGACTCTATATTCACAACTAATGAGTCAAATTGTTCAGGAAGCAAAGCAAGCGCAGGAACCATATTTTATAGAAAAAGGAGATTCTTCAGCAATACAAATAGAGGACAGCGTTTTTGTGCTGACCGATGAAATACTCCGAGAGGAAATGGATTACGGACCCAAAACAGAATTTGCTGTCAAGGCGGTTGTATCTTCTGCAAGTCTCATACTTGGCGCAAGTATTTTTAATAGCAATTTGATTCAGAATGAATACTGTTTTTCGTACACTTATGCAGGTTGTATTTTATCGCCAATTATTATAAATAATACCATAAAGGCAGATTGCAGAGAAAAGGCAAAGAAGCGAATTCTTGAACAACATAAAGGATACAAAATCATCGATGAAAGTTCAGAGTTTTACATATGGGATCAGCTGATTTTTAAAGTTGGAATAAATAATTCGGCTTTTCAAAATATTAGGAGTCAAAGTACGACCAATATAACAGTTGGAATCTCCCGGGAATGGCAACTATTCAAAAACACAGATATAGTAGGCGAATTCCTGATTATTAAAAAGGGCGCAAATCTTAACAATAAAGTCCTTTATTTAACTGGTTATGCTGTTAGCGATAAACAATATCAACTTTCGAATATTCATTGTTTATATGCATACGGGGAAACTCCTGTCTTGATTAAATATTCTATCCCTATTGATAATAAACTCACATTACAATTGATCACAGGACCTGGATTTTATATGAGAATGTATGATTATTCCAAAATAGACTATCTATCCATAATCAGCGACGAAATAGTTAATTATGATTATTTAGTCGATTATGAAGAAGAACCATTAAGCATATTTAATACAGGTTTTTGTTTCAATTACGGCATAGGTATAAAACGAAATTCTTTTAGTATCGAATACCGCTATACCCGTAATTTAAAAATATCTAATATGGGTGACCTAACACTGCACCAAAAATTACATACTTCATCTTTTTTAATTGGGATAAAGCTATAGACTTTTTGACTATCACTGAATACTGATCCTGATCTTCAGATCATCACAAATACCACTGGAATCCAAAGTTCAGTGAGCTGGTAATTTTCTCTATATTATCTTTATTCTGATAATAATTCGGGCTACCGTCTAAAGCATAATCTCTCTTGTAAAAATGATGGGTATAATTTGCAGAACCGGACAGTTCAAAACAGACATTGGGTGTGATAAAATATAGAAAACCCGATTGAAACAAGATATCCAAATCAACTG
>CAZSDW010000075.1:0-11234 GCA_964605705.1 uncultured bacterium
AACTGGTGACCTCATCCTTACCAAGGATGCGCTCTACCGACTGAGCTACGTGGGCTTTCATTCAAATAGCACTCGCAATAAAGGTGACCTTCCCGACCCCTCGGGACGCTCTACCGACTGAGCTACGTGGACATTCATTCAAATAACACTCGCAATAAAGGTGACCTTCCCGACCTATCGGGACGCTCTACCGACAAAGCTACGTGGACACATTTAAAATTTTGACTGTATGGTGAAGATCCTTCTTGTATTCAGACAAGAGCGGGTGAAGGGGATCGAACCCTCGTCACCGGCTTGGAAGGCCGGAGCTTTACCACTAAGCTACACCCGCGAGGGAATGTGGGCCGGGATGGATTTGAACCACCGTAGGCATCCGCCGGCAGATTTACAGTCTGCTGCCATTAACCACTCGGCCACCGACCCATTATGAATATTGATAAAAAAGATAGGGGGAATTTTTACTGTTTTTAAAACAGATTGCCTTGACCTAACGAAAGTAGACACTCTCTCCCAAAAACCCTCCTTTATCCGGGTATTGGTAATCGTCAAATCTCCATTTCAAAAACCACTTTCAATTCTCTGAGCCACCAGCAGGGATCGAACCCGCGACCCGCTGATTACAAATCAGCCGCTCTACCAGCTGAGCTATGGTGGCATCTGTATTATATGGATCAGGAGCCTCAGCATCCTTTTCCCATGAACCATCCTGAGATTAGCGGCATACTCTGAAATTGAAAAAAGCCTTGAAAGTTAATAAAATATTTTCAGATATCAACTATTTATTTAAAAAAAATTTAGAATTTTTTTTCTTGTTTGAATTTTTTAATTTTGCCATCATATTTCAGAGGGAATTTTATGACAGTACTTATTTCCGGATCAGCAGGTTTTATTGGATTCCACCTCAGTAGAAAATTACTGAAAAAAGGACTGAAGGTGGTTGGCTACGATAATGTCAATAACTATTACGATCCCACTTTAAAGACATCACGCCTGGTAATTCTTAAAAGTTTCGATAATTTCATTTTTTATAAAAATGACCTTTGTGACTTCAAAGCGCTGGAAAAGGTCTTCGAAAACCATCAAATCGACACCGTCTGCAATCTTGCGGCACAGGCAGGCGTGCGCTATTCACTCATCAATCCTTTTGCCTACCAGAAATCCAATCTGGAAGGATTTCTGAATATCATAGAGTTATCAAAACGTGCCAACGTCAAAAATTTCGTCTATGCATCCAGTTCAAGTGTTTATGGGAAAAATAAAAAACTGCCTTTCTCAGTAGATGATAATGTCGATCATCCGATTTCGCTCTATGCCGCATCTAAAAAATCCAATGAACTGATTGCTCATACCTACTCACATCTGTACAATCTTCCAACTACCGGTTTACGGTTTTTTACGGTATATGGTCCGTATGGACGACCGGATATGGCATTGTTTATCTTTACTAAAAAAATCCTTGATGGTGTTCCGATCGACGTTTATAATCATGGCAAAATGCGACGGGATTTCACCTATGTCGATGACATTGTCAATGGAATCATTAACGCTCTGAATCTGCCATCTCCTTATGAAATTTTCAACCTTGGAAATCATCGCAGTGAAAATCTCATGGATTTCATCAGTTTGATTGAACAGAACCTCGGAAAAAAGGCTATCATCAACTTCATGCCGATTCAGCCAGGCGATGTCCCTGAAACCTTTGCCGATATCGATCATGCCCGCAAAAAACTGGGCTTCAATCCAAGCACCGGAATCGATGTCGGGATTAAACATTTTATCGATTGGTACAAACAGTACTATCACATTAAAACAGAGTAGCACATGACACCTTATCACGATACTACCAAAGAGGAACTTCGTTCACTTTTTAATGATATATCCACGCTGCATATCCTGGTCGTTGGTGATTTGATCCTGGATAATTATATCTGGGGCTCGGTGAGTCGGATTTCCCCGGAAGCACCGGTTCCGATAATCCATGTCGGAAAAAAGGAAAGCCGCTTAGGCGGTGCCGGCAATGTCGCTGCCAACCTTGCCAGCCTTGGCTCCAAGGTATCACTAGCTGGAATTTGCGGCACGGATAATTCGGAAGATATACTGCTCGAATTGTGCCATCAGAGAAAAATTGAGCCGCTAATTTACGCGCTGGAACATCGTACTACAACCGTCAAATCCCGGGTTATTGCCCAGCATCAGCAGCTCCTGAGAATTGACGACGAAACCTGTGACGGCATCCCCGACGATGCAGCCGGTCAATTATTTCAATTGATTTCCACAGGTCCTAACCTCTACGATGGCGTGATTATTTCAGATTATAATAAAGGTCTCCTGACTTTCGATCTGACCGCAAAAATCATTCAGCATTTTTCAGATATACCGGTGATTGTCGATCCTAAAAGTAATGATTTTCAAAAGTACCGTGGCGCCACAACTTTAAAACCTAACCGGAAAGAATTCATTACCGCGCTGAAGCATCCCGATATGCAGGATGCTGAAATTGAAGAATACGCCCGGCAACTGGTCTCACAAAATGATCTTGAAGGACTGGTCATCACGCTTGGTGATCAGGGCGTATATATACTCGATAACAACAAAGACAGTATGATTATTCCAACCAAAGCCCGCGAAGTATATGACGTCAGTGGCGCCGGCGATACCTTTATCGCGACGTTTCTTGCGGGTTTAATCCTTTCTGAAGATTGGTTCCTGGCGGCAAAAGCTGCTAACCTGGCATCGGGTGTGGTTGTAGGAAAAATCGGCACCGCCACCGTCACCATTGATGAAATATTTAAAAATTACGAATTATAAATAATCAGGTTTTAATAGTTCGTTTCCACAGCGTCCCCTGAGGTGTGTCTTCGAGGATAATTCCACGTTCCGACAGCTCGTCCCGAATGCGGTCAGCCTCAGCCCAGTTACGATCCTGACGGGCTTGATTCCGCGCATCGATTAATTGCTGATCAGCAGCAGACAGCTTCTTTTCCGGTTCTGTCAACACATTCAGGATTGAATCAATTTTTTCAAGAAAGTCCATCACTATTGCCGCATCAAGATCCGTCAACGGCTTTTTCAGACGGAATGTATTCAGCTCATGGACAAAGGAAAAAACAGCACCCAGCGCACCGGAGATATTCAGATCATCATCCAGGGTTGTTTCAAACTCATCCAGATATTTATTGGCAATATCCTGTACTTGCGCCGGTCCTTTCTGAAAATTATCGCTAAGTGACTTTTTGAAATCGCGCAGTCGCATGATACTCTTCGCCGCGGCTTCGACCTTATCAAAAGTAAAATTTAATTTCTGTCGATAATGAGTACTCAGCAGGACATAGCGGATCGCCGTTGCGTTGATGCCCTTATCCAGGAGTTCCCGCAAACGATAAAAATTACCAGCTGATTTGCTCATCTTGTCACCCTCAACCATCAGGTGCTCGCAATGCAGCCAGTAATTGACAAATTTTTTGCCGCTAGCGGCTTCACTCTGGGCGATCTCATTTTCATGATGAGGAAAGATATTATCCACGCCACCGGTATGAATATCGAAATGCTGACCGAGATATTTTGAACTCATGGCAGAACATTCCACATGCCACCCCGGACGACCCTTGCCAATCGCAGTTTCCCAGAAAACCGGACCATCTTCCGCTTTCCAGCCTTTCCACAGCGCAAAATCCCGAATAGCCTCTTTTGCGTATTCATCACTCTGGACGCGGGTGCCCGGGCGCATTTCCTCTGTATTTAAATGTGCCAGTTTGCCATAATCGGGATAGTCCGATACTCTGAAATAGATCGAGCCGTCCTCGGTTTGATAAGCAACACCGTTTTTCAACAAAGCCTGGATTAACTGTACCATTTCCGGAATATGATCGGTCGCCGCGGGATAGTGCTCCGCTCGCTCAATCCCCAGAGCATCCAGATCTTCGAAGAAAGCCAGCTGGTACGGTTGTGTAAATTCATGGATCGTTTTATTATCCTGATAGGCGTCCCGGATAATCTTGTCATCCACATCCGTAATGTTCATAACCTGGGTAACGCGATATCCCTTAAATTTCAGATAGCGTCGCAGCAGGTCCTCAAAAATGTATGCCCGAAAATTCCCGATATGAGCATAATTATAAACCGTCGGTCCGCAAGTGTACATTCGGACGACACCGGGTTCAATGGGATTAAACCTCTCTTTTTTCCGGGTCATGGTATTATAAAACCGGGGTGCCATACTTACATTCCCAGGGGTAGCGTTATTCTGGTTTTTTTCGAATCATCTTTTTTGACCGGCACCAGCAGGGACGGATCCACCTGGACTTCGTAGGATGCTTGGATGGCATCCAGTGAAATGATAAAATGATTTTCATTTTCGATCCTCTGGATTTTTCCGATAATGCCTTTCAGTGGACCATTGCTAACCTCAACCATTTCCCCTGTCTTTAAGTATTCCCGTGGTTGCATCTCCATACCACTTGTCACTGTTCGTTTAAGCGCCTCGATCTGAAAATCAGGGATTGGCGCCAGTTCCTGGTTAAATTTAACAAATCGAACAACACCGTTCGTCTGGAGAACATAAATCGAATACTTCGCCGGAATATGCACAAACACATATCCTCGAATGAGAGGTACTTCTACATTTTTTTTGCGATCACTCCAGATATGACGTTCTTTCACCAAAGGAACATAAGCCTCAATGTCTTTCTCCAGTAAAAATTCAGCAATCCTTTTCTCGTGCCGTGGTTTGGTGTAAATTGCAAACCACTGGATGACACTGAAATCCTTTGGATGGATTATGCCATTTTGAATCAGATCAGTCATTTGAAGAAATCCCTAAGCTGATGATTTCTTCAAGCAATTGATTGAAATTCATTCCGATCGCTTTTGCCGCTTTGGGCACCAGGCTGGTGGAAGTCATACCGGGCAGTGTATTCATTTCCAGAAAATAGGGTTTGTTCTCCTCACTGAGCCTGAGGTCCATTCGACCATACCCGGCACAATGCAGAAGTTTAAAAGCTCGAACCGAATCAGTCTGGATGGATTTTGCCAGTGCATCATTAATGTCGGCAGGTACATGATATTCGCTCATGCCACTCGTGTACTTACACTCATAATCGTAAATTCCATGGCGGGGACAGATTTCAACCACCGGAAGTGCCTGATCACCCAGCACCGCTACGGTCAATTCTCGTCCCGATATGTATTCCTCGACCAGAAAAACTGAGTTGTATTGCAACGCTAAATCAATAGCCGAACGGATTTCATCCGCCTGCTTTACGATTGTCAAGCCGACCGTGGAACCTTCATGACCGGGTTTTATAACGACCGGAAGATTAAATTTTTCTATTATTTGATGAGTAATCCGGTCATAATCAATATCCCCGTCCCGTTTAAAATACAGCCATTCCGGCGTGGGGATGCCATTCTTTTCAAAAATCATTTTAGTAATCACTTTATCCATGGCAATCGCGCATCCCTCAGCATCCGAACCATTGAACTTGTGGTTAAAGGTCTGCAATATACCCTGGATAACACCGTTTTCACCGGTTCCGCCATGCAGGGCACTGAATACGAAGTCGGCAGACTGTATCTCGGGAACCATCAGTAAATTCAATAAATTTCGGTCACCGTTTTTAATCATTATCGGGGAAGCTTTGATATCACTCTGCAACTGTTCAATCGGCAAAACCGTATCTATCAAAAGCACATCATGACCATTTTCTTTTAAGGCGATGGCGATGTTCTTCCCGCTGGAAAGCGACACCTCCCTTTCCGAGGATGTGCCACCCATTAATACCACAATTCTCATTATTTCTGACTTCCTTCCAAACACTCGATCAGTTGTGCTGCTTCAAAAATGTTTCCAGTGATATAATCTGGTTTTGGTTCCCATGAATTCACAACATTTAAGGGCGGAGTTTTGACACCGGTTCTGACAAAAATCGTCCGGCAGCCAACAGCTTGCCCGGTCTGAATATCCTTTAGTGAGTCACCGATAAAAAAAGACCGTCCCGGATCGATTTGATGCTCCCTGATCGCTTTGTCAATATTCCCTGTCTTAGGTTTCCGGCAATTACAATTTTCCTCAGGAAGATGCGGACAATAGTAAATGCCATCGATTTTACTGTTGTGGTTTCGGGCGATTTCTTCGATTTTCCCATGAATTGCCTGCACCGTTTCAAGGCTGGTCATCTGACGACTAATCGCCGATTGATTGGTAATCAGGATAATCTTATAGCCAAGCCGGGCAAATAATTCAAGAGCTCGCGGTGTAAAATCGAAAAGTCGGAATTCCTTGATGGATTTAATATAATCAACACTGTCTTCACTCAGAGTTCCATCTCGATCAAGAAACACGGCTTTATTTTGCATAACATTCAAAATTATTTATACCAGAAAACCAACACATCGTAAAAATTGTCGCTGTAAGTTACAATTCTTAATTGTAAAAAAATAGTGCTGAACACTGCTAAAACATGTAAATTGATTTTGGCATTGCACGACCGAAAAATCGATGAAGATAATCGAACAATTAGAAGCAAAAAAGCACCTGATTCTCGACGGTGCTATGGGAACCGAACTATATCGGCGGGGTGTCGGAACAGCTTTACCACTCTGGTCAGCGATCGCCATTTTGGAAAAGCCGGATGTGGTTCGGCAAATTCATGAAGATTACATTAATGCCGGCGCTGATATTATTACCACAAACACTTTTCGGACGGATTTCAGGACATTCCACAAAGCGGGATTTTCAAAAAGAGCTGCAGAAGAAGCAACCTCCAAAGCCGTCGATTTAGCCCGAAAAGCAATATCATCGGCTTCAGTCAACCGGAAGATCTGGATCACCGGTTCCATGTCTCCACTGGAAGACTGTTATCGCCCCGACCTGGCACCAGATTACCCAGGCGCATACCGGGAACATAAAATAAAAGCGAGATGGTTAGCCCAAGCTGGTGTGGATTTTATTCTGATCGAAACAATGAATAGCACTACGGAAGCGCTCGCGGCTGTCCGAGCCGCGCTTGAAACCGATTTGCCGGTGGCAGTCAGTTTTATTCTCATTGATAAGGATCATATTTTAAACGGCGCTGCTATTTTTGACATCTATCGGACCTTAAAAGCAGAAGGCGTTGACCTATTTTCCATTAATTGCACTCACTCTAAAATCATCTCAGCGTTTCTGGACAAATACCTGGACTGCATTGAGTTACCCGTTATCTGCTACGCCAATGCCGGGATTTATCATCCGCTTAGAGGCTGGGAGATTGACGAACAATTAAACCCTGATTTTTATGCTGAGATCGCCCAAAAATGGTTCAGCCTGGGCGTGAAGGTTGTTGGGGGGTGCTGTGGGATCGGTCCCGAATATATTCAGCGAATCGCTGAAAAAGAAAGTCCAGTGTGATGGGGAGTCACGCTGGACTGGAGGGTAGTGAGGGTTGGGGATAAATTGTCTAAAAACTTATGCAAGAATTTAATAGAAATCTCACCTTAAATTGTTGAGGTGGATCACATTTAAGTATCTATTTAATGTATATTCCACTATCAGGAGACCACGCTTATTAAAGCATAGATAAATGCTCTTCGGGGCGGTCAGGAGAATCCGCCCGAAGGTGAAGTATTGAGAAAAACCACAGCTGTGAAGTTCGCACATATACATTGACAAGGTCGGTATTTACACCTATATTTAGGTCGTAATATAGGTTATTGGAGATAATATGAGAGCAATTAATATTTCACAAGACATTATCCCGGTTGGCGAATTCAAAACCGGAATATCAAAATGGTTAAGAAGTATTCGGAATAAAAATCATCCTGTTGTAATAACACAAAACGGTAGACCTGCCGGTGTATTAATAACACCAGAAGAATATGATAAACTGACTTATTCTAAATTGTTTTCTGAATCTATAAATCGAGGAATTCAAGATATAAATACAGGAAATATATATTCAACTTCTGAACTAAAAGATAAAATTCAGGAAGCCAGAAAAAGCAGAATATGAAAATAATCTGGACTCGCGAAGCATTAGAAAATATAATAGAAATCGAGAATTATATATCAGAAGATAATCCTAATAAAGCAGTTGAGTTCACTGATTCACTAATAAATCAATGTGACTATCTTATTGATAATCCGGATATGGGACGGATAGTTCCCGAGTTATCTAATCCAAATATCAGAGAATTAATCCACAAAAATTATAGAATCGTATATCGACATATTGATGATGAAGAAATCCAGATATTGACAGTATTTGAAGGACATTGTCTTTTACCTTTGGATCATTAAATCAATTTTAAAATAGGTGCGAACCATCGCGTTGAGCCGATGCTTTGAGCTGTGGGCTTTAGTTAGTTTCTGTTCGTTTTTTAGAAAGGTTAAACCAGCACGCCTCACACGTCGTCCGCTGTTAGACTCCATTTCAGTAATTATCGATAGAGAAAGTATCTGAATTGTGAATAATTTTTAAAGTTCGCGGTAAAATCTGTCGATGTGATTGTCTAAATTATCATAATTATCTACAATCATTTTAAAATTATCTACATCAACAGTATAGCGAATGTGACCCGTCGTTTTACCATCCAAGGTAAGCAGTGTCTTTTTCAGGAGGTTTCCCTCATCGTCGAAAAAGAGTTCGTATCTATCAACCAGTTTTTCCTCCGCATCAAAAACAGATGCCGCGATCAGCTTTCCGCTATTTAACTTTACCTCATTAAAACGATAACGATAGAACACTACCCCGGCATCCAGCATCACTATCAGATCACTCATAACATTATCGCGTCCGTAAAGACATTTTGCGACCCAGTTTTTTCCAATATGACCAAATTTGGGTGAAAAATAATCGGGATGCAGATCGCTTAGTTTGCCGTTTTCACGAAAAACGATCCGCTGTTCCAGAATCAAATTTTTGACACCATAAGTAAAGACACCCGCCGCCAGTCCCTTCCCTTCTTTGGCATAGGAAATATGACGGACGATACCCTTCTCATCAGCATAGATTTTAGCATGTGCCGGCGACCGATAGCCCTCTTTATTCCAGTAATCCATCGGCTTATGGAAAAGAATATTCCAGTAACTGGCATAGCTAAACTCCAGATTATCCCGATCGGGAGCTTTGACTGCATCCTCACTTATAAATTCAAGCGTTAAAAGATTTCCATGTTCATCAAAGGTTCCCCGAAAATGAGCCTGGTCCTGGGCTTTTTCCGGACTGATTTGATTAAGCAACAGATCGGAGAGTTTTGAATCCGTGGCATAATAGCGGACAATTTTTACCGAAGCTCTGGAAGTATCTGAGGCTGCTTCAGCTTCCTGAGTTTTGATATAATTTTTTATTTCAGTCAGAATTTCATCATCTAAATAGATCACTGTATTGAGAGTATCGATTTTCAGATGTGCTCCTCCGAAACTTTGATACGATGGCAAAAACTGAATCGATGTGTTTAATACTCCCGGCCTTTTTCCAGGATCAATATTTTTTGTTCCGACTTGAGAAGCCGGGCTTATCGGTCGTTTTGACTCTTCAGGCTTATCCGCATCAACAGATTTTTTGAAAAATCCACAGCCAATCAAACCAGCGCACAATATGAAAGGAATTAATTTTTTCATGGATCGATTCCGATTTTAATCACAGTGTCATTAAACAGAATAAACAAAAGATTCAGCAAATTTGCAAAGATTATCTCAAAACATGATCCAACCTCAAATGACAGCTTATAATTCGGCAGCCGATCTCTGATAGAACTATTTCGTCAGCAGAACCTTCTGGAAATACCTCTGATCGTTGTAATCTATTTCAACGAAATAGACACCGGTGTTCAGATTATGTGTAAAAAACAGATCACCAACACGCTGACTGCTTTGTCGCCCTGAGTTTTGATAAACCTGCTGTCCTAACAGGTTATACAACTTGACTTCAATAAGCCCTGTAATTGCGTTACCCGTTTTAATCTGAAAATAATTTTTCGCCGGATTGGGAAACACCTGAAATTGGATAGCTCCGTGGGATGCAGCACCTGTTTTAATGACATTTGGCTTTCCCATCAATTTCACAGTCCCGAAGTAGTCGGCATTTATCCAATGATCGTTATTGTGTTCCTGTGGTACGGCGACAGATCCTATCATGTTGTCACGTTGAGTCTCTAAGGGATTGATTTCCGGCTGATCATCATCATTGGCGGCTAGTGATAAACCCATTTCAGCACCTTCTACTAACGTTACTCGCGCCCCATCTTTGTTACTAAATGAATAGGTGTCATCATAAACAATCAATGAGAATTCCCAGGTGGAAACATGATCAACTCTGCCCAATACAAATTCAGGAAAATGGTCATGGTAGTTTTGTCCCATATCGCTGACTTCATAGATTGAATTTGTTTCTCCACTCTCGGGAAACTTACTAAAAATATGATAGCCAAAGGCATTCTCAGCATTGCTGGTACCACTATCATAACGGTGTTCGCCACCGGACTTGTCCTGATCGATGAATACTTCAATCATATCGAAATTATAGACATCGGCTGTTTGACCGTTCACATAAGCATCTGAAATCACATCATCGGTAATTTCTACGGCAAAATAGATCAGGTTTTCTTCTGATGACCATATGGTTTTATAGCGTCCGGTAAAATCAGCCGGGTCGATCACCTCGCCCCATGGAATCCAGGTTTGATCGATTGATTGCCATTTAGCCACTTCCCAGCAGGCATCGTTAGCTACTCCGTCGATAACCGGGGGAGTATCAACTTTGAAACATTCCACAGGATCATCCTGCGCCTGTGGTCCGGCAATCGCTGTTATCATCAATGACAAAGCAATGATCCAGAATATGTGAACTATTCCTTGATAATAATTCATAAAAAGTCCTTTCAATTTACTTGAAAATCTAATCGAATAATCTATTTCAACAAACTTTTTTTCCTGTAATAAAAAATATATTAAAATTGAATCTACGTTATACAAATCCTATATTCGCTCTTTTTATTAAAGAATAAAACCATCTCTCAAATATATCAATCCTTGATTTAATGGATAGATTTCAGTCCGAAATAACGGCGGTGCGGAGGATTTTTTCTAATGTTACAAGTGTTTCAATCCTTGGTTTCCTCGAAGGATATTACGACACAAGACTTTATTGGATGAAGATCAAAAACTCGGCGCAATGCCGGAGGCAAAAATTGAAATAATTCCGTTTCAATCCTTGTCTCACCGGAGATCCCTTTGGGATTCTATTGGATTGCCGTCG
>CAZSDW010000076.1:0-11191 GCA_964605705.1 uncultured bacterium
TCCAGGGATTGACCTTGCTTGCCCACATTGAAAAGCCATCGTGGTGCTCAGCCACTGGACCGGCAAATTTAGCTCCTGCATCGGCAAACAGCTGCGCCCATTCTTCAGGATCGAATTGACCGCCTTCTGATTTGAGCTTTGGTGCAAACTGCACATAATTACCTTGCCAGTTCTCTGCGCCTGTGATGAAGTTGTGGTATGGCCATTGAGATGGATCACCATAAGTTTCGATATGGTGCTTATTTTCTACCGATCCTTTGATATACATGTTGCGCGGGTACCACTCGTTCGCAAATGCCGGCACAGAGTATACACCCCAGTGGAAATAAATGCCGAACTTGGCGTCTTTAAACCACTCGGGAACAGGATTCACCTTTTCCAACGATGCAAAGTTGGCTTGAAAAACTTGTTTTTGAGTTTGAGCAGGGACTGCACTTATTATCGATGGAAAAAACAGAAAAAAGAAAAATGTGATTTTATTGTTTATATGCATGATAGTTGTCCACTGCATTATTTGAGTAATAAAAATTTCCTGATTTTATGGTTCATTCCTGTTTCAAGTCTATAGTAATACACTCCGCTCGGTAGATTGGAAGCATTGAACAATACAGAATGATTACCTGCGTTCTGATGCTCATCGACCAATATTTCGATTTCCTTCCCGAGGACATCGAATACCTTTAAAGTCACAAAAGTACTCATCGGTAATTGATAATCGATATGTGTGGATGGATTAAAAGGATTGGGGTAGTTTTGATATAAATGATATGAATGAATCATTTCTGAGTTCACTTCATCATTACCTGATATATAATTATTTCCACCTTCTACCATAATCATTTGGACTGATCTGACCGGTGAGGTAAATATAATGCCATTTTCGATCGAGTACGCATCCGCCGGAATATCAAATAATTGATCATAAGGGCCCCATTGATATGATGAGATTGCGCCTTCTCCGTTGATATAAACATTCGGTGAAAAATCACCATTATCTGTACTTCCTGTAAATGAGAAAATATAATATTTATTTCCAACACCAATAGAATCTATACTCACGCTGATTACTTGTTCTGCAGTACCTTTGTTCGCAGGTAAGTTGTTTGTAAGTCATTCTTTGCTCCTCATGCTTTGTGGTGAAAATAACGGGACAAAGTTTATAACAACTTGCCTGCTTTTTCAATTCTTTCATGAGTTGCACTTACTACTTGAATTCAAGTGTTTTAAAAATCTATATCCCTAAACTTGCACAGTAACATTCTCATCAGTAAGCGTAGTTACGAAACCCGCATCTTCAAAACTTAATCACAACTTGTTTGCCTGTATAAGTGACCACTTTATCATAATTCTTGACAGCATCCATGCCGGAACCAGAACCGGGAACAACTTTGACAATGTTGAATGAACGCACATTTAGCATTCCAGGGAAAGAACCTTGCCTGTCGCTGATAGTTAAAGTTTTCTTTTCATCATCCCAGTTAAAATCAATGGTTGAGTAATATCCTTTCTCATAATTATAGTTGTCGTTTTCATCTTCGTATAATTCAAACCTGCCGTCTGCGCCCGGATAGATTCTCAGTTCAATAGGATCTGCAGGCTTTTCCGTTGCATACTGGAGATACGAGCCCATCGGAATGATGGAACCTGCTTTCACATACAGTGGCATAATGTCGATGGGAGCAGGCACTGTAATGGTTTGTCCACCGGCATATTTTTCTCCTGTCCAGAAATCGATCCAAGCAGCCGGACCGGGTAAATAAACTTTTCTTGTTTTTTCCGGAAGAGCAACCATATCCGTTTTTTTCTGAGATGGAAGTATCCAATACAGTTGGGCTACGGCTCCCATTCTAACATCGAAATATTCAAACTTCAAATAGTAACTTTTACCGGCTTCAAGATTGATTTTTCCAGAGTTGATGAGCGGTGCATGGTCTGTCCAGTCGTTAATGATCTGTTTGTCGTTTACCCACACGCGCGCACCGTCATCTGTCATCGTATTGATTGTGTATTCCCCGGTTTCAGGAGCGACGATTTTTCCACGCCATCGTACAGAAAATGAATCCATGGGCATTCCCTGTATGGGGGCATCGGTGCCCCAGCTGAAATCAACGATAGAGTCGGTCCGGGTTTTATATAAGGAATTAAAATTCACATCTTTATAATACTCGCCGGTCAATCCCGGTTTACCATCTTGCGAAAGCAAATTGCTCGTTGGAATGATGCTCCCTGCATTTTCCTCTGCCCAAGGATAATACATCGCTTCAGTGACCGGATTCACAAGCAGTGCCGGACCGAACATGAACTGGTCGTCTATATTATAAACATTACTGTCACTCGCGAAATCGAATGCCAGCCCGCGCATCATGGTATAATTCTCGTGGGTGACTTTCCATCCAAGCGAATAGATATACGGCAGCAGCCTGTACCGAAGGTTGTTGAATTTCAGCTGCGTATCGTATGCCCATGCGCCGGGTTCGCCGAACCGCCATATCTCCTTTGGCGTGTTGGTTCCATGAACGCGGAAAATCGGACAAAAGGCACCGTACTGATACCAGCGCGTGAATAACTCCCGGTACATATCGTTTCCGGATCCTCCGGGCACCCTGACGAAAAATGCACCAATGTCAGTTGTCCAGTACGGGATACCGGTAGAACAAAAATTCAGACCGGCGGGTATTTGTCTGCGAAACACATCCCAATTGGCGGTAATATCACCGGACCAGGTCGTCGCAGCGTTGCGCTGCTGTCCGGCAAATGCAGAACGCGTGAGAATATAGACGCGTTTATCCGCCGTTGACTTCCGCTGTCCTTCATACACAGCCGTCGTTGTCATCAGGGGGTATGTATTCAGATAACGCGCGCCGGTTCCTAAATTATTATTGATAATCTCTTTAGTCACGTCATATCTCAGATCACCCACCTCAGGTTCAGTGGCATCGAGCCACCATCCATCAAATCCTTTGACAAATAACGAATCATGGATTTGCCTCCAGTACAACGCCCGGGCATTTGGATCATACGGATTATAATAATTACTGCCTTCCAGGATAGGTTTCAGCAAAAAACCGTTTTGATTCATTTCCGAAAAATTGGCGCATCCAGGAAAAAATTTAGACCATACCGATATGATAATTTTCGCATTGCGATCATGAACATCCTGAATCATTTTTACCGGATCCGGATAGCGATGCCGGTCCATGCAATGGGAACCCCAGGGCTGCGGATCCCAGTAAAACCAATCCTGGACAATGACATCCAGCGGTATGTGACGCCGGCGGAATTCATCGACGACTCCAACAACTTCATCCTGAGTACTGTATCGTTCTTTCGATTGAAAAAATCCGTACGCCCATTTTGGGTACATCGGCGCCTGTCCCGTCAGTATTCTGTAACCTGAGATAATTTCATCTATATTCTTGCCTGCGATGAAATAATAATCGATCCCGTCGCCCACCTCGGACCAGAGTTCCATTCCTTGTGCGCGATCGGTGAACTTCGACAGGGAAGGATTGTCCCAAAAGATGCCGTAACCGTTGGTCGAGACCAGCACGGGGATTGATACCTCCATATTGACCTGGTAGAGTTCAACCGTCTTACCCCTGAGATTCATATTACCCTGCTGGTGTTGTCCAAGCCCGTAAAGGGCTTCATTATCCGTCAGAATAAATTTTTGGCTGATATTGTTTGTTTTTTCACCGAGAACCACAGATGGCATTATTTCCCGTCCGTTTTCCTTCAGGAGGTTTTTACCCGACTTGTCGAGAAACTGAATATCCCCGTTTGCAAGACTAACTATCGCTTTAATTGATCCTGTTTCGAGTGCTACAGCGCCGGTTTCTTCCCTGACTTTCCACTTGGCATCTGGAGGAGGATTACAAATGACAGATAAACTTTTATGTCGCAGAGATTTTCCTGAATGAACGGCTTTAACTCTGATAATTTTATCTGCTATCACGTGTAGTTGGATTCTTGTAGAATCAACAATCACAAAAATGCCGTCTTTCTCTTTTGTAAAATTTTTATTCTGTTGCGAACCGAAACAGCTCGCAAAGGAAATAAAAATAAGAGCAAAACAAATTATGGAAGTTTTCACATTTTTCTCTGGTATTGAAATCTGAATGCATTTTTCAGATTTTTAATGTGTACACAAATGCTGGCATTCATACCCAAAACCGATACGATTATGACACAGTGTTTTTCTATGTTTCTATTTAAACAATAATGGTGCAAATTCATGCAGACTGCGCCGCCAGCTCTGCCACTCATGGGCTGTATTGGGTGAAACATAGAAATGCGCATTGATGCCTGCTTGTACGATCGCATCCAAATTCTCTTTGGGATTCCCACTAAATGGTCCGCCGCGCGGTCTATTCTTCATATTTTCAACTTCCCGGCTGCCATAGCTGACGAATACGAGTTTTACTTTCTCCGTAAAGCCGGGCGTATTGTCGACATCATCCGGACTGATGCTGCCACCGCTGAAAAGACCGATATGAGAGAACGTGTCAAGATTCTCCAGAGTGATCAATTTTGTTTCAAAACCACCCATGGAAAGACCTGCCATGGCACGATGGGGCTGATCGGACAATGTGCGGAAATTGGCATCGACATAGGGGATCAGTTCATTGACCAGAACAGTTTGAAACGGATTGATATCAAAATTTCTGAGTCCACCGATTTTAACTTCATTGGTCATACCATAAGTCATTACAATAATAAATGGTCTGGTCTTGCCCTCGGCAATCAGATTATCCATGATGAGATTGGCCTTACCCTGGTTCGGCCAGCCATATTCATTTTCTCCCCAACCGTGTTGCAGGTAAAGAACAGGATATCGTTTGGTCGGATCTGTATTATAATCCGGGGGTGTATATACAAAAGCTCGGCGAGAAGTATTGGTGCTCTCTGAGGGGAAAAGAATCTCGCAAATCTGTCCATGAGGAACATCCTTAAGCGCATAAAAATCCTGGTCCTTGGCAGGGATATCGATACCACTGCCCCAGCGCATGGCGCCATAAAAATACAGGCTACTGGGATCAGTCACTGCGGCTCCGTCAATCCAGAGCTGGTAATAGTGAAACCCTTCGTCTTGAGGAGCAGAGTTACCGGTCCAGACACCATTCGTATCCTTAACCAGATCGTATTTCACGGCGCTGATATCCAACTGGACCCGCTGTGCCTCGGGCGCCGAAATAGAGGCACGGACCCGACCTTCAGAATTGACCTGTGGATATTGCCTGCCTGGCTGATTGGTGGTTGCCGGCTTGAAGTCCTCAACCATATCACCAGCCATCATTAAATTGGCAATACTCAGCAAAAAAATACATATGGCTGTACTGAATTTTTTCATGGGAATCTCCTTTATCTGATTAAAATTATTTAGGTGTAAAATTCACAATAATCCGTTTATACCGCGATAATGGAGGATCGCCTTTGTCCGTAACTCTCAAAATGAAATGGGCTGTTTCCTTTTTATCTACTTCAGGAGCGATCACGTAAACACCACGCGCATTTTCAGCCGAATTAATAGTAATCAATTTTTGATATGATCCAGCTTCTGGATAATGAAACCACAAATAACTAAGATTATCTCCATCCGGATCAGTAGTATCGCTGGCATCCAGACCAAAACCCTCTCCTGATTTGACAGTTAGATGATCAGAATGTCCTAATGCTGGAACTGGTGGATGGTTGGCTTCCTGATACGATTTTACGCACCAGTCCATTCGAGCCGCAAAATCATTTTGAAAGTCATCGCGCCAACGCCACAGAGTCACTTTATTATCGGTGAAGGAAACGGTATCCTTTCGAACCGCCCGTCCATATTCATTAAAGATATATGGAGTAAAATTATCAATCGCATTTGTCCAGATTGCCCTGATTTCCGGTTCAAACGGAACGCCGGATCCACCTTTTTTTGCCTTGGAAAAATCCGGTGTATACAATTCATATCGTCCACCCCAGCCGCCCAAGTTAGGATTTTCGGGGACATTGAGACCATTGGGTATCAGCGATAAAAATGAAGGCGTATCCCCTTCCATTCCATAGGCAACATCGGGATAGGCAGCGCCGAGGGAACCATGACCTTGTTGAATATTCTGCGCCAGCCAACAATTACTGATCGTTTCATTATCGATACCGTCTATATAACTATTGATGGCATTCCAGGTTGCGCTGCCGTAATCATCGCCCGGACTGACAATGTAAAACAAATCGGGAAAATTATTCCTGATCCAAATACCGCTGTCGTCCTGGTCGGATATGGTATAAATCCTGAGTTTTGAAATCAACTCTTTGGCTTGGATTTTTGATTTTGTTTTGTCAATCGTATACAATGCCTGAGCCAGGGTATTTACACCTCCCCACACACATATCCATAAAGAGCGTTCATCCTTTTCTTCCAGTACTTTAATAATCCATTCGGAACCTTCTGAGTCTTTCCCATCACCGACTCCCGACATGCCATATTTGGGTATCCCACTTTTTACCAACTTTAATAGTGTCTCAGCATCGGGAAATCCATCTTTATGTTTAATAAGGTTTGCTTGTATTTTACCATAGGCTTGAATGATTTTTTCTATGGACTCCGGATTGACCATATCGCGATGCCAGCAAGAGGTGGTGGCAATTAGTCCCTTTATATCGATTTCATTAGCATACAAAAGTAAACGAACCATTGATTGTGTATCGTCGGGGTCAGCCTCGATATCGGTTAAAATAATTACCCTGTTCTTTTGAATTTCCCGGGCTGAGAGCAATTGACAGGATAGCAGTAGAAGAACAGAAATTAAAACAAATGAAGTTCTTATAATATTTGAATTCCCTATCATTTGAGTAAAACCACTATTTTCGCTTCGATATTCGATTCCTATTCAATTGTAATCATTCTTTTTAGGCGTATATCTTTCGATGAACTGCCAACCTGAATCTCCCATCGTCCCGGTTCTGTCTTAAAATCGTTTGTTTCAATGTCGTAAAATGATAATTCAGATACCGGTATTTTGAACATCAGCCTTTTACTTTTACCGGGTTCAAGTGAAATCCTTTGAAACCGTTTTAATTGATTGATCGGTACTTTTATAGCTCCATCAACACAATGAACATAAACCTGAGCGACTTCATCACCTTTGCGATTACCGCTGTTCTTGATCGAAAATTGGAGTTGTACATCGCCGTCTTTCCCAATCTTATCGGAATGTAATTGGAGATCACTATATTCAAATTGAGTATACGAAAGACCATGTCCAAAGGGGAATAAAACCGGCTGCTCAAAATACATATAGGTGCGTGGATTATTTATCAGATCATAATCCCACATGGGTGGCAGCTGTTCGGTGGAGGCATAGAATGTTTCCGGAAGTTTGCCGCCGGGATTTACATCGCCGAACAGAACATCGGCAATTGCCCTACCACCCAATTCACCACTATACCAGGCTTCAACGATGGCGTTGGCTTTGGTTTCAGTTCCCGCCAGAGCCAAGGGACCTCCATTGACAAGAACAATAATGATATTGGAATTTACCGATGCAACTTCGTTGATCAGATCCCTTTGCACCTGCGGTAATTCAATTTCTGTCCGGTCCAGCTCTTCTTGCGCAAGACCGGGAGAAATACCCAGAACGAGGACAACCACATCGTTTCTGGCGGCAACTTCTTTGGCTTTACTGAAATCCTTTTGAGCAAGATCCCAGGTTAATCGTGCAGTGGCACCTAAAGCATTATCAAAATACTCAAATACAATCTCATATTCCTTGCCCACTTTGAGATTTGCCTCGGCACGAATGGGTTTTTCACCATGCTCAGTCCAATCATCAATCAACAATTTTCCATCTAAATAAAGACGTGAACCATCATCGCAGCTGGTGCCGATATGATGAATGGGTTTGGGCGGAATTAGCGTACCGGTCCAGCGGACTGAAAACTGATCTTCCGGAACACCCGGAGCGGGGGATTTAGTACCGTAACTAAAATCTACCGCTGAATCTATTCTGATGACAACCGGTTCTCCCGATAAATTCATATTATCAAAATATTCACCCATCATACCGGTTTGATCGGTTCCGGCGACTTTCGTAAAATATTGCGGTTCGATAGGTCTTAACAATCCACCACCAATATCGCATCCTTTTGTATATTCAACCTTAATATCCAGAGTAGCAGCTTTTTCTTTGATTCCTTCAAGAGGACTAATCCGAACATTCGGAAAACCGCTGTAAATGCCCAACTGAGCTTCAGCAGCATTTGGACCGATGACCGCGATCGATTTCACTTTGTCCTTGCTTAATGGCAATATTCCGTCATTTTTAAGAAGTACGATTGCTTTCTGTGCAGCTATGTATGCCAGATCGCGATGCTCTTGGCAGTCAAGTTTATCTTCTGAAATAGTAGAATACGGCATCCTGTCCGGCGGATCGAACTCGCCCAGTCTGAAGCGCGCCGACAATACTCTCTCCAAAGCACGATCCAGGTCTTTTTCCTCCAGTAATCCCAGATCAAGGGCACCTTGCAGATATTCACGATATTCCTGTCCGCAGCTCATATCACAACCGGCACGAATACTCCTGGCAACGGCTTCCGCCCCGGTTTCAAAGAAGTGATGACCAAAAAGCATGTCATTTATCGCGCCACAATCCGTGACCACATATCCCGTAAAACCCCAGTTGCGTCGTAATAGATCGGTCAATAAAAAAGGATTCGCATTACAGGGAACCTGATTGAGCTCATTATAGGCGCCCATTATGGAATAGGCTTTCCCTTCAATAATCGCCTGACGATAGGCTGGTAAATAGTATTCATACAAGCTGCGCATATCGACATCGGAAGAACCGGTATGGCGGCGATCTTCCTCATTATTGGCAATAAAGTGCTTGGGAGTGGAAACGGTTTTTAGATAATAGGGATCGTCACCCTGCATGCCTGTTACAAATGCCACACCCATCCGCGACAGGAGATAGGGATCCTCACTATAGGACTCTTCATTTCTGCCCCAGCGCGGATCGCGTGCAATATTAAGAGTAGGACTCCAATAAGTCAATCCTTTACCATAAGCAACATGATAAGCGCGTGCTTCATCAGATATGGCTTTGCCTACATGATGTACCAGCTCGGGAGCCCATGTAGCACCCATCGCCACGGCTTGAGGAAAGGAAGTTGCCCCACTTGCGAGCAATCCGTGCAATGCTTCACTCCAATAGTTATACTGAGAAATTCCCAGGCGCGGAATGGCATCCGCTTCATTGGTTAGTTGACTAATTTTCTCATCAACCGTCATTAGACTGATCAGATCAGAGCGGCGTTCATTATAGGCATTAGGTTTAAAGACATTTACAATTACCGTACTGCTTATCGGTTCTTTGCCTCGTTCTTTCCCGGTAAGAATTAATAGATAATAACCGGGACGCGGGAAGGTAACTTCAGTCACTGGATTCGCAGCATCCTTGAAAACGACTTGTGGATTTTGAGGACACGTCCACTCTACCTTGATTTTTTTCGAAGAGACACTCCCTTGCAGTTGAGCAACGTGGGTCTTTTCCCAATCAACGATTTGATTGCTCCCGGCGCTAATTGCCACAGTTTGAGAACACAACAAAGTAGATCTCAATAAAAGAAGAACTACTGCTCCGATTGCCGATTTGAAAATCCTTTTATTCATGTTACTCCCCAATAAAAAATACTTCAGTTCAATAAATCCTTTTTACTCATATCTTGTATTATTTTTTTGAAAGAATATACCTACCTCCCGGTTTAGTTTCAATAGTATAAATATACGTATCTTTCAAATGAATGCCTTCCAGAGGCGCCTTATCAGAAATCAAAGGTTTTTTTATTGCCGGGATTTGGTAAAAAGGATTCGGATTATTCCCTTTTACAGATTTTAAATGTATCCGAGTGTCTGCTTTTAATTTTGAATAGGAACGAATCCGGCAATCACCACCCAGGTTTGATGTGATCTCCAACTTTGCGATTTCACCATTTTTCCATTCCATATTTACAATTCCGAATCCGCCCCTGGCGCGCAGACCTTGAATACTTCCATCTTTCCAAACATCAGGCAATGCGGGAAGCACAAAGATTGCGCCATCATGGCTCTGCAAAAGCATTTCCGCAACACCCGCCGTAAAACCAAAATTTCCATCAATCTGAAAAGGCGGATGCGCATCAAAAAGATTCGGATAGGTACCCCCTTCTTGTTCGCCGTCGGGCTGGATAGCCGGTTCCAACTGGTCGGTAATCAGTTTTAAAGCATGATCGCCATCAAGAAGACGCGCCCATAAATTGATTTTCCATCCCATCGACCAACCGGTGGATTCATCGCCGCGTGCAACCAGCGATGTTTTTGCGGCGGAAAATAATTCCGGCGTCCGATAAGGTGATACCTGATTAGACGGGTACAGACCGTACAGATGCGAGACATGCCGGTGGTGATCTTCGGGATTATCCCAATCCTGCATCCATTCCTGGAGTTGTCCCCATTGTCCAATTTGCATCGGAGCTAATCTTTTAAGTGTACTGTTAACTTGAGAGACAAATTTCTTATCAGTATTTAAAATTTGAGCGGCTTTCATTGTCTTGGTAAAAAGATCGAACAGCAGTTGATTATCCATTGTCGTACCGTAAGAGATTGAAGATTCCTGATGACATAAAGGCGCATTTTCGGGCGAGACTGACGGACAGACAACCTGCCATTGATGCTGCGGATCTTCAATTAAAAAACTAAGATAAAATTCTACTGCTCCTTTCATTATTGGATATATTGATTTAAGATATTCTTTGTCACCATTATATTCATACTTTTCAAATAAATGTTGACAAAGCCAGGCACCACCCATGGGCCACATTCCCCAGTATGAGCCGTCAACCGGACCGCTAATCCGCCAAATGTCCGTGTTGTGATGAAGCACCCATCCCCTAGCGCCGTACATCACTTTTGCTGTTTCCCTGCCGGTCTGGGAAAGTTCGTTTAACATTTGGATCAGCGGCTCATTCATTTCACTGAGATTTGTGATCTCAGAGAGCCAGTAATTCATTTCCGTGTTTATATTTACCGTATATTTACTATCCCAGGGAGGATAAAGCTGATAGTTCCAGATTCCCTGAAGATTAGCAGGCTGCCCACCGGATCGTGACGAAGAAATCAGCAAATAACGACCAAACTGAAAACATAATGCGACCAATTGCGGATCATTGCCTT
>CAZSDW010000077.1:0-11052 GCA_964605705.1 uncultured bacterium
TTTTTAACTGCTATTATATTTATGTAATCAAAATGGCGATTCTGCTTCTAATTTGAACTGGTAATAAAAATAAATTGCGTTTTCAACGATCTCATGGCGGGCTTTGGGTTTAATGCTGAGTTTGTATTCTTTCCCAAACTGTTCTTCATCGGTTTTCAGTGTTATATTTCGAAGCGATATGTCTTTTAATTCTATTGATTTGAGTAAGTTCTGGTAGTCATCTATGCTTAATTTATATTCCTTCATCAATTACTTCCTCCTACCAGGCCAAAACTTTTCACCTTCAGGTGTTTTATATTTTCGTACCACAGAATCGGATTTGTCCTGTTCAAGCTGAATACCACCGTGCATCCAACCATAGAATGCATCAAAATTGGCAGACATTCGATCACAGACATACTGTATCTGTCGGTCAAAATGATCTTTCACATCGTTGACCGCTGAGGCGCCGGTAATCATTTGATTCAGGTATTGATTCAGAGAAACATTGTTGTCTTTCGCCTGCTGGATCAGTTGAGCGTGCATCACCGGCGTAGTACGCAGCGTAATAACACCGTTCGGCAGAGGTTCTTCGGATTGAGTGATCGGCTCGGGAATGGGCTTATTGTTGTCAAAAAGGTATTCGATAAATTCATTCTTTATAATTTGGAAATCGCTTACCGCTTCCTGAATAGTGCTCCCTTTCCCATAACACGAGTACTTACCCAATTCTCGCGTGTAAGCCATGAATTCAGTACCGAACTCATCCTTAATTGTTTCAATAATGATTTTATAGGATAACTGTTTGAAATCATCCAACGTTTTCTTATTGAGCATTCTCCTATTCCTTATTCCTTTTTATGTCGATAATTTTTCTCACAGCAGGTATAAAATAATCTTTAAAATCCTTAACCCGGACTTTTTTATTGGCTTTGCCGGCATGTATAAAATGCACACCGAATTGTCCATCCTGGTAATGTGAGGAATATAATGCCAGATCCGGGTGGCGGAAACGGGCCTGAGATCCTTTTCCCCCTTTTTTCCCGGTTAAATACTCGCCTCCCAGGGCATCCACAATCTTTATCAACTGATTCAATTCAATTTCTTTTTGACCACAGTTTAAGACATCATCAATTGCTTTTTCGATATCATCTAATGAAGAGCCGGGACTTATTCTGATTTTCAATTTAGCCATATGCTATCGTATACGCTATCAAATATACAATTTTTTAATCATATTTCAATAACCTTTATAGAAAAGGTAGGTGTAATGCGTATTTTTAATTTTAGGTAGATTGATTTTTGTAGTACGGATTACTGTGGAAACCTCTCCTCCGGTTTGAATATTACTTTCAGTATTTTAGTCTTAATTGAGCATCGGCCCTGTAAATTACACGTATTATCAAGTTCCATTTTTCCTATATTCTCCAAGCACGGCTCCGCACCGACAGTCCCATTCCGATCAATCGGAATGTACTGCGGTGCATATGTTTATTGCCCCCAATGGAAGTTATTACCGCATATTTGTGGGAGTTTAAATTGTTAATATTTAATTTGCAACAAAAATAATACACCATGCATGGATTCAAATTGGATATGGTTCTGATTTATTATTGATTGAATATTATATGCAAGAATATCAGATACTATCACACAATAGTAATTTTCATTTATCGATCGATAATTTCAGTTTTTCCGTCCTCGCTCGACGGCGGTCTTGAATGCCCGGGCTCTTTCTTCCAAGCCTCGCCAGTTCTGCTCCCGGATCATCTTTTTATCCAATAAGGCTGATCCTGCTCCCAGACAGACGGCTCCGCAACGGATAAATTCTTCAGCATTTTCAATTGTGACACCGCCAGTCGGCGTCAATTTAACCTGAGGCAGAGGTCCGTGAATATCCTTGAAGTACTGCGGACCAACCGCGGTCGCCGGAAATACTTTAACAATATCCGCTCCAGCCTTCCATGCGGCAAATATTTCCGTTGCACTGAAAGCCCCCGGCAAAACAGCTTTGTCGAACAGATGTGCCAGTTTGATGATTTCCGGATCAAAAACCGGGCTGACCACAAATTGTGCTCCGGCTTTGATAACCGCTTCAGCATCTTCCGCACTGAGAACGGTCCCGGCACCAATCAAAAAATCCGATGACAAGGTTTTACTGATATCCCGGATGATTCCCACGGCGTTGGGTGTAGTCATGGTTATTTCCAGCGCCCGGACACCGCCCCGGGCAAGCGCATCGATGATTTTATCCAGATTTTCGGGACCACTCAAACGAATGACCGCAACGATTCCGGAGTCTTCCAATTTTTGAACAATTTCCCGCCTGTTCATATTACAATTCCTTTAAAAAAATCCATATATTTTTATACTGATAATTTAATTATTAATCAAGATATGACCTTGAAAAAAAATTTACCAGTATTGTTTTACTTTTTATTAATAATGAACCTCCCCAAGGCAAGCCTTGGGTAATTCTTTGATTAAATAACTGATCTAAGATCATTCATAAATTTGTTCAGATTACCCTTACTTTTCGGATGACTTTCCTCAGCAAGCCGGGGAAAAATCGATTCAGAATCAATCCCAATCGCTCCTTCTTAGCGATCACCACTGTTTCTTTTCGCTTTGTAATGGCTTTCAATATTTTGTCTGCACATTTTTCGGGGCTGATGCCATTGTTTTGCGCGTCATCCATTTGCCCGTAAATCTTTCCATTACCTGTCAACGAATTGATGGAGACATTGGTTTTAATGAAGCCGGGATAAACCATTATCACCTGGATACTCTGGTGCCAGAGTTCCGCCCGCAAGGCTTCAAAATAGCCAACGAGGGCATGTTTGGAGGCAGCATAGCTCGACCTCAGTTGTGTCGCAAATTTGCCCATCAGGCTGCTGATTACAACAATCTGTCCGGCATTATTCATGATCATTTCAGGCAGCACCAATTTCGTCAGGGCGACGGAACCGAAAAAATTTGTTTCCATAATTTTACGCACTATTTCAAGATCAGTGTCCAGAGCTGTCGATCGCTGACTGATGCCGGCATTATTAATCAGAATATCGATGCATCCGAATTCTTGCAGGACCTGCCGCTTTTTGTTTTCAAACTCCTCCGATTTCAACATATCGAGCGGCAGACTCAGGTGCCACTCTTTATTTTTACAGAGGTTCAGCACCCGTTTGAGTTCTTCTGCCCTCCTGGCAGACAATATCAATTTTGCATTCAGCTGACTCAGTTTAATTGCCAGGGCTTCGCCAATACCGGACGACGCACCGGTTATCCAGACCACTTTGTCTTTAAAAAATGAATCGTTAGCACTCATGGTAAATCCTATGAATTAATCATGATAAATATCGGATATTATGAATTAATGTGAAAGTTACACTAATTCAATTAAATTCATAATTGTATGACAACATTATCACAAGCGGTAAATCTAATGCAGCTAAAATTAATCGGAAACTGATACCATTTTGAATTTAAAAAATGCCCTGAGAATCAAGCACCTGACACCATTTCTTCTGCCAGTAATTATAAATCTGCTACCGGCTTTTCTGGTCGAGACATCGGCAGCTGACACGATTATCAAGCAATGGACAATTGAGGATCATTTACCTCAAAATACGATCAATACGCTGCTTCAGACTTCCGATGGCTTTTTATGGATCGGAACGCCCTCCGGTTTGGTGCGATTTGATGGGATTAAATTTAAATATTTTACCCGCAGCAGTACCAAAATTTTCAGCAGCGAGAACATCACCGCGCTATCGGAAGATCGGCAAAATACATTATGGATTGGAACTCGGGATGGCGGCTTGTATTCCTTTCATCGGGGAATCTGGAGCAATTATTCACGAAAATCAGGGCTTTCCAATAATCATGTGCGAGCAATTATTTCAGATTGGCAGAATAATTTATGGGTCGGTACGGATTTTGGTCTTAACCGGATCACCGACAATAATATCCGGACTTTTACTGATAATGACGGACTTCCCGGTAATATTATTACTGCTCTGGAAATTGATCTGAATGGAAATCTCTGGATAGCGACGCTCCAGGGACAGTTATGTAAATTTTCCGAAAGTGTTTTCCAGATCTATGGAGCCAAGGAGGGATTGACCTGTCCCTCAGTCACCGCTCTGAAATGCGATCACGATGGCACTTTGTGGATTGGCTCTATCGACGGACTATATCAGAAAGCCTGGAATGAAGAGACGATATCCTATGTCCGGAGCTCTTCTTACCTGCCAGTCACTTCGATCACGGAAAATAATCAAGGAGAATTGCTAATCGGCACCCTGAACAGCGGCATCCAAAAACTGAAAAATGCCCGACTCGTTGATTATTCTCCTGCGATCAATCTCCCGGATAATTTCATTCGCTGTCTGGTACATGACCACAATGACAGACTTTGGATCGGGACTGATATTGCCGGTTTAATACGGTTGAAACCAAGACTCGTACAGAACCTTAGCTGCGATCAGGATTTGCCCGATAACCTCATCACAACTCTTTTATTTTCAAATGATGGAACTCTTTGGATTGGCAGCCGGGATAGCGGTTTGTGCTGCCTTGATCATCGGCAGGCTCTGACAATTTTTAATAAAGATACGAAGCTTAATGGAAAAACTATTACAGCCCTGTATCAGGATTCCAATCAGCAACTTTGGATCGGAACCCGACAGGCAGGGATTTTTCATTATCGAAATGGAAAAATTTATCAATTCGAACATAATAGCAAGCTGGCATCCCAGCATATCACCGTCATCACTGGCGATAATAACGGAACTCTCTGGATCGGAACCGAAAAAGGATTGAATTGCTTTATCGGCAATGTCGTCACCCAAATTGCCGAGCTCTCCGGTATTCAGATAAATGTCCTTATGAGCCATAATAATAACATGTTCATCGGAACTCAAACCGGACTTTTTCAACTCCATGAAACGACCCTCAATAAAATTATACCGGAAGAATCAGAGTCAAATATTGAAATAAATTCTCTCTTTATGGATAGTTCGGATGTACTCTGGATCGGCAGTAATGGTTTTGGTTTGTCGCGTCTGAAAAACGATTCATTGAAGACTATCGACACCGATGATAATTTTTTCAGCAACTATATTTTTAACATTAACGAAGATAAAAACGGGTACCTCTGGTTCAGCTCATATGAAGGAGTATTCGCCTATTCAAGGCAGGAATTAAATGCCTGCCTGGATGGAATGAGCAGGCTTCCGTCAGCGATATTTTTCAATGAATCCGAAGGCATGGGCAGCCGCCAGTGCACCAACATCGGTCAACCATCTATGGCAAAATCACCAGATGGCAATATTTACGTCGCCACCATTCAAGGTATTTCGGTTATCGATCCGGATATTATTTTTTCAAGCGATTCGCTGCCGGTCAGTATCGAAAATCTAATGGTTGACGGCGTGTCATTAGATCTTTTCAAACCAATCGAAATTTCTCCACGATTCGGGACCCTGCGGATAGACTTCACGGCAACCGATTTTACCGCTCCTGAAAAGATCCATTTCTGGTATCAACTGGAAGGATTCGACCAGGAAATTCACTACATGAAACCGGGCAGCCAGCGATCGGTATCTTACACCGGATTGAAGCCGGAGAAATACCGGTTTATTCTTGAAGCCAGGCAAAATGCCGCCACCGAAATTGTCAACAGCTGCTCGCTGGATTTTACGATCAAGAAACCATTTTATCGAAAACCGATATTTATTGCCGGTATTATTCTTCTTACCGTGGCAGCCGGGATAATTTCACAAAGCGTGATGAGACGGAATATCCAGGAACCGGTCAAATATTCCACATCATCACTGACCACTGAAAAAATCAGCTCAGTTCTTCCGGCTCTTTCAGATTTAATGGAGAATAACAAGGAATACTTGAATCCGGACCTTACGTTAGTGGAACTGTCTAAAAAATTGCATATCAGTCCCAACCATCTATCCCAAATCATCAATACTAATTTTGGTCTGAATTTCAATGACTACCTGAACCAGTACCGCATTCATGAAGCACAACGACAGCTATCTTCATCAGAATTGAAATCAAAATCTATCCTGGAAATAATGTTCGATTCGGGTTTTAATTCCAAATCGGTTTTCAATACCGCTTTCAAAAAAATCACCGGGACTACTCCCTCAGCCTATCGTAATAAACAATAATATTATTTCATTGCACAGCCGTTCTGCTTCGTAATTCAGAACTTTAAAAGAGTTCGAAATTACACATTCGGGCGATTGGTGATTTTGTTTTCAGTATGTTTAGGTGAGAATTTTGAAAAGTGAAAAAAAATTGGAGGAAACCATGAAAAGACTATTAATGAGCATCTGGCTGATCGCCATTCTTTCATTCACCTACCAGCCGATGATTGCCCGGGAAATGGAAAAAATCCATAAGGAATTTAAAACCAAACCTACCCTGGAAATTAAAACTGTCAGTGGTGACTGTTATATTTCCAAAGGGAAATCAGACAAAATTATCGTCGATCTCGAGTATTCGACCGATCCTCAGGATGCATTCCGACCAGATTTCCTTGAACGGGACAATAGCCTGAAGCTGGTCGAAAGATGGTACGGATCTTCCAGTGGCACGGTGACCTGGAACATTACCGTCCCGCAGGGTATGGAGATAAAATTTTCAACTGCATCCGGAGATTTTACGGTCGAAAATCTGAAATGCCAGATCGATGCAAGTACTGCCTCCGGTGATGTAATGCTCACCGAATGTGAGGGTGAATTTGATCTGAGTACTGCCAGCGGAGACATTGAAATGGAAAACTGCGAAGGTGATTTTGAAACATCAACCGCCAGCGGAGACCAGGATATTCAAAGTTGTACCGGCTCTTTTGAGTGCAGTACTGCGTCCGGGGATATAGATATTTCTGATTGCGAAGGCGACTTTGATTTGAGCACTGCCAGTGGCGATATTGAAACCGATGACCTCACTTTTGAGGAAGCAAGTGATTTTTCAACCGCATCCGGTAACCTGGAAATTACCGTGGCAAAGTCGCCATCTGTCGAACTCGAATTGAGTTCTGCATCCGGAAATATCAACTTCGATTTAAATGGCAATAAATTGGACGGCACCATCCAATGCGAAACAATTAAAAGATCGGCTCATATCAGTTCTGACATCAAATTTGATAAGGAAGAAGAATTTCAAAGAGGTGAAAATACGTACCTGCGGAAAACCATTGCCAGAAATCCAAATCCTGTCATCTATATAAAAACTTATTCGGGCAGGATATCCATCAAACAGTAATTTGAAAGGGATTAAAAATGAAAAAATTTACAGTTTTAGCAATTACAACAGTATTATTGATCATCAGTTCACCAGTGACAATGGCAGATGATATCAAAGAAATCCGCAAGACCTTCGATACCGAGAAAAAACTTAAACTGGACCTGGTTTTGGGCGGCTGCACGATCAAAGCCAGTGACGATCAAAAAGTTCATCTGCTCGTCAAATACAATTATGATGAACAGGAATTCGAAGTAAAAATATCGGAACGCACCCGTTCAATTAACATTGAAGAAAAACTGTCGAATAATCCCAGCGGCTTTTCCGAATGGACGCTCTTTGTACCCAAAAAAGCAGAGATCGAATTCAATAGCGCTACCGGAAGTTTATCTATGGAGAATATCGTTGTCGATATTGAAGCCAGCTCCGGTACCGGCTCAATCGAAGTAATGAACTGCCAGGGTGATTTTGAATTGAGTTCGGGAACCGGCAGCATAGAGGTCACCAATTCGCAGGGCGAATTCGATCTGGGTTCCGGCACTGGAAAAGTAGTCGTATCCGAGTCCAAAGGCAATATCGAGGCTGGCAGCGGAACCGGCAGAGTCAAAGCCAATCATGTCGAAATATCGGATGAAGGTGATTTTAGCTCCGGCACTGGTTCGGTCGAGATCAAGGATATTACCGGTAAGAGTTTCGATCTGACCGCCAGCAGCGGAACCGGAAATGCAACGCTCATTATGAATAAAAGTAACCTGAAGGGTTACTTCGAATTTTCCGCCAATGCCAACCATGGCAGAATCGATTCACCCATCGATTTTGATGGTGAAGAGACTATTGATACCGGCAGCGAAAGGCAGCTGCGGAAATGGTTTCAAAAAGATAAAGACACACCCCGCTATTATATCAAAACCGGCACCGGAAAGGCAGCCCTGGAACTCTAAATCATATTCAATCAAAAACGAATCCCGCTGGTTGCATAGCACTGCCAGCGGGATTGTTCATTTATTTTTTCAGGATATAATTATGCCCGATACTTTGTAACGCATTAATCTATTACCTGGAAAATATACTTGACATTAATTGTTTTACTAATTAACCTACTGACACTTCAAAACGGCAATATTAGAGGCGAAAAGGTAGGAGCGCATTGAAATGTGTTGTTAAGTGTTTTTGGTCAACGTGCATTTGGAGGGAATATGAAACTGAAAAGGAAAAAAGCACATACACAGAATACCCAAATCCGTGAGAGAAGATTTGGCTTCTGTGGGAAGAATTTGCACTCATACTATATCATCAATAATTAGAACTTTCACAAGGTTATTAGAAATGTTTGAAATTATAGTGATAAATTATTTTTAGCTAACTATAGGGAGAATAATATGATGTATAAGAATAAATATCATTTTAGATGTGTATTCATTTTAGTACTCATTATTTTGTCAATAAATGTTTTACTTTTTTCTCAAAAGAACAAATATGGAAAATATGCTTCGGATAAGCCAATTCCGAATGTTGAAGAGTATCCACCGGCAATACAACGATTGGATTCAATCAAAGCGAGTTACTATAAACAAATAAAAGAGCTGCAAAATAAAGGACAAGAGTTTAGTTATTCGGATGAGTTTATAAAGAAATATGCAAGTGCCTATATCAGTACATTTTTATTTTATACCAAGGCTGATGAGAGCGGAGACATGAGAAAATACTATAGAGAAGCATATCCGATTGGCTTAGAAATTGCCCAACAATTGCATACATTACCCTATCCATGGAATTTTTTATTAGATAAATCAGGAGTTGCCCTTGGTGAATTTATTAGTGATGGAATCTTACCCAAGAGAAGTTCTTCATATGATGTATATGATTATGTATTAAAGGTGAGAATTATTGATGACATTTTCAACACATGTGATCAGGATACTATTTTAATTCGACATGATCATTCTATTATAAATGATTATAAAGAATATAACAAAATGCGAATATTATTCACATTCAGGCCTGGCGGTACACTTCGGAAAGAAGACCATGTCGAACATATTTATTTAATGGGAAGTCCTACCGAGTTTATGTTTGTTGATGATAATGGTGTATTATATGATCCAAATAATGTCATTGATACTAATTATAAGGGATATCAAGAATTTAAAGAATATCTATTGGATTTTGCTAAGCAGGAGGGTATTCAAAGATGAGTAATGGAATAAAAATAAATATATCTATCTTGTTGGCGGTGATTATACCTTCGTTAGTGTATTCTGAAGAAAGTTTCTTCCCATATTTTTATAAAATCAGTGGTAATTCTTATGCTTTAGTAATGATAGATGTTACCGAAGAAAATATTTATGATTGTATTTATTGGTATGATTATTATTTTTATCAGGGGTATTCCGGTCAGGTTAAAGTTGCTACAGATTTTTGTATTGATAACCCTGATGAACTTCTTCCAAATATAACGGCAGCGAATTTTCAATCAGCCGCTCAAGCAGCTATTGGTGCTTGGAATGCGATAGTAACTCATAATTTAACACAAGTATTTGTTGAAGATAATAGTTCCGGTGTAACTCAAGTTGTTCAAATTAAGGCATTAAGAGATTGGAATGAGAAGGGCTATACTTTATCCGAATCGGGTGCTACTGAACATGCTCTAACATTAGAGGAAGATAATTCGGAAAATGAATTTAATGATATTTGGGGAATAACATATTATAATTCCAATTATGAAAATGATCCGGGATATAAACATACAATTTTCTATCTAAATGCGAGTGATATTGCATATTTTACATGGGTTTGGAACTCCAATCCAGGCTCAGGGGAGGTAGATGTACAACAAATAATGACCCATGAACTGGGGCATATTTTAGGTTATGGTGATGATACTAACTCATTTGACGGAATTGAAACACTTATGAATCAGGGAACACCACATATAAGTCGTTGCGTCGAACAAGAACTGCGTAATTCTTATGAGGTTCTTTATCAGGTCGATACAACATCGCCAATATTAGATAAGGGGGAGAGAAATGAATAATAAAATTAGAGTAATATATTCCATTCTATTAATGACAGTATTGGGATTTGGATCTCCCGATTATTTGATTTTATATCATTGTTCGTTTACCGATCAAGGAGGGTGGCAATCGAATCTTGAAGATATTCTTGAAAGTAATGGACATGATGTTATTTTTGGATCAATTTCAAATGGTTATACAAATTCATATATCCGCTCTGTAATTGAAAATTATAAAAATACTTATTCAAGTCTTAAATATATTCTATTAGTCGGAAAAGGAAAGGATAATCCTATTCCTCAAGGTGAGTCATTTCCAGAATATAATCATACTGCCAATTCTAGTTATGGAAACTATATTCCGTTTTATTATTATATTGATAATAATTATTGGAAAGAACAGGTTCGTGATATACCATCGGATAGACAATATATTTCCGGACTAGATATATACATTGGTAGAATTCCAGTTTCCAGTATAGGCGATATAGAAAATTGGTTAAGTAAGCTAGAAAATTACTATCAATCATTATCAGAATATTCAACATGGAAAAATAGAATTCGTCACTTCAGTCAAAATAATGATAATGTCGATAATCATTGTAAGCGATATCAAGCTGAACTAAAAGTAATTAAATCTAAAGAATTATACATTGACACGACAAAATATGATTTTGTCGTAAATTATATGCGTGATGTGTATATATCCGATCATTGTACTCATTCAGAAGATGCAGATGAATTGTTTCGAGATAAAATTGAGGAAGGAGCTGGTGTTACAATTATATCTGGGACTG
>CAZSDW010000078.1:0-5704 GCA_964605705.1 uncultured bacterium
TAAATATAAATATTCAGTAATCAACCAGAAAAGCAAAAAAGCCGATCAATTCGACCGGCTTTTTCATAATATTAAAGGCAGTATTAAATATTCAGCATGTGGCTGACTTTGATCATGAATACATTATCGCCGTCGGTGTTAAACAGAGTCTTGGCATCGCGGTTGAATCCAAAGGGTTGGAATTCCTCGTAATCGGTAAAGCCCTGCGACCAGACCAGGAAGAGAGTCGAACCGGTTTTGTATTCCCAGCGCATGACCAGATTTGACCGGAACTGTTTATAATTAAAATCGACATTACCACCGAAAGAATAATCCATATCACCGTCAAGATTCATATCAACAATATACTCACCCCAATCCTCGTTATAATATATCCGGTCACCCAGTTGCTCATAGCGCTGATTATAATCTTTCGCATAGGAATCGGCAACTCTCATATAATCATAGTAATTTCCCGCCGTAAAAAAGGGCTGAGCATAATATTGAAAAGATAATGTCGGTGTGAGCGTCACATCCGTCCGGATGACAATACTCAGTGTATGCTGTTTCATCTTTGACCAGATATACTCATCATCCTGGTTGTCCAATTCGGCAACACCAATCCATGACCAGGTATCATTCATTTTCTCATAATTAGTTGACACAGAGAATTGAAGATTCTGGCGGGGACGCCAGGTGACTGAAGGTGAAAAGCCATAACTGTTCGATTTGTCTCGATCCAGATAATGCCAGCCCTCGACATAGAACTGCAATTTTTTGCGACTATCAGTGTTCACATATACCCAGTAATTCAAATTATCCGGCGTCCTTAAAAGCGGACCGCCGCGATTCGCGGAAACATTTAGTCCCATGGCATTCCGGTTGATTCCAAAACCATTGCCCCAACCATTATTATACGAGAAATGAAAATTGACATTGCCGCCAAAATTCTTTCGGTCTCCGTTAAAGGTCCAGGAAGCCCACTGGTTAAAATTCAACCAGATGGAACGAAAATGTTTCATGCCTTCCCACTGCTGGTACTGTAACCAGACAAACTGGGTAATATTATCCACGATTTGAATATAGCCCATGTCGTTATTTTCAAATCCCGGACTAAATGCCCAGCCACCGGCGGCGCCTCTGAAATTCCCGGCATTTTTCATTACGACCGCTCTGGCTGAGTACCCGGACAGGGATGTTCTTAACGGATCATAATTCAGTTTGCCGTAGCCCTCCCGATCGACTCGCTGGAAATAGCGTGCCGAGCTGGTCTGGGTATTTTGAAGTGCGGTCGTATCGCCCTGGACGTTACTGAAAGTAAAAGCGCCAAGAAAACTGTACTGGCGATTAAAAAACTCATGATCGATATCGACACCGCCGGTATAAGCGGCTCTGTGAAGATAATCAATTTCCGTATCATCCAGTTTTCGGTTCACCGCCGTAAATATTCCTCCGATACTGGTCTGACCATCTTTGAAATCCTGTTGAAATCGTGACAGCCAATAATTGGTCAGGGGTTCAATGATGGCAACATCCTTACTTTCATCTTCATAATAAATGACACCTTCCTCCTCATTGGTCACGGCTTCCATAATTCCAATTGACAGACCGCTGGTCGTCTTGCCGGTCAGTTTAGCTGCGCCGATAATATTGGCATTATTCGGATAATCATAGGTCATAACCTCTTTATCGTCATCTTCGGGAACATAGCCTTGCGGACTTCTGCCGATCCGGCGTGAATAGAAAAGATTGTCATTCTGAGAATCGCCATCCCCAAATCCCAGACCAAATCTGAGAATATTGCTGCCTTCCATAAAAAAGGGGCGATTTTCACTGAAGTAGGTTTCAAATTCCGTCAGGTTAAAATCCGCGGGATCCGCTTCAACCTGTCCGAAATCCGGATTGATCGTTGCATTAAATGTCAGCCCTCTCTGGGTCACATACTGAACATCGGCACCAATATTGGATCTCAGGTCATAATTCTTTTCGTGAACTGAGGTCACTAAATTTTGGGATACATTTGATTGTCCCGCAATATAGGGAGAGACATAGATTGGATTTTCCACTTTAATATTTTTCAGTCCGACCAGCGAACCGTAGCGTGATACGAATCCTTCTTCTTTATGAGACCAGTAGGACCAGACCGAAAATTCATTATTCATCCGCGGAAGTTCGCGATATACCTGGAATCCCCAGATCATATCATCGCTGCTGGTAAAGCGTAATTCCCGAAAGGGTATCCGCCACTCTGCTGTCCAGTTATCGCTATTGATTTTCGAATCACCCTCCCAGATTGCATCCCATTCCCAGTCGGCACTCGTATCATCGAAACGCCGTAGATCATGCTTCACACCAGCGGCGTTAATTCCGAATTCGAATGCTGTACGATTATCATTGAAACTGTCAATGGAAATATATAGCCAGTCCGACGTTGTGTAGGTATCTCGTCGGGATAAAATCGCATTGATCTTCTTCGGTTCGGGATCATAGGCTCTGGCGCCGATATAGAGACAGTTGTCATCATAAAAAATACAAAATTCCGTCTTGAAACTCTCCGGGGAACCATCATTTGGATCCCGCTGAATGAAGTTGCTCTGCCAATTTCCGGTTTGCCAGACCGGTTCATTCAGGTTTCCATCAACTGTGAAATTCTCTCCATTGACCTTCACCGCTTCAACTTGCCGATTCCGATATGAATCCAGCTGTTCAGGAGTCAGCCGGGCTGACAGAAAACCGGGCAAAAGCAGCAATCCCCATAAAAGCTTGTTTTTAATCAAAGATTTATCCCCTCTGAATTTATTTGCCTTGAAATACATTTTATATAGACGATGAGTAAATGAAAAAAGTTGCCTGAGCTTTATTAAATATCTTCATTCTATTCTAAAAAATGTTAAACTATAGCGAATTATTACACGCAACCTACAATTACTTTAGGATACAAGAGAATGCAAATTGAAGTGAGTTTGGGAATTGATATCGGCGGCACCAATACAAAATTTGGTCTGGTGGATCATCAGGGAAAAGTATATGTTTATAATACCATCGATACAAAAGCCGAGCAAGCTGCCGAGAAACTGTTTCAGAGACTCTTTATTAATCTGAATCGGCTGTTGAATCAGCATCCGGACGAATTGCAAATCCGGGCAGTCGGCATTGGCGCACCAAACGCCAATCACTATACCGGCAGGCTTGAGTACCCGCCAAATCTCAGCTGGGATATTGTCGATCTGCCTGAGATCGTTCATGATCATCTCGACCTGCCCGTCGCCGTTACCAACGATGCAAACGCCGCGGCACTTGGCGAGATGGTCTTTGGAAATGCCAAAGGGATGAAGAATTTCATCTTGATCACCCTGGGAACCGGTGTCGGCAGTGGCATCATTGTCAATGGGGAACTGGTCTATGGTCACGATGGTTTTGCCGGTGAAATGGGACACGTGATTGTCGAGCGCAATGGTCGTAAATGCGGTTGTGGTCGTTTGGGTTGTCTCGAAGCCTATACCTCCGCATCCGGTGTCGTCCGGACCGTCAAAACATTGCTGGCTGACTCCGATAAACCAAGTGAATTGAGGGATATTCCCATTGATACCATGACCGCTCATCAAATCTATAATGCTGCAAAAAACGGCGACACAATTGGTATTGAAGCCTTCGATACGACTGCCCGCTACCTGGGCGAAGCCATGGCTGACGCTGCCGCCTATTTCAGCCCGGAAGCCTTTTTTCTCGCCGGTGGTGTGGCACAAGCCGGGGAATTCATCTTTGAGCCGATAAAGCGGTATCTGGAAGCCAACCTGTTTGGAATTTTTAAAAATAAAATTAAAATCCTCCCCTCGGGTTTGCCGATCAACAATTCGGCAATTTTAGGTGCCAGCGCCCTCGCATGGCATGAACTCGAAGCCTGAATTATCGGAATTTCCTGATAATTTATCGTAAAAAATCTCTCATTTATCAAATATTTTGTACATTTTTAATTGAATATGATTCAAGATTTCTTAAAATATAATCAGTGAATCTGGATTAATATCAGATGGACATACCAAGAATCATCAATCGAAATATCAGTTCGCTATTTTCGATGTTGATAATCCTGTTTATCGGAACCTTCAGCTTGGGTATTTTACTATATGGCGAAACATTCTCATTCTGGAATTCCGCTTTCAGCGATCTGGGCAGCACAGTGACACCGGGCGGTGTGTCAAATTCACTCAGCAGTATTATTTTTATAATCGGGATGCTTATATCCAGTTTTGTTTTTTTCAAAATCAGCCAACAATTCAAAACCGATCCGGACATTCTTCATTACCGGCAGAAACAACAGTTGAGTTTGACCGGCGGTATCGGCTGTTTTATCTTTATCTGCCCCTATAATATTAATGATGATATTCATATGATCGGCGCAGCCCTGATGGTTGCGTCTATCTGGGCAATCGGGACTCTCCTGCTGATCGAGGCACGGAAATTTGTCCAGAAAGAAAAAGTATTACTGCTGCAGACAATTTTACAAGGGACTGTTCTGACCTATGCGTTTACCTATTTTGCCGATATGGCTGTCCGCGATATTGCCCAGAAGTTTGCAGTGCTCGGACTGATTATCGTCTTAAAAATTACCACTGCTCCGATTCAGGCATTTGAATTTTCCTCTATCTTTGCATTTAATCTGCGACAAAAATAAAAAGTCCCTCCGGCTAAGGGACTTTTGCTTTACAATATTTTCTGAATCGTCAAACAGTTGCACTGCGCAATTTGCGTTTCTGTGATTTGATCTGACGGCGGATATGCGCCAGTTTTTTATGATCCTTTGCTTTTATTGCTTCATCCCGGAGTTTCTTCAAGTCACTGATTTTGACCTTGATCTTCTTCTTGTTCACTCCCACAACATGGTGATGAACATACATATCGATATTCAGCGCCTTACAGATCGCCTGCAGCAGATGCTCCTTATTTAATTGAGTGTAACCTTTGACGTCTTCGCTCTCAATTTTTGAGGCTATTTCCCGTAATTCTGCCACGGTCTTGTGCTTCAGTTCAGTAAATGTAAAGTCCATTTATTCTCCTCCTGATAATTTCAAATCGATAGCGAATGGTAAAATATAGTCATTGTTGTATAAATATCAAGATGGTTTTTCAAATGGATTTTAAAAAATTGTTACATTGCATCAATTCATATTTTAACTTCACTCCGAATATAGGGGCAGAATCGGAAAGTCCAAACCGCCCGGTTTTCACTTACCGGTATTTGACAGACAGAAGTAACACAATGCTTATCATAGGGATGAATAAGCATGTCTGATGATACCTTTTCTGCCAGGCCAGTATTGGCGACATTGATACGACTGAGACGTTCCGATCACGGAAGCGGGGGAGTTCTGGTCTTTCGGAATTTCCATTGTTACAGTCTCGAACTTCCCTGGAAAAACAATCAACGTAATATTTCCTGTATTCCCGCCGGAACATATACGGTTAATATCCGGCAATCACCCAAATACGGGCAAATCTACTGGATTCTTGAAGTCCCGGATCGCAGCTATATCCTGAGCCACTCCGGCAATTGGGCCGGTGATGTTTCCAAAGGACTGAAAACCCACACAAACGGTTGCATACTGCTGGGAAAATATAACGGTATTCTCCAGGGGCAGCAGGCAGTGCTCTGTTCACGGCCAACCATTACAAAATTCATGAATCTGTTACAGGGACAGTCCTTTACATTGAATATTCTGGATAC
>CAZSDW010000078.1:5804-10143 GCA_964605705.1 uncultured bacterium
CAAAATTCATGAATCTGTTACAGGGACAGTCCTTTACATTGAATATTCTGGATACAATCGCGGAAGTATAAATGAGAAATCTCAAATTCCAAATCCCAAAATCCCCCGTATGGTCACTGCATTCCCTACGGGGCAGGCAAACAAATCACAATCACCAAAATTCCAAATCCAAAACGTGATAATCTCAACCATCCGCTGTTTAGGTCATTGGGATTTAGATATTGGTTATTGTTTGCTTGCCCTGTAGGGAGTGTACGACTGTATCAGGGTTATTTGGTATATGATTATTGGATTTTGTAATTCCTATCCTGAATAGGAGCTTTCCTATCAGTCAATGGAACATTGCATTCAATCAATGGAATGTTCCTATCGCGGAATGGAACACTGCATTCAATCAATAGAACTTTCCCATCATTCAATAGAATGCTGGATTCAATCAATGGAAGGTTCCTGTCACTGAATAGAAAACAAAGGAGGCTGTTATGGCAACCAATCCACCGACCGGAGACGGTCACAGAAAAGGAGCAGTTAAAGACCGTTCGCAAACCCACAATCCCAAAACCGATCATTGGGTCAAGCGAGATACCAAGACCGGTAAATTCATGGATCAGAAAACGAGTAGTGATAAGCCCTTTAAAGGGGTGCGGAAAGAGAAGTGACCTCTTTTAAGTATTCAATTTCCCCCGAATATGTCAATAATTTTCTTTACATTTGAAAGATCCCTATGTAGATTTTTGGCAAATATGTAAAGATAAGTTTACAAATAATAGAATATATATGTTTCAAAAGGGGGAAATATGAGATGGAACGGTTCAGCCATTCGGGAAAGCGCCGCTTCACAGGGACTTTCCATTGTACAGTTGGCTGATAAAATCGGTGTCTCGAGACAGGCTGTCAACGATTGGATCAAGGGGCAGATTCCGAAAGGACTTTACCTGATTACTCTTTGTGATATTTTAAACATTGATCCCGGTGAACTCTTTACTAGAGAAACGGATAATGCCGTTCAAATACCGGTATATCGTACGAAACGGAAACAAAAAGTACGTCCGGAACAGCATGAAAAAATGCGGCAGTTGGCAGAAAAGTACAAAAAACTATTTCCTGAAGACGGCCCAATTAAAATTCATCAGACAATAACTATTTCAAAGCAAAACACAGAAAATGCTAAAATTATCGCTAAGCAAATGAGAGAATTATCGGACGTTGCCGATAAAAAGCCGCTGGATTACATTCATATTTTCAATTTGTTAACGATTCTTGATATATACGTAATATTCTGTGAGTTTCCGGTATCGAAACTCTATGCTTTTTATACCCGTATTTATAATCATCGGGTTGTATTCGTTAACATTAAAACAAACGTTATGGATTTGATTTTTCCTCTTTTGCATGAGACTGTCCACTCAGTTCTCAGGGACAATAAACCAATGAATGTCGATGATGCTGAAGAAGAATTTTGCGATATGGTAGCCAGCTATGCTCAATTTCCTGACAATTATATTAATGAAATCCGCGAAATGATAAAAGGTATGGAGCCGGGAGTTCAGATCAACAGCCTGAAACAATACAGCCTGAATAATCATCATGCAATCTGCGGAGTTGTTACAAGAATTAAAAATATTGATGAACACTTTGATTTAAATTATGGTGGTGCGGATGCTAATCTGCGAAAAAAGTTTCCTCTCATTTCAGATATTTTATTTGAGTCAGATAATGTGAGACAATTTATTCATGAGTACCGGGAATTAAGCCCTCTGTTTGTTGATCTGGTGATGAATCAGGTTGAACATTTGCCCCCAAGAACTCTCGGTGAATTGTTTTCATTAGAGAATTACCTGGATATGGTCAGTTTAAAAGATGAATTGTTGCAGTTGAAGAAACTGGAAGGCGTTCAGTAAATGCGATGATATTGTTATGCGATACGTGTAGCGTTCTGATGCTGATCCGGATCACCCCGGATATGTTTCTCGATGCTCGTTTCGAATGTGTAACTATTAAAAATGTTTGTGATGAAATCATTCGAACTCCTAAGTTTAAGACAAAATATCCCTGGCGGATTAAGTATCGATCCAAGTTGAAACCGCTTGGTTCAACAATTGAAAATGATCAGCTTATTCAAAATCGTTATAAGATAATTGATAATCTGGTAGAAACCGTCGGAGTTATGAATGAAAAAACCGGCAGACCCTATTATTTAAGCAGAACCGACAAAACAATTGCCGCCTGCGCTCTGTCGCTGAATTATGGCATCTCAACGGTTGAATATGAATTAATCGAATTCCTTCAGCAGCAGTTTGACAGACGAATTATCAAACCCCTGGCGATTATCAATTACTGGCTTAGAAAAGGTTTAATCCAGTGGGATGACGAAAAACAAAGGGTGTTGGAAGATTGGCTGGACTGCAATGAAACACCCCAGGACAGACGGCAGATTCGGGAATTTACCCGTCTTACAAACCGGGAATATCCCGGGCCATGAAAGAAGTAATGGAAAAACAGGTAGTATCAAAACAGCGCGTAACGGATCATGGCGAAGTATTTACCGGTAAACGGGAAGTCAATGCGATGCTGGACCTTGTCAAACAGGAAACGGAACGAATCGAATCCCGGTTTTTAGAGCCCGCCTGCGGTACCGGTAATTTTTTGAGGGAAATACTGACCCGTAAATTAAACGTTGTTGAGCAACGCTATAAAAAAAGCCAGCTGGAATACGAACGCAATGCCGTAGTAGCCGTTTCCAGTATTTACGGTATTGATATTCTGCAAGATAACGTTGAAGAATGCCGCCGGAGCCTCTTTGGATTATTCGACTGGAATTATAGCAGCATTTTCAAAAAGACTGCAAAGAATAAATGCCGAAATTCGGTGAAATTTATTCTGGAACGTAATATCATCTGGGGCGATGCGCTGACTTTAAAAACAGTGGGGGATAATCCTCATTATATTCTATTTTCGGAATGGTCCCCGGTGAATAGTAAAATGATCAAACGGCGGGATTTTACATTTCATGGACTTTTGCAACATGAATCTATGAAGGAATTGCCAATGTTTTCAGATTTGGGTGAAGACGTCTTTATTCCTCAGCCGGAAAAGGAATATCCATTGGTTCACTTTTTGGAGGTTGCCGATGCTGATTGGGCATAGTTATAATCCCGATGTATTGAACTGTCTCGCCAACCTGAGCAGCGACGAGGTTTTCACGCCGCCCAAACTGGTTAACGGGATGCTTGACCTGTTGCCGCCGGAAATCTGGAACGATCAAGAGGCGACATTTCTCGATCCGGTCTGTAAAACCGGGGTATTTCTGAGGGAAATCGCCAAACGACTCGACAAAGGCCTGGAAAAAGCCATTCCGGACAAACAGGAACGGCTCAATCATATTTTTACACAACAACTTTTCGGCATCGCGATTACGGAACTGACCGCATTACTTTCCCGCCGGTCGGTATACTGCTCCAAAACCGCCAATGGCAAGTATTCAGTATGCGAAGCTTTTGATAATGAACAGGGTAACATCGTATTTAACCGAATCAACCATAGCTGGAAAAACGGTCGCTGTACCTTTTGCGGCGTCAGCAAGGGGAGTTTTGAGAGAGGCGAGGATTTGGAAACTCACGCCTATGAATTCATTCATACCAAAAATCTAAAAAGGAAATATAAAATGAGATTTGATGTCATTGTCGGCAATCCACCCTATCAACTCAGTGATGGAGGATTTGGAAAAAGTGCTATACCGATCTATCATAAATTTGTGCAACAGGCCAAGAAACTTAATCCCCGTTTTTTAACCATGATCATTCCATCACGCTGGTTCGGAGGCGGGAAAGGGCTTAACGAATTCCGTAATGAAATGCTTAATGATAATCATATTCGCAAGATTGTTGACTTTGAGAATGCAGGAGAATGTTTCCCCGGTGTAGATATTGCCGGTGGTATTTGCTATTTCCTTTGGGAGCGAGATTCAACAGGTTTTTGTGAGGTTGTCAATGTGAATAATGGGGAGAAAGTTGTATCAACAAGACCACTAAATGAGTTTAACACCTTTATTCGTCATAGTCAGTCCGTATCTATTATTCATAAAGTACTTGAGAAAAATGAAAATAAAATGAATGAACAAGTTTCCAGTAGGAAACCATTTGGACTCCCAACAAATGCGAGGCCAACAAAAAAAGGAGATATTATTTTATACTGGCAAAATGGAGAAGGGCCGTATAACCGTAAGGGAATCACTGTTGGCGTTGAAATGATCGATCAATGGAAAGTTATTACTTCTTATGTTGGATACGATCATGCTGGTAATCCGGGAAAAGATGGCAGACGCAGAGTTTTTTCCAAA
>CAZSDW010000079.1:0-8324 GCA_964605705.1 uncultured bacterium
TGCACCAGGTGACGATTCTCTTCTCCGATCGAGGTATTCCTAAAGGGATTCCATTTATGAATGGTTACGGCAGCCATACCTATAGTTTTTTAAATGCCAAAGATGAACGCTTCTGGGTGAAATTCCACTTTAAAACCCGGCAGGGAATTCAGACCATGATGCAGGAAGAAGCGGATCAACTGGCGGGTAAAGACCCCGATTATCATACCCGTCAATTGTTTGAAGCCATCGAAAAGGGTGAATACCCACAATGGACGTTTTATGTTCAGATTATGCCTGAAAAAGAGGCGGAAAACTATCGCTGGAATCCATTTGATCTGACAAAGGTCTGGCCTCATGCTGATTATCCGCTGATCGAAGTCGGTATCCTGGAAATGAATCGGAATCCTGAAAACTATTATGCCGAGGTCGAGCAAGCGGCGTTTTCACCGGCGAATGTGGTTCCGGGAATTTCTTTCTCACCCGATAAGATGCTGCAGGCGCGGATATTTGCCTATGCCGACGCCCATCGCTATCGCCTGGGAGCCAATTTCGAACGCCTGCCGATCAATCGTCCCCATTCGGAAGTTCACAATACCTACCAGCGGGACGGCATGATGCGCTTTGACGGTAACGCCGGTGCGACGGTGAACTATGAACCGAACAGTTTTGGTGGTCCCAAAGCCGATCCTGCTTTTAAGGAACCGCCCCTGAAGATTTCTGGAGATGCTGATCGATACGAACAGAAACGGGGTGTTGATGACGACTATATCCAGCCTGGCAATCTCTATCGCCTGATGCTGAAAGACGAACAGAAGCGGCTGATCAAGAATATTGCTGGCAGTCTGAAAAAAGTATCGGTTGAAATTCAAAAGAAAATGATTGAGCATTTTACAAAAGCTGATAAAGCCTAAAGCGCCGGTATTGCAAAGGAGTGTGGATTATAGAAATATAATCTTGTCTATATCGACTGTAATATGTTAAGTAGGGGCATAGCATGCTATGCCTCTACTTCATTTAGAATCAAACTTCAGATTTATCTTCACCAATTCCGGTCGGGAGCTGGTTCGGATGGGCGGTCCCCAGGTTCCGAATCCGCAGGAGACATAGATGTGAGTGTCTTCGATCTTTTCGTATCCGAATCCAATCCGGTAGATTTTCGAGGTTATCAAATTGAATGGAAAAAGTTGCCCATTGTGAGTATGTCCCGAAAGTTGCAGATCGATTTTATTTTCGATGGCTTCATCCAGATTGAATGGCTGGTGATCTAGGAGTATCAGCGGAGAGGAAGGATCGATATCTTTGATTAATTCCGAAATGCTTTTCCGGTGAATGCCGTTGAAGCGGCGGGAATCCAAATCTTCCCGACCGATGATAATAATTCCATTCGGCAATGTGACAACCGAATCACGCAGAACGGTGATATTGTGTTTCTCAAGGTAATGAACGGCTGTATCGACACCGCCGATATATTCATGATTCCCGGTAATGGCAAAGACGCCCAACGGGGCTTTCAGTTCCTTGAGACACTCGCCGAGGTCTTTTTTTATAAGTGAACCGGGATCTTCATCGATCACATCCCCGGCAAAAAGGATCAGATCAGGATTGATTTCATCAATCATGCGAATCATTCTCCGCAAGCGCTTTTGTCCGACAACGGCGCCGAGGTGAATGTCACTAACCATAGCTATAATTATATCCTTATCGCTATTGATCATTTTCGGTACTGAGATATTGATTTCCCGGATTCGTGGATGAATTGCATTAATGCGACCACTGATCACGATAAAAAATACAATTCCGATCGATGTGATACCTAAAATGAAATTAGTGCGGACAGGATTGCTATGGATAAACGCCGGCAGAAAGTGTAGAAAATGATCGGTGACGCGAACAATGTCAATCAGGATGACCATCAACAGGAAATAGATCATCAGCGCCAGCCAGTAGGAACCAATCCAGGTTAATAAATCGGCAATTCGACAGACCGTAATTCGTTCCAGAATGCGTCCGGCGATATAGGACAAAGCCAGGATGATAAACAGCTTTACATAAATTGATTTCAATAGCGGCGATAAAATAAAGGCTTGCAGACCACGGATATAGATATAGTAATTCACCAGAAAATAGACACTGAAAAAAATGGAGAAGAAAATCAGAAATTGAACTGTTTTCATGTCAAAGTAACCTTTGTGCGTTAAATTCCGGATAACCAAGTTCCCGGATTTTTTGAGCGGTTTTCCGGGCATCGTAATCGATGTGATGAATGTTCAGAATATTCAGGGAATCATCATAAATCACATAGGCTGAGCGTTTATCGCGGGTACGTGGCTGACCGACACTGCCGGCGTTAATAATGTAGCGCCTGCCTGATTTCAGATCATAATGCTTTTCCGATAACGGGATGAACTTTACCTTGTTCTGGTAATATTCGTATAAACCCAGCAGGTGGGTATGTCCTACAAAACAGATCATTTCCGGATAAGATTCAAAGATATAACCCAGAATATGAAGGGGGATCTGAATGATGTACTCCTTGACCGATTCCGGCGGTGTGCCATGCACAAAGCGCATTTGATCCATGGTCAAATACAGCGGCAGTGTCCGGATATATTCCATGCTCGCATTTGAGAGAAGCTTCTGGGTGATTCTCAGGGATTCATGGGCAACCGAATTCAACCTGTTCAGCATGCGAATATTAATCAATGCATTTTCATGATTGCCCTGAATACCACAGATATTCAGTCGAATATGTTCTTTGACAATCTCCTCAGAATCGGGTCCGTAATTGATGATATCACCCAACGAAATAATCCGGTCAACATTCCGGGTGTCTAAGTCAGCCAGCACCTCCCTGAAAGCTTCCAGATTTCCGTGAATATCTGACAGGACAGCAGTACGCATCGATCAGAAAGCGTCTGACATAGGATCCCAGGGTGGTAAAACCGTGGGTTTGGTTTTCAGAATATCCTGGATTTCCTGCGGCAGTCGCGATTTAGGCAGAACAATTGTCAGAAGATAGGCATCGAACCAATCGTCATACATCGTCCAGCGACCACCCTTGCCGATATCCGTTCCCCAGGAATTTTCAACCAGCCACTTCACCGGTTTATCATCGACGATATCGACGCCGGTGAATACCATACCATGGGTTGGCAGGAGGGCTTTCGTTGCCAGGCGCTCTTTTTTTGACATGGTCAAATGAATATCAAGCAGCGTCTCGAAATCATAGATATCGACCGCCATGATGCCAAGCTTCCGTTCCATATTGTGACTGACATCGGCGGCGAACCAAACCGGCATACTATCCAGAACAGCGGCGAGAGTCAGCTCCTTAATTGTGGCGATATCAAGATTAATAAACTGCATATCGCCCTGTTCAAAAATATTGCGGCTGTAAATAATCTCATAGAATTGATTATAAGGATGTAAAGAATGATCCATAAGCATGACGTATTCGCTGAGATCGAAACCGACAGCTTCTTTGTAAAACTGCTGAGGGGTGTATTTTTTTTCGATAACCTTGTTGTCTTTATCGCTGGTATGCCAGACAAATTCCTGAGGCGGCAGTCCCAGATGATAAACCAGCAGGCGATATACATCCGCTAACATCGTTTCCTTTTTTGCCTGAATGTTTTTTGGTTTTGCCTGATTCAGTGCCATTTCACGCAGGGTAAGCGCGTCTGTGCGCAGCAGATTATCGATGACGTAATTCATATTATTGGATTTTTCACTATTGACGGTTTCGCCCATTAATTCCTTGGGGATTGCGCCGTATTTTTCAACCAGGGCGGTGAAATAATTCCACCAGCCGCCATCGGAGACCGGAGAATCCAGAAATTTCTGAATCAGCCGATCGGACAGGTCCTTGTCGGCATTGGCGATCATATTTTCGAGAAAGGTATTCGCTTTTTCCAGTTTATCCCAGAAGAAGAGGTAATTTTGTGAAAATTCAAAGGATGCCAGGTTGTACTTTTTTATGACATAAGGACGCATGATATTAAATCCGGCAAACATCCAACAGCGACCGGTGCTCTTCTGATCGGTAATCCCTTCGGTCTTGATCTTAAAGGAAAATATGTCATCGTGTGTATTGTAAATCTCACGATTGAGAGTCAGCTGTTTCAGGTCGGTATTTGTGACCGCATTCATAAGGGCACGATCCTGCCCTTCCAGGTCCAGCTGCTTTTGAAATTTCTGAATCATTTCTGGATTGATCTCGCCTTTGGATTTTGCCATCACGAAGGATGAACCGAGAACGCCGAAAAGAACGACGGTGATCGCAAATCTTGATAAACTTTTCATAAATACTCCTCGAATGTTAATGAATGATTAATCAGGATATTGGATAGATAATATAAAACATTGTTGTCATGAAGCATGATGCCCAAGTTTTCTGATTCCGGCAGCGATTAAAAAGGTACCGGGAGGGACTATGACGGTAACGTTGACAATGATCTCCACCAATCGTATCAGCAAAAGTTTTCAAAGGCAGAATCGATACCGTGATTTTTAATTTATCTGTCTGGACCGGTGTCTTTTGACAACTTTGAATTGCACCAAGGATAAGGAATATTATAAATAAATACTTCTTCATATCAACCGGAGGTAAATATACGATTATTGGGGAAAAAGGTTAATAGGAATTTGTGTGCCATAGATTTCATTTTTCACTTTGTCAATCCCAAAAATGGAATGTCAAACTGAGGTTTAGAAACTTTTTTCAGATAGTCATAATATGTCAGATACTATTACGTAGCAATAACTGATCATTGGTTGACATTTAAAGAATCAGGATCAAACCAAGATTTTGAAAGGATTTTTAATACCGATTAATCGAAGAATTTATCAAGAACAAAAGAGACTGACCCTATAGTAGGACCAGTCTCAGTTATGGATGGAGATGGAGCAGATTAAAGGATAAAAAGCATCTCAGAATATTTGGGCAGTGGCCAAAAGTCATCCGCCATGACAGATTCCAATTTATCCGTGGCGATCCGGACCTTTTCAATTATATCGACAACATTATCCGAAAAATACTTTGCTTTCCTGCGCAAATCTTCGATTTTCAGACCTTTCTCCACAGTCGTTTTAAGAGTCGAATTCGCGGCTTTTATTTCTGTTAATGCTTTAGCGATTTCAATTAGCAGTTCCGCTTCAGATTCGATAATATTTGCATCGATTCTATCCTTCAAATCACTGAGTCCTTTGACTGATGTTATCAACTGATTTTGATAATTTATTCCAGCGGGGATGATTTTGGTTCGGATCATATCACTCAGTGTATCAGCTTCTATTTCGAGAGTGATAATATACTGTTCGAGTTTTGTCAAATAAGAAGATGTAATTTCATCATCATTGAATATCTTCTGATTAATCAGCATGGTTTTGTTTTTTTCGGCGAGTAAGGCATCTAGTGCGTAGCCTGACCGTTTTACATTCGGTAAGCCCCGTTTTTCGGCTTCTTTTTCCCAGGCAATGTCATAGTTGTTACCTTCAAACCGAATGGGTTCAGTCTCGATGATATAAGTGCGTAATACATTCAGGACTGCAGTTTTTAAATCTGAACCTTGTTTTTGAACCTTTTCAATATCGTCAGCGATTAATGAAAGTGATTCCGCGACAGCACCATTCAAAACGGTGTTTGAAAAGGATACAGAAGCAGAAGAACCAATCGATCTGAATTCAAATTTTGCACCGGTAAAGGCAAATGGTGAGGTCCGGTTACGATCCGTATTATCGCGCATAATGGAAGGCAGATTGCTCAATCCAAGATCAATCACAAAGTCTTCCGTAGCCTTGATAGCCTTGCCATCTTTTATATGATTAAGGATGTTGTTCAGTTGTTCACCTAAAAAGACTGACATAATCGCCGGTGGTGCTTCATTTGCTCCAAGGCGATGATCGTTTGCGGCAGTTGCTACAGAGGCTCTCAGCAGGTCGCCATATTTATAGACGGAGCGAATGGTCGCTACCAGAAAGACAAGGAATTGTAAATTTTCTTCCGGAGTTTTACCGGGATCAAGCAGGTTATTTCCTTCGGAATCTTCCAGTGACCAGTTATTATGTTTGCCGCTGCCGTTGATTCCCGCAAAGGGTTTTTCGTGCAGCAGAAGTGCCAATCCATTCCGGTTTGCGACCTTTTTCAGTACTTCCATAATCAACTGATTTCGATCAGCACCAATATTAGCTTCGCCATAGATTGGCGCGATTTCATACTGATGAGGTGCCACTTCGTTGTGACGGGTTTTAGCAGGAATTCCGAGTTTGTACAATTCGGTCTCAGAATCCTGCATAAACGTCAGGACCCGTTCCTTAATTGAACCAAAATAGTGGTCTTCCAGTTGCTGTCCCTTTGGAGATTTGGCTCCAATTAATGTTCTGCCGGTAATCTGTAAATCCGGGCGGAGATTATAAAAAGCGCGATCAATGAGAAAATATTCCTGTTCAGTTCCAATCGTCGTCACAACCCGGGTTGCAGTATTATTTCCAAATAATTTCAGGATTCGCAAGCCGCTCTTTTTTATGGATTCCATTGAGCGTAGCAAGGGTGTTTTTTTATCCAGAGCATCACCGTTATAGCTGATAAAAACTGAGGGAATACATAGAATTCCACCTTTAGCGCTTTCCATAATAAAAGCAGGACTCGAGGCATCCCACATTGTATAACCACGAGCTTCAAAAGTCGATCGGCGACCGCCACTGGGAAAGGAGGATGCATCGGGTTCGCCCTGAACCAGCTGATTGGCACCAAATCTCTCAACGACGATTCCGCCATCGTCAATCTCTAAAAAAGCATCATGCTTTTCAGCCGTAAGACCGGTCAGCGGTTGAAACCAGTGTGTGAAGTGGGTGACACCTTTTTCAATTGCCCATTCTTTCATGGCATGAGCGACGCTGCTGGCAATACTCATATCCAGCTGGGATCCATTGCGAATGGTGTCGCGCAATTTGCGATAAACTTCCTTAGGCAATTTATCCCGCATGACTTTATCATTGAACGAATTAACGCCAAAGTAACTGGCAGAGTTACTTGTCGGATTTCCCCGTGGGATATTACCGTTTTTGGCGATGTTTAATATCACCGCTTTTCGTGAATTTAGAACTAAATCTTCAGACATTTTAACTCCCTTTGATAGATTCTTATAAGGTCAGAAATATAAATTTTAAAAAATCAAATTGTTTATTTTTGTTAATTTCTATTTACAAATGTCTTGCCAAACAGAAAACCGGAGCATCATTCATTATGTAACATGATTTAAAATAATGATATAATAGATATTTTACGATACAATATTTTAGTGCTATCCTTATTATGATTATTACATATATGTGTGTATTATGTATAAAACATACAAAAATGTGACATATAAGATTATTTTAGACTAAACATTTGAGAAAATTTAAAACTATTACAATTCAGGCAAAAGATTATTCCAGATTGTTAAATAAATACCGGAAGTGAATTGATGGAAATATTAGTCCACTCAGAATTGTAAATAGATTTACTACAATATTGTATGTAAATATTTACATTACTGCAAAAATGTATTATATTTAATCTTTAAATGGAGTAGCTATGAAAGCAGAAAAAAAAACAACGACCAAAACAGGCTCCAGTTCGGTACTGGTTAAAAAATTATCAATCTTAGTGGAAATAAACCAGGCAATAAGCCGTAATCTGAATCAGCAGGAATCACTGAAAGCAACTTTGAAAATTCTGCATGATTCCTACCATACCAATTGCAGTGTAATTTACTTGTTGGATGAAGCGGATAATACTCTCAATGTCGCTTCGTCAATTAATTTTAATACGAATAATCCGAAATATAAATCCGGAGTTGGACTAATCGGGCAGATTGTGGAAACGGGTAATCCGGTAATCATCCCGAGGATTAGTAAAGAAATCCAATATACCGATGAAATTTTGATACAAGCCTGCGACGATGGCAAGGAACATACATTTTTTGGGATACCAATTGTACTGGATTATAAATCTCTGGGAGCGCTTGTCATTATTTTATCCTACAATCCGAAAAGAGATTACGATACAACGCTGAATTTTTTATCATTGGTATCTTCTGCTTTGCTGCAGCCTGTTCGTGTACAACAAATGATAAATCAGGAGCGGAAGCAATTGCTGGATGAAAATGTTGCCCTGAAGAGCAAGCTCCAGGAAGAATTCAGTTTTCATAATATCCTCGGGACCAGTCATGAAATGCGGGATGTGTTCGAGCAGGTTGCCAGAGTGGCTGGAACTGATACAACGGTTTTAATTCGCGGCGAATCTGGAACCGGGAAAGAATTGATTGCCAAGGCAATTCACTATAACTCGAGGCGTAGTG
>CAZSDW010000079.1:8334-10143 GCA_964605705.1 uncultured bacterium
CATTTATTCGAGTGAATTGCGCTGCCATACCGGAAAATCTGATTGAGTCCGAATTTTTTGGATTTGAAAAAGGCGCTTTTACAGGAGCCATCAAGCCGAAAAAAGGTCGTTTTGAACTGGCTGATAAGGGGACAATATTTCTCGATGAGGTTGGTGACCTGAGCATGATGACGCAGGTCAAACTTCTGCGGGTTTTACAGGAACAGGAATTTGAACGGATTGGCGGAACTGAAACAATAAAAGTAGATGTCCGCATCATTGCTGCAACCAACCAGGATCTTGAAAAATTGATGACGTCCGGGAAATTTCGGGAAGACCTCTATTATCGTTTGAATGTGTTTTCGATATTTTTACCGCCGCTGCGTGAACGAAAGACCGATATATTACTTCTGGCAGATCACTTTATGTTAAAATATGGGCGCAGACATCGCACCCAAGTCAGACGCATCTCAACCCCGGCAATCGATATGCTGATGCGTTATCATTGGCCTGGAAACGTTCGTGAACTGGAAAACTGTATTGAGCGGTCAGTTTTAGTATGCGAAGACCAGGTAATCCATAGTTACCACCTGCCGCCGACTCTACAAACCGCTGAAAGCAGCAATACGACTCCTTGTCAGACGCTGGACGATGCCGTGGCTTCCTATGAAAAGGAATTGATTCAGGATGCACTAAAATCTACGAACGGAAACAAAGCCAGAACATCGCGCCTGTTGGGTTCCACAGAGCGTATTATCGGTTATAAAATTGAAAAATATAATATCGACGTGAGCCGGTTTAAATCCTGATCATACTGGTTAGAATATTTTTGTATAACGGTTGATGGTATGGTGTCATGCGGGAGTACAAAGCAATTTCAAACTGCGCCTTGGAGAAGCTTCGGCGGAGCGAGGTCAATTTGAGCCTGTAAAGAATTTTGTGTAAACGGCTTTTTCACTGGATTGCCTCGATCCGTTCTTCAAACATTATCAGGAAGTGATTCATTGCTCTTTTCCAGTCTCTGATTGGCATGTTCCATTTCCTCGTAGCGTTCCTCAAGGCTAAATATAACAATTTAAACACAGAATCGTCATTAGGAAATGAACCCCGGGATTTAATCACCTTCTTGAGTGACATATTCAGTGATTCAATGGCGTTGGTCGTATAGATGACCTTCCTGATCTCTGCAGGATAATCAAAGAATGGTATGATGTTTTCCCAGTTGGATTTCCAGGATTTACTGATAGTTGGATACTGTTTATCCCAGGTTTCAGAGAATGAATCCAACGCCAACCGAGTTTTGTCAACAGTTGATGATGCATAGATTTCTTTCAGATCCTGGGCAACTGCTTTCTTCTGTTTCCTCCGCAGGAGTTCCCTTGGAACATGACACATATTTCAGACTGTTACGAACCATGTGAACAATGCATAATTGAACCTGGGCCAAAGGGTACACTTTTTCAATAGCTCCGGGAAATCCCTTCAGGCCATCCACACAGGCAATGAAGATATCCTGAACACCACGGTTACGGATTTCCGTTATGACATTCAGCCAGAATTTGGCTCCTTCATTCCGGGATATCCACATGCCCAGTACTTCTTTCATCCCGTCCATATTAATCCCAATTGCCAGGTAAACCGCCTGGTTCTGAATATGGCCATCGTTACGTGATTTTACATGCAGAGCATCCAGATAAACAATGGGATATATGGAATCTAATGGCCGATTCTGCCAGGTCTTTACTTCATTCATGACTTCACTGGTTACCGTTGAAATTAATGACGGAGATACCTCAACACCATAGATCTCTTCCAGGTGCATCTGAATAT
>CAZSDW010000080.1:0-9933 GCA_964605705.1 uncultured bacterium
GTTTTAAGATCCAGCTTAACGAGGTTCGTTCCATGCTCGACGGCGTAAATCAGTAACATCCCACTGAATATCAGAAGAATGGTCGAAATCAGGACGACCTTGGTATTCAATGTCAGGCGGGATTTTCGAATCCGACGACTGAAAATATTGGTCTCAGCGTTTGTTTTAAAATTTTCGATCAGATTGAAAATCACCGAAAAACTGATCCCGCCCGTTATAATCAAACCCGCGATTACCGCATTCATGGAAATACTGGATTTGAAAGATTCAAGACTGTCCGTAAACAGGGCAAAACCGGCATTACAAAAAGCAGAAACGGCATGGAATAATGCAAAAAAAGCAGCTTCCGGTGAATCGCCAAACAGTTTATTGAAATTACCATACAGGATCAAGGCACCGACCAGCTCGATTCCGAAAGTAATCAGGATAATTTTCATGATAGATGATGAAATCTTTTGCATGTCTTGTTCGTTCAGTAAAAACGATAACGCCAACTTTTCTTCCAATGAAATGCGTTTCCCGATAACAAACGCACCGAAATAGGACAAAATCATGATTCCCAAACCACCAATCTGAATCAGGACCATGATGACGATTTTGCCGAACAGCGAGAATTTCGTCGCTGTATCAACGACTATCAATCCGGTCACACAGACCGCTGATGTTGCGGTAAACAGGGAGTTTATAAATCCAAGTCGTGTATTATCAGATGTTGAAATCGACAGCATTAAAAAGATGGTGCCTATCAATATAATAATGATAAAACTGAAAGCAATGGTCTGAGCAGGGTGACTGGTAACCGATTTAATGTACGAATTCAGTTTTTTAACCCGCCCCAAAACCTTCAGGATATTAAATGTATTTCGAATTAAAATAATATTTGTCGAGAGATGCTTGATTTCGCCGGATCCGAGAATATAACGCATATAACGGGTGTAAATGAACAGCACCAAAATCGTGGTCAGTAACAGTAAATCAAAGAAATTGTTCTGGATATATTTCAGTTTTCGTTCTGCTTTGCTGATTCGCAGGACTGTCTCACCGACAAAGAGAATAATAATACAATAATCAAGGATATTCGTAATAAGGAAAATGATTTTGGTCTGATGAATACCATATTCCAGAAATAATGACAATATACTTAAAAACAGCACCAGAATAACGATCTGATCAATAAAGTTATGTCTGCTGCCTTTGGACTGCATTCTATTACTCTTTTACAAAATTACACAATAATCCCGGTATTCTCTTTGGATAATACAGATAGATTGTAATAAAGAGCCAACCGTCTATTTAAGTTTATAATTCTTCAAACCCCAAATAACCTCTTTTGAAGTCACCTTGATAATACCGGTCACAGGAACTGCGAAAAGCATTCCCACCGCGCCGGCAACATTTCCGCCGATTATCACAACAATGACGACCGTCAGCGGATGCATATCCACACTTTTTGACACCACCATCGGTGATACAAAGGAATTATCAATCATCTGGACCAGCACAAACGTCACCACAATCCAGATTAAAACGATTCCAAGATTAGGCGGATTACTGATAATGGCAATCAACAAAGCCGGCACGGCACCGACAACCGGACCAAGATAAGGAATCAGGTTTGCGACACCGGCGATCATCCCGATAAATACAAATTGTGATACCGGATTATCAAAAACAAGGTTGATTATGAACAGCCCGGTCACCGCCAGGCAACCGACAATGAACGCATCCAGCGCCTGTCCCTGAATATATTTACTGACCTGATTACCAACCTTCTGAAGAACGTTCAGCGACAACTCAAAATATTTATTGGGAATTTTCGAAATGATCGCCCGTTTGAAAGCACGAATATCTTTGATCAGGAAAAATGTAATAAACGGTACGATCGCGACCGAAGCCAATACCGAACCGACACTCTTGAAAAATTCCGCCATACTGCCCAGCAATTTTAAACCAATCTCGTTCGTTTTCTGGGTGACATTCCGGGCAAGTTCAGCATTGTTGAAATTCTTGGCAAAAAAGACCTCGATCTTTTTATTCAGATCGTTTATGACGTCGGATTGCAATTTTGAACTGAGTGATTCCACTGCACTGATAATCCCCGGTATTATCAAACTGATGGTGAATGCGATCACTCCCAGAATCATCAGCATGACGATGAGAATTGCCAGTCCGCGATGAATTCCCCGGCGCTCCATAAAATCCACCATCGGATTCAATAGAACCGACAGCAACAGAGCAATTACGAACATCATGACTACGGATTTCACTACCGGAAAAATCACAATGAGGGCTGCGATTCCCAGTATAATCAGGAATACCCGCCAGAAAAGTTTCAAGATCTGAGAATACAGCTGATATGAATAATTATCCATCACGGATACCCTTATTTCTTATTTATCTGACCAAGTTGTTCATTGGTTCGTCGCAAACGTTCACCAATTATCTTTGCCAATGAGAAGAGAATTTTGATACCAAGATTCGGTTTACGATAAAGAAGATCGAGAAAATCAGGACGGAAGAATCCTAAGATACTGCTGGTTTCATTGGCAATTGCAGATGCCGATCGAGGAGCTTCATCCAGCAATGCCAGGTCACCGAAAAACGCACCATCCTTCAGGATAGCCAAAGACGTGGACTTACCTTTTTCCTTCTCTTCAACGATATCGATGGAACCATTGATAATGATATACATTCCCAATCCGGGATCTCCCATCCGAAATATAGGTTCGCCTTTTTTGAATTCCCGACGATGAATGATCTTTTCAATCTCACCCAGTTCCTTTTTACTCAGATCAGAAAATATCGGGACATTTTTAAGAGTCTTGAAAATGTTCTCAGTTGCCTCCGTTCTTCTGAATTCGACAACTTCCCATATTGGATTACTCATAACTATTCTCTCGTTTTTTCCTAACATAATATGCTCACTGTAAATTTACAATTGTTTTTGTACAAATAAATAAAATTATTGATGTGAGTATTTATAATCTTGAAATTAGCAGGGTCATTCAGTATTTTGACAAAAATTTTGAAGATGAGAAAAAATAAGCTACCGGTAATTATCATAACAATCCTTCTGGGATTTTCATACGCCCTGTTTTCAGACGAAGACATCGATAAACAGATTATTTACAAATCCGAAGAGTTGCAAAAAATCCGTAACGAAATTGCCAATCACAAAATTCAACTCAAAAAAGCCGAAAATAAAGAGCAGACTCTGTTATCAAAACTATCCGAAACGGAAAAGGAAATCAGTCTGACTTCAAAACTGGTCAATCAATTGAATCGTGAACTTCAACAGAAAGAGCATCAGATTGCTCAAACCAAGTCATCCATAGAACGGCTGTCTTCAAATCTTGAATCCCTCAAAGCAAACTTCGCCCGCCGGCTGGTGCATATTTATAAACAGGGCGACTATAACGACTGGGAACTTTTACTATGTTCAAAATCGCTCAACCAGGCAATCTATCGATACAAATACCTGCGGATAATTTCCGATATTGATAAAAAATCTGCTACAAACATCCGCCTGAATATTGATGCGATCAATAATAAAAAGAACCAACTCATCACTGAACTCGAAGACCAGCAAAATATCGTTGCGGAAAAGAAAAGCTATCAACAATCTCTGAATAAACAGAAACGACAACGGGATCATCAACTTAGGGCTGCAAAACAGGATCGCAATAACCTGGTTGCACAGATCAAAGAAAAAGAAGAAGCCGCTATGGAATTGGCAAGCCTGATCGGCGATCTTGAAGTGGAACGCGAAAATCGCCGACGCGAGCTGGAACGTCAGCGCCAGTTAGCCGGAATCCGTGCTGAAAATCCATTTCTCGATAATCGCGGCGAATTGCAATGGCCGGTGACCGGTCAGATCATTTCAAAATTCGGTATGCAGAAGCATCCGACCCTGAAAACAATTACGGAAAATTCCGGTATCGATATAAAAGTGAGTATGGGAACCCCGGTTCGGGCAGTGCTCGATGGTGTCGTTACCACGATTACTTATATCCGTGGTTTCGGCAATACGATAATCATCGATCACGGCTCAGGTTTCTATACCGTCTATTCGCATATTGAAAATGTGACAGTCTTTGAGAAAGAATATATCACCCGGGACACGATTATCGCCGAAGTCGGTGATTCCGGGACTCTGGGTGGGGCTCTGCTGCATTTTGAAATCTGGAGTAATCGGACAAAACTGAATCCCGAAGAATGGCTGGCGAAACGATCATGACCTTATTTTCCCTTATCGATCAGGAAAAAATCCTGCAACAGTTAAAAAATATTATTAACCATAAACGGGTAGGCAATGCTTATCTGTTTTACGGGCCGGAAGGCAGCGGCACTGAAGGATTTGCATTGGAATTTGCTGCTATGTTGAATTGTCAATCCGGCGGCGAAGTACCCTGTGGTAAATGCAATGGTTGTCACAAATTTCGCTGTCTCGAACATGGCAACCTGGAGATGGTTTATCCGATTCCAGTCCGAAAGGACCAGGGTACAGATTCCGATCCTTTCAAGAAATTTTCAATGGCAGAAATGGAAGAAATCCAGGATCTTATCCGGATCAAATCGCAAAATCCTTATGCCAAAATCACAGTACCGAAAGCAAAACACATCCCGATCAATTTCATTCGTGAAGTCAAACGAAAAACCTATCTTCGCTCTCAGGAACCGGGCTGGAAGGTCGTGGTGATTTTCGATGCTCATCTGATGACTGAAGCAGCCGCCAACGCATTTCTGAAGATTCTGGAAGAACCGCCTGAAAAGTCCACCTTTATTCTGTCCACTTCAAACATGAGCGCCGTTTTACCTACAGTCATATCGCGCTGCCAGCCCATCTACTTCCCGCCGCTATCTTCACCTAAACTGAAAGACTATCTCCTTGGAAAGGACATTCCGGAAAGCCGGGTAAATCTGGTCATTCGCCTGAGTGGCGGCGATGTCAACAAAGCACTGAATCTGTTTGAATCCGATCTGGATAAACTCATCAAGCTGACCCTTGATATTATGCGCATGACGGCTGTGTGGAACATTAAAAAAATCTTCAATTATGTCGAAACATTATCGGCAATATATCGTGAAGACAGTGCCCAATTTCAGCAGATACTTTTGGCAATTTCGTTCTGGTTCAGAGATGCGGCAGTGTTAAAGGAACAGGCAAATGCAGTGGAAATTATCCACAGTGATCTTGAAGCTGAAATCCTGAAATTTGCCCGAGCCTTTCCCGATTTCGATCCGCATTTTGCCGTCTCTTCCGTCGAGAATTGTATTGATTTCATAAACCGTAATGTCTATATTAATCTCGCTTTAATGAATATGTTCTTTAATCTAAACCATGCTATAAATTCCGGAAAGTAATATAAATGAGTGATAGTAATAACGATAAATTGGTAAAAATAAAATTCAAGGGTTGCCGCCGGGAATTGTTCTGTAATTCCATGGAATATCCGATCGAAAATGACGATCAGGTGATTGTTGAAGCCGAACGTGGCGAGGACATTGGCACGGCGATTACCTTTCCTAAAGACAAACGACAATCCAGCGACGATAAGGAAAAACTGACAGTCATTCGGAAAGCCTGTCCCGGTGACATCGAACGGGATAATGATAACCAGTTGCGACAAAAAATCGCCTTTAAATATTGCCAGGATCGAATTCGCGATCTGAGTCTTCCGATGAAACTGATTGACGTTGAGTACCGGCTTGATCGTAAAAAAATCATTTTCTATTTCACGGCAGACGATCGGATCGATTTCCGGGAGCTGGTCAAAATCCTGGCTTCCGAATATAAAACCCGCATCGAAATGCGGCAGATCAGCACCCGTGAAGAAACCCGGCGAATTGGCGGTGTCGGTCCCTGCGGTGAACCTATCTGCTGTTATCAGTTTATTGATGATTTCGAGCCGATCAGCACCCAATTGGTAAAAGAGCAGAACTTACCAATGAATCCTTCGAAAATCTCCGGACTTTGCGGTAAACTGAAGTGCTGCTTCCGTTATGAACACTCTAATTATGAAGAGATATTAAAAAAATATCCCGCTTATGGAACAAGGATTCAATTCAAGAATGAGTCGGGGACGATCGAGAAAATCGATATATTTCAAAATACCGTCACCTTGAAATTGGATAATGAAGAATTGAAAGAATTACCGCTGACTGATTTTGATAATAAGTACCAGGTACTAAATAATTAATAAGCTCCTCAGATAAGGTTATGACTAAGGCAAAAAGCGCATTTTATATTACCACACCGATTTATTACGTCAATGATAAACCCCATATCGGTCATGCATACACAACGATTCTGGCAGATGTACTGTCCCGTTTTCACCGGGCACAAGGCGCTGATGTTTTCTTTCTGACGGGTGTCGATGAACATGGTCAGAAAGTCCAGCAAGCTGCCGAAAAATCAGGCATCCTTCCCCAGGAACACTGCGACCGCATGATGGTACACTTTAAAAACGCCTGGGAAAAGCTGGAGATCACAAACGATTTTTTTATCAGAACCACCGACGACTTTCATATAAAAGCCGTTCAGGACGTTCTTCAGTATCTCTGGGATAAGGGTGAAATCTACGAACATGAATACGGGGGTCACTATTGCGTCGGCTGCGAACGGTTTTATACAAGCAAAGAACTCATTGATGGGAAATGCCCGCAGCACCAGAAAGCTCCGGAATACATCAAAGAAAAAAACTATTTCTTTAAAATGAGCCAATACCAGGGCTGGCTGATCGACTATATCAATGAGAATCCCGGTTTTATCCAGCCTGAGAGCCGCAGGAACGAGGTTTTGGGTTTTCTGAAGGGTACGCTTGAGGATCTCTGTATCTCGCGTCCCAAATCGCGTCTGAGCTGGGGTATTGAGCTGCCCTTTGACAAAAATTATGTCACTTATGTCTGGTTCGATGCACTGTTAAATTATGTGACGGCGATCGGCTATAAACAGGATGATCCCAAATTCAACCGATGGTGGCCCGCCAATTATCACCTGATCGGAAAAGACATTGTCACGACTCACTGTGTTTACTGGCCGACGATGTTGAAAGCTGCCGGGATTCCGATGCCTGAAACTATTTTTGCCCATGGGTGGTGGATGGTCGCTGAAACCAAGATGTCCAAATCACTGCAGAATATTGTCAAACCACTTGACCTGGTAGACAAATACGGCGTCGATCCGGTGCGCTATTTTTTAATCAGGGATATGGTCTTAGGACAGGATGCCAATTTCAGCGAAGCCATGTTCATCAAGCGTTATAATTCTGACCTGGCGAATGATTTTGGAAATTTAGCCAGCCGAATTGCGACGCTGATTAACAAAAATTACAAAAGTACAATTCCGAAATCCTCAAATCCCGGTACCGAAGAATCTGAGATCAGGAAAAATGCTGAGCAACTTTCCATTGATGTTTACCGGCTTTTCAATGAACTGAAACTGAATGAAGCCATCGAAACCATTCTGACATTTATTCGGTCCATCAACCGTTATATGGAAATTAAAGCTCCCTGGAAACTGATTAAAATTGATAAAATTCAGACCGGTACGATACTCTATACTGCAGCTGAAGGACTGAGGATTGTCGCAAAACTGCTGCAACCGATTATGCCGGGTAAAATCGACCAACTTTGTAAAGCCTTCCCTTTCGATAATAATGATCTGGATTGGGGCAAACTGGAAAGCGGCGCAAAACTTGAAGAGCTGCCGCCCCTTTTCCCCCGCATTCAGGCGGAAAAACCAAAACCGGTCCCAAAAATGCAAAATACTCCAACAAAAGAAAATGATGCAAACCTGATAACCATTGATGAATTTTTAAAAGCAAAACTGGTGACGGCAAAAGTGCTCGCAGCTGAGCCGGTTCCCGATACTAAAAAACTGCTGAAACTGCAAATAGATACCGGTCTGGATACCCGCCAGATTGTTGCCGGAATCGCCGAACATTATACACCGGAACAACTCATTGGCAAAACTATCGTCGTAGTTACGAATCTTCAGCCAGCCACGATCAGAGGAATCGCAAGCAATGGAATGTTGCTAGCGGCTAAAAAAGACAAGCAACTTCAACTCATCACAACTGCCGATCCGATTGAGCCGGGCGCTTCGGTTGGTTGATAAAATTCCAAATAACAAATAAATGACAACAACCAAACATACAAATTTGAAAATAATCTATTTTGGTATTTGATGTTTATTTGAATTTTGTTTTTTGAGATGTTGTGCCTCATTTATCTATTTTTTAAAAGTTAAAACACATGTTATGTATATAGATACTCATTGTCACCTGAACCTTCCGGAATTGTATAAAAACCGGCAGAAGATTGTCAAACGCGCTGTCGATGCGGCTGTCACTGATATTATTACGATCGGGACTGATATTGAATCTTCAAATCAATCAATTGAGATTGCCAACGAATTTCCGAATGTCTATGCTGCTGCCGGTATTCACCCGACCGATTTATTGAAAGTCGATGATCGATGGCAGGATGAATTAATTGCTTTATTGAAACATCCAAAGGTGGTTGCGGTCGGCGAAATTGGTCTGGATTATTACTGGGATACCACGACTCACAACGATCAAAAACGCTTCCTTTCTCAACAGATCGAAATTGCCAAAACACTGAATCTGCCAATGATTCTGCATAATCGCCGGGCGGATGATGATATCAAAAAGATGCTGATAATGCATAATTACTTCAATGCTGTGTTGCACTGTTATTCCAGCGATGAACAATTTGCCCGGGAGATGCTGAAATTGGGACTGCGCTTCTCCTTTACCGGTAATATCACCTATGGATCAAAAAAACTTCAGCGTGCTTTGAATGTCATCCCGCTTGACAGATTAATGCTGGAAACCGATGCTCCTTTCATTACCCCGGTGCCACACAAAGGCAGAACCAATGAGCCTGCTTATATTCCATTCATTGCCGAAAAAATCGCCGAGATTAAGGAAACCACAATCGAAGAAGTAGCTGAAAAAACAACAAAAAACGCCATTCATTTCTTCAATTTGCATTCATGAAATCCTTTGCTAAAAAACGATACGGGCAAAATTTTCTCATCGATCCGAATATCCTGCGCAAAATCGTCAAAACCATCAATCCATCTCCTGACGATTTAATCGTCGAGATTGGTTCCGGGAAAGGCGCTTTGACAGGATTGTTGCTCGATTCAGGCGCAACAGTACATGCCATTGAAATTGACAATGATCTGATCCCGGAATTGACTGCCGAATTTTCCGACTACCCGAATTTTATCCTTCACCATACTGACGCTTTGGAATTTGATTATCATTCAATAATACTCCATAACCAAAAAATACGAGTCGTCGGAAATATTCCTTACAATATCAGTTCTTCTCTCCTGTTCAATATATTTAATAACATTGCTGATATCAGGGATATTCACTTTTTGGTACAACGGGAAATTGCCCGACGAATCTGTGCCCGGGCAAATACAAAAGACTATGGAATATTATCAGTTATAAGCCAATTCTACGTTAAACCAATCATTGACTTCGATGTCTCTCCGAAAGTATTTCGACCAATCCCGGATGTCTATTCATCGCTAATCTCCATGAATACTGAACCACGAATTGGCGATAAGTCATTTCAATCTAATTTTCACATAGCAGTCAGAACCGCTTTCGGCAAACGGCGCAAAATATTGCGAAATGCGCTTGTGGATTTAATCGTGAATAAAAATAGTGACAGTCCGATTGATTTATCGCGCCGGGCAGAGTCATTGAACATTGAAGAATTTATTGAATTGACTCGCTGGATTTTCGATCGTGATTAAGCCCATATTTTTTCTTGAAATAAAAGCTGAAACAAGATAACTTTACCCGCTTTCTGATAAGGGCCCCTAGCTCAACGGTTAGAGCGCCGGACTCATAATCCGTCGGTTCGGGGTTCAAATCCCCGGGGGCCCAC
>CAZSDW010000081.1:0-8841 GCA_964605705.1 uncultured bacterium
AGAAACATAAATCCAACTGCCCCGTATAAATCTCAAGAATTCGTTTATAACTACCATGACCGTTGTATAAATATCAGAAAAACCGTAATATTCAGGTCATCATGGGAAAAGCAGAAAGACATAATAAAATTCTGAGCTGGAAAGCTGCGTTTTTATATGTGCTCGTTATTTTCACTGTTGGCACGTTCCTGGTTCTGGGTATGTGGTCGTATTTCTCAAAGGATTTGCCCTCAATCGAACAGCTACAGAATATTGATCCGGAACTTATCACCCGAATTTTTTCAGCGGACGGAGAGGTTCTACAGGAATTATATACTCAACGTAGAATATACGTCACCAACGAAAAAATCCCTCAAGCCATGACAGACGCCGTCATTGCGATCGAAGATACCCGTTTTGAAGATCACTGGGGGCTGAGCCTGCGGGATTTCACCCGGGCAATTGTCCTGGATATTTTGACGCTCAGTAAAAAGCAGGGCGCCAGTACATTGACACAACAGCTGGCTCGGATTCTTTATGAATCGATTGGTTTTGACAAAACAATTACCCGCAAAATCAAAGAGCTGCTGACAGCGCTTCAAATCGAGCGGATGTACAGCAAGGCTGAAATCGCCGAGATGTACATTAATCACAGCTGGATGGGTAATGGCGTCTATGGCATCCAAGCCGCAGCAAAACGATATTTCGATAAATCCTCCGAAGACCTGACTGTCGATGAATGTGCGCTATTGGCAGGTATTATCCAGAACACCCGGCGTTATTCGCCAGTCGACAACCCGATCAGCGCTTACCAGCGCCGCAATCTTGTCCTGCTCCGGATGACCGAGCAGGGTTACCTTACGAAGGAAGATTATGCCCTTTATCGCAACGCACCTATTCAAGTTTTGCGCCCCGATCCACCGGCAACAATAGCTCCGTATTTTGTCGAACAGGTAAGACGTTGGCTGCAACAGGAAGATGAAAAACTGGGAATCGATATTTACCGGGATGGATTATCCATTTATACCACCCTCGACACAAAAATCCAGGAAGCCGCGAATGCCGCGTTTACCCAGCACCTTGAAGTCCAGCAGAATTTGCTTAACGAACGACTCCTGTCCAATCCAAAAGAAATCGAATCGATTATCACCGACACAACCATAACCGTCGAACAGGTTCAGGCAATGATACGGGGTGAGATTCCCATTGAACCATCACTCCGATATTCGCTGATAGTTCAGGGTGCCTTGATCGCACTGGAACCATCGACCGGTAGAATCCTGGCAATGATTGGCGGTCGGAATTTCGAGGAATCCGAATTCAATCGCGCCACTCAGGCAAAGCGGCAACCGGGTTCGGTCTTCAAACCCATCGTATATGCAACCGCAATCGATAATGGTTTTCCGGTCACCACCCAGCTCCTGAATCAACCCATTGTGGTCTATCTTGAAGGCGGTGAAATCTGGCGTCCTCATAATTTCGATTATTCCACCGGAGGTCTGACCACTTTTCGCGAAGGTATCCGACGCTCACTAAATCTCGTCGCCGCGAGAGTTGTTCAGGAATTAATTTCTCCAAAATCCGTCGTCGAAACCGCCCGGCGGATGCACTTGACGACTTATATTCCCGCGGTCGATGCTATCGCCCTGGGAACGGCGGTTGTCATTCCCCAAGAAATTACATCGGCATACAGTATCTTTGCGAATCACGGAATCTGGGTCGAACCTATCGCTGTCACACGCATTGATGATCGCTATGGAAATACTATCGCCAGCTATACGCCGCGACAGGAGTACGTTTTCAATGAAGAGGTAGCTTATCTTGTTACCGATCTGCTGGAAACCAATATTAAACGGGGAACCGGGGGCAGCGCCAGCTGGAAATATGGTTTTCGGTTGACTGCCGGTGGAAAAACCGGAACGACAAACGATGCCAGCGATGCCTGGTTTGTCGGCTATACTCCCTACATGGTTGCCGGTGTCTATGTCGGGGTGGACAATCCGCTGGTTTCATTGGGTCCGAATGAGACCGGCGCCAAAGCAGCACTACCAATCTGGGCACGCTTCATGCGGGATGCCCATAATGCCAAAGGATGGAAAGACAAGCCTTTTACCCGCCCGGATAATGTCATTTCCGTAGAAATCTGCAAAGAAACTAAACTGTTACCCTCCGAATACTGCCCGGTAGAAAACGAAATCTTCATCAAGGGTACCGAGCCAACCGAACATTGCCAGATCCATACCGATATTGATGAAAAACGTAAAATCGATCGTGTGAATTTTTAGACTGTCGAGATCAAGCTCACAATTGTTACTCCTAAGTTCCTGATCCCAAAATAAATCTCCGAATATATTGCATTGCTTGGACAAGTTATGGAAATTAACCTGTAATTATGAGTTTTTTCACACTCCCCAAAAATCGATTACATAAACAACATGAATGATCACTATCCAACAGCACCAGAAAGTACCCCCCGCCAGACTGAAGCCAAACCCATCGTCATATACGGCGGTCCGCTTTATGACGGAAACGGGACTGTTTACAAAGACGGTGCTGTTTATATATCCAGAGGTGTGGCTGTCGCCGTAGGCGAGGAGGAGACCGTCTTTGGACAAATCCCAAAAAGTGTCGATATGGAGGTTTATGATACCCTCGGATGTGTCATTTTCCCCGGTTTAATTAATCTTCATCATCACCTGTACCGATCCTTTGCAATCGGGCTGCCGGCATTTGCATCTGCTGTAAATTCATCAAACGAATCAAATGGATTCTGGGAAAAATACGCCCAGTGTCTGGATGATGAAATCGTTCAGCTAGCGGTTCTAGCTGGCATTCTAAATTCCATCAAGGCGGGCATAACGACCATTTTCGATTTGCATTCATCGCCGGTCGTCATTAATAAAATACTCACGAATATCGCTTCGGTTATCTCCCGTGCAGAAATACGGGCTGTTCTCAGTCTTGAAATATCAAATCGGAACGGTGAAGATGTCTTTAACCGAGCCCTCGAAGAGAACCAAAAATTCCTGGAAACCTCTCCAGAGAATCCGCTTATCCGGGGAATGATCGGGCTGCAGATTGACAGGAATATGCCCGATAAAAACCTTGCGCTTGTCGGCAACAGTCTTAAAAATGCTAACGGCGTGCATATCCATGTCGCTTCCGGCGGATCAATCGAACGGCTCAACCGGTATGGCTTACTTGGGGCAAAAACTCTGGTCGCCGGTCACTTACCGGACAATGTCAGTGAGAGTCAGCTGCTAAAAGAATCGGATGCTGTGGCGGTTCACTCTCCATGTTCACTGACAGTTGATCGGGCCGGTCATGATTTGCTGAATTTCAAAACCGGTATCGGCAGCGGTGGAGTGGATTCCAGTCTGATTGCCGCTATTCGCCACGAATTTAATCAACACAATTACCTGAAAACGGAGCCTTCCCGATTAATGCTTCATCTTGACAATTTGCTCCGAACAAATGCAACATTCGCCGGACAATTCTTCCCGGGCAAACCAGGTATTCTGGCAAAAGGTAACACTGCCGACATCGTTATTTTTGATTATAAACCGGTGACGGAAATAAACAGCGAAAATTATCTGACTCACATCCTTTTCGGAATGCAAAACGCCCCGGCAAAAACAGTCCTGACTAACGGTCGGTTTATCTATAATGACCACACTTTTCTCACACTGGACGAAGCGATTATCAGCGATGAATGTCAGAAGGCGAGTGAACGTTTGTGGAAAAAATTCAACTAATATTCCAGGAGAAATCCAATGAAATCTTTTATCGTCATTGTCATCAATAAACGCAAAAAAGAGGCGGTCACTGTCCAGAAAATTTTAACCGAATGGGGCTGCCTGATCAAGACCCGGCTCGGTCTGCACGAAGGAGTTCTGGACGATTGTTCAGATATTGGTTCGATCATCCTGGAAATGGTCGGAGAGCCGGATCAAAACAAAGAGCTGGCTCGCAAACTGAATCTGCTGGCGGGCGTCAATGCAGAACTGGTCAATATTCCAATCGACAAATAGCAACAATTAGCGAGGTTTCCCGACAGTCATTGATATTTCAATATCAATAAAATTCATCATCAAAAATACACGCCCCGTATTGTATTTATGGGGCATTAACCGTAATTTCGGCTGCAATTAAAGGAGTCTGTATCAGTGGAATTATTACGTTACACCGCAAGTGACCGGAAAGTCTGGGATGATTTTGTCAGATCGTCCAATAACGGCAACCTCTTTCATTATCGCAATTTCCTCACCTATCACATCGGCAGATCATTCAACGACCATTCATTGATCTTCCTGAAAAAGGGACGGATTGTCGCCCTGTTTCCGGCAGCTGAACGAGTCATTGAAGGAGAAAAAGTCCTGCATTCCCATCCGGGTGCCAGTTATGGCGGATTTGTCTATGGCAGGCTGGGCTACAGCGACGCCGATGAAGCGCTCAAACTGTTTGAGAATTATTGCCGGGAGCAGAAATTTGAGCGCGTTTTCTTCGTACCGACACCGGCATTGTATTTTGAAAATTATGACGAAACCATGGAATATGCGCTGCTCTGGAAAAAATTCAGATCCGTAGAGGATTACATTTCAAGCTTCATCGATTTGCAGGGAACGGAAGAAGATATTTTTAACCGCATGGACAAACGCAAACGCCGCTATGTTCGGTGTCTAGCCAATGATTCTGACCTGCGACTCGAATGGAATAAAAATTACGATGAATACTACCCTATTCTTGTGAATAACAAAGCCAGGCACGGTGTGACACCAACCCACTCTCTTGATGAGTTGAAGAAACTCGACCGGTTATTTCCGGGGCAATTAAACCTGCTGATGTGCTATTATAAGGACGAGCCCGTCGGCGGAACATTGAATTTTACTGCGAATCCGCGGGTCGTTATTATTTTTTATAACATGGTCGATGACCGGTTTCAGCATCTTCAGCCCGCCTCATTGCAAATCTGGGAAACGATGCGCTGGGCGCACGCTGAAGGTTTTCGGTTTCTGGATTTTGGTGTATCACAATTACCCTTAGCGGAAAATCCCCTGACTCCCAGTAAATCGCTGATTATGTTCAAAGAACATTTCGGCAGTCGCAATATGGTTCGTAAAGCAATGGAAAAACGATATTAGACCAATCATCATCATGGTCATCAGATAGTATGGCAGCCAATATCCGCTCACTAACCAAACAGACTCTCGTCTATGGCTTCGGAACGGTGGCAACACGGTTCATCACCTTTTTACTTTTACCGGTATATACCAACATCCTTGCGCCGGCAGATTACGGGCTGGCAATTCTCGTCTTCGCATTCACCGCCTTTATGAATTATATCTATAATTATGGTCTCGATTCTGCTTTCATGCGCCATTACAATGATGACGAGCAGAAATTCAGCCCGGCAGAAGTTCTGGCAACCTCCATCTGGATGACCCTGGCAAGCAGCGCTCTTTTATCTGTAATTATATACCTCGCTGCAAATCCCTTGAGCACTTTGCTATTATCCGGAAGTTCGCAGATGATCCTGATGAAATATGCGGCGGTTATCCTCTTTTTTGACTGTATCAACCGAGTGCCATTCGCCCTGTTGCGCATGGAGGGAAAACCGTTCCGGTTTATCATCATTCGACTGATCAATGTTTTAATTACCCTCGGTCTGAATATCTATCTGGTCGCTTTTCGCAAAGTTGGAATTATTGGCATTTTCCAGGGCAATCTGATCGCTTCGGCGGTAACGGCAGCAATTTTATACGGCTTTCTGGTGCTGCGCATTACCCGAACATTCAAAGCCGTTCTGGCAAAAGATCTGCTGCTCTTTGGATTGCCCTTCGTCCCGGTTGGCTTGGCTACTGCGGCAATGGAAATGATGAACCGCTACATTGTAGAACATTATCTGGGGCTCTCGGCAGTTGGCATCTTCAGTGCCGGTTATAAACTTGGCATTTTTATCTTACTTTTATGTACGGCATTTTTCTATGCCTGGCAACCATTTTTCCTGAAAGCCGGACCTCAGGAATCCTCAAAAATTCTATTTTCCAGAATATTGAAGTATCTCACACTAGTGACTCTGTCTTTCTGGGTACTTTTGACCCTTCTGATGAAGGAAATTGTCAATTTTCATATCGGCAATGTTTACCTGATTGGACCAAAGTATGCCAGTTGTGAACCGATGATTCCCTGGATTTTGCTAGGCTATGTATTTTATGGTATCCACCTGGTATTTCTGCCGGGTATCTATTTCGAGAAAAAAACCCGCTATCTTGCTTATATCACCGCCTTGTCCGCTTCAGTAAATATCGTTGCCAATTTTATCCTGATACCCATTTGGGGAATTATTGGCGCCGCAATCTCGGCTGCCATTGGTTATCTCGTTCAGGCAACCTGTGTTCATTTCATTTCTCAGCGCCTGTTCAAAGTACCCTATGAATATGCCCGCCTGTTTCTGATCATCGGACTCGCGCTGATTTTTGGCTTTTTAAAATATTTAATCGATTTAAACCTGATGATCCGGATCGGAATGATTGTCGCCTTTCCCGTTTTGCTCTATATATTCGGATATTTTAAAAAAGAGGAAATGAATTCCCTGAAATTACTGATCCCGTTTTAACCTTCCAATGATTACCAAAACTACCATCTGTCATGTTACGATCGGTCATAATCCCACCGATGACAGAATTTTCTACAAAGAAATCTTATCCCTGAAAAAACGCTATGAAAATGTTGCCCTTGTTGCACCGGATTTCAATCCACCTGATCCGAAATACAATGTCATTTACAAGCCCTTTCCGGCATCCGGTTTCTTAAAAAAATTGTGGCGCGCTTACCAATTAGCCCGGGAAGTCAAAGCCGATCTCTATCATGTGCATGAATTTGATTTTCTGCCCTTTGCACTGCTCCTGAAATACAAATACAAACGGAAAGTGATTTACGATGCCCATGAGACAATTTTCTGGTATGTCATCGAGTTCTCCCGACATTCCCGATGGATAACATTTGTACCGGCACTGATTGCCCAATCAATTGAATGGCTTTGTGCTGCCTTTGTCGATTATATTGTTGCCACCATATTTATTGCTCCCGGATTCCGACCATTTAAAAAGAAATTTGCCAAACTTTATAATTATCCGGTGCTGTCATTTTTCGGAGGAAAAATTGCCAATATTGGCAATCAATCCAAACCGGTGATTCTCTATCCCGGACAACTGGTACCGGCGCGCAAAATTGAGCTCATGATCACCGCAATGGCGCACGTTAAGCCCCAATTCCCAAATGCAAAACTGCTGATTGTCGGACAAGCCGCCGATGAATACAAATTGCACCTGAATCGGTTAGTGACAGATTTGCAATTGCGGGACGTGGTCGAATTCCGTCAACCGGTGCCCTATGAATCCATGCCCGAACTACTACGGACAGCGACCATCGGAATGTCATCACTGACCCCAAATGTATCCTTTCGGCGCTCGTTACAAATTAAACCATTCGAATTCATGGTTATGGGAATACCGGTATTAGGGTGCCGGGTACCTTCAATTGAGTTCTATGTTGAACAAACCGGATCCGGGGTGATAATCGATCCCGTGACACAGGAATCAATTGCAGCAGCCATAAATGATCTTTTAGCTCATCCTGAAAAGCGCCTTGCCATGGGAAAAGCGGGACGCCGGGCAACCCGTGAAAAATACAACTGGAACGTCATGGAAAAACGATTGTTTAACATTTATCAAAAAGTGCTGAAATGCTGAAAATTCTCTACATCTCACCTGAAAACACCGTTGGAATTTTATCCTATTGGAAAAAAGCCCACGAGCTAAACGGCAACTACTGCCGCTTCGTGACTTTCTATCCTACCGCCGCCGGCTATGAAGAAGATATTCTGCTGAATCTGCCCTTTATTGCATCCAGACCATGGTATATCGGTTTCAGGCGCTGGATGATTCGAAATACCGAAGGACGGGAATCGCATTCCAATCTCGATGGCTATCCCCCGGTCTGGAATCCCTCGGAATGGCAGAAAAAACTCAATCGGTTTCGGGAATGGTTCTGGCGCCGGAAAATAAACAAAGCGATCAAAGAACACAATCTCGAGGATTTCGACGTTTATCACTTCGAATGGGGGCTGGATTTTTATCGGAACGCGGAATTTGCCCGCAAGATGAAAGCAAAAGGCAAGAAAATCATCTGTCATTTTCACGGACAGGACTTGAGAAACCGGGGCGTCATTCCGGAAATGCACGCCATTGCCGACCTGAATCTGAGCAACGAACTGGACCTGATCTACATGCACCCAAACCTGCAGTATCTGTTTCTGCCCTATGATGTCAAGTCTTTTGAAATAAAGAGGAAGCTCGGGAAACCGATAACTATCTGCCATGCTACCACAAATCGGACTATCAAGGGCTCGGATAAAATTATCGAAGTTTGTCAGGAATTAAAGAAAAGCCATGGTATCCGGTTCATTTTCATTGAAAACCTGCCCCATGATGAAGTGATTGAGTTGAAAAGCCAATCTGATATTTACATCGATCATGTCGGCGAATTGACCTGGGGTTATGGTATGAACTCTCTGGAAACGCTCTCTATGGGTATCGCCTCTGCCACATATCTGAATGATACCTATGAGAAATTTATCCCCGATCATCCGTTCATCAATGTGCGCCCGGACAATTTAAAAGACATTCTGATAAAGTATATCGAGAATCCGGAACTCATTGTTCAAAAGGGCAAAGAGGGGCGCAATTGGGTTGAGAAATATCATGACTATCACAACGTGATTCAGAAGCTATATGACTATTATCGCATTATCGGAGTGAAAATTTAATCCGATGAAAATCACCTTCATCCTGCCCGGTTTTA
>CAZSDW010000082.1:0-8408 GCA_964605705.1 uncultured bacterium
AAAAGGTACTCCGGGGATAACAGGCTGATCTCCCCCAAGAGTTCACATCGACGGGGAGGTTTGGCACCTCGATGTCGGCCCGTCACATCCTGGGGCTGGAGAAGGTCCCAAGGGTTGGGCTGTTCGCCCATTAAAGTGGCACGCGAGCTGGGTTTAGAACGTCGTGAGACAGTTCGGTCCTTATCCGCTGTGGGCGCAGGAGATTTGAAAGGGGCTGCTCTTAGTACGAGAGGACCAGAGTGGACAAACCTCTAGTGTACCAGTTGTGCCGTCAGGTGCAGTGCTGGGTAGCTACGTTTGGTTTGGATAAACGCTGAAAGCATATAAGCGTGAAACCATCCTTAAGACAAGATCTCCCTTCCCCCGATTCGTCGGGGGGACTTAAGGTTCCTTGTAGATTACGAGGTCGATAGGTCATAGGTGCAAGCTCCGCAAGGAGTTTAGCCGAGTGATACTAATAAACCGTGCGTCTTGACCAAAACTTTTTATGAGTTAGATTCCAAAGTCTGAGTTTTATTTTTCCCAATGCAATCTTTTTCCGGTGGCTATAGCAGAGGGGCCACACCCGATCCCATCTCGAACTCGGTAGTTAAGCCCTCTAGCGCCGATGATACTGCTCGGGAGACTGGGTGGAAAAGTAGGTCGTCGCCGGGAACCTATTATTGGGCGCCTCGATTTTTCGGGACGCCTTTTTTTTATTGTATCTTGAGTACTCCCTATTTATATTCGATTTATGATAAATAAGACATGGCAAAATCCGGACTTTTGTCCTATCTCACAACAAGTTGCCTTCATTTCACTTAAGTTTTGATGTCAACAAAAAGGAGCTGGTATGAAAACTAAAATAATTATGCTCGCCATCTTAACGGTATTTTCCCTTAATTCTCTGCTTGCCCAACCAGGTGAGCTGAAGTTGATAATGAATTACTTCAATAATTATGAGGTAATTAAAATTACCGATATAAATCTGAATGATGGATCACAGAATCCGGATATGTTTTCTTATACCCTCAGTTATTATCCCTTTAATTATGATGTGACCCAAGTGTGTGACCCCATTGAAATTGTCATTGAATTTAAAATGACTGCGAATGTTCCTAATTTTGGTTGGGAGGATGATGTCATCTTTTTTGTGAAAACAAATCCTTTTGAATTTTGTGGACAGGTGACCATCGATGCAACGATGTTAAGTGTCGATATGCGGAATATCTATTATGATGATACCGGGGAAGAGGTTGATATATCTGCTGATGAGACAGAGTTTCTCCTGACCGAAGGTGAAGCCAATAAAATGTACAGCCAGCTATTCAGTGCTCAGGGCAGCCTGCCCGAAGGTGAATATCGTTTCAGTTTTAATGCCTACCCGGTCGATAATTCAGGCGTTGCTCCTGCCGGTTTGTATCAGGTGATTACGATTACCAATCCGGAGTATCTCGAATTAATCCAACCCGGTGGCAACGATGTGACTGATATTCTTGAAATCAACCAGTTTGTACCAATATTCCAATGGGAGACCAACGATTTCTCCTGGAATGTAAACAGTTGTCCAGAATGTGGCGTTTTTATCCGTATTTGTGAATATGCTCCTGTTCTTAAAGGACACACTTCATTACAGGATGCCTTGGATGATGATCCCATGGTTCCCTGGGGAGGTGGAGCAGATTTTCTTGAATTGGATGCGACTCCGGTCGGATTCGATCTTATGCTTGCTCCTAAAATGTTCGTTTATCCCGATAATGCGCCACCGTTATCAGAGGGGCATAATTATGTCTGGCAGGTAATTAAAAAGTATCCGACCACCCGGGGAATGTTCGAAAAGAGCAGCGAAATATTTGTTTTCAGATTGGCTGAAATGGGTGGCGGTGGCGAAAGCACCGGCAGCAGTGGTGGTATTACTGCCAGTACAGCAGATGCCTATTTAACCCTGATTGAACAACTTCTGGGAACGGATCGTTATAACGATTTTTTTGGTGATGGTGGTGTACTGATGGGTTATACACCTTCAGGAGTGATCACACTGAATGATATTCAACAATTGACTCAGGATGAATTAAGAGCACTTGCGGATATGTTTCGTCTTGGTGAAAGAACGATTAAAAACGTTTCCGTAGAATAAAAAACGAATAGGAATATATCATGAAAAAATATCATTTATTATTTCTGGTCATCATTCTGATTGCATTAACGGTTCAAGGTTGGTCTGCTGATAAAATTGCATTGGCATTAAAAGCCCGCGGCGACACCAGCTTAAAACGATCCGGCGCGGATAAATATATGCCTGGAGTCAAACCGGGCACGACGCTGTTCAACGAAGATCAGATTAAAACGGGGAAAGACGGTTATGCCGTTCTGGTTTTTCTGGATGACAAATCTCAGATCAAAATTCGCGAAAATTCCGATATGACCATTTCCGGCACACGGACGGATGAAGCCATTTCCAAGCAGATTGCGATGAATTTTGGTACCCTGAAAGCGGAAGTGAGTCCCCAGCGTAAAGGAGAATTCGTCATCGCAACCCCGACCTCTGTGGCTTCTGTCAAGGGTACTGTTTTCTGGGCGATTGTAGATGCGGTGCTGGGTGATATCTTCTATGGCATGGAAGGTAGTATTCAGGTCACCAATAATGAAAGTGGTACGGTTGTGACGGTCGGCGCGAACCAGACAGGTACCTCAACGCCTGACGGTGGATGTAATGTCCAGCAGTCAAATCCGAACCAGACACCGACTGATCTAGATGATGAGCAGCAGGATGATCAGGGTCAATCAGGAGCGACCAACTCCTTACGAATTGAACTGAAAAATGAACAGGGTGAAGATAAATCAATCATCATTGAATATTAAACGTTTAGCAAGTTATATATTAATTAAACCACGAGAAGCTTAGATGAGAGAATACTGGGGCAGATTTATATTATCAATTATCCTATTTAGCGGGATATTAATTGGACAGACAAAAGTGCTGCATTCGCCGCCGAAGAACGTCAGAGCCAATTCACCTCTTAAAATTGAAGCACTGATTGAGGGCAGTGTTGTTGAACCGGAACGGATGCGCTTGTTTTATCGGGTTGCCGGTCAGAATTCATTCGTTGAAGAAGAGATGAGTGAATACATGGGAGTCTATTTTGCCGAAGTACCCGCAGATTTTATCACTGAAGCGGGTTTGGAATATTTAATTATATGTGATCTTGCCGATGGAAACATGGCTGCCTTTCCAGAGGTGAATCCCTACAATGTTCCGATGTTTATTGCTATTCGGAAAGCCGTATCGGCATCGGCGCAAACCACGAAAACTATAGCAGATGTTACCGACGGAATTCACAGCGATGTCATCATTCTGAGCCCGGAAGAGGATGAAATTATTCCGTCCGGAGAAATCGTGTTGGCGTTTTCTCTGTTCAACACGACCGATGTTGATCTGACATCCATCCAGCTGACACTTGATGGAGTATTAATTACGGGGCAAGCAGAAATCACGGAAGACCTGGTTATTGCCCGACCAAAAAATTTACGTATTGGCGTTCATACAGCGAAGTTGAACATGTCCAATCGATATGGTGATCGTTTTTCCACGATAAGTGTGAATTTCCAGGTGGTTAAAACGGTCAAAGAGGCAAAAAGCGTAATGAAAAATTCCGGTAGAATTGCGGCGGAGACAAACTCAGAACAGAATTCAGGTATTCGCCAGGTCACCAATACCTTACGCGGAAATCTCACAACGACATACGATTGGCTGAATTTCAAGGCGAAAATTCTAATCACTTCCCGCGAAGATCCCAACCGTCAACCTCGGAACCGTTTCTCCGCCGGAATCAAAACTTCGGTTGTTGATTTATCGCTTGGTGATGTCAATCCCCAGTTTTCCGATTTTGCATTACAGGGTAAACGGGTCAGAGGATTCGAGACTAATATCAAACTGAAATATTTCAATACCCATATTGTCTATGGTGAATCCGAACGGGCGATTCAGGGCACTATCAGTGCACCCGATACACTGGATGACGGGACATTTCAATATACCCGCAAAGGCTATACCTATGGAAGAAATCTTCTGGCGATTCGACCGTACTTTGGTTCGGGTGAACATTTCCAGTTCGGTTTATCCTTGCTGAAAGCCAGGGATGATACGTTATCAGTGAAAAAAGAGTTTGGCGACGTTACTGAATCCGAGGGAAATTCAATTATCCTGGGTGGTGTCAATACGCCTCAGGATAATATTGTACTCGGCACCGATCTGACGCTGGCACTGGATTCAAAACGGTTTATCTGGAAAACCGACGGTGCTTTCTCGATGTTGAACCGGGATATAACCGGAGGGGCATTGACATTAGACAAACTGGATACATTTTTCCCCGGTGACACTCTCAAAGACAGCACACTTACACTGGGTGATATGAACATTTCCCTGGTTGGTTTTCCGGATCCCGGAGACTATACCAATATCTTCATTATTAATGAAAATATCGATCCATTGGTCCCGGTGGTTCCCAATGCCGATGGTGGTGTGGGAGTGAAAGAACTGCTGAATATGCCCTCCACAGCGTTTAAAACGGCACTGAAACTTAATTATTTCAGTAATTATGTTGTTCTCAAATATCAACGCGTCGGTGCGCAATTTGCCTCGCTTGGAAATACTTTCTTAAGGACTGATATTCAGGGCTTTAATGTATCCGATAAAATCAGATTGCTGGGCAGTAAAATGTTTGTCACGATAGCATATGATCAAAAACGTGACAATTTATCAAAGAGCAAGCGAGCCACGACGACAACCTCGTCCCTGAATGCCGGAGTTTCGCTGTATCCCGGAGAAGGTTTACCGACGATTAATTTCAATACGATCAGTTATGGACGTGAGAATGACATGGACGTGTTCGATATAGACACGGTCCACACAATTACCGATACATCAGATGTTATTACCTATAAAGATCCCCGGGAGTCAAACCTGACTACAAGCCAGAATATCCGTATTTCTCACATCGTCAAGTTTTCCGGAATAAAAAATACACTCAATTTTAATTACTCGAATTCCGGACGAAACGATAGAGTTGATGACCGGAATGAAGGCTACCAGTTTAATAAAACTGCAACCTCGACTTATACTTTTGGTGTTAATACCACTTACCCCTTTCCACTCAGAACCTCCATTAATGTTACTTCAAATACATCGAAAAGCTCCATGCTGGTTGATCCCTATGAACTGTTCATGATTTCGCTGAGAGGGAGATATGATTTTTTTGACGGTCGGTTAATCACGGAACTTGGCTATACCAACTCAGTTGGTTCCGGAATGGTTGATTTTACCAAAAATGTCATATTTACCGGTGGTACTTTTACAATGTTTCAAAGACACCAGCTCCGTTGGCGGATTCAGGATAGCAACTATAACAATCGCTTGAGAGGCGAAGTATTCAACGATATCAGTTTTTTACTTAATTATACGATTCTATTATAAACCTGAATCAGGACTTTTAAATGAAAAAAGGCGTCGTTAAAAAATTAGCGTGGGGAACGCTGATTGCCCTGTTTTTCTCAATCGTTGTGTCACTGCTGCTGATCTTGGGGTTTTTTCGTGATTTGGAGTTAAAATCCCTTGATTTTCGATTCCGCTGGCGGGGACCACTGGACGTATCGCACTCGGATATTGTCATCATTGCCATTGATCAGCAAACTTTCACTTCCTGTCAGGATCGGTATCCCTATCCACGGGAATATTATGCCACTTTGATTGATAATTTGAACGAAGTCGGTATCCGCCGGATCATGTTTGATATTCAATTCACGGAACCGGATGTTAAAAATCCGTTGGGTGATTCTATCTTAGCCGATGCCGTGCGGCGGAATGGTAATGTGATTCTAGCCGGTAAGATCGACCGGGTCAGAGCCGGTGGCGAAATTTATGCCTACGCCGACGAGCCACTGCCCGTGCTGCTGGCAACCGGTGCTGAATGGGGAGTAGTTGGAGAGTTACAGGATCCGGACGGTTTTATGCGCCGTTACTCCATTTTTGAAGAGTATCAGGGAAAATACAAATATACGCTTGGCTCGAAAGTATTCTTTGCAGAAAAAGGCTTTACCGAATCGCCGGCGTTTATTTTTAGCGATGACAATTATTTTGTTTTTCCAAAATATGAAGGCGATACATCCGTAAAATTGAAGGCTCATCGGGGCAGCCAGGGATTTGAACAAACGATTCTGATCAACTACTATGGTCCTGCCCAGACGTTTCCGACATTTCCGCTGTCAGCTGTTCTGGATGACGCGGATTTTGATTTAAAAGATCAGGAGGATACGGATTATATGGAATTGTTCAAGAAGAATTCCGTCTATCCGTTCGAGTTGAGAATCGCCCTGCTGCCGGATTCTGTATTGCAGGAAGAGGCATTTATGGCGCTGGCTCTGGATGATACTGCAACGGTTGAAAAAATCCTTGATCGCGCCAATCCATTCAAGGATAAGATTGCCCTGATCGGTGTGTCTATCGAAGAGCTGCATGATAATAAATATACGCCGTTTTATAATTTCCGCGGTGTCCGGGCGCTGATGCCGGGAGTCGAAACCCATGCCCATGCCATCCAGACAATGCTGGATGGTAATTTCATTACGGCAATCCCATTTTATGCAAATATCATCATTATTTTTGCTATTGGGATTTTTACAGCCTTGATTGTCAGTATTGTGAAACCGGTTGGGGGTGGTCTGTTTTCCCTGTTCCTGATTGGCGGTTTTGTCCTGGGTTCTTTCTGGATGTTTATCAAAATGAGTACCTGGATATATATAGTGCCCGGTATATCGGTCGTCTTAGTCAGTTATATCAGCAATGTCGTTTACCAGTTTTTGTCAGAACAGAAAGAAAAGAAAAAAATCCGGGGTATGTTCCAGACCTATATGAGTCCGAAGGTTTTGAAATATCTTGAAGATCATCCCGATGCGTTCGCACTGTCCGGTGAGAAACGGGATGCGACCATGTTCTTTTCCGATGTTGCTGGTTTTACCACCATTTCCGAGAGCCTGTCTGCAGAAGAATTATCAGTAGTATTGAATAAATACCTGTCACCGATGACCGATATCTGTATGAGTTACGACGGCTATGTTGATAAATATGAGGGCGATGCCATCATGTGTGATTTTGGTGTCCCAATGGAGGATCCCGACCATGCCTGGAAAGCCTGTTATGCGGCAATCGACCAGCAGGCAAAACTTGTCGAGTTGCGCAAGGAGATCAAAAAGGATCACGGTGTCGATATTTATGTCAGAATGGGTGTGAATTCCGGCGTTGTCAGTGCCGGCAATATGGGCAGTGCCCAGCGCTTTCAATACACCGTTATGGGAGACGCGGTTAACCAGGCAAGCCGATTTGAGGGTGCCAATAAACAGTACGGCACTTATATAATGGTCGGTGAGGAAACCTTGAGACAGGCGGAAGATAAAATCGAGATCCGCATTCTGGATAAACTGGTGGTAAAAGGTAAATTGATCCCGATAACTGTTTATGAACTTATGGCTAAAAAAGGTGAATTGACCAACGAACAAGCACAGATCAAAGAATTATTTACGAAAGGGATTGAGCTTTACTGGAATCGTAAATGGGACAGTGCTATCGAACAGTTTAAGCAGGCAATATCGGTGACTGGCGAAGATCCTCCGTCGAAAGTATTTATCGGTCGCTGTGAGATGTACCGCGAGAATCCACCCGGGGATAACTGGCAGGGTGAGTTCGTTATGACAACGAAATAAAAAGATAGACAGAGGAACTAAAGCAGACAGTCGATCGTATGAGAGCTGTCTGCTTTTTCTTATTTTGGGATCAGTGGGTTTGACAAATAAAAACGTACTGCTTGCGAATCGGATTTACTATATTATGGAGGAAAGTTAAACCATAAAACAGGATAAATTATATGGGTATTAAAAAAGGAAAAATCTTATGGGTCGATGACGAAATCGATCTTCTGAAAGCCCATATACTATTTTTAAAAAGTCGCGGTTTTGATGTCGAGCCGGTATCCAATGGTCACGATGCCGTCAAGCTCGTCAGTCAGAGCAATTTTGATCTGGTGCTGCTTGACGAGATGATGGCAGGTAAGGATGGATTGACAACGCTGTCAGAAATTAAAGAAATAAAACCCGGCTTGCCGGTCATTATGATTACCAAGAATGAAGAAGAAAGCCTGATGGAAAAAGCCATCGGGCAGAAAATCACCGATTATCTGACCAAGCCGGTAAATCCCAGCCAGGTGCTGATGGCATGTAAGAAAATTCTCGAACATACCCGGATTTCTTCAGAACATGTGTCCCGTAATTATATGGAAGAGTTTTATGAGATTTCCCACCGTCTCTATGATGATCTCTCAAGTAATGACTGGATAGAAATATATAAAAATCTGGCAGGCTGGGATATCGAGTTTGATGAC
>CAZSDW010000083.1:0-7398 GCA_964605705.1 uncultured bacterium
GTGGAACCAGTAAAATTTTATGCTAAAAACTAAAAATATTGAGTGAATAATTTCATAAGATATGTTAATTTACAGCGCTTTGATGGTTTATTGAAAAATACAGACAGCAGATGTAATCAGGGATGTACATTTAGATCTGTTTACGATAAATTTTCAGAAATATTTACTCTATTAACCGAACTATAGAACAATAGAATGTAGAGGGATAGTAGCGTAATATTTTCAGATTAATCCAAGGAGGCATGCCCTATGGCGAAAATATTAGTTATTGATGATGATGTTGATTTTGTATCTGCCGTTGAGTTGGTGCTGAACAGTGCCGGCTTTGATGTCGCGATTGCCTATTCCCGTCAGGAAGGAATGGAAAAATTCAATACCGAATCACCAGACCTTATTCTGCTTGATGTCATGATGGACGAACCGGATGATGGATTTGTACTGGCTCAGGCATTAAAAAAGAAATCAAAAGAAACGCCCATTTTGATGTTGACCAGTGTTGGTCAGGTAACGGGAATGGATTTTGATAAAGATAATGAGATGGTTCCGGTCGATGATTTTGAACAGAAGCCGATTATGCCAAACCAATTACTGGAAAAAGTCAATCAATTACTTGGCTTATAAGGAGAGTTACTAATGCATAGTATTATTGATAGACGAAAAGTCAATAAACAGATTGCGGAACTCAGAGATAAATATGGCAACGATCGCTCTGCGCTGATGCCGATTCTCCAGGATCTCCAGGAAATATACGGTTATCTGCCAAACGTTGTCATGCAGGAAACGGCACATGCTTTGGGCATCCATCCTGTGGAGGTCGAAGGTGTTGCCAGTTTTTACAGTTTTTTCCGGACGAAGGAAAAACAGGGCAAATATGTCATCCGCCTTTGTCAGACAATTTCCTGTGACCTTGCCGGTAAACAGAATGTTGCCCGGCAGCTGGAAAATGAACTGGGCATCAAATTCGGCGAAACGACCAAAGATGGGAAGTTTACCCTTGAATATACCAATTGCCTGGGAATGTGCGATCAGGGACCGGCATTGATGATCAATGATCGGCTTTTTGCAAAAGTGGATGTTGAAAAAGCTTCCCAGATTATTGCCGATTGTCGCCGGGATTTCCTGAAAAGTGATTTCCCGGAAGTGGTGCCTTCCAATGTTAAAAAAGCCGGTCCTATTCTGGATCACGGCATTAAGGCAACTGCGCCGTTAAAAAAAGCATTGAATATGAAACGTTCGGAAATAATCGGCGTTATCCGTGAATCGGGACTAAAAGGACGAGGTGGCGCCGGTTTTCCAACAGCCGTAAAATGGCAACTGGCTGGAGCCGCCCGGGGTGAGAAAAAATATATCGTCTGTAATGCTGACGAAGGTGAACCGGGAACATTTAAAGACCGCATGTTGCTTTATGAACAGACCGATTTGTTGATCGATGGAATGACCATTGGCGCATATGCCATCGGTGCCAGCAAGGGATTTATCTACCTTCGCGGCGAATATCTCTACCTGAAAAAGTATCTTCAAAAAGCACTTGAAGCCCGTCGCTCCGAAAATCTGCTTGGTAAGAATATTCTGACAAAAGAAAATTTTAATTTTGATATAGAAATCAGAATGGGCGCCGGCGCCTACGTTTGCGGTGAAGAGACCGCTTTGATCGAATCCCTCGAGGGATATCGTGGGGAACCACGCAACCGTCCCCCCTTTCCTGTCGATACCGGTTTTCAGGGGAATCCGACCATCGTCAATAATGTCGAAACATTTATCGACGCAGCGTTAATCGTTTCCAAAGGAGCTGATTGGTTCAGCAAATACGGGACGGATAAATCCAGGGGCATGAAAATATTCAGTGTTTCCGGCGATTGCAAAAGACCGGGTATATATGAATTACCGTTTGGTATTAAAGTCTCCGAACTTCTGCAGGAAGTCGGCGGCGAAAATGCCAAAGCAGTCCAGATCGGCGGCGCTTCCGGCAATTGTGTCGCGCGGCAGGAATTTCACCGCACAATCGCCTACGAAGATATCGGCTCCGGTGGATCGATCATCGTTTTCGGACCTGATACCGATATGCTCCGGGTTGCCAAAAACTTCCTCGAGTTTTTTGTGGAAGAATCCTGCGGTCAGTGTACCCCCTGCCGGAACGGGAATCCCAAACTGCTGGAAGGTATCGAAATGCTCGAACATGGTCGCTGCTCGGTCACTTACCTTAATGAGCTGAAAAAATTGGGTGAGACGATTCAACTCAGTTCGAAATGCGGACTGGGACAATCCAGCCCGAATGCTTTCCTGTCGATTGTAAACAATTTTAAACCAGAAATCCTCGGCAGAATACCGGAAACTGACTAAGGAGAGAACAAATGCAAGAAAAAGATAAATTATTTGAAGAAGTAATCCGATCCCCAAAAAGTACTATCCCCAGTGCCGTCAAATCACCGGTCAATGCCGAAGCAATCGGTGCGTTGATAAAAGTAACAATCGATGATAAAGAAATCAGAGTGCCCATGGGTACAACAATTCTGGAAGCGGCAAAGATGCTGGGGATCACCATTCCAACGCTGTGTTATCATGAAGACCTATGTATCGCCGGTGTTTGCCGGATTTGTGTCGTCGAGATCGATGGTTATCGCACCCTTCAGGCGTCGTGTGCCTTTCCGATTACTGCGCCACTGGTCGTCCATACTCACACCCGGAAAGTCCGCCAAGCCCGTCGCCATATCCTCGACCTGCTGCTCTCCAATCATTACGGTGAATGTTACAGCTGTGTTCGTAATAATAATTGTGAATTACAAACTCTGGCAAATGAATATGGCGTTGATTTCTATCGGTTCGGGCACGTTGAAGAACCCAAATTCGGTCGGGATCAGTCCTCCTATGCGATTGTCCGTGATATGGATAAATGTATTATGTGTCGGCGCTGCGTTCGCACCTGTATCGATCTGCAGGAAGTCGGCGTTTATGAGGCTGTTGAAAAAGGCAATCAAACCCGCATTGGTACCTTTATGGACAATCCCATGGCGGAACTGATTTGCATCAATTGCGGTCAATGTATCAACCGCTGTCCCACCGGCGCCCTGCATGCCAACGATCCGTCCGATGAGATCTGGGCAGCTATCGATGATCCCAACAAACATGTCGTTATTCAAACGGCTCCGGCGCCCCGTTCTGCAATTGGGGAATGTTTCGGTCTTGAGCCCGGCACACCGTTGACTTTCGAGATGAATACTGCGATGCGTTACTGTGGATTCGATAAAGTCTTTGACACCAATTTTTCTGCCGATCTGACCATCATGGAAGAAGGAACCGAATTAATTCTACGCCTTTATAAAGCGCTGGTGCTGGGCGAAAAGCAATTTCTGCCGCAGTTTACCTCCTGTTCCCCGGGCTGGGTCAAATACATCGAACATTTTTATCCTGAAATGATCCCGCATTTGTCATCCGCAAAGAGTCCACAGCAGATGTTTGGGGCTGTTATCAAAACCTACTATGCCGAAAAAATGAATATCGATCCGGCTGATATCGTTACCGTAGCCCTGATGCCCTGTACTGCCAAGAAATTCGAGTGTAACCGCCCGGAAATGTACGACTCGGGTTTCAAGGATATCGACTATGGTCTGACAACCCGTGAATTGGCGCAGATGTTCAAGGAAGCCGGCATTGATCTCATCAATATGAAAAAATCGGATTTCGATGATCCTTTCGGAACAGCAACCGGTTCCGGCGTCATTTTCGGTGCCACTGGCGGTGTGATGGAATCCGCTATCAGAACCGTCTATGAACTGGTCACCGGTGAACGCATCGAGAAACTCTTTGACCATGCGAATATCGTTCCGGTACGCGGTTTTGAAGGCGTCCGCTATGCCGAATTGTCAATCACCAAAGTTGGAACGGTTCCGGATATCATAAAACACCTGATTCCCAACTGGGATTGGCTGAAAGGCGCAACACTGAAGGTTGCAGTCTGCCATGGTACGGCGAATGCCAAGAAAGTGCTCGACAATATCAAAGCAGGCGGCAAACTCAGCGAATGCCATTTCATCGAGTTTATGGCGTGTCCGGGCGGCTGTCTCGGCGGCGGCGGTATGCCGGTACCAACCAATGAAAAAATCCGGGCTGCACGCGCCAGAGCCATTTATGCCGAAGACGAAGCAGCAGAAGTTCGTAAATCTTACGAAAATCCTGCTGTTTTGAAACTCTATTCCGAATTTTTCACGGAAGGTCCCTGCGGTCACAAGAACCATAAACTGCTGCATACGGATTATGTTGAACGAGGAAAAAAACTCGTTTAACTTTTGTAATTAATCTATTTACAAACTACCCAGAGGTACAATCCTCCGGGTGTTCATTACTAATTAGAATCTGAAATAATGCAACGTTTTAAATATTTTGTTGCATTAGTAAAATAAATTCAATAGAATTCAATAGTCTCATTTGCCAAGTGTAAAAAGAGAACTTCGTCGCCTTCGGGCGGCGATTGCATTTTTAGGCACTTCTGGGTTTAGTGTGGAATCATGCCCAAGTCGCCTAAGTGAAATAGGATAGCGATTCGATAATTTTTGAAGTCCCGAAAGCCTCTGGCAATAGATTTGATCAGTTGTATTTTTGCGTTAAAGCCCTCTGCAAGTCCGTTACTAATCTGATGTTTAATCCAAGTCAACAAGCCTTCTATATGTCTTTTTAACATTTTGGCAATTTCAATGATCGGTTTCAGACGGGAATGGGTTGCCGAAAAATACCACTGTTTAAAAAATATCTCTGCCTCTTCAATCGTCGTCAAAGACCAGAAATCCCGAAAGAGTTCCTTACGATTCTATCGACGGCTTCGTTCAAATGTTTGGTCACATGAAAGCGATCATAAACGATATCGGCTTGCGGTACATGACGGCGGGCTCCGGAAATATAGGCTTTCCAGAAATCCATACATACGGATTGAACATTCTTCCGCTGCTCATCTTCAGCATCTGAATTGCGAAACCTTCAAATAAATGGCTAAACCGGGCCATCTCATCTGCCCAATCAATTGTTATCGTCTTGATTCCATGCTCCGGACATTTGACTCGGGGAATGTGGCTATGGATAAAGGTTTTCATCTGGCAGGTATCCCGATGACGCCAGACTCGCTCTTTCCGACGATCATGGATTTTGCAGAGTGTCTCTTTATTTTCCTTCTGACAAACGGGACAATGCGCCTGCATTCCAGCTGGCCATTCAACAGATATATCAATCCGCTCTTGATCGATATCCAATTCAATATCCATAACTTCCCAGGGTGACTGGATACCTAATATTTGCGTGTAAAGTGCTTTATCTTCCATATAATAAATTACTCATTTTATCATCTTTTCCACACATTTCCCGGAAGAACCAAATCTTTTAAATACTGTTTATAATCAGGATTCTTATCTTGATTTAACCATCTAATCTCTTTCCTTTGTTTTAAAAGATTAATTTTATCTTCTGAATATGTTGACATATACTGCCATCTATATGGACCTTTTCCATTATGGTCATCATATTTAAAACGATCTAAGTACTCTTGGCTATAATTTGTATATTGTTTATTGAAAATAAAATTATCACTCCTCTTTACATAATAGAAAATTGAATCAGTATCTAAACTAAATTTATTTGCTAAAGCTTTACTGCTTCCAGTATTTGTTGTTCTTTGCCAGACTAACTCGCTTTTAAAATTATACTCTCCAAATAACTCATCAAGAATAGCTTTTATATAATGACTCTTTTTCCAATCCAGATGTACGTATATTGAACCATCACTTGCCAGTATTTCATACATCAGGATCAAACGTTTCCTTAAAAACTCGATAAACTGGGCACCAATGATTTTATCGTGATAGGCTTTTTCCCGGTCTTTCATGAAGTCCTGCCGGGTAGCAAAGGGCGGATCGATATAGATCAGTTTGATGCGGTTTCGGGTTTTATACTTATCCGGTCCCCGCTGATCATCATAGAGGGTTTTCAATGCCATGAGATTATCACCGAAGATCAGCAAATTACGCCAGTCGTCTTCAAAGGGATTGTCGCTGTTGAAGCTGCGTACTTCCTGGAATGGCGCGGCGGGCGTCAAAGCCAGCACATCCTCTTTCCGGGTTTTGCCCTTGTAAACGAGTTTATAATCCTTGGTGGCTTCGATATATTCACCATCATCTGCCGGAAACAGCAGATTTCTGTATGACTCTGGGATTGGTTTACCTTCCTGAATGCACTTGATCAGACGTTCTCTTTCGGATTCGGTTAGGTTCATATAAAAATCCTCGCTTTTATTATCAGCAACCTTCCGAAGGTTTACAACCTTCGGAAGGTTATCTCAACCAATTTTAGTTAAAACCACAATGTTCATTTCGGACTATTTTATTTAATCACTCTAATAATAGCAAGTAATAAAACTACATCGTAGCTGAAATATAGTCATTTTTATTGGATCGCCTCTCTCTAAGATAGCCGCGCGACACTTTTTGACAGGATCACCTGTCTCGGAGGTAGGCGCGTGACTCTATTTGACAGGATGTCCTCTCTCTGAGATAGGCGCGAGGTTCTTTTTAAAAGGGGCACAGTGCACTGTGCCTCTACTCAATATTTGTTCTACATCCCTTTTGACCTGTTGTAACGATGCGGTACTTTTTAACTGTTTAAACGCTTATTCGGATGTTACCGGAGTCCCCGATTTAACAAAGCGCTTTTTCAGATCGTTGTAGATATCAGCTGCTGCCGGAACATTCATTTTTGCCGCCTGTTTTACCGAATTATAGTATCCAAGCGCCGCCTTATAGGCTTCGCTGCCGCACAACATGATTGTGTCAAACAAACTACTGTTTTCCTGCTCGGTAATCCGCTGAAATTCCCGTAATTCCCGCACGGCTTTCAGGTCTTTGTCAAATTCGGCGACGTCCATATAAGCCGGTATGAATTCAGGATTACTGGTTTTATAATCGCTGACTTTTTCGACAAAAGCAATGCTTTTATCGCTCATCTTCGCCATCTCTTTTTTCTGAGTCGGAGTCAGGACAATGACGTATTTAGCTAATACTGTCTGCAAACTGGTCAGGGCTGTTTCAATAGCCGCTTTATCTTCCGGAGTTATTTCAATGGAAATAATATTTTCAGTTCCCATACTGCTTCACCTCCTCTCTTTTTGTTGCTTATTGGCTGTTTAATCATCGTACCGCACCGAAACAGGCTTGCCCCTGATCCAAACACTGCCCGGATTATTTTTTGGTTGCTGCACAATACGGAAATACCACAGCTATGATAGCGAATTGAGTTTTTTGACTTCATTACAACAGTTACAATACGAAAAAATGGAAAGAGGATGTTCTTTCCCAATAAAATATGTTTGGTAGAATGATATAAACCGATTGGATGTTTATGGCAATCGTTAATTTTGACCAG
>CAZSDW010000084.1:0-7386 GCA_964605705.1 uncultured bacterium
TCCAGCTCCACAAAACATAACTTCAAAAATAAATAACAATATCGGGAGAGCGTCCCGATGGATCGGGATCAGTTGGCTTGTAGGGAGCCAACCTTTTTCTCCAGTTCGTTCAGCATTGAGCGAATTTTTGAATCATCGGGAATTGACTCGTCAAGATCGAGTAAATCGAACATCAACGGATTGCGGGCACCCTGAATTTCTTCGCTTAAAATGAATGCCTGATTTTCAAGGCTCTGGATTGTACGTAAAACATCTGGTCTATCTTCATAAAATTTCTCAATCTCTTGTCCATGGGCAGCATTTCTCAATGAAGCCAGTCGTCTTTCAGCATAATCAAGTTGAACAGTTTTTCCTGAAATATCCGTCAGTTTTATGTCCGGAGTTTTTAAAGTAAATCTTATAATTCCAACATATTTTCCAATATTTCCCGGACGAGCAATGTACAATTCGGAATTTTGATCGAGACTCTTGGAATAGCGAAAGGTGCCGGATTCCAGAACAAAATCGACATCAAAACTTTGCTGAAAAAATGCCGACTCCGCGACGCGACCAAGATATGCCAGTAGAATGATATAATCCGCTTCTTTTCGAATCTTCGGTATAATTTTACCCAGCGATTCGGGAATTTCCGCGATTTCAATTCCCTTAATCGGCTCTCTGTTTGGCGCCGTTACTCCGACAATAGCAAACTTCTTCCCGCCAACCTTTTTGACAATATAGGGCTTAAAAAGCAACTGCCTGGTACTACTGTCAATAATATTGGCGGACAGAAAAGGAAACTTCGCTTTTCCCTCTAATTCTCTGAGATAATCCAAACCTGCCGCAAAATCATTGGCGCTGACATTAAAAGCATGATAGCCAATGGCATTGTACCCCTCAATCATTGTCCGACCAATTTCCATCCGTTTTTCACGTTCAGATGGCGATGGATAGCTGGTCCGAAAAAACAGATCACCGGAATCAAGAATCAGGCAATTCTTGTGATCGTCAAGGTATCGATCGATAACTGTTGCTTTCCTGGCAAGACCGCCAAGCTTATGGTTCTTTCACCCACAAGGTTCGGTTTCGCCCTGGACAGTGCCGGAAAAAATTACAGAAAATTCTTCCGCAACTACCTGCCCGAAGAGAAACAGCAGCATCAACAGACTGGATAGCTTAATATTTTTCTTCGTCATCATATTCATTATTCTAAAGATACAAACATTATCTAATTTTTACGACAAGAAATTATCGATTTGTTGCCTTTAAATTCAAGTAAATTGCGACAGCCGGTGCAAAACATGGATATTCGCAGCGTTTCCGAATAAATCTTGATCAGTTCACAGATTTCGTCAATACCGCCACTTTTTCGAGCCTGCAAAAATGGCATCGCTGCTCCCGCCAGTTCAGCACCCAGGGCAATTGCTTTGGCGAATTTCAATCCGCTGTCGATTCCACCCGATGCAATAATGTGCAGTTGAGGGATTTTGCTGGCTGCCAGGATTGATTCGACTGTCGGAATACCCCATTCAAAAAACTGGGCGGCAATCGCACGCTGATCCTTTTGTTCGGTTCGGAAATGCTCGATTCGGGACCATGAAGTCCCGCCGGCACCAGCGATATCGACCCATTGAATACCGATTTTCTGCAGACGTTTAATGACATCTAAGGACAATCCGAAACCAACTTCTTTGATGATAACCGGATAGGGTAAAGTCTCGCGCAGAATTTCGATGGCTCGGGACACCCCGTTATAGTAAGGTTCACCTTCCGGTTGTAACGCTTCCTGAAGCGGATTCAGATGAATCGAGATTGCATCGACTTCAATCTGCTGTAATACTTTTGAAATATGTTTTGTCTTGTATTCTGTGACCAATTGTGTCGCCCCGAGATTCGCCAGCAAAGGAATATCAGGAGCATATTGGCGCGCCACCTGATAACTTTTCAGGGATTCCGGATGTTGAAGCGCCGGTCGCAAGCTTCCCAATGCCAATGCAATACCTGACCGGTTTGCCGCAGTAGCGAGCTCTTTGTTGAGTCGCTCACTCTTTTCCTCACCTCCACTCATTGAACAGATAATCATCGGCGATTTGAGATCGTATCCTAAAAATTTCGTGGAAATATCCACATCTTCCAGATTTATTTCAGGAAGGGCGTTGTGAACAAAATGAAAGTTCTCAAATCCGGTCGTGGTTTCCTGGAAATTAACCGAGTAATTACTGGCAATTTCCAAGTGCTCTTTTTTCCGGTTCAATATTTTTTTTGTCAATTTTTTTCTTTCCGGTGAATTGCCAGCGGACCCCAGGCTTGCTGCGTCGGCATAACTTCCAGCTGATTCACATTTACATGTTCAGGTGTATTTGCAATCCACCAGATGATATCGGCAATATCTTCAGCCGACAATGCCCGGGTATTTTGATAAACTTTCTTCGCTTTTTCCCGGTCACCTTTGAATCTGACAATCGAAAACTCTGTTTCGGCAATCCCCGGTTCAATGTTCGTTACCCGCACATTTGTCCCCAGGAGATCAGCCCTGAGATTCCGGGAAAACTGTTGAACAAATGCTTTGGACGCGCCATACACATTGCCTCCGGGGTAAGGCCAGCTCGCTGCGATCGAACCAATATTGATGATCTGTCCACTGTTCCGACTAATCATACCAGGCAGAATTGCCCGAGTGCAGTAAACCAATCCTTTGATATTCGTATCGATCATCGTATCCCAATCATCGAGGTCTGTTTCGTGAGATGGCGACAATCCCAATGCCAGTCCGGCATTATTTAACAGCACATCTACTTTCGAAAATTCATCTGTTAAAGTGTTCAGGTTTTTGAATACTTCAGTACGATTTCGGATGTCAAAGGAAAGGGTGAGAATATCTGTTTTTTCTGACAGCAATTTCCTGAGTTCATTTAAACGTTCAATCCTGCGACCGGTTAAAATCAGGCGCCATCCACCCTCAGCAAATTTTATCGCACAGGCTTTTCCAAATCCCGAAGTCGCGCCGGTTATAATGATCGTTTTTGCCATTGATACAAGCCTTCTTGAATAATAAATCAATCCGGAATTAAAACAGTCTCTCGGGAGAGATATTACATAAAACAAAAGGGGATGTCAAGATTCGATGTTTATTATTTTCCGTTTTGGTTTTCTTCTGATTCTGCCTTACTTTTCCGGCATGAAATTCGAACTGGATACTCGTAAGCATACTCAATCGGTTGAACATTTTCAAAAAATGTTTAATCTTGATATATCCGAAGCGTCGCTCGAAAATATCACAAAAATCCTGCGCCATTTTGCTCGCTTACCTTATGAAAATCTTAGCAAGATCATCAAACTTAACCAAAACTGGGACAGTCACCATTTTCGCCTGCCCGAGGAAGTAATTGACGGACATGATCGATTCCGATTGGGTGGCACCTGTTTTTCACTGACGTTTACCCTGAAAAGTATTCTCGACTATTTCGGATATGACTGTTACTTTCTGATGGCAGATATGCGATCAGGAAAAAACACCCACAGCGCATTGGTATTAAGAAATAATGGTGAAGAATTCCTGGTCGATCCGGGTTATCTTTTATCAAAACCACAGAAAATCGATCCAGCCAATTCTTCGAATTCCCTGATCCGTCGATCCGGTGAAAATGGTTTTTCACTCTGGACACCCAACGGAACGGAAATGAAAAAGCGCTACAGTTTTATCAAGACACCCACCGCGACAGAGGATTTTCACCAGCACTGGGAAAATTCTTTTCACTGGATGACCATGCACGGCATTTGCCTCTCCAAACGTGATGAAAACGGATTCGTTTACCTTCACAATCATTACATCAAACGCGAAGGCTCGGATTTCACTTATAAAGGAAAATTCAAGGAAGAGATTTCAGAGATTGCCAAAAAATATTTTGACATTCCCGATGAAGTCGTCAAAAAAGCGGAATTTGCTTTAAAAGAAAATCTTTATTACGATAAGGAATTGGGATACAGGGTTCCCAAATGGGTCAAGTAACTAAAAGGTGAAATAATGTTGCCATCTGCCGTCAATCCCGTTAAGTATTTTGTCGGAGCATTGTATTCATCCGAAGAATTGCTGACCAGCGCCATTTCAATGCTGAATAAACAACTCAGTCCGGTTGATCTGGAAAGTGATTCTTTCCGGTTCAAAGTTACGGATTATTACAATGATGAGATGGGGGCTCCAATTTATCGCAAGTTTTTTTCCTTTGAAAAACTGCATGGACCGGATTTTCTGGCTGAATCGAAATTACTTTGTAATGATATCGAAATAGCTTTAGCAATCAGCGGAAACCGCAAAGTCAACCTTGATGTCGGCTATATGGATTATGATAAAATTGTGCTGGCTTCGGCTAAATACGGTATTCATAAGGTTTACCTCGATCAAGGTATCTATGCCGATATGGCGCTGCATTACGAAAAGGGCAAATTTACTCCTTACCCCTGGGCGTTTATGGATTTTCGGACCGATGATTATTACCCGTTTTTCCTGAAAATGCGGGGCATTTATAAAACGCAATTAAAACATTTAATCCATCCATAATGGTCAGTGGCTTCGAAAATCATCTTTCTAAAAACAAAATCCCTATTATCTTTAGGTATATAAAATTATCGGGTTTGCTCACGAAAAATTATCAACAGGAGTAATATTATGAGAATTCTCAAACCATTTCTGCTGAGTATTTTAATTAGCGGTCTTTGCATCCGCTGTACAGTGGATAAATCTACCGTCAGTAATGTGCCAAATGGCGTAATTATTGAATCGACCGATCTTAATTTAAAGGTCCGGTTTTATGCCGAAAATATTGTCCGAATTACTAAATATCTACCCGAAGGCACCGCGGAAAAATTGAGTTTGGTGGTCAAATCCACTGATATTCCCGACCTGCAAATAAAAGTCAAAAAAGCCGGTAAAACCGTAATTTTGAAAAGTGACAAGCTGCGACTGGAAATCGATAAAAAAACCGGACAGGTTCATTACCGGACGGCGGCTGGCAATCCATTACTAATTGAAAAAAATGCCGATTTCACACCCGTCGCTTATGTCGGCGATTCCGCCTACAGCATTAAACAGAGTTTTCAACTGACGCCCGATGAAGCAATCTATGGTCTCGGTCAGCATCAGGACGGCTATATGAATTACCGGGGCAAAACGCTGAATCTGGTACAGACGAATACCGATGCCGTGACGCCGTTTTTCATTTCCACTCAGGGATATGGCATTTTCTGGGACAATTATTCAAAAACGATTTTCGCAGATAATGAGGCGGGCGCCTCCTTGTGGAGTGATGTGGGTGACAATATCGATTACTATTTTATCGGCGCCGAAAATATGGATGGCATCATCGCCGGCTATCGGGACCTGACCGGTCAGGCGCCGCTGTACGGCAAATGGGCATATGGCTACTGGCAGAGCAAAGAGCATTACGATAATCGGGAAGAGTTAATGGGAATTGCCCGGGAATATCGAAAACGCAATATCCCGATCGATAATATGATTCAGGATTGGGATTACTGGAATGGTCAGGAAAACTGGGGCGGAATGTTCTTTGATAAAACACTGTTTTCAAAACCAAAAGAGATGGTCGATAAACTCCACAATATGAATTTTCATCTGATGATTTCCATCTGGCCGGCGCTGGGACCGAATACCGACATCTACAAGGAAATGTATGCCAAAGGATATCTGTATGATCCGATCGGCTGGGCAAATTTCCGCTATTATGACGCTTATAATCCCGCCGCAAATCAACTCTACTGGAAGTACCTGAAAAAGGGATTGTATTCCAAGGGAATTGATGCCTGGTGGATCGATTCGACTGAACCCGACGTCATTAACGCGACAACCAAAGCGGCAACCGAATATGAAATGAAAAAAGTAGGCAGAAATTACCTTGGCAGCTGGGCACGTTACCTGAATGCTTTCTCACTTTCGATGACCGATGCAGTATATCAGAATCTTCGCAATGAAACCGACCGACGGCGCGTTTATATCCTGACCCGCTCGACCTTTGCCGGACAACAGCGCAATGCCGCGACTACCTGGTCCGGTGATATTGGCGCTTCCTGGGAAATTTATAAAAAACAAATCGCTGCCGGACTTAATCACAGCATGGCAGGCATTCCCTACTGGACTTTTGATATCGGCGCGTTTGTCATCGGCGCTTATGGTGGTGTTTTTTCAACCGGTGGTAAAAATCCTGCCTATCAGGAACTATACTGCCGGATGTTTCAGTTTGGTGCGTTTTGCCCGATTTTCCGTTCTCACGGCTCGGAAACTCCCCGTGAAATCTGGGAGTTCGATGAATTTGTCGAACCCATGATCAAATTTGACAATTTAAGATATCGCCTGCTGCCCTATATATATTCTCAAGCCTGGAAAGTCACCAATAGCGGCTTCAGTATCATGCGCGGACTGGCAATGGATTTCATCGATGATCAGAAATGCTATGCTATTGACGATCAGTTTATGTTCGGTCCGGCAATGATGGTCTGTCCGGTTACCGAATATATGATCCATCGCCCGCCGGAAAACTCAATTCTGGTCGAACCAAAATATTTCAAAACGAAAGATGGTCAACCAGGGATCAAAGCAAGTTTCTATAAAGATCCGGAATTCAAACAACTTTCATACGAAAAAGTGGACAGCAATATCAATGTCCTCTGGTACACCGGTCGCCCGGATTACGTCACCGATTCCACCTATGCGATTCGCTGGGAAGGAAAGTTGGTACCTGATCAGACCGGCAAGCACCAGTTTCATCTGAAATGTTACGACGCCAAACGAATCTACCTGAACGGCAGGCAGCTGAAAATGGTCTATACAAGTGTTGAGCAATATACCGAAATTGTCGAATTGAAAGCAGGCAAGAAATATAACTTTGTCATGGAGGTTGAGAACCGCTCTACCGGCGCCGCCAAAGCCAAACTCTACTGGAAGACACCCGAATTGTTTGCCAGGGAACTTATCGTCGAGGAGCGCGAAAAAACCCGCCCGGTCTATTTACCGAAAACCAGCAAATGGTACGACTTCTGGACCGGACAACAATTCGATGACGAACAAACCATCACTGCCGAAGCACCGATTGATATTATTCCGATCTACGTACCTGCCGGCTCGATTATCCCCATGGGACCCTTTCTGCAATACTCCACCGAAAAACCAGCCGATCCGCTGGAACTGAGAATCTATCCCGGCGTCGATGCCGTGTTCACATTATATGAAGATGAAAACGATAATTATAATTATGAAAAGGGTGTTTACGCCACGATTGATTTTCAATGGAATGAGAAAAAACAACGACTCAGCATCAGCGATCGTAAGGGCGAATTTCCCGGGATGCTGATCCGGCGAAAATTCGAAATTGTGCTGGTAAACAGTGATCATGGTAC
>CAZSDW010000085.1:0-6407 GCA_964605705.1 uncultured bacterium
TACTGTATATATTCTTTATAGTTCTGTTAAGGACAGGTATTATATTGGTCAGACATCTTTTTTAGAACGACGATTACACGAACACAACTCCGGTCATACGAAGTCAACAAAATCCGGTATTCCGTGGAATTTGATGTTCCAGAAAGAATTTGATTCACGATCTGAAGCGGTCCGATATGAAACTCATCTGAAAAAAATGAAAAGTCGTCGCGTTATCGAAGAATTAATAAATCCCGATTAGCGCGTCCCGACGTGTCGGGAAGGTCGGAGGTTCATCCCGAATCATCGGGACTCACCCCGACATAACCATGTCGTTTACTGTATATATTCTTTATAGTTCTGTTAAGGACAGGTATTATATTGGTCAGACAAGGAAAATAATCGGGATTTGAAAGAATACAATTCTGCTTATTTCAAGTTCATAAGATCTGTTTGATGGAGAATGCTTTTAAAAGAATATTGAATTGCCTATATTCAATCCGCATTTTTGATGTTCTATTGATTTAAACTTAAAATTATTCTGAGACTTATTCTCTGTTAAATCAGATGATAGCACAGGCACAGGAATACTTGAGGAAAGAAAAACAAATGAATAAATTTTGGTACTACCTAGTATTTTCAATTTATATAGTGAGCCAATTAAATGCTCAAATATATGTAGCACCGGATGGGGACGATTCAAATCCCGGAACTATTGAACAGCCCTTCGGGACAATTGCTAAAGCGATATCTGTTTTAAATAAAAGTGATACTATATTTGTTCGTGGAGGTACCTATATAATCTATCCTACAATTCAGATATATTCGTCAAAAAGTGGCACCGTAGATAGCCTGTATCATATCTTCGCTTATAATAATGAAAAACCATTACTCGATTTTTCCTCTCAAAACTCGGGATTAAAAGGTTTCAGCCTGAATGCTGATTACTGGCATTTCAAGGGATTGAATATAAAGGGAGCAGGAGACAATGGCATTCAAATCAACGGGGGATCATATAATATTATTGAGCAATGTACTTTTTTTGAAAATCGTGATTCGGGTGTGCAACTCAGTAATGGCGCCTCCTATAATCAGATCATTAATTGTGATTCCTACTATAACGCCGATCCAACCGACTATGGGGATGCCGATGGTTTTGCCCCGAAACTTGATGTCGGAACGGGCAATTATTTCTACGGCTGCCGCGCCTGGGGCAATTGTGATGATGGCTGGGATGGTTATATGCGCGGTGCTACGGATGTATCGACCTATCTGGAAAACTGCTGGACCTGGGGGAATGGATATTTAGAAGACGGGACCGATCCGGGTGCGCAAGCCAATGGCAACGGTTTTAAAATGGGGGGCGGCGATAACAGCAATGCACTGGAATTAATGCATCATCATACATTGAAAAACTGCCTCGCATTCAACAATAAAAATAAAGGTTTTGACCAGAATAATAATGTTGGTTCAATGACGCTATTAAATTGTACCGGGTACAATAATGGAGCTGCAAACTACCGGATTAAAAAAGAACTCATTTCAGGTCAGACCTTGACTGTCAAAAATTGTGTCTCTTTTGAAGGAAGTGTCGAGTTGGGATCGTTTGCTATTCAGGAAACGAACAGCTGGCTTGATCCTTTTAATGTCACTGAAGATGATTTTGTCAGTTTGATTGATTCACAGGCTTCTGCACCGCGTAAATCGGATGGCAGTCTGCCGGATATGGATTTTCTATTTCTGGCACAGGGGAGCGACCTGATTGATGCCGGAGTCGATCTTGATATTCCTTATTTTGGTTCAGCACCTGACCTGGGTGTGTTTGAGAGTAATTATATTAGCAATTTTACCAAATCTGAACCGGTTCCTGCAGAGTTCAGTTTATCACAGAACTATCCTAATCCATTCAATCCGGTGACAACGATCCGATTCACAATACCTGAAAATGGTTTTGTGTCATTACAGGTATTTGATATTTCCGGTAGAATAGTCGCATCAATGATCAATGATAGATTATCCGAAGGCGAACATAAAATTCAGTTTAATGGCAGTCATTTTAGCAGTGGTGTCTATTACTATCGAATCGAATGTGGGAATCTTTTCGATACAAAGAAGATGGTCCTCCTGAAATAATCTCATAGCATGATTATCAAACATTATACTGAAATGATGTGACAGCAAATAAAAAGAAATTTTAATATTAAGCTCACCTAAAATCACCATAACTTTCATCTTTATTTTTTACTTGAATTATTATAGGTTTAAATCATTAAACAAATGATCCAATCATGGAGGTATTGTGATTATCAGAATTAAGCAAATGAGAAACCCGGGAATTTTATTTATCTTTGTATTGATACTGGCAATCTCGTCTATTAGATGCGGTAAAAACGGACCCGCTGATAATGATATACCCTTGCTTGAATTTGATTCGTTGTACGTGGCACTTTATATGGATGATGCAGTGTGGGCATCGTGCAGTTATTATACGGAAAAATTGTTAAAAGAGACCGAGCTGCCCTACAATCTCATTAACAGTAATGATATCAAACAGGGAAAGCTAATTCAATATTCGGTTTTGCTGATGCCCGGTGGACCGCCCAATCTTTATGCGAGTAGATTGGGAGACACAGGCAGGTCTATTATTCGGGATTGGGTCAGAAGCGGGGGAGGATTTATTGGAATCAGCGGCGCGGCTGTCTTTGCAGTACAAGCAAGTGACTGGCAAGGATTGAATAATGAACCATTACCAAACTTTGAAAATCTGGGGATTTCCAGATCATCAGCGTCAGGACCTATCGAAGCCTTTTCACCTACCTTTCAGGATATGCACAGTGCGATAAAAATTGTCAATAAGCAGCATGCTGTCACTATAGAACTACCCGATACGGTATATAGCATGTATGATCACGGACCTATGTTCGACATTAAAAATGATTCGAAAGCAACCGTTCTGGGCAGATCGATAAAAGGAGATGTACCCGTTATAATTACTACCCAGTTTGACAATGGCAGAATCTTTTTGACAGGGCTTCATCATGAAATATTATCCGATCAAAATTCAGTTGACTTAATGCGGAATGCTATAATGTGGTGTTCAAGAGTTGACCAATGACAATTGAGGGAATATGACAAGAGATATAACTATTGGAATAGTGATCCTTTTTATTGTACTTTTTTTATCCAGTTATCTGGTCCTTTGGGCACGACGTTTTATCAATCGAATCAGTGAACTCGGTGCAGATACAGCCCGCAAGATTAAAAAAGAAATTAATGGCTGATCATAAAAAACAGATATCTTCCGAACTATCGCGGGAATTATCGCTGTTTCAGATTACCATGATGGGCGTTGGAATGATGATCGGCGCCGGTGTATTTCTTGGCGTTGGCAATGCGATTCATCATTCCGGTCCCGGCGGTGTCGTACTGACCTTTTCTCTGAATGGATTGATCGCAATTTTTACAGCCATGGCGTATGCGGAGCTGAGTTCGGCGATTCCGCGGGCTGGAGGTGCTTATAATTTTGCCCGAATTGGTTTTGGACGCAGCACCAGTTTTGTCGCAGGCTGGATGGAGTGGTTTGCATCCAGTGTTGCCGGCAGTGCCTACGCAATAACCTTTGCCATATATGTGATTCGTTACCTGGTTGCCCTGGATTTCATCAATCTTCCTGAATTTCAGATTATCATCATTGAAAAATCCACGGCGGTTCTGATTGCCTGCCTGTTTATCTATATTAATTATCGGGGTGCCTCGGAAACGGGTAAAATCGGTGCAATTATTACACTTGGTCAGACACTATTTCTGATTATGATCGGTGTCGCCGGATTTATTGTCGTTTCGAAAGATCCGTCAAGATTGCAAAATTTCAAGCCGTTCATGCCAAATGGCTGGGGCAAATTGCTGGTTACCATGGGATTTACCTATGTCGCCTTTGAAGGATATGAGGTCATTGCTCAGGCTGGTGATGAAGCCATCGATCCGAAAAAAAATCTCCCAAAAGCCATGATCTATTCTGTGTTTATCGTGACACTGACCTATATTGGGGTTGCCTTTGCAACGGTTGTTTCTGTCAAAGCCGAACATTTAATGGTCGATATAGCTGTCTGGGAGTGGATTGGCAGTCACGGTGAACGGGGTTTCGGCGAAGCCATCGCGCACCTGATGCCTTTTGCGAATTTTCTTTTGACGCTGGCGGTTATATTTGCATCCACCTCAGCATTGAATGCAACGATCTATTCGGCAACAAGAGCGTCATACGCTCTGGGCAGAGATCATATGCTGCCGCCGGTAATGGCAAAAATATCATCGAAACGGAAAACGCCCTGGGTTGCACTTTTGGGAACCGGTGGAATTGTAATATTTGTTGCCGTATTCCTGAAAACCATGGATGTAGCATCCAGCGCCAGCATTATGTTTCTGTTTCTCTTTTTCCTTGTTAATATTTGTGTCATTAAAATCCGCCGAAACATGAGTGATGAACTTCAGTATGGATTCATGATGCCCTTTTTTCCGGTCTTGCCCATTCTGGCAATTATTTTTCAAATATTACTGGTCCTGAACCTTCACACTGTCAGCCGGACAGCTATTATTATTGGACCGGTGTGGGTCTTGCTGGGAATCCTTGTCTATAATGTTTATTCAAAAAAACACGCCATAACTACAGAGGATGAAATTCGTATTCTCGAAGACGAAAAAGTAGCGATTTCCGACAATGAAACCAATTATCGTATCCTGGTTCCGGTTGCCAATCCTGATAATGCCCTGAGTCTTGTGAAAACGACCTACAAAATCAGCAACGCGAAAAATGCCGAAGTCAATTTATTGCACATGGTAAGGGTCCCGGACCAGGTTCCGTTAAGTGACGCTGAAAGGTACATGCTGGTAGGGAAAGAAGCAATTGTTGAAATTATGCTCTACCTGGCGCCGCTGTTCCCGGTCAATACAACGATCCGCTACTGCCGGAATATTGCTCGTGGTATTGTATCGGCGATTCGCGAAAAACACACCAATATGTTGATTATTGGCTGGCATGGTAAGATAAAAAACAGGGAATACAGCCTGGGAAGTACTCTCGATCCCGTCATTGAACGATCACCCTGTGATGTGGTCATTCTCAAGGATTGTGGGAATTTAAGCGCAAAACGGATATTAGTGCCGATTGCCGGAGGACCGAATTGTGGATTTGCCCTGGAAATCGCCCATATTTTAGCCGATAGCATTGATTCTGAGATTGTCGCGTTTAATGTTGCCGGCGGAAAACATACGACCGATTTAAACGCATTGGTGAATCATACCGAGAAATCCCACAATATTCCGGAAGGTCGTTTCGAAATTAAAATCAAACGGCATCAGGATGTCATTCAGACAATTTTAAATGAAGCCAAAAATTATGACCTTGTCGTCGTTGGTGCGACGGAACAGTCCATCATTAACCAGTTTTTCAATCCGTCAATTCCCGAAGCACTTGCGGAAAAATGCCAAAAGCCATTCGTGATGGTCAAGGCTGCCAGCGGTATCCGTTCCTGGGTGAAGTGGTGGGTATAGAATTTGCCAAATTACTATCAAATATCAGCTTGTCGGGGTATCGCGTTCTATGTTAAGTAAATTCGGCATAGTGTCGACCCGTCAGGATGCTGCTATCATCAACAAAAAAAGGAGAAATACACCATGAAAAATGTTCGCACAATTTTAATGATCGGGATGGCAGTCTCAATGCTGTTCCTGTCCGCTTGCTTCCTGCCCGAGAATTTTGAAGCAACAATAACCGTCAAGCATGATGGCAGTTATACATTCAAGTATGATGGCAACCTGGTTTTTGCCATGGCGCTGTCTGCTATAAAGGAGGGCAAATTTTCCAAGAAAGATGAAGAATCGCTCAAAGACCAGGAAAAAGAACTCCTGAAATCACCGGGTTTTAAAAAAGCCAAGTATATCGGTAATGCGCGTTACAAAGTCCTGGTGGAACAATCGGGGAAAGCCGGGGAGGATTACTATTTCATTTCCAAGGATATGAGTATCTTTTCCATCAAGGGACAGGCTGACGGCACGTTGGAGATCAAAGCCTTTCAGATGAGCGCGAAGGACCTGGAAGGACTGAAAGCCATCGATTTTACAATTGCGGGCACACTCAGTGTATTGCTTGACAAGGGCGTGAAAGTGATTGAGCAGAATGCCGATAAAGCCTCGACAGGCGTTTATCAGTGGAGAATTAACAATCCGGAAACAGCGCCGCGCATTATTGTAAAACCATAAGAAAGTATTCTTTAAAATTATGGAATTTGCCGTAGTTCCCAGCCTGTAGTGGGACTGGGGCTAAATTTTATTCAAGTTTACAGACGTAATTTTCTATCAGAGTTTAAATCAGCTGACTCTGGTCAAAATTAACGATTGCCATAAACATCCAATCGGTTTATATCATTCTACCA
>CAZSDW010000086.1:0-6268 GCA_964605705.1 uncultured bacterium
ATATTAATGACAAAAGCCACCGGCAATTTATCTTCATTCGTAAAATTAAATACCAGTTCAGTTCCGACTTCGACTCCCGTTTGGGCATGAACAACAATCAGACCAAGATCACAAACCCGGGTCACTGCTTTTGCCTCGCCAATAAAATCGAGGTAGCCGGGAGTATCAACAATATTAATTTTTGATTTATTCCATTCACAATTAAGGAGGGAAGCTGAAATGGAAAATTTCCGGGCAATTTCATCTTCGTTATAATCTGATATGGTTGTGCCATCGTCAATTCTACCGAGACGATTTGTCGCGCCTGCGGTGTAGAGCAATGCCTCTACCAGGGAAGTCTTTCCCGAAGACGCGTGCCCCAGAATAGCAACATTACGGACTTCATTTATTTGGAACTCTTTCAAAACAATCCTCCTCTATTTCCATTTTTGTTCAGGTTGATTTTACATGGGATTTTTTTATAATACCGATACAATTTCGATCAAAATGATCCACTATTTCAATTGAGTCAGGGATCAAATATTTCGGCAGTTTTTCTTTACAATAATCATTTAACTCATTGTCTGTTAATGGCTCATTTAATATCACTGCTGCAGTTATCGAATCATGATAATATTTTCCATTTGAGACCAGCAAAGTTACTTCACGGACTTTCGGATGTTGGGATATGATATCGGTGACAGTATTGGGAATTTCCTGAAATCCGTTCCGATAAAAACGATCCGCCTGTTTACAAAGCCAGTATATATACCCATCGGCATCTTTTTGGACGACATCACCGGTCGATACCCAATCCGTGTAATTTCGGTCGTTGATCGGATATTGATCAAAATAGTGATGAAAAACATTTGCTCCACGCACCATGAGATTACCGGGTTTGTTTTCAGGAAGTTCATTGCCATTGTCATCGACAATTGAAATGTCGCAGCAGCTGATAGGTTTACCAACGGTCATTGAGCGGAGGTCGTTCGTATTCATATTCATGGTAATCACCGGTGCTTCCGCAACGCCATAAGCTTCGACAACCCGGGCGGAATATCGCTGGAAAATTATATTTTTCGTCTCAATTGTAAAACTGTCACCCACAGGAATAAAAAAATCAATGGATTTCAGTTTGTCGGGACCGAGGTATTTTTCGCTGACCAGTTCCTGGATAAAACCGCTATTACTGACGAAAGTATTAATTTTATGTTTTTCAATTGAAGTATAAAGCGCATCACGGGAATCATCAAAAGGGAGCACCAGTGTGTTCCCGGTAAAAATTGCCAGATTGAGTACAAGTGAAAACGGGAAAAAATGGAAAAAGGGCAGACTTGTATAAAAATTAAAGCGGTAATTTATAGGAAATCGGTCATGAATTGCCTGAGATGTAAGAATCAGGTTCTCGCTTGTAAAGACCAGAGATTTGGGATGGGTATAGTCACCGGCGCTGAAAAGAATTACGGCATTATTTTTCAATTTTAAAGGATTGTGACGTTCAAACTGAACCGAATCATGGATGTAATCATAGATGTTTACAGCTTCATGGTCTGTTTCCTTACCATGCACAAAATATTTTAATTGATGACTGCTGAGATTGCGGATATGGTCAGCATGGTTCTGAAATTCCTGAGAATAGATCAAAGCTTCTATTCGGGTTGTTGTAGCTAAGGTCGCTACTTCGGTTTCCGGCATTGTCCAGGGCAGCAGAGCCGCAACTGCTCCAATATTCATTATTGAGAGATAAGAGATAATAAATTCAGGACAGTTTTGAAGCAGGATGCCGACGGTTTGCCCCGGTTTCAATCCTGATTTTTCAAGATGATGGGAAAGGGACTGAATCTGCACGGCTGCTTTTTTGTATGTAATGATATAATCGCCGTGAATAATAAACGGAGTTTCAGGTTTTTGCTGTGCAAAATATTCAATGTAGTTGGCAAGATTGTTCATATTAGAAGCAATAAGTTGTTGAAAATAAAATAGCGGAAAATTTTAACGAATTTACTTCCATATGTCAAGTTATTTACTTGAAAATTCCAAAGTAATTAAATCTATTTAATGATATAAAAAAAGGGTCGCTGGAGTGCGACCCTTTTAATTAATTTTGTGAATGAATTAGAAATTGATATTCAGACCAAAATTGATCCGGCGGGGCATACCGATATAGACTTCGGCATCGTCGGCTTTGTGATTTTTCCCGTCACCGGCAAATGCATTGTACTCACTGTTATCAACAGCATCTTGGATATAAATAGCATCCAAAGCATTGAAAACATGCAGATATGCCTGGAAACCGACATTTCCAAAATGAATCGGTAAATCGTACTTAGCGTGTAGATCAACCTTGCCGTAAGAAGGAACTTGCCAGTTTTGTTCACGATCTGGTTCTTCGCCAGTTTTGATTTCTCTGCTGATTGGATCCCAGTTTGCCCAAAAACGATCATAATAATTCATCGTGGCAGCAATGGTAAAGCCCTGAATCGGAAACAGAGAGACAGTTAACGAATATTGACTCTGAGGCATATCGCCAACCATAAGGTCTTTGACTGCATAAATATATTTTGCTGTTGTGTCTGCTACAATATCCTTATATGTTCCTTCAGCGTCATCGGTGTAAATCCAGTGACCGTAGGACATGGCTGCATCAAGGCGCAGCATCCTGATAGGCTGATAGGCGACTTCTAATTCCAGACCTTTGTGGTACTGATTCAATCCTGTCAGGAATATAAGGTCAGTATCTCCACTTGAACCTTGTCCGGTACTGCGTGGTATAACAAGATTCCGGTCATTCCAGTTAGTGTTATAGACATTCACTTTTGTCGCTAATTTGTCTGACAGTGCTCTGAAATTCAATCCCAATTCGGTGCTGATGAATTTTTCATTGGTTGGATCCGGTGCCAGAGCAATTTCAACATCGTCAATGATATTGTCCAGAATCGGAACCTTTTCAACATAACCGAAATTGGCGAAAGCTTCCATGTTGTCAGTTACTTTATACAGACCGCCACCTTTGATCTGGATTGCACTGATCCAATCGGAATTGATCATCAATTCGCCATTATCAGTAGCTTCTACATATTCAGCCGGGTGCAAGTCAGCTCTTTTAAAATAATCAACCAAGCCATATTTAATCATCGAAAAACCACCCATTGCATAAATCGAAAAAAGGTTAGTTTTATATTCTGCCTGTGCGAAAAATCCCAGCCAATCAACGGTATTTGTATTATGATAATCAATGATATCGCCTAACTTTTTACCTTTGGCATTCTCATATGTAGCTGCGTAATCGATGGAATCACCAATCATTACCCAGTCAAATTCATCATTGAATTTTGCGTCGAATTCTGGTGTATCTTTATTTTCGTAAAATCCTGTATAATAGTTATAGTAACCATTTACTACATAATCACCACCAAGGAGATCTCTGACCTCACGACCATGATCGATCTCAGCCGTACGCCAGTCAATCCCAATTTGTGTTTTAAGTTTGTCACTGATATCGAAATTCAATTTTGAAATAGCACCAATTGTCCACTGGCGGTTATAACTGTTTCTCAGGAATCCAACAGATTCACCGGCTGGTTTTACGGCATGTTTTCTTGACTCAGTACTCTGATTCATCGCAATTGTCGCATCCCAGTCAGCAATACGTGATGGTAAATCTGTTCCAACACCGTTATATTCCCAAATTAAATCACCAAATGTGCCAGTTCCGCCACCGGAACCACCAGAGAAATAAGCGACAGTTGATAATCTCATTTTCTCATTGATGGTCAGATACCAGTTCAAATTGACTTGGGGTTTGTGGTAGTAGTTTTCACTTTCATTCAGATAATCCGGATCATGGCGATCGACAGTTTTATCGCCGTACATATAGAAATATTCCTGACCTTTGTAACTACTGCTTACCGTATTCCAGTTTTCATTGTACGTTCTCCCTGCTTCTGGAAAAACTGAAAATACATCATAACTCGTACCAGCACTATCCGATGCCATTTTTACGATAGAATCGTCAAATACTTCTTTGGCATATTCATGATCATAAGCTGCAATATTCTGAGCATATCTCATTTGTCCATGACGCTGTGGAGCACCCAGAGCATAAAATTCGATTCGATTATTTTTATTGACTTGAAAACTGGCACCCAGATAATAAGCCCAGGCATCGGTCCATGCTTTATCGATAACACCGGCGGCAGTTTTGCGTACGACTGTTCCGCTCACGGCAAACTTATCAGCAATTAATCCGGAATTATAATTCAAGGTCGTTTTAAGAAATCCGCCGCTTCCAAATTCCTGCTTGAACTTACCGCCGGCTTTCAATGCAGTCGGATCTGTCAGAATATTCATTGTACCACCGATTGATGGCGCAGCCAGGTTCACAGCTGAGAGACCACGTTGCATCTGGATAGAAGAGGTGGCATCGGCAACGCCATCCCAGTTAGACCAATATACCCAGCCGTTTTCCATATCATTAACCGGGACACCATTGATCATAACCGCAACATTTCTCTGATTGAATCCACGAACACTGACCCGTGCATCTCCGGCGCCACCGCCCTGTTCAGTAGCGTAAACGCTGGGTGTTGTGTTTAATACCATCGGCATATCCCGTGAACCGAGATTGATTTCAATGTCCAGTTTTTCGACATTGGTATAGGCTACCGGGGTAGTTCGAGTGGCACGTGATGCCAAAACTTCGAGTGCACCAAGTTCCAGGGTTTCTCTTTCAAGCTGGAAGTTGATTTTTGCAACTCCAGAGGAAGATACGCTCAGATTTCTGGTAACATTTGCGTAACCTATAACAGAAACCATTACCTGTACACTGCCTTCAGGTACGTCATCGATGACGAAACTACCATTTTCATCAGTTGCGGCACCTAATGTTGTGCCTACAACCACGACATTTGCACCAACGATTCCTTCACCTGTTGCTTTATCGACAACAGTTCCCTGAACGGAACCGGTCTGTGCAAAAACGAACATTGGTATTAGCAATACCAAAAGTGCAAAGAAAAATTTTGTACTCCTCATCATTCCTCCATCATTAGAATAAATTGACGTAAACCCACAATACAAAAATACTTAAGTTACAACTTTAAGTCACTGCGTATTTTGTATTTTTTCTCATCTGCCACACGAAATATAGTATGTTCATCAACGAAATACAAGTAAAGAAAATTTAAGAAATGTCTTTATGTTTGAATTTTCTTTTTGTAGATTTTTAGTAGCAGAACGATCTTTAAATTAATGATAGTCATAAATACTTTGATAAACTTTTTGATTTCTAAAAATAACCACACAAGTGCCCAGAGGATCATTTTCTGATGATCATCTACTCAATTAATAAAAATCATTTCATTTTTTTATTTGTGTTAATGTTTGGGCATATATCTGCTCAGGAACTGCAGAAACCAATGATTCGGGATTTCACACATTATACATTTGCCGGGCAAATCGGAATGACTGTTACCAACTATGGAATTCTGGGTGAAGGTTATGAATCCTGTGAGCAGCCATCCTGCAGGTATAAGCTGTATTCCGAATATAAACAGGAACAGGTCGAACACTTTTCCTATGCCGGTCTCTGGGTAGGAGGAATCAAAAATAATCAGACTATTGTTTCATCAGCACTGACAGACGGTTTTGTCACGGATGAGTTTGGAACCCGTCCTGCCGGCAGAGAGTTCAGCAGTACCGCTGACTCTTCTGATATTGTCAGAATAAAATCCACTTTCAATAAACGAACAACGGACCCGGTGATTCGAGAACTTGCGAGTTATTATGACAGTACTGCCATTTCACATCAGGATATGATTGCCGAGTTTACCGATACTGCTCAGGTGATTCCCGGAACGGAAATTCAGATCCCTCACGATCCACTTGGGATTAAAGTACATCTTGAAACATATTGCTGGAACTACCCTTACGCAAACTCCTTTGTGATTTTAAACTACACCATGGAAAATATTTCCAGTGACCCAATTGTCAATCCCTTTGTCGGTATGTGGATTGATGCTTCCGTTGGCAATATGAATTTTACAAGTATTTGTGAACCTGGCGGTGGTTGGAACTGGTATGATAATCGGAATAATTTTGTGGACTCGCTTTCAATGGCGTATCAGACTGATCTCGATGGTGATCAGGGCTGGGCACAGAGTTATTTTGGTGTAAAATATCTGGGCTCATTAAATGAAGGTGAAGATGATTTCGATATTTATTATGATCAGTGGCCCTGGAATGGAAGTCAACTTCAAGGTGTCAATCATCACCTGACACCCCTTGGCGA
>CAZSDW010000087.1:0-6264 GCA_964605705.1 uncultured bacterium
CATCAAGATAAAATTTCATTCCGTCTAAGCCCCATGTAAAAACAACATGATACCATTTGTTCGCAGGAAGTACAAATGTTTGCTCAGTACTAATCCAAGTAGAATCCCCACTCATTGTAGCACCTATTTCATTATCTGAATTAACAAATAAAGATAAATAGTTTGAACTTCCACTCCTATCCGATAAAAAACGCTGAATACCAGAACCAGTCCGGTAAATCCACATAGAAAAAGTTCCATTCTTAGTATTCCATCCTTGCCCAATATTGATGTTATCATCATCAAAACTATACGCACTATCCACTTTGCCAAATCGATCTATGGCCAACGTCGCACCATTCACAGTTCCATCATTGCCATTTCCACTTTCATCATTTGCGTTGCTGTTGAAGGGGTAATAGGCAACAAGATCAGGTTCTTCTATGGGCCAACCACCTTCATGAAAAAGTGAATCAATCTCTAATTGAGTCAATGTTCGATTTAGATACGGATATCATCAATAGAGCCTTTAAAATCATCATCTCCATTGATTGGTCTTTGGCCGATATGGATATCATTAGTCGAATAAGATATTGGATTCGAATTTGAATTTTCAGCGACTAAAACAGAGTTGACATATACTCTGGAATATCCATTCCCGTGCGTAGTACTGATAAAATACCATCCAGTTGTATCAATCTCGACTGATGAGGATAGTCCTGCACCATTGACAATTAAGCAAACTGGTCTAGAATAATCAGTTCCGATTGTGATTAACTCCCATGCATTGCCTTCAGAAATGATCCTGGGATTTGTACGTCCTCCAATTTCCATTTTTACCCAGGCACATATTGAAATCATCGTTGGTTTTAATTGATCAGAATGATATATTTGAATAAAATCATCAACGCCATCAAAATTGTAAGCACAATTCTCATTACCAAATCGATCAAGTGTCAGTGTTGCTCCATTGACTGTACCGTCAGTCCCATTCCGCTTTATCGGAACGAACTGCGGTGATATGATGAACATTGCCCAATATTCTGAAGATTTACCGCATTAGTAAATGTAAAAGAATATTTTTGAAAATTAAGGATTCTTTCATTACTAAAATTTTTAGATGACCTGATTTAATGGTTATTCCGATCAAACCGGATACCGATTCCGGGAGCATTCGGAAATTTATCAATACCAATTTGGTATTCTGATTTCTCATTCAAATATACTGACTAGACTTTAAAGAGATTTAAAAACCGGATAAATCCTGGATACACTTTGTTTTTTCACGACGGGAACACTTAGGACTCATAATCCGTCGGTTCGGGGTTCAAATCCCCGGGGGCCCACTTTTTATAATTGCAGATTTTAGATTGCAGATTTTAGATTTCAAATTTTAATGAAAGATCATTTGGATTCCCTGCTTGCGAATCGGTGCAAAATGTTAAGCAGAATGTTATATATATCGGTTTCGCTGGGATATTGAATTCACATTCCTAGCTAAATTATTACTATTTTAAATTACTCACCCATTGCAGAAAGTGACAATGTCACTACAGAATTAGCCGGCAATCTCAACTGAGATTGAGCATTATAGCTACCGACCCGGACACAATTTTCCGTCAGGCTGGACCGATAAATATCGCCATCCACGGCATTAAAGTTGTCAAATGAAAGGTCAACCTTGATATCGGTATCAGTCGTTGTATTGATCAGAACGGCTGTCAATTTCTGATTATCGGGACTGATATAGGCAGAAATTCGCAGACCGGTATTTTCCGTAGTCGCTTCCACCCGCTGCCAACCGTTATAAATGAAAGCCGAATAATGTTTGAATGTATAGTAGGTCGGTTTGATAGTATAGGTATATTGGTCATCCATGCTCAGTAAACCGGTTCCGGGCGCCCAGAACAGATCCCAGTACAGGTAGGCTGATGCTTCTAATACTGTCATGGCATTATGGATCACAAGCGCCGTATTGATCGCATCTGCCCAGGTGCCCGGATCCTCCTCGAACTCGGTCTGAAAAATCGGTAAGTTGCCGTGGGCATCAATGAATTCACGCAGACTGGTCATCCGCGGAATAAACCGGTCAGGCGCAATTCCACAACCACTGCAATCATAGAGATGATGGGCATAGCCGTAAACATGAGACGGGTCATCGAGGTTCAGCAGATAATCATGACCGTTGCCAAGTCCCGAAGATTCCGGCGCCAGCATCTTGGGCATATTATCACCCATTTTCGAATGCAGTTTCTGCCAGACCGTTTCGAAGGCAATATCATAGGCAGCAAATTCATCACCTGAAGTATCAGATGGGAAAAACCGGCAGGAATTCCAGGGTGCTTCATAATCGAGTTCATTCTGGACATTAATATAGTCCGCTTTGACGCCTGCTTTCGCGTAGGCGGCGAGGCTTTTGTACCACCAGTCAGCGAATTCAGCGTACATAAACTTCCCTTTTTTCTTTTTAAGGGTTCCGCCAATTGTGTTGTCGTTACTTTTCAAATAGGCTGGTGGTGACCAGGAGGTAATCATGATTTTCAGATCGTGGTCCGTTACGGCTTCGGCACACTTCACTATTTCCGCAGTTTCTTTAAAAGAATTCGGTTCCATTTTGTAATTGTTCCGAATCCGGAATATATCCAGACCAAGGTCCCTGAACAGCAATTTACACAGTTCGTCTTTTTCTTTATGATCAACGAAATTCATGGTGTAGTAAGCTCCGGATGCTCCGAAACCTTCTATTTTCTGATGACGAATATTGACATCAATTTTGGCAGTTCCTTTCGGCTTTGCTGGAACGACTTCGGGTGCATCGGCGACCGGCCCATATACAACCACATCATCGACATAAAAATTCACACCTGGCAGCGGTCCTTCAAAATAGACATCCAGAACCGACAGTGTGCCGGTTACATTCAGCGTAAATTCACCGGACAGTTGCAGCCAGGCAGTGTCCGTAGCCATTGCTCTGGCGACACCGATATACCGGGTACCATTGTCATCCTGTTGCTCAAAGGAGATGGCAACTTCATCGCTGGCGGCATTATCGAGTTTTACCCAGCCGGAAACCTGATAGGTTGATCCGTCAACCATCTTACCAAAAAGGGACTGTTTGATTCCCTGCCAGTTCGCCCCTCTCTCAATCGCTTTGCCACTGCCTCTGCCACTGTGAACGTCAGACGAAACGGCTTTGATAGCACAGGTTCGATCATACCAGCCCTCCCTCCCGCTTTCGAAACCGGGATTAACGACAATGTTATCATCACCGTATGCATTGATCATTAATAAAATAAACGAAAAAAATGAAATCATTGAAGATTTGAGAGACATGTTATTTCCCCTTTTTTCAAATTTTTATACGCTGTCACGATCAATAAAGAAATATAGATATGTCATATTCAATTCCGCACCATTATAAAGTAATATTTCCATTGTAATCTCCAACCAAAACTTGTATTCCGTACAAAAAGAGCGGTTTGCGATCTGCCGCTTAGTGCTGATTCTTACTGCGGATACGTGGTTTCAAACTATTGCAGTCAGTTATAATTCCCCGATATACTTCCGAATCTCCCCCACTACCGCCGGACTGTGACTATTGCTGTTGATTTCCATATCAATGGTTTTTCCAAGCGGCAGCAGCGTACTGATTTTCCGAATATTTTCATGGTCGTGCAATTCATCTTTTGAGGCGCTGACCAGAAGCGCCGGAATTTGAATATCCGGCAATCTTGACCAGATTTCGTACTTGACAAACTCAAGCATTGCCTTTTTCAGTTTCCAGGGATTTGCCGCCTCGAGATTGCGGCAATACTTTTCGTACTGTGCCCGGTCATTATGAACATCCAGACGAAAATTCCGCAAATACCATTTTATGATCGGTTTCATAATGAGATAAAACTTCGGTGGAAACAGGTAAATTACAATATGCCAGAAGGTCGGAACGTAAAAAACAGCATTGACGCCGATCAGCACCAGGCACAGTGGTTTTCGGTTCAGGAAACGACAGCTATCAACAATTGCCGTCGCGCCCAGCGAACTGCCGCACAGAATAAAATTCCCGTCACTCAGGATTAAAGCATCAACCACAGAAGCGATATCCCGCGCAAAATCCTCGACCCGATAGCGGACTTTTCCATTAATTACAGAAGAATTTTTCTCACGTGTCTCGACATAGTAAACCGGAAAATCCCGGCTCATTTCGATCAGCACGTCTCTCCAGCCGGAAATCATTGAAATCCAGCCGGACACAAAAATAATCGCCGGATGATGAGTTTCCTTCGCCGGCATAAATGTAATCACCCTCAATTTCACCCGTTCATTGACGGCAATCAGAGTTTCATTAAAATTAATTCCCCGGGCTCTGAATTCCGTTAAATCATCCATTATGTTTTTAATGTGATTTTGTCTCACTGTTCATCATTGCGTGCCATTTACGATTCTGCTTGTACAGTTTTTTGAAAGCATTAAAATGTTTGTCGTACAACACTCGGTTTCCAGGATTTGGATTATAACTGTTTTTGATCTTTATGTATTTCCCGATCTCCTCGAAGGATTTAATATATCCCAGGGAGATACTGGCAAGCAGCGCGACGCCTTTCCCGGCTGCCAGCTGCGGATCAGTGACCTGATGGATAGTTCGGTCAGTAATATCGGCGATAATCTGACACCAGGTATCACTCATCGCTCCGCCGCCAACAAAGTTCAATTCATCGACGTGACCAAACAATTTTTCCATGACTTCAAGCGCCCAGCGAATATTCATGGCAATGCCTTCAAAGACCGCCCGGACGATGTGATCGCGGGTATGGTTCAGACCAAGATTATAAATTCCACCCCGGAGCGTATCGTCATTCAACGGGCAACGTTCGCCATACATCCAGGGTGTGAAAATCAATCCATCCGCACCCGGTTTGACCCGTTCAACGAGTTTATCCAGAATCTGATATATTTTATCAACGTGATATTCGTCTTTCAGGTCTTTCGCGTGATAGATGACCTTGTTCTTGACCCATTCCAGGCAGATTCCCATGGTATCCTGCGTCCCGATTCCCAGGTAATATTTCTCCGGATAGGCACTGCCGATACAGCCGGCATAATGCGTAAGGTCAATTTTCCGTTTAACAAAATGCCCGGCAACGCCGCCACTGGTACCAATCCGGATATGCATTCTGCCATCTTCGACAGCACCGCTGCCCAACGCCGCCCCGGATATATCTCCCGCACCGGTTATCACGGGTGTTCCCGGTATAATTCCAAGCGCCTCCGCAGCAGCTTCGGTGATTCCTCCGGCGATCTCGCCACTGGCTTTGACTTCGGGCAATTTTTCCAATTCTATACCCGTCATCTTACAGAGTTTAGGATCCCATTGGTTCCGGTTTTTACGAGTATCCAGCAACCACCAGACAACCGCCAGGTCCGTTGATTTTACATAATTCCCCGTCATTTTATAGATGATATAATCTTTCGGATCAAGGTATTTATAAGTTTGTTCGATTATTTCCGGCTCGTGTTCCTTCAGCCAGAGAATTTTACCGATAATGTCTTTCCCGGCTAAACCAGGGGCACCACCGGTTATTCTCAGAAATTTGAGCAACCGAAAAATATTATAGCCCTGTAACCGCGGTGCTGTCCAGATTTTCTGCCGCATGATATCGCCGCCGCGGCTGTCCACCCAGGAAATCGCTTTCCGGAGAGGCTTTCCCTCGCGCGATACACAGACGAGCCCCTGCATTTGAGATGAAAAGGTGATTCCCACAATGTCTTCCAGGTTGACCCTGGTCTTCCGGACCAATTCCCTGGAGGTTTCACAAATTGCATTCCACCAGTCCTGCGGCTCCTGCTCGGCAAAACCGGGTTGCGGCATTTCCATCGGATATTCGACTTTCGTCGAATCAATAACATCACCAAAAACCGTCACAAGCATCGCTTTGTCCGAACTGGTCCCCATGTCATGTGATAAGATATATTTTGTCGCCATTTTTCCCCCTGTTGAATAATCAAATCGTAATGATTAAAGATAAGCGAATTTATAACAATATTACAACAATTTATCATTGGAGATTGCTTATTGTTGATTGATTATTGTTGATTGGAGATTGTTGATTGATTGCTGGATACTGGTTACTGGATGCTCTTCAAAATGCAAAATGAGAAATATAATAAATAACCTTCGGAAGGTTGGGATCGGATATTTCTGATTTATGATGACAGTCTTCACTAAACCTTCAGAAGGTTGGGATCGGATATTTCTGATTTATGTTGACAGTCTTCACTAAACCTTCA
>CAZSDW010000088.1:0-6199 GCA_964605705.1 uncultured bacterium
GACCTGAAGCTGCACATGGTACAGGGCAATACGGATGATTATATTCCTTTTTTTCTGTCGGTAAAAGGATATGGTTTGTTTTGGGACAATTATTCCCCCACAATTTTTGAAGATAATCCGCAAAACACCTCTTTTACCTCGGAGGTGGGTGATTGTATTGATTATTATTTTATGGTCGGTAGTAATGCCGATGGTGTGATTGCCTGTATGCGTAACCTGACAGGACAGGTGGCTATGTTTCCCTTATGGACCTATGGCTACTGGCAAAGTAAGGAACGCTATAAAAGTCAGGATGAAACAGTAGGTGTGGTAAAAAAGTACCGTGAACTAGGTGTGCCTTTAGATGGGATTATTCAGGATTGGCAGTACTGGGGTAACAATTACCTGTGGAATGCCATGGAATTTCTCAATCCCGAATTTTATAATCCGCAAAAGATGGTGGACGAGGTGCACAGTCTGAATGCTCATATGATAATTTCTATCTGGAATTCATTCGGTCCTCACACTAAACAATACAAAGAATTGGATAAGATTGATGCGCTCATGAACTTTATCACCTGGCCGGCATCCGGTTCTCAAAAATGGCCGCCTAGAATGGATTATCCTTCAGGTGTCAGGGTTTACGATCCTTACAATCCTCAGGCCAGCGATATCTATTGGAAATTTCTGAACCAGGGAATCTTCTCTCTTGGCATGGACGGCTGGTGGATGGATTCTTCAGAACCGGATCACATGTATTTCAAGGTTTCTGATTTTGATAATAAAACCTATCTTGGTTCGTTCCGCAAAGTACGCAATGCTTTTCCCTTAATGACAGTGGGCGGATTATATGATCATCAGCGTTCGGTCACATCCAAAAAACGTGTGTTCATACTCACGCGTTCGGCATTTGCAGGCCAGCAGCGCTACGGGGCCAATACCTGGTCAGGGGACGTAGTGGCGTCATGGGATGCCCTGAAAAATCAAATTTCAGCAGGATTAAACTTTTCGCTATGCGGCATTCCTTACTGGAACAGTGACATCGGCGGATTCTTTCTCTGGAATTTCCCGAAAAAACTGGCCGATGCCGATTACTGTGAACTCTATACCCGCTGGATGCAGTTTGGGGCCTTTTGTCCGATGATGCGTTCGCACGGAACCGATGCCCCGCGTGAAATTTACCAGTTCGGTCAAAAGGGGGACAGGATCTATGATGCCATTGAAAAAGCGATCCGCCTGCGTTACTATCTGCTACCTTATATGTATACTGCCTCATGGGATGTGACGGCCAATCAATCGACGATGACACGCGCACTAGTCATGGATTTCGCTCAGGATAAGCAGGCGCTGGATATTAATGATCAGTATCTATTCGGCAAATCGCTGCTGGTTTGTCCGGTAACCAGCCCGATGTATTCAAAGATCAACGTGAATGGTAAGGATACCACCCGCGTTGAAGATTTCAGCAAAATAAAATATGAAGAAGTCTATTTGCCTGAAGGAAGCGATTGGATTGATTTCTGGACTGGTGAAAGATACCAGGGCGGACAGACGCTGAATAGAGAATCTCCAATTGACATCATTCCATTGTATGTGAAAGCAGGGTCCATACTTCCAATCGGTCCTGAGGTGCAATATGCCACGGAGAAAAAATGGGATAACCTTGAAATTCGCGTGTATCCAGGTGCAAATGGCGAGTTTGTATTGTATGAAGATGAATTTGATAATTATAACTATGAGAAGGGATCTTATTCCACGATTACTTTTAAATGGAATGATGAAGAGAAAGTTTTAACGATCAGCGAAAGGCAGGGCGCTTTCCCCGGGATGCTGGATCAAAGAGTATTTCGAGTCGTCATTGTGTCGCCAAAACATGGAACAGGCATTGAAACGACTGAGAAGGGTGAAAAGGCTGTAAAGTACAACGGCGCGGAAAAAAAGGTTGTTTTCCAATAACAATTATAATCATCAATCAAAAGAAAAAACCTGAAAAGGGAATTCTATTTCAAATATTTATTTAAGGAGAATTTAAAATGAGACAGACACTATTATCTATTTTAGTCATTGTTGTGTCAATTAGTGGAATCAGTTTAGCACAGTCGATACAGACTTCAGTTGTAGAGGACTTCAAGCCGGCAACTACCAATCAGCCGGGTAGTGAGTATCCTCAGGTCAATTCGGAAGGCCGGGTACGTGCCAGTATTTCAGCGCCCGAGGCACAGAGAGTCCAGCTGGATATCAGCGCTGTAAAATACGATCTGACTAAAGATGAGAATGGTCTCTGGACTGGTGACTCGGATCCCCAGGATGAAGGATTTCACTATTACCAGCTCTGGATTGACGGGGCCGCCGTTCCCGATCCGGGCAGCCTGTACTTTTATGGCGCCAGCCGCTGGGGCAGCGGTATTGATATCCCCGCCAAGGATCAGGACTTTTACATTCTCAAGAACGTCCCCCACGGTCAGATACGTGAGCATCTCTATTTTTCACAAAGCGAAAACAGCATGCGCCGTTGTTTCGTTTACACACCTCCCGGCTATGACGCGGATTTGACCAGACTGTATCCGGTTCTATACCTGCAGCACGGCGGCGGTGAGGACGAGACCGGCTGGCCCAATCAGGGCAGAACCAATCTGATCATGGATAATCTGATTGCAGAAGGAAAGGCCAAACCCTTTATTATTGTCATGGATAATGGCACCTGGCGCTGGCCGGAAAATGTTCCCAGGCCGAAACGGGGCGAACGTCCTGCCGGCGGCTGGCCCCCCAAAGGCTGGGCCGACGGATTCATGAAGACTCTGCTGGAGGATATCATCCCCATGGTCGATACCAGCTATCGCACACTGGCCGATCAGGAGCACCGCGCCATGGCCGGATTGTCCATGGGCGGCATGCAGACCCGGATCATTACCCTGGCCAATCCGGATATTTTCTCATATGTCGGCATGTTCAGTGGCGGCAGCATCAGTATGGATGATGTCAACAATGCGCCCGGTTTCAAGGAGAAAGTCAAACTTTTGTTTATTAGCTACGGTAGCCGGGAACTCGAAAACGGCAGAACCCGCTTCGGCGGTGATCCCAAGGTAAGTACCGAAGCGCTAAGAGAAGCTGGTATCAATACGCATTTCTATGTTTCTCCCAACACAGCTCATGAGTGGCAGAGCTGGCGGCGCAGCCTACATGAATTCGCTCAATTGCTATTCCAGGGCTAAACGAGAATATATGTTAGGACCACTCAATATTCTGATATATGGCTATATGATTTTTAGTCCTAAATTACTCTGTTTACTTTTTAAGGAGCGTCTCTTATGAAATTTTTCATTTGTGTTGTTAAAAAATATTTATCGAAACTTACTATCCTGATGCTGGCTATGATATATACTGAATCCGTTTTTGCTGCCGATCCCGGTAAAATCGTCGTACAGGTTGATAATCCCGGGGCCAAAATCAGTCCAATGTTTTATGGACTCATGACAGAGGAAATTAATTACTCTTACGAGGGAGGACTGTATGGCGAATTGATTCAGAACCGCATTTTCCGAAATCCTCTGGGCAGTGGTTCAATTCCCGCGGCCACCGGGACCAAGGAACCAGGCTTGTATAGGAGCGAGCATTATTCGATGCGTGTTTTCTCGTGCAAAATTCCCAATGGCAAGTATCTCGCGAAACTCCACTTTGCAGAGACGTACTCCGGTATTGGCGGACCCGGTGACCGTGTTTTTTCCTTCAATGTCATGGGACATGAATTCAAGGACTTTGATATTTGGGTCAAAGCTGGTGGTTTCAACCGTGCCTACATCGAAACGGTGCCCGTTGAAGTAACCGACAGAGAATTCCGCATGACTTTCACGCCCCAGATCGAAAACCCATGCATCAATGCGATTGAAATCATACCACTGGCACCGTCTTCCACAACGACCATACGAATCAGAGCCGGCCAGTCCGAACCATTTACGGATTCAATAGGTCAGGTTTGGCAGCCGGAAAAAGGATTTGAAGGTGGCAGTACGGTTAATCACGGCCCACTCGTGGAACCTCCCGGTGATTGGATACCGGGTGTTCCCCACTGGTTTCTCGTCACATCGACCGGTGCTGAAGGTGCCGCCGCTGCAGACACAAGCGATCCCATAAACACCACTGTCTTGACAACCAGTCTGAAGCTTACGATTTCCAAGGTACCCGCCGGTGGCCGTGTCGCTGTTGCGAATGACGGGTATTGGGGAATTCCTGTCAAACCCAATTGGACCTATCGGTGTTCTTTCTACGCAAAAGCCTCAAAAGGCTTCTCCGGTCCATTAACTGTCTCCATCGAGTCCGACGATGGCGCAACCGAATATGCCTCCGCAACGGTCCCTGCTATCACTAGCACATGGAAACATTATAAGGTCACGCTGAAATCCGGGCAGGTCACACCTATAGCCAATACCCGTTTTGTGATCGCCGCTGGTTCGGAGGGCACAGTCAACTTTAATCTCGTCTCGCTGTTCCAGCCGGTATTCATGGAACGTTCCAATAATGCTTTGGGCGGTCGTCCTTTCACGGGTTTCCGGTTGGATATCATGCAACTTCTCGACGATATGCATCCGGCATTCCTGCGTTTTCCCGGTGGCAATTATATCGAAGGAACCAATTTTGAGAATCGCTTCAATTGGAAGGCTATGATCGGTCCCTGGGAGGATCGTCCTGGCCACATGAGCCCATGGGGCTATCAGTCTTCGGACGGTTTAGGCCTTTTGGAATTCCTTGAATGGTGCGAAGAATTGAACATGGAGCCGGTGGTCGGTGTTTATGCCGGCCTGCATCTCAACGGCGGCCATGATGTCAGGACCGGCGAAGCGCTGAGGCCGTTTGTTCAGGATGCACTGGATGAAATCGAGTACATTACTGGAGATGTAAACACCAAGTGGGGCGCTCGCCGGGCCAAAGACGGCCATCCGGCTCCCTTCAAACTCACCTATGTCGAGATTGGCAATGAGGACTTCCTGAACAATGGCGCTGCCACTTATCGTGGCCCGGAAGGCCGTTTCGCCATGTTCTATAACGCCATCAAAGCCAAATATCCCGATATACAGGTCATTGCAACAACCGATCCGGGTGTGCCGCACGATGTGATCGATAATCATCACTACATGTCGCCCAACACTGCCATTCGTAATGCCCATACGTATGACAATGCAGATCGAAACGGACCGAAGATATTCGAAGGCGAATGGGCTTCCCAAGAACCCGGTATCGCACGGGGTCTGACTCCTTCCTTCCAATGTGCTTTATCCGATGCTGTATTTCTGACTGGTTTGGAACGGAACGCCGACATCGTCATCATGAACTGTTACGCTCCGCTGTTTACCCGCGTGAATATTGGCGGCAGCCAGTGGAGTACGGACCTGATTGGTTACAACACCCTGACCAGTTTTGGATCGCCGTCGTACTATGTCCAAAAGATGTTCTTCAATTCCAAGGGGGATCAGGTCATTCCTGTGACCGAGATCGTTCCCCAGACGATTCCAGCTCAGGAACCCACATCGGAATCCTTACTGGCTCCTGCAAGTCGATTCAGATTTGGTCGTGGGGAAGCTCCGCTCAATCCCGACGAACCTCTTTTCACATGTGCAAGCAAAGAGGATGATTCTGGTGACATTATACTCAAGGTTGTCAACATCTTCGACGTGGATCAAACCATGACTGTTGAGTTGTCCGGAGCCAATATCCAAAAAGTGGCGACCGGAGAGGTCATGGTGGGCAAGCCTGGGGATATCAACACCGTGGAGAATCCGTTCCACACGGTGCCCAAGCGTTTCATCTTTACCGATACCAGTTCCAATTGGACTCATACTTTCCCAGGGTATTCCATTACGGTTATTCGGTTCAAGACCGTGATTTGAGGCTCCCGGGATAGTGTTAGGAATTCTATGGACTAAAGGAAAACAATCATTGCATTTTTAATGTTTAGCGAGGAATATCGTAATGAAATTATTATTACCGAATATCTTAAAGAATAAATCTTTTGTCATCTTGATTTTACTGTCTTCAATCAATTTACTGGGGCAGCCATTGCCCTATCAGAATCCAATTCTGAGTTCTGAAGAGAGAGCGAAAGATTTGATTTCCCGTCTCACATTGGAAGAAAAAGCGGCTCTGATGTGTGATGCGTCGGACGCGATTCCCCGTCTGGGAATTAAAAATTTCAACTGGTGGAGCGAAGCCTTGCATGGCCTGGCTA
>CAZSDW010000089.1:0-5512 GCA_964605705.1 uncultured bacterium
TCGGCAAATAAACACCATCGCCAACCTGTCAGATTTTCCCAATCTGACAGGTTTAAACAGGTTTATCCATCTTCCGAAACTCCCTCGGCACATTCCGTTGAACCAAAAACATTTTCACTACACACGCGACAGTTATAGTTGAACACAAAACACTTCCGTTACCCTTGCAACAGTTTCAGAAACACCTGCAACACATTCAGTTGATCGAAATACGCTTCCGTTAAGCCCTCAACAGTTTTAGACACGTTCTCGACACATTCAGTTGATTAAAATACGTTTTTGTTAGGTGCCCGGCACATTCCGTTGGATGTCCGGCAGTTTCCGCTGGAAATGTGGCAATATTCATAGAACGATAAATGAGCTAATAATTGTCTTCATTCACCCGTTTTTGGAACGGGCTTTTTTATTAATATATTTGAATTAGTGTACCAGTCCATATTCGAGAAATCTGTTGCGCTCGAAACAGAAATTATCTAATATTCAAACGGGATACGGTTATTACAATTATTCCGGAGTAATGATAAATGCACCGCAGTACTCAGTTCTCAATTATTTTGAGAATAATGTGACTGACGGTGCATCAGCCACGGGAATTGTGAATATCATTAAAGTTTATCGGTAATTTTATTTCAAGGACGATAAATAATGCTATTTAAAAGAAAGGGAATGTTATGAAAAAGTCATTGATTATCTTGATTGTTATGGTCGGACTGCTGACAATTTGCTTTGGGCAACAAACTGAAGTAGATACTCTAAAAACCCAGGCTGCTCTCGAATCGGCGAACTCATGGTTGCTGTTGGTAGATGCTGGAAAATATGCTGAAAGCTGGGATTCGGCAGCCCAATTTTTCAGGAGTTCTGTATCAAAAGAAAAATGGGAGGAATCGTTGAACGGGATTTTACCTTTCCTGGGCAAGGTATTAAATAGAGAAGTAATTTCAGCGACCTATGAGACATCCCTTCCCGGCGCTCCCGACGGCGAATATGTTGTCATCCAGTACACAACACAATTTGAGAAAAAAGAAAAAACGCTTGAAACAGTTACACCAATGAAAGATGAGGATGGAATTTGGCGTGTTTCGGGATACTATATCAAATAGAGATCTTTGAAAAACCCATACTTTTTTAAAAAGCGCCGAATTTCAATTTACAAATCTCAAATAATTCTCAAATTACTCTACTGGAGGTGCTTGTATTTTTGAATTTATTTTTAAGAGTTTTGAAAAAAACGCAATTGTGAAGATACTTGATAGTGCTGGTTTATCTTGGTATGATTCAGATGGGAGATTTATAGCCAGGAAAGAAGAGTCTGCTTACTAAGTAGCCGGAATATAACATAATGTCATAAAGCCCGACCAAAAATCGGGCTTTTTTATTGCATATGAGTTATTTTGGGTTTGATTATTGACACTTAAATTATCTACAGTGCCTCGCTTTGTCATTCATAATAGAAAACGCTTAAAATATTTTGTTCGCCCGGGATACCTGCTCGTCTTTTTAATGGTTATTTTTATGTTGGAGTATTATTTTTTAAACAAAGGAACTTATGTGTTTTTCAGAATCCCCATTTTTAGTCAATATTATTTTCGGATTTGTGGTGGCAGGTGAGCATGGCTTTGAAAAAAATGCGCATGGACTTATATTCATTTTATTCAACAAGGAATCTTAGCATTGAATTTTAACCGAAGATTATTGCTCATTATTATTAGCATTGTTTTGGTTATTTCAGCATGTAATAATGCTCCGACAAAACCGGAAAATAACGATCCCGGAGATGATACTACGGGGAGTAAGTTCGAGCCTCCGGATGGTCAATGCCTGTTTATTTTAGGTCAGGCTGATGAGGACCAGATGAAAGCCTACATCTCACAGGTCAGGAGCACTCCGGTACCTGCGGGTTTTGCATTTTATACAAGCCTGTCCAACGGTGCGGTGCAAGGGGATATGCCGAGATATAAATCATTTCTGGAAGATTATCCCAACACTATACTACAATTGGCAATCTGGACCGGGGAACGGCAGTGGGGTACGCCCGGAAATTACCTGGATGAGATTACCAGTGGAAAATATGATCAAAACATCATTGCATTAGCCGGGGCTTGTAAAAATTTCGGGAAACCTGTTTTTATTCGCTTCGGTTATGAATTTGACGGCTGGCATAATGCATATCCGCCCGATAAATATATTGCTGCTTATCGTTATTTTGTGGACCGGATGCGTGCCATGAGTGTAACGAACGTGGCTTACGTGTGGCATTCGTGGGGCGTGGGTGCATATTATGGTCACGAAGACTTTCCCGATTATTATCCGGCTCTGCCGGCAGGGCAGGCAGCGACTCAGGAATTGTGGTATCCCGGTGATGATTATGTGGATTGGGTGGCTATGTCGATATTTGGTATCGGATGGGGGAATTTAAGTACGAATAACGTTGTCCAATGGCTGATTACGTTCGCTGAGAATCATGCAAAACCGGTCATGCTTGCCGAGACGGCTGCCATTAAAACCAGTGGGCAAAGTGATGCAAACTGGGTCATACCAAATACTCTCTGGTTTGAACATGTATTTGACCTGTGTGCAAGCAATAATGCCGTGAAGGCTTTTACTTATATTAACGTGGATTGGGAAGCCGACAATCCATCAAGCACCTGGGGCGATACGCGAATACAAGCAGCGGCGATTTCCATAGGGCAGTATTGGCTTCAAAATATAAATTCGTTTTTACATGCGGATTCGAGTTTATACTCACTCATTAATTTTCATTAGGTAAGTTTGATAAAATCCACCAGAGATTGCTACATTATTCTCAAATGCAATGTGATAGTATTATCATGAAAGTAAAATCATTTGAATCAACTAATTATAAAAGAGTATCTATTATGAAAAAGTGTAGTCTTATCGCCATTGTATTATTATCTGTTTGCTTTGCTGGTGGATTTATTTCCGCCCTGTATGCAGAAGGTCGTGAAATTATCGAGTTTAACGAGTCATGGAAGTTTTATAAAGGTAATCCAGCTGACGCCCATCTCAGCGATTATTCCGATACAGATTGGGAGACAATCCAATTACCGCATACCTGGAACAATTTAGATGGACAGGATGGTGGAAATGACTATTATCGGGGCATCGGCTGGTATCGAAAAACAGCAATTTTGGCAGCGGAAGATTCGACCAAAAAAATATTTATTCGATTTGGCTCGGCAAATTTACTGGCGACCTTTTATTTAAATGGAATTCTGATTGGAAACCATACAGGTGGATATTCGGCGTTTATTTTTGACATCAGTGAGGCGGTAATTTGGGGAGCCGAAAACGTTTTTGCCGTAAAAGTTAGCAATCTGGCTTCCATAGATGCTCCACCACTTTCTGCGGATTTCACTTTTTTTGGAGGCATCACCCGAACAGTCAATCTCATAAAAACAAATCGGTTGCATATTTCCCCGATGGAGTATGCTTCTTCAGGCGTTTATTTGTCAACCACCGATGTCGGCAATTCAAATGCAAATTTGACTGTCAGAACTATTGTACAGAACGATAGAGAGTCTATTTCAAATCCAACAATTTCTGCGACGGTTTACGATAATGAAGATAATATTGTTCAACAGATGTCTTCCACCGAATCGATTCCGGCAGGAGAAAGACAAGATGTAATCTTATCGGCATTCATTACTAATCCCCATTTGTGGAATGGTCGAATTGACCCATATCTTTATACAGTATCAGTTAAAATTGAAGAAAACGGAAGTGAATTGGATCAGATAGACCAGACCGTCGGATTTCGTTACTTCCATGTGGATCCCGATTCCGGATTTTATTTAAATGGTAATAAATATCCGCTCCATGGAGTAGCATTTCACGAAGACAGACCTGGTAAAGGACGGGCGATTGACGATAGTGACAGACAGGAAGATTTGGAATTACTGTATAATTTAGGCTGTACCTATTTAAGACTATCGCATTATCAGCACGGGCAGTTCACTTATAACTACTGTGATCAGCATGGTCTTGTTTTATGGACTGAAATTCCATTGATTAATAATATCACTGGTACGATAACTTTTACAACAAATGCCCAAGAGCAACTGTACGAATTAATTAATCAGAATTTCAATCATCCCTCGGTCTTCTTTTGGGGATTATTTAATGAGATTAATTATCAGACCGGACCTGATCCGCTCAGTTTGGTCCAACAATTAAATACAATTGCACATTCAATTGATTCCACCCGGCTGACGACGGGAGCGGCAATGTTCGATGACCGTTCGACAAACTGGGTGCCTGACCTGATTTCGTGGAATAAATATTTTGGCTGGTACTATGGCGATTATACTGACCTGGCACCCTGGGCTGACGGCATGCATACCAATTATCCGGATCGAAAAATAGGTGTTAGCGAATACGGAGTGGGCGCGAATATTCAACAACATGAAGAGAATCCTTACGAGCCCTTAAATTATGGGGGCTTCCATCCCGAAGAATATCAGAATCTCTTTCATGAAACCTATTGGAATGCCATGAAGGAGCGTCCTTATTTATGGTCAACTTCTGTATGGGTGGGATTCGATTTCGCATCAGATGGTCGCAATGAAGGTGACAATCCGGGGATAAATGATAAGGGTTTGATAACCCGTGACAGAGTCACTTTAAAAGATGCCTATTATCTGTATCAAGCTAACTGGATCAATGAACCGGTGTTATATATTTCAAGTCGGCGCTATACAGAACATCCCGATTCATTAGTCGAAGTTAAGGCTTATTCAAACTGTGACTCTGTGGAATTATTATTAAATCAGAGTAGCCAGGGTATTGCGCACAGCACGGATCACATTTTTAAATGGACCGATGTAAAAATTGATTCCATCGCGACTGAAATTAAAGTCGTAGGATATCATGGAAAAAATATGGTATATGATTCCTGCGAATGGAAATATGTTGGTGGAGGGACAAGTGCAGCACCGGATTCCATTTATCCCGGAGATATTCAAATAAATTTTCAAATCAGTTCGACCCAAACGCCCGGAGGCTATCTGGCAGACGATGGATCCGCTTTCGGAACCCGGGGGAATGGCTACACCTATGGATGGGATGCTGTAAATACATCAAATGCACGCCAAAGAAGCAGTAGTGGGGATATTCGGTTCGTTACTCTAAATCATATGCAAAGAGGCGCAACGCGATTTTGGGAAATCGAATTGGCAAATGGACAATATCTTGTCGGTATAGTTTCAGGAGATCCGGACTATTTTGATAGTTACCACAAAATTGAAGTAGAGGGAAAATTGATTTTAGAAGGACAACCTAATCCAGAGTATCCTTATATTTTTGGCACCGATAGCGTGACAATTACTGATGGCAGAATGACCGTTAAACCAGCCAGCGGTTCAAACAATGCTAAAATTTGCTTTTTACACATATCAGCGCAGATAACCGGAATAAAAGATTCTGAAATTGAAAACAATCTTCCTCGAAAAGCAGCCCTGTACCCGAATTTCCCGAACCCTTTCAATCCGCTGAC
>CAZSDW010000090.1:0-3404 GCA_964605705.1 uncultured bacterium
TTTTGTTTCTCGTTCCGGGGCTCCACATCTTCACGATGTTACGCTGGGTAAACTGTTCCGAAACGCAAACATTCCCAAAGGTTGCAGAGCAGGAGTCCTGCAACCAGAATAACAACGGATTTCGATCAAAAAACCAGGCGTGTCGTTAGTTGTCCACAAAAGAATCAACAAATGGCTACAAGATAACAATCATTGGAATGACAACACGGGTCCGACAGTGAGTTTAGATTATGTCATAAATAATAATATTAAAGTAACAGGCGTACTTTGAAACAGAAACCATTAAAGATTTTCATTACCGATGATTCGGAGATCATCCTGAAAAAGATTCCGGAAATGCTGAATAATTTTGAGAATGTTCAAATGGTCGGTAATGCGAAAACGGCTGCCGATACCCTCCGGCTGGTTAAAGAATTAACGCCCGATATAATCATTCTGGATATCAAACTGCCGGGTGAAAGCGGAATGGATATCTTGAAAGTCATCAAGGCTGAAAGGCTGGTGCCGGTTGTGATCATCTTTACGAATTATCCTTATCCGGAATATCGGCAGCGCTGTTATGATCTGGGCGCCGATTATTTTTATGACAAGTCCACGGAATTCAACCGGCTGGTTGAGACACTCCACAAAATTGCCGGGTTATTTTAAATGATTCAGAGGTGAAAAATGAGTAACACTAAAAATACCGCGCTTTTTCGTTCAATCTTTGAAAGAGCAGAACTCAATCTTCTGACCGATGTTCCGATGGACAGCTCCGGTGATATTCGGATAAGCAGAAAGCTTGTCAATCAGCTCAAAGAGGCGCTGAAATATCAGCTGGCTCTGTTTAAACACTCCAATGTCCCCATTATTGTCTGGGACCGGGATTTTCGGATCAGGGAATTCAGTCCGGCGTTTGAACGATTGACCGGTTACCGGGCGGCGGAGCTCATCGGCAGAGAAATTCAGCTGCTGTTTCCGGAAGACCGGCAAGCCGGTATATCGGACCAAATCCGGGAAATCCTGACCCTTACGGAATTGCCGATCCAGTGTAAAAACGGGGAGGTCAAGATTCTGCTCTGGAATTCTGCGAATATCTATGCTGACGATCACGAAACCTGTATCAGCACTATTGCCCAGGGGATTGAGATCACCGAACACATCCATAACGTATCTATTATAGAAAACAATATCAAAAATCTGCGCACAATTTTCAATAAAGATGTTGATCCGATTATGGTTATGGATCAAAACAGAGTTGTCCTTTTTGCAAATCCGGCTGCTCACACGTTTTTTGGTCAGGCGGACCTGACCGGTGAACCATTTGGTCTGCCCATCACGAGTGAATCAAAATCCGAGATCGATGTCATTCGGAATAACAGGGAAAACGGCGTCGTGGAGATGTATATCGATGATATCGAGTGGCAGGGGGAAAAGGCAATCCTCGTCCAATTACATGATATTACAGAGCTCCGCAAAAACGAAAAGAGCATCATCGATTCCGAAAGAAAATTCCGGGCGCTGTTTGAAGAATCCCGGGATGCGATCTATATAACGGATATCGAGGGTCATTTTATTGATATTAATCCAGCCGGTGTGACGCTTTTCGGATATGCTTCCAGAGAAGATATGACTAATCTTGACATTTTCCATGCATTATACGATGATCCTGCTGAACGTGATAAATTCATCAGCGTCATCCGTAAGGAAGGCTACCTTCAGGATTTTCCAGCCACATTAAAAACGAGAAGCGGAAAAAAAATAGACGTCTTAATAAATGCGGATGCTACCAAAGATGCTGCCGGTCAAATCAGCGGATTTAGAGGTCGTATCCAGGATATTGCACGGGAAAAAGAGCTGGAGAATGAGCTGATATCAGCTCAGAAAATGGAAGCCATCGGAGAACTCGCCAGTGGCGTGGCACACGATTTCAACAACCTGCTGACGATCATTTCCGGGCATATGCAGTTGTGTACAATGCAAGTTGAACCGGATAGCAAATTAAGGTCAAGTCTTAATCAGATAAACTCAGCCGTGGAACGGGCGACCGGACTGACCCAACAGCTTTTATTATTCAGCCGTAAAGAAAAAGTCGATCTTCAGAACCTGAACCTTAACCAGGTCGTCGTTGGTGCTCAAAAAATGTTATCACGATTAATTCCGGAGAATATTCATTTCATTCTCGATTTGAGTCAGGATTGTGTTGACATTAATGCCGATAGAGGGCAATTGGAGCAGGTCTTGATGAACCTGTGTATCAATGCAAAAGATGTCATGCCCGAGGGTGGCAATATTATTTTGCGAACGGTTCTGTCAAAAGTCAATTCTCCCAGCAAAATGGTTATTGAAGAAGCGCCAAAGGAGTCCTGGGTCTGCCTGATGATTGAAGATACCGGACCGGGAATGAGCGCAGAAATCCAATCGAAAATATTTGAACCATTTTTTACAACCAAAGAAGCCGGCAAGGGAACCGGAATGGGTCTCGCTGTGGTATTTTCCATTGTTAAACAACATAATGGATTTATCAATATTTACAGTGAACCCGGTTATGGTACGATTTTCAAAATCTATTTTCCAACCATTAGCAAAGCAACTGACCAGGAAGTCACAGAAGTTCAAAAATCTGAAGCGCTGGCAGGCTTCGGGGAACGGGTACTGGTCATTGAAGATGAAGAATTTGTCAATAAACTGGTATGTGATGTTTTACAAAGGAATAAATACCAGGTTGAATCTGCGCAATGTGCCCGGGATGCCGAGCGTATATTCAGAGAAAATGCCGGAAACTTCGCGCTGGTGTTTTGTGACGCGATTCTGCCGGATCGATACGGGTATAAGCTGGTTGAAGATTTTTATGCCATAAATCCAGCTATTAAGATACTGATGACCAGTGGATACACTGATATAAGAGTGCGTGCCTCGGAATTCGATATTGGCTCATATATTTTCATTCAAAAACCCTATGATATTTATAACCTGTTAAAAACAATTAAAACGTTATTAAATGAAAGTCCCGGAAATATATAACTGTATCTCAAAACAAACACAATCAAATCCGGACTGTCTGCAGAAATGGTACCCGATTATATGACAGGAAAAGAGGCAAAAGAAAGGAGTTAGCTGTGGTGACGGTGTATGTTTGGTATGATGAACATATTAGAAAAATCGAAAATCATAACCATCGGCTTTTCCGCAGGTCACAGAGGACTCCGATGCATCGGAGAACTCCCGGTGGAGTAGCCGGTGTGAGGAAACCTTTGCCGATACCTCCAGCCGACTTAAGTCGGTATTAAGAATTTGCACCGGGTTATCACCCAATAAATTGGGTGGACAATGTTTGATATGATGAACATATTACAAAAATCGAAAATCATAACCGCCGGCTTTTCCGCAGGTCACAGAGGACTCCGATGCATCGGAGAACTCCC
>CAZSDW010000090.1:3504-5473 GCA_964605705.1 uncultured bacterium
CGCAGGTCACAGAGGACTCCGATGCATCGGAGAACTCCCGGTGGAGTAGCCGGTGGAAGATAGCGCACCAAACAAGGGTCCGACTGAAGTCGGGAGTTAGCTATGGTGACGGGTTACCACCCAATAAATTGGGTGGACAATGGTTGATATGATGAACATATTACAAAAATCGAAAATCATAACCATCGGCTTTAGCCGGTGGAAGACAGTGCACCAAACAAGGGTCCGACTTTAGTCGGTCAATAAGGATATTATGTCTGCCCACTCTTACAACAAAATCTGGCTACACCTTATTTGGGGGACCCACAAACACCAAAAGATAATTCCGGCGCCTGCTCGCCCCCAAATAGCCAAAAAACTACTGGATATCGCAAAGGAAAAGGAAATCATTATCCGGGCATTGCATGTTCATAGTAACCATGTTCATACTCTTATCGAATTACCGACAAATTTATCGGTTGAACAGGTATCGAAGCACTTGAAAGGTGTTTTGTCACATTGGATAAATTCTGAGAAAATTTTAAAACAACACTTCCAATGGGGGAAAGGATATGCTGTATTTTCTGTGAGTGAGTCTGTTGCAGACAAGGTCGTACATTACATTCAGAACCAGGATGAACACCACAGAATGAAGACTTTTCGGGAAGAGGTGCAGGCGTTTTTGGTAGCCTATAATATAGAACACGCGGAGGATTCGTTTCTTGAATAAAACCATTAATGTGTTACACCGACTGAAGTCGGGAGTTAGCTGTGGTTACGGTGTACCACCCAATAAATTGGGTGGACAAGGTTTGAAAGTTATTGTTATGAATAAAAGCAAAGAAACTGTAACCGCCGGCTTTAGCCGGTGGAAGACAGCACAGCGCCTGCTGGACATTCAGTTTACCCACCGTCGCTATCCAGACTGCATGCATAAAATGTACCCGGATTATGTAGTGGGAAATAGCGAATGATGAATATTACTACACAGACAGTGCCAATGATTAGAGATATTTTCCATTTTGGTTTATATGTCAACATTCGAATAAAACTATAAAAACTATGGGGATTACGTCATGCAGATAAATTTTAAATTGGTCGTATTCGAAATAGACAAGCATCGCTATGCACTGCACCTGGAATCTGTTGTGCGGGTTGTCCGGATGGTAGAGATATCTCCCCTGCCAAGAGTGCCAGATCACGTCATGGGGATGATCAACTTGCAAGGACAAATCATTCCAGTGATCAACATGCGCCGAGTAGTAAACCTGCCGGAGCGCGAAATTCGCCTGAACGATCAGTTGATCATCGTCCATTCAGCCCGGAAAACTTTTGCCCTGTACGTGGATTCCGTGATCGGTAACACCGAGAAATTGCCGGAAGAAATTACTAAAGCTGGGGCAGTTTATACAGGTATTCAATATGTCGAAGGTATTATCAAGTTTGAAGACGGACTGACCTTGATTCACAACCCGGAGAAGTTCTTATCCGATGATGAGCTGGTTCAGCTGCAGAATTTGATTCTTTCGCAGCGAAAAAAAACCGCCGGTAAAATAAAATCATCCGAAACCGCTCCGTCGAAAAGAGCGAAACGGACATCGAAAGCACCAAAGAAGTAGGAAAAAATTACGAATACCCGGATTACGGAACCGTTATTATCTCAATTATGTCAATTCCTGGAAACCAGGATGGGCTTGACCTTTCCGGCCCGTCGTCTGCCTGAATTGGAGCGGAAAATAATATTGCTGTCTCAGGAATCACGGTATAAAGACGCTCCGGCTTACTGTGACTGGCTGTTTTCCAATTCGCTATCTAAGTCACAGATTGAAGAACTGGCGCGTCATCTAACGGTCGGCGAGACCTATTTTTACCGGGATAGGAAGAGCTATCAGGTTTTGGAGCAATACGTTTTGCCGGAATTGATTGCTTCACGTCGAAAAAAAGATCGATACCTGCGCATCTGGAGTGCCGGTTGTGCCAGCGGCGAGGA
>CAZSDW010000091.1:0-5053 GCA_964605705.1 uncultured bacterium
AGCGTGCTCCTTCAGCCACTCGGGCAGCTCTCCAATAAGCGCAATATTTTAAACCTTTTACGATGTATATCCAAGCGTTATGATTCTCTTATTTTCAATGCTGATTGAGGATGCTTTTTCACTGACTATGGTGAGTGCCCGGCAATCCTGCCCAAACAGGGCAAATGTGTATTTTGGGTAATTTCATTAATAAATTAATAGCAGTAACCAAAAAATTATTGAAATAGTATATCTAATCTATTAATTTAGTCAAAATCAAAATTATATGAGGTGGCTATGAAGAAATTTATCGTTTGGTTTGTTTGTGTACTGTTAATTGTTCCATCGTTCATTTTCGCTCAGGTACTTGAAATCGATAATTCCCAGGAATTATCAAAGGATGCAAGAAAAGGTGAACTTCTGACGTTTACCTATGACCAAGATAGTCAGAATTATACGCTAATTTTTAAACGTGAAAAGAAAAAAACGGATATCTATGAGATATACCAATTCGATAAGGATTTCAAGTTACTGAAAAATGAAACCCTTGAATCGAATCAAGCCAAAGAGAATTATTCTCAATTTCTTAATTTTGTTGCACCGCAAGATGTCTGGACAGATCCAATGGTAGTCAGAGTCGATCCGAATTGGGGCGGACAGATTGTTCTTCGACAAGGAAAACTGACCCGGGAATGGACAAAATCGGTAGAAGACAAAGGGAACTATCGCTATACTACCTGGTACTGGAAGTATAATTTCAACGAGATCCAGAATGTCAAACCAAAATTTGAAGGTCTGGTAGATATTCCCGAAGGCGCGCCGCAATTTGTCATTAATATGGCTCAAAAAGCCGGCGAAAAGGTAGTCCTCCTGACATATGCTACCGATGAACCAGCCGTTGAAGTGACGACCGGAAAACAAAATTTTGTTTACGGCAGTCTCTGGGCTCGTAAAAAGGATTATGCTTCCGCTTCAGGTGATATTCTTATTATTGGACGCAGCGACCAGATGGATTTTGACACAAAAGCACCGTTTCAGGTATTTTTATCAATGAAATATTCAGCTGAAGACTTGTCGCAAAAGCATTACGAAACTTTTAAATTCGATCACATGGTGGAAATGATTTACAATCAGCAATTGGGTGATGGTTCGATTGTGTGCATCTTCTGCCCGGTCTCCTACCCTGGAATGAAAAATAAAGATCCGAATCCGATTAACTGGCAATATGTCCGGGTAGGCGCTGACGCTGTTGTCAAAGACAAATTTGCATTTGAAAATAAGGGTGGCTGGTGGAAAATCACAAATGCCGTTCTATCCGGCAATGATGAAGTGCTAATTTACGGTTTAGCCCTTCAGAAAAAAGCCGGCAAATACTTCAGCAGCGCTGCCGCGTTATCTGATTTTGACAATGTCCAACTCATGAAAGTGGCAAATGGTGAAATGAGTTACCTGAGCACAGTATCCGTTAAAGATTTAGAGAAAAAATTGCAGAAACCCGGTAATGTAAAAAAAGTGAAAGCCTATGCCGGCAAAGATATGGTTTTAACTGCAATGAATACATTAGCATCTAACGGTGATCTGATTTTTACAGGAGAAGCTACTGACCATTCTGTACTCTACGCCTTTCATTTTGGGGCTGATGGTGTTCTGAAAGCTCATTATGCAATTGGAATGGATGTCCAGATGAAGGAAAATGCCATTGATCACACGATTTTTGAAAATCCTGATCAGAAGACGGCAACATTTTTTATTGCGGAACTTGAAAAAATTGACAACGGGCGCTATTTAAAAATTCCGAAAATTGCATCAATTGGACTCACCGGCGGAACGATTTCCGATATCGAGACATATGGATACGGGAAAAAAGGTAAATATTATCTCGATGATGTTTATCCTTACACATTTATTGAAGATGGACAAAAAGTGGTCTTTTTCAGTCGCGATGACAAAGATGCCAGTGTCTGGATGGGACGGGTAAAATTAGGCAATTAAATTCATTGTGAAATAAAATTAATAGGCTGGCAGCAATGTCAGCCTATTTTCTTTAATGGCTATTTAAAATTATGATTTTAAATTAAAACCATGATAATGCAGATCAGAAACCGGTCTGCCTTTTGTTAAAATGAACGACATTGTGAGGTTTTTATGAGTAAATCTACATCCCTGAATCGCCGTGATTTCTTTAAAACTGCCGCTGCCGGTTTAGGTGGCTATGTCATGCTCTCTTCCGACATTAATGACCAAACGAACCCAGGAAAACCGAAAAAGCACAAAGTGGTCTATCGGACGCTGGGAAAAACCGGGATAAAATTGCCAGTAATCAGTATGGGGGTTATGAATGCCGACAATCCGAATTTGGTCAAAGCTGCACTGGATAATGGCATTGTTCTCCTGGATACTGCAGAAGGTTATCAACGTGGACGCAACGAAAATATGATTGGTTCCGTTATCAAAGATTATCCGCGTGAATCATATGTAATTGCGACCAAAATCTTTGATCGCGCAAGAGATCGCGAAGCGGGTATCTATACCAGAGACGCCACAGAAAAAGGATTCATCGAGAAATTTGATAAAAGCCTGGAACGACTCGGGCTTGATTATGTCGATATTCTGTACTCGCACATGCCCAACACCCGGGAAATGGTGCTTTATAAACCATTTTTACAAGCCATGGAAAAATTGAAGAATGAAGGCAGAATCCATTTTGCCGGAGTTTCTACTCACTGGAATGAACCGGAAGTGATCAATGCAGCCACCGAGAGTCAGTTCTACGATGTTGTTCTTACCTCCTATAATTTCAGACAGGATCATATCAAGCAAATCCAGGAATCGATTGCAAAAGCTGCCGATGCCGGGCTTGGAATAGTCGGTATGAAAACCTTTGCCGGCGGTTATCTCGATGAAGCCAAAACCAAACCCGTCGATCCAAATGCTGCGATTCGTTTCGCCTTGAAAAATCCAAACATTCATACGATTATTCCTGGATTTACGACCTTTGAACAGATGGAAATCGATATATCTGCGATGGAGGATTTGACATTTACCGAAAAAGACAGTGAAGCGCTGGAACTGGGTTATAATTCATCTGGTGGTGTCTATTGTCAGGGCTGCCAGACCTGTGTCAGTCAATGTCCGAAAAATCTGCCGATTCCCGATCTGATGCGCGCCCATATGTACGGCTACGCCTATAAAAATTACTGGGAAGCCAGAGAGCTGGTTTCTTCGCTGAATGTCGGACCAGAACAATGTAAGGACTGTAGGATATGTTCTGTCAAATGTGTCAAGGGTTTTGATGTTAGACGGAAGTTCAATGAGGTGGCATCGTTGAAATCCGTTCCGGAACGATTATTAGTATAGATTTAAAAACAGATGCTTAAAAATACTAAAGTCCGAATCAGGTTCATCACTATCTCCATTCTTTTTTTTGCTTCTATGGGGATTTTTACTAATAAAACTGTTCATGGTGAAGAGAAACAAAATTATCCGAAAATCGGACAGTGGAAACCGTCAAAGGATATCCAGGTTTTTACTGAAGATAATCTGTTCGATTATATTAATGGCGCATCAGAACTCTACCTCAGCTATGAATTCCGGCAGCTGGATGTTGTTTACTATAAAAACCGGAACAAGCAGGAAATTGTCCTTGAGGTTTACAAACATCTATCACCGGTTTATGCCTATGGTATTTATAGTCAAGAGCGTTCGCCGGATGTAACGTTTGTTCAACTCGGTACGGAGAGTTACTTCAGCGGTTCCTATCTGTATATTCTTGCCGGGAAGTATTATATCAAAATCTACAGCTACGATTTGGAAAAAGACGCTGAACAGATTTTGCTTGAATTCGCAAAATCACTGCTGGAATCTTTTAAATATGATAGTAATCTACCTAAATTAATCCAGGCGTTCCCGTCTAAATACCTGGTAGCAAAATCCGAACAATTCATTGCCAGGAATCTTCTGGGTTATTCATTTTTTAATAATGGTTATCAGGCATTTTATGATATCAATAGTGAAACCGGTCGTCTGTTCATAATTGAATCCCAATCCATTCGGGAAAGCAATGAATTATACGATCAGTACCTTCAGCAACTTCACCATGCTCCGATAATCCCAGGCAGTATTGAATACAAGGTCAATGATCCTTATCATGGGATTGGCATCATCCGGAAATGTGCCCATTTTATCTACGGTGGTTTCGGGATTTCGGATATTGAACAACTCACAAAATTGCTTGATCGTATGAAAGAAAACATCTGCCGATGATTTGTATTTCGTTTCACCGATTATTGCCCGGTTCTTCAGGACCGGGATCAAAGATCAATGCGATCCAATCCTAACGCCGTTCACGACGTTAGAACGAGAATAAGACCAGCCCACGGATTTATCCGTGGGAAAATGATACCACCAATTTCCAAATAACCGATTCATCGGTTTCTTTCCACTGGTTACGCCGTTCCCACGGCGTAACCCATCTCCATCACAACGCGGAAGCATCGTGACGAACAGAATCCCTTGACATTCAGCAAGATAGTCCGGAAAATATACCATGACACGGACCCGCTACAAAGCAACTGAGTCAGAATACCCAATCTTCGCAACTGGCACATGTATAGACTGGCTTCCCCTGCTTAAACCCGATAATACAAAACAAATATTGATTGATGTCATTGTCAATATCCAAAAAATGAAACAACTCAAAATATATGCTATTGTAATAATGCATAACCATTTTCACATTATTTATTCATCCTCCAATCCAGCTAAAGTGATGGGAAATTTAAAATCATTTTCCGCCCGGCAGATCATCCAATATTATCGAAATATTGGTGCGGAAGATGTATTGCATAATATGCAGAATGCCTGCCCTGAATACAGAAAAGACCGGACTTATAAATTTTGGCAGGAGGGCTACTGCCCCAAACAGATGTATTCGTTTGATGTGATGGAACAAAAGATGGATTATATCCATTTGAACCCGGTTCGCAAGGGATATGTGAATTCACCGGAAGAATGGCGATGGTCGAGCGCCAATCCTGATTTTGAAATTAAGATTGACAGGCTTGAGTATTAATTA
>CAZSDW010000092.1:0-4905 GCA_964605705.1 uncultured bacterium
GGATGCTGATCCGGCGAAAATTCGAAATTGTGCTGGTAAACAGTGATCATGGTACCGGACTCGAAATAAGTTCTGCTCCTGATAAAGTTGTCGAATACAACGGCGAGGCACAGCGGATACAGTTTTGAAATAAAATTTCTCGCTTGACTCTCACTACTTGATCGCGTATAATATGCGAACGGTAAAACAGATCACAGATACTTCCAGGTTTCTGCATTTTGGGTATTCGGATTCAGGTTGATTTCTATAATCACCTTACCGGATTATGGGACTCAGGGGACGAAGCTATGAAAAATGTTATTAAACGTAGTATTTGAATGTTAAATTCATTTTGTTCATTTTTTCAAAACCTTGATAGTACAATAATATCAAATAACCTATCATCTAGTATTGCAAATACGCCGGGTGAATCTTCAATTACTTGGATTGCAATAATAACTGGAATTCTTGCACTACTTGCACTAATTATTGCTTTTATTAATAATTGCTATCAAATCATAACATTGATAAGCACTCAATTAGCCGATAAAGCCAAAATCTGTAACAGCACAATCGGATTTGATAAAAATAATGAAAAAGAGAAAAAAAATATTAAAAATATACTACCGAAAAAAACCTGGATCGAATTTGGGATAACCGATAAACAATAAAAATCACATCTAACCTGTTTATTTTCCATCTATATGTTCGGTTTTCCACTCCTCTACGACGACAATTCTCCCTTTCCACTTATTGAAAAAATCGAGGCGAAAGCTCCCCCAACTTTTTGAATAGTTACCGCGGTTTTCCGGAATATTCCCCAAACTTTTTTGAAAGTCCCCCTAAGTATTTCGATCATTCCCAATAGTTTTTATAAAGTTCCCCAAACTTTTTGGGAAGTTGACTAAATTATTTCAAGTGTTTCCCAAAGTTTTCGGAAAGTCCCGCAAACTTTCTGAATAATAGAAAAAACGTTCAATAACATTCCTGAAATTTCCTGTAAAGTGTAAAAAAGCATTGGCACGTTCACCCAGACATATTTTGTTGTCAGGACGCTATTCCAAAACATCCGTGATGTTTATTGGAAGGTTCCTTATGTTTGTTCCAACAAGACCCGGGTCCTCCCCCACCAGTCATTCCGAACCTGTTTCCCTCATCTGTCATTCCGAACCCGCACAGCAGGTGAAGGAATCTATCTTGACCAGGCACGCTTCCCCTATCTGTCATTCCGAGCCTGTTTCCCTCACCAGTCATTCCGAACCTGCGTGGCAGGTGAAGGAATCTGTGTTGGGTATAGAGACTATTTGAACAGATTGCTTCAGTCACTGTCGTTTCTTCGCAATGACCAGGAAGGACAGGCTGCTTCAGTCACTGTCGTTTCTTTGCAATGACCAGGAAGGATAGGCTGCTTCAGTCACTGAAGTTCCTTCGCAATGAACAGAAGGGACAGATTGCTTCGGTCATTATCATTCCCTCGCAATGACGGGTTGGAGTAAATCGTTACATATTAAGCTACTGATGAATCCTATAAATCAACTTGCGGGGCAATGTTTGGCAATATTTGTCTGCGACAGATGTGACACTCCCTAAAAGCGCCGGACGCCTTCCGCGCCGGTCAACCATGAAAGGAGTTTGAAATGGGAAAAAGTTCGTATGCAGAAACCGTCAGCATGAGCAAGTTGAAAGTCGAAGCGGTTCGCGCCCATCTTACGGAATTGACACCCCGTGGATTGAATGAGGCATTTGTATCCGCTTTGGAAGCCGACATTACGGATACGGAATCCAGAAATGCACGACAGGAAGCGAAAAAAGCGGAACAGAAAGCCGCCACGACAGCCGTAAACGCCTCCCTTGTCAATCTGAAAGCCAAAAACAGTGAAGTCGATAAACTGGTTAAAATGACATTGCCGAAAGAGAGCTGGGTCAAGTTCGGGATTACCGCAAAGCAGTAAATCAGGATCAGGACAATGATAATAAACCCGGTGATCAAGCCGGTTTTTTTTTATTCTTGGAATCCGACACATGGGTCCCCGATTGATGACTATGTTGCCCTCTTTGCCATTTCGGATAAGGTCATTGAATATAATGATGATGTGATAGCCGGTACAGTTTTAACATAAGAGGGGCTCAACATGTTGAGCCCCTACAGAAACTTAAAGCCTGGTGTGATTGGCAATCCACCAGGCTTATCAATAATTCACTTATTTATCTAATCGCGCCAGATTTCCACTGTTTTTTTAAATTTTTCAGCATCTATCTCATCCCGCGCATAGCGTTCGACATCGGCTTTTTTAATTTTGAGATAGAGCATGTTCCAATCCTTATCAAACAGATGATTGTCAACATCCACCGCAACCATAATCCATTCGTTTTTCTTCACATTCCGCAAGGTCTGCCCATACTGTCCGAGAACATCGATGATTTTACCACTGATATCATTCATTACTGAGTCAATCTCCTGATCCGTCAATTTCGATTGTTGATCAAAATCAAAATCGAAGTGAAAATTAAAGTCATTCCGGTCATCCACCGAATCATCATCGCTAGAAACCGTAATGGTACTCGATATACGCTGTTTATCCCGGTCACCTTCTCGACTGCGCAGCTGAGTTTCGTACTCTTCTAATTTTTTCTCATGCTCACGTATTTCCTCCTCTTTTTCATGTCGGGCAGCTTCCGCTTTCGCCAATTTCTTCTCCAACTCCCCGGCTTTTCTGACAAATACATGTTCAAACCGTTCGAATACGGTTGTCGGTGAGAAAAAAATTGCTCCAAATCCATCCAGGTACATGCCACGGGTTTTACCGTCAAAGCCAAAAATTTTTGAGCCTTTATCACGTCCTAAAGAGCGATCAAAAATCCGTTCCATGATTTCCAGGTCGCGATCATGTTCATCTTCATAAATTCGCTCGATCTTGACCGCTGTATGCAGTTTTGACTCACTCAGCTTTCCCCGGCGGTATTCGGCTAAATCGCCGACATTCACACAATAGCGCAACTGGGAGGGAACCTTTATATCATCATCAAGATCACCGATAATAAATCCTTCGGTATTGCGTATATTGACACAAATCCGGTCCTTTTCTGAAAGTGATTTGACAGTGCTGGCGTAGTCTTTATAAAACTTAAAAATCAGATCTTCGGTCTCTTGCAATGATTTCTCGATTTCAGCCTGTTTATCTATCGTTTGGTTTGATTTTTTCTTTTGATCATCGATGCCAATCAAAAATTCATCATCTTTCTGCTTCATAAAGGTAATCCGGGGAATGGCATTGACGGAACGGGCAATCATCTCGGAAAGGCTCAACAGTCCGTTACTTTCAAGGTCAAACATGACACCGAAACCGTTCAGGTAAAGTCCCTTCACATGATCATTGCCGCTGAATAAAAACGGGCTATCCTGAATGATTAATTGATCCAGCACACTTTCGAGAATTTCGATATCCTGTTCTATTTTATCCTGTTCAGGCTGATACGCCCCAAAAGACGCCGTCGAAAGCATTCCAAACAGGGGTATCGCACCAATCAATAAAATAGTCCATAAGCTTCTCTTTTTCATGAGAGATTACTCCTTCCATTAGTCTGATGTTTTTTAATTGTCCGGCAATCCATCGTTATCTCCCCTGATTCTGCATATTCACATATTCTATTAAGGTACCTAACGTCCGGTCAGTTCTTTGAAATCGCTGGGTTGTACCATACTGTACCTGTTCCACAGCACTACTGACAAGTCGTAAATCATTCTGGCGCTGCTTTTCAAATTGATTATAAAAGTCCTCCAGCATAACTGCCGTTTCAATTTTATTCCGTTTGGAATATTCATCCAGGATCGTGGCAACCATCTGATAATTTTCTTGCCGAAGATTATCGAGGTCCGACTGCTTTACCAGTTCAGCAGCCGGTAGCGAAGCCTGCCGATTGAAAAGGCTGGTTTCAAAGGCAAATTGCCCGGCACTGATTTGAATGCGCGTATTTGCGATCGATAAGAGCAACAGAACTGACGCGGCAGCGATGCCCAGTCTCATTGGCAGCTTCCATGTCTTCAAACGCTCGACAAAATCAGATAACCGGGATGCCGGCTGACTGACAAAAGTCAGGTTCACGCGCGGTTCGGCATCTTCCCACTTTTCAAGTGTCCGGGTCGTTGCCTGCAGCACTTTATATTTTTCACGACAGGATTCGCAGGATTTCAGATGGGAATCCAGGATCTTTTTATCTTTCCCGGAAATCTCTTTATAGAGCGCATCCATCATCATTAATCGATAGTTATTACATTTCATAAATTAAATCCTCCCGGTCCACGCCCCACTTTTCCAGGACAATCTGCAAGGCATCGAGACCGTAGTACATTCTTGATTTTATCGTATTCAAAGGTGTTTTCAGAGTATCGGCAATCTCATTGAATTTCATACCCTGGTACTGTTTCATGATAATGACAACCCGTTGCTCTTCGGGTATTGCCAAGAGCGCTTTCTGCAGCAAACTTGACAGACTCTCGTGGTAAGTGGCTTTACTTGCATCCTGTTCAGTATCAGCCAGCACGATGCTGTTGTTCGTTTTATCCGAATCATCAAAATCACGAACCTCACTGATCGAATATGTCGGATAATTCTTTTTTTTCAGTTCATCCCGGCACTGGTTCAGGGCAATTTGATACAGCCAGGTTGAAAATTTGGAATGGTCCTTCAATTTCTTCAGGGATTTGAACGCCCTGATAAAACTTTGCTGCATGACATCCTTTGCCCGCTCGGAATCTCCGATATAGCGCAGAACGAAATTATAGATCGGTTTTTCCCAGCGCCACACCAGTGTATTGAAGGCGGCGACATTGCCCGAAATAAATTCCTGTATTAATAATTCGTCATTCATACAATCCCTTGGACTGGCAAACTGTTAAAAAAGTTCTGGATAACTCATATTTTTTTT
>CAZSDW010000093.1:0-4837 GCA_964605705.1 uncultured bacterium
TTCCTCGAAAAGCAGCCCTGTACCCGAATTTCCCGAACCCTTTCAATCCGCTGACAAAAATTTCATATTCAATTCCAAAGTTGGATCATGTTACGCTAAAAATCTATGATATCTCCGGGAGAGAAATAGAGACAATCGTAAATCAAAGGCGAAATCCCGGGGAATATTCTGTGACTTTTGACGCGACCGGTTTAGCGAGCGGAATTTACATCTGCAGATTTAAAACAGGTTCATTTGAACAAAGTCGTAAAATGCTATTATTACAGTAAACTGGATTCTGCGGTACAATCACAGATAATCAGCTTCACTCACAGTATTTATTTTACGGTTTTATCCGGCGGTATTCCGAGACTTTTATAAAGACTCTTGCGACCGGCTCGGTAACACTTCGCGTTACTACGATAACGCCATCACCATCACCCACCACAACATCACCGGGGCAAACTAGTGCGCCCCCTACAACTAAGAGACTCATCATCAAAATTCTGCGCTCCGGAGCTTGCCAGCAATATGAGCAAGAAAAGCCCTGAAATTTTCATCTCTTTCATAATTCACTCCTATTGTCAGTAATTGACATTCTATCAATTTTCATAATGATTTCAGAAAGAAACAGGGTGATCGGCATTTGACCGACCACCCTGAATTGACTCTAATGACGACAACTGAGAAAACTTACTTCAATAGCAGCATTCTCTTTTGAGTCACAATATCACCGGCTTCAATGCGATAGAAATAAATACCTGAAGCCAGATGGTTTCCATCAAACTGAACTGTATGCGATCCCGCTTTCATGGGACTGTTTACCAGAGTCGCTACCTCCAGACCAAGCAGGTTATAGACGGTTAATTTGACCTGTTGAGCATGAGTCAGAGTAAAACTGATATTCGTAGTTGGATTGAACGGATTCGGATAGTTCTGTCCGATCTTGAACTTCAACGGCAAACCGTCATCCTTTATCGAGGAAATTACAGTTTCCTTGTTCAACTGGACATAATCGATAAGCACATTACTACCGGATAAGGTGATCGTATTATTACCTGAAATCAATTCAAATCCACCGGATAGGGCGTTTAAGTCAACAGAATCAGGGTCAATTTCAAAGGTAATCGGCAGAGTTGCAGAACCTACCTGGACCTGACCTGTCTGCTCGTCACCGAAATTCTGATAGATTATTAAAAGCTTATAAGTACCGGCCTCGGTCACATTCACCTGCCATGTGATATTTCCATCCGTACCCATATTTACGGTCTTGAACTTACTCGGAACATATGGTGCGTTCGTACTAACCAGGGTCACCAGATCATAGGTTGTAACATTCGCTGCATTTAATGTTAAAATTGTATTTCCGCCAACGATAATATCGATAACGCTGAAATCCTGCCATCCCCAGGATTTCTCGATCTTTATCGTGTTTGTACCCGCTGATAGACTTAATGCATCAGCTCCCTCGATAAGACCATCCTGATTAATCCGGTATTCCTGCCAGCTAGTGGTAAGTTCGGTAAAATAGTATTCTCCATAGCCGGCATCATTCCGAATATTTGTGCCGTTTATAGTAATATATTCTCCCCTGACCGCATCAGCGCTTTTGGTGTAGAGACCCAGCTCAACGACAGCTGCCGAAGGCATCTCGAATTCCCACTCCATATATCCGCTACCTTCCATATGAAAATAGGGTACATCGGTGAAATCTTCTATTGCTGCAGTACCGGCAAGCGTGCCGTCTTCGGCTTCGATATTCATTACCGGATCGAGCACTACAATATGCCCGGCTTTAGCCTGCATTTGAGCAATGTATTGATCTTTTCCTGCCTCGAATATCGCCTTATCACTCGGAAACCAATTTAGATCGCCAAGTGGAAGTCCATCGGTTCCGGCTGTCTTAAGTTCGGCGTCTGTATAGGAGAAATCTTCAGGCAACGGCCAGCTGGGGCATAAATTACAAACAGAATTATCAGGATTGAGAGGGAGAGCGTAGAAGTATAATTGAGCATCTCCTGAACCAGCCCGCAGATCCTTGATATTCTGAATCATTGAATCAAGAAAAGCCGTGTCAAAATACGTTCCCAGGTTGGGACGATTGGCAAGCCAGGTAGTATCCGTGGCAACCATCTGGTCATAGACAGCCAGGTAATCCTCGCGGGTAATCGGATTGGCGAAGGGTTGGGCTCTGACAGTATCGGCATAATAAGTGGCAAAAACCGGGTCACGCCAGGCGGCAGTATTAGCCAGTAGAATTCGCCGTCCCTCTTCCGGGCCATATTTCGACGGTAAATCACCAATACTGAACATTCCGGATGTGGTTGCGCGAGCTTCACGATTTGGATCTGACAGATCGGCGCCTCCCTCACCATGCCAGAAAACATTTATCAACAGATTATTGGCAAAGTATGCCTCTTTCCAGGAATTCCCCGAAATAGCCATATTACGACCCACATTGACTTCCGTATTATGATTGAATCGTAAATAATTGGCTGCTCCGCCTTCTAACTGGAAAGGTGTAAATTGAATATTGAAAAAGGTACAATTCTCAACAATAATTGTATCCTGTTCCGTCCAGATCGAAATTCCGCGCCCCTGCCATTGCTGGTCACTGGGATAACCGATCAGGTTACGGAAGACACAGTTGGTGAAAGAGATATTATTATCTGGATTTGTGAAAGCCGGAATTGCAAAGTTACTGCGCTCAAAAATGACGCCGTCAAAAATAAAGCGCTTATCGGAACCGGCTAATTCAATTGGCTGGTAAGATGTCTGAACACCCTTGTCGTCAGCGCCGATAATATAAACATTTTTTAAAGTCAGATCGCCATTGCCGACGATCATTTTATCGCTGATCTGATCCTCAAGATCATGCACTAACTGGATTGTGGGGGGATTGCCAAAAACTGGATCGCTTGGATCGCCTGGTTCACCAACGATCCGCAGGGGAAAACCGGTATTGTCGATCCGATCACTATTCCAATAAAATCCACCTCTTTGCAATTTATAAACGCGGTTTAAAACGTGTGAACCATCGTTCAGAGTATCGGCGAGGATAACATCCCGAAGATGATTCAGCCACGGATTGATCTCATCCTGTGACCATTCAACGACCGTTGTGTCAAGCGCCTGGGCATAAATTTCCGGGAAATACCCAAAAATACTTAACGCAAACAGAGTCATCAAGACAAATCCGAACCTAAACTTCATAATAAGCCTCCTATTGTTTAATTATTTACAGGAAAAAATATAAATATGTGTCCATTTGTTTTAAATTCATTCAGTTCTTACAATTTATATCGAATGCCGAAATCCATAGTAAAGCCATAGTACTCAATGTAGGTCGGATTGACTAATGCTTCGCCTCTGAAATTCCGATCAGGTTGACTGTTCAGGTTGTTGAAGTTAGCAAAGAGTTGGAATTTATTGCTAAGCTTCTGCATTATGGAGAGATCCCAGCGGGCATATTCACCACTGAACTGATCCAACACCGATTTTCGGTCAATATAAGTTACTTTATCGGTCTGGTATAAGTATGACAGGCGTACCGAGAAACCTTTGTAATCATAGCCGACTGTCACATTGATGATATGGGCAGGTTGATCCGGCATCCGGGCAGTTCGGGTACTGTCAACAACCTTATAGCTCCAAACTGGTGGTCTGGGTCGAATTAGCGTATCCTGTTTGGTGACATATAGTTCTTTCTTCATTTCTGAAGAGATATGCGTGTAATTCACATTTAAAACAAGTCCTTTTAAGACGGAAGGGAGATACCAGAAATGGGTTTGCCAATCCAGCTCGAATCCTCTATAATAAGCGGGATAGGGATTGTTGATATAGATATCTGCTTCCGGAGAAGCTTTTAACCAATCGGCAGGAATATTTAGACCTTCCGGAACCGGCACTCCCATTTTGAACTGATACTTAGTCTGGAATATTAAATTTTCTATTTTTTTGTAAAAGCCTGATACGCTGAATAGACCGATATGGTTTTCGTAGATCGAGACCGCCACATCATAGTTTTCTGATTCCGCCGGTTTTAACAAGGCATTAGCCGCCCGCATATAGGTCTGAAAACTGTTAATTCGAGTTATAGGTGCATACTGAATATAATCCGGTCGGGTCAGGGTCTCAGTCCTTGCCAGGCGGATTTTCATCCAGTTGTTGGGTTTTATGATTAAATGAATCATCGGCAGCCAGAATTCATTTTTTCGAATGTTCATAAGTGTATCGAGTTCAGCCGGAGGACCCTGAATATTATTTGGGGAAATTTCCTTGAAGCGATGACCGGAGTACTCGCTTTTTTCCTTTTCATATCTCATACCCGGCAGCAGAGTAATATGCTGTCCAATGTTAAGTTCAGCCATGATATACCCGGCTTGGTAATTCTCGGTACCATCGTAATCATTTCCCAATGAATTGATTGAATATCGAAGTACTTTACCGCTGTCACTTAAAACCTGTGTCACAGTCTCCATCATCTCCTGTTTGACGGTAAAACCAAGTGGATATTTACCATCCAGAAAATTAGAACGGGAATAGTCATCGAGGAATATCGAAATGGGTAAGTGTCCATGTTCGTCAACTAAATCCTGAACACCCCATTCAGGAACAGCCTCATCGAGTGCCGTGAGCATTTCGTTGCCGCCATCACCGTATTGGATTCCATGGCGACCGCTATTTTCCACGTCATTCATTCGATCCAGCCAGCGGAATTTGCCTCCGGTTTTCAGGTAACCGTTGATATTATTGCCGGAATTGAAGGGTAACTGGATATTAAGTTGAAAAGAGGTTTCATTTTCTTCCCGCTCCGTATCCCAGATCCAGACTTCCGATAAAAAGGTTTTAAAAGTAT
>CAZSDW010000094.1:0-4137 GCA_964605705.1 uncultured bacterium
ACCGTCTAAAGCATAATCTCTCTTGTAAAAATGATGGGTATAATTTACAGAACCGGACAGTTCAAAACTGACCTTGGGTGTGATAAAATATTGAAAACCCGATTGAATCAAGATATCCAAATCATCTGTAATTCTTTCGTATTTTTCATACTCCATCTGTTTCTGATTTAATGACGACATAGTGTAATAGGTCAATGCAGCCAAATGTAAATAGGAACGGCTGGTCATTTGATAATTAATTTGACTTTGGAAGCGGAGCTGCAGGTCATGATTCTCATATCGATACGTTGACTCACTTTCGGTTTCCTCTCCCTGATAGCTAAGTTTAGTTGAGATAATATTTTTCGTTGAGTAAGGACGATAATTTACTGCAAACCTGGTCATGTACCATAAGTGCCAGTTTAAAATTGAACTATAATCGATGCCTATCTCCACACCCGGTCTCCAGGTTTTCACTTGATTCTCTGATTCGATAGTCATTTCAGTCTCATAAATTACACTGTCATTGACGGCTTCATAAAATTCGTCAAAATGGAATCTGTATTGCTGACTTGTTTGATAATTGTCAGATATTAGCTGACCATGATTTTCCTGATATGAAATATGGACATAAAAGCGTGTGCCAAAATTACGGGACGCTGTAAAGGGGCTGTTCAGGTAAATGTCTTGGACAATGGCATAAGGCATTGAAACCTGAGATTCCATGACATCAATCTCAACTAAATAATCATAAATTTCAGATAACGCCTCAATGGTTTTTATCCGAGTATCATAATGATAGGATGTCATATGTTTCAAAATGATCGCCGCAAGTCGATTAAATTCGGCATCTGTCAATTCATTTTTAAGCATGCCTTTTTTTCGCAGCTGATCAATAATTTCCATGGCTTTTGCAGCATAGGTACCACTATAAATCCGTCCATAAAAAACACCGGTGCTGATGCTATACGAAAATCCAACACTTTTAATTTCTTCATCTCTTTTCTGAATCTCATATTGATAATCATTATCAGGATCCCAGTTTTTATCAGTAACGACATTGTTTGTACGATCCTGATAGACACTCAAATTGCCACGAGTCGTTACTCCCAGTTTGCCGGCTAAGTATTCATCATACGACAAATTCGACGACACGTATGGATAATTCGTTACTTCAACAGTATTATTTTTACTGATATTATAGGGTACCAAATTATTTGTCTGTCGAATAGCTGTATTATGAGAATTTCTGGTATATCCGTACCTTGCCATTAAATTGTACATCAGTTCTCTCTTAGGGCGGATTAATCGATAATGGTAGTCAATTTGTTGAGCAATTGAAAAATCACATTTAACATTCGAATTGATCTCTTCCGCATCCAAAGTGTCGTTGGTCATTTGCTGATCTTGATCATCCTGGTCATACGTCTCAGATGATCCATTGACCATATACTTCACCTGCCAGGTGGTCAGGGAATCGGGTAAGAATTGGGTGATTCGGTTTTCACCGGCGTTTGACGAAATGATCATTATCATCAGGAAAATTAACACGCATATTTTTTTCATAGCGCACCTCCTTCTGGTCCGGCAGAAGTTTCACTATCAGACAAGCTTATTTTACCTTTAATAAGCAAAACAATATTTTTCACCTGTCAAACAACGGCAAGTACTAACCGGGCAGTTTTAACTTGCCACTTCTGCACTGAGTATCTGGTTAATAATAATGAAAGCTGTTTAAATGTCAAGATGCACAAGTCTAATGGTTTGTTTTTAATAGCGAATAGGAAACCGACACAAATCCATTCCGGGTGGCGCCGGGCCAGAAACACGCCCAGTAACCATCCCATTCGTAGCCATAACCAAAGGTCGAATACAACGTATTAAAAATATTGTTCACTTTCATACTCAGTTCCAGATGTGGATAACTGATTCGAATACCGCCATCGAACAGCCAGAAATCCGGATTTATACCAATATTTTCATCGTCTATATATTGCTCCCCGACATATCGTGATGTCAGGAACAGGGTAAAATGCTTGATTGGACTGACCGTCAAACTTCCGTTAATGAGAATCCCAGGCACATTGAGAATTGTATTGCCCTTCAATTCACCTGAATTAAAAATATGCTCACCAATACTGCTGTTCAGGCTCAGGTTCCAGTAATCCGAAGGCTGAATCCTGAACTCCAGTTCAAGTCCCTGGTGCAGCGTTTTTCCAGCCTGATAATAATCGTATTCGCCTTCCTGTTCAATGTCAATATTCTTTAGTTGTTCGTTAAAATAGCGAATCCGATATAGATTGACAGAAGCCTGCCACAAACGCTGACTAATCGTTGAACCCAGTTCGATATCGTTGATTGCTTCAGCGGCTGCTTTTACGGGTTCACCCCAGATATCATCGGCTTCGATAATCTGGTTGTCTGCCGGCTCGCGCTGGGCTTCACTGTAATTCAGAAATAATGACCAGTTATCAGTCAAATTCACAATCATACCACAGCGCGGATTCAGAAAGCTCCAATTGGCATTCAACTGGTAGCCCGGTGCATAACCGATAGTATCCTGATCCAGTTTCCAGAAGATCTTCTGCTGCTGAAAATCTGCAGTCAGTTTTATCCGGTCAAGCGGCTCCAGCATCAAATGAACAAAACCGGTTGCCAGGAATTTCGTCCCGGTATATTGATAATATTTATACCAGTCATTACCAATCTCATCGACAATAAACGGATTGGTAAACTGAGCAATCTCGCCAAAATGATCACCTTGATAAATCCGCATTTCGCCACCCAGATCGTGGCGCGCCTTCTTCCTGTGCCTGGTCAGGGTTGGGATCGATCCGAAATAATCATTCACAATCCATTTCCGCCGGGTGAATGAAAGCCCCAGAAAAGTCGCATCGCGCCAGGGGTAATCGGGATAAAACCGGTCCAGATTGTAGGATTTCAAAAAATTATAAAAATCCTGCCGATCACTCACGCCATTCTCATCTTCAAGGGAATAACCAGCGGATTTATAGGATCGGTAAAAACCGCTTCCATGGACATAATAAACCGTATTCGTCAGTCGCAGTTTTTCGGTAATTCGCCAATAACTATTCAACGAATATACCTGTTGTAAAAAATTATCCACGTACTGCTTTGATCCCTGACGCCGCAGAATCCGGTCGTTAATATAGTCGGCTGCAATCCCATCCCATGCCAGATAGGTATTTTCATATCCAATCAGGGTCCGGAATTGATTCACGACTCTTTTTCCCCGATATTCGATTCCCAGGGAAAAGGCGCCCTGGTAGCTGTCATGATAGCCACGATAGCCCTCCGTCTTAATCTGAGAATAACGGGACTGCACACTGAGTTTATCGCCGAATAACCGACCGCTGTTGAGTTTAAAGACAATCTTAGCGGTTTTATAAGAACCGCCGCCAACCGTGAATGAGGCTTCCGGCGTTTCCGAAGCAATCGCCGTCTGAACATTAATCGAGCCGCCAAATGCGGACGTTCCATACAGGCTGTTGCCGACTCCCCGCTGAATCTGAACAACTTCAGCATCAGCTAAAATATCCACATGATCCACCCAGTAAACCTGATAACTCTCATTATCGTTTAACGGCACATTATCCAGCATGACGGCGATCCGGCTCTGATCGAAACCGCGAATCTGAACATAGGAATAGCCGGTTCCGTTGCCGCTCTCACTATAACTGTACACTCCCGGTTCCATTGCCAAAACCATTGGAACATCCTCGACACTATAGCGGTTTTTTATCTCTTGAACCGATAAATTCGAAAAGGCTACCGGCGTAATTCCCGCTACCGCTCGAGTTGCAGTCACAAAAACTTCTTCACCTGAAATGACATTCGGGATCAGTCTGATTATTCCCAGAGAATACTTCGTCGCAATCAGGACAGTATCCTGATAAGCAATATGCGAAATAGTCAGTTTCACCGGCAATTGAACATTGGGCAGAATAAATTCACCGGATGCATCGGTATAAGTCCCTTCGCCGGATTCCGTTACAATATTGACAAATTCGATTACTGCGCTATTTTTTGCAGATACGATTTTACCTGTAATTGCACTGTTTGTGGCATGCACTTGCGCAAGAAAAGAAAAAAGGAAAAAGGAAAAAACTAAAAATATGGATAGTGGGTTGCGATTCA
>CAZSDW010000095.1:0-4044 GCA_964605705.1 uncultured bacterium
AGGGACTTAAATCCGCAGTCCAGGTAGTGCTGAAAGGAATAGTGCCCGAAACTTCAGTTTGTGCTGATACAAATGAGGTGAATAATACGATTCCCAAAAAGCCAAAGAATTGAATCTTATTAAATATCTTCATGAATAAGTCCTCTTTTTTTTAATAAATTATGTCTGATTGTATGTCTGACACTCAGTATTTTCCTGAAGAGTATATTCAAATTATAAAGTAAAATCGCTATGTATAAAATAAAAATCTTTCCGATTTGTCATCAGAGAAAACAGTAACTTCCCGACATTTCGTCCCGTCATAAAAAGGAAAATAACTGATCGCTATTGATGCCATCATTGCTATCCCACCACTTTTTCATGCAAATAATTATACAATGAAAACGGAAGAAAAACAAATGTTAAATCTTGATAAAAGATTGTAAATAATGGACGATGAAGTTAAATGTGTGTATAGTATAATAGGCTTGGATATGCCGGGACTATTTGTTCCTGACATAAATTAACTTGAATCGTCCCTTTGGACTTTCACGTTGTTCAATTTCAAATATTTTAATTGATTTGATCAACGGCGTCAACTTCTGGAAGCCATAATTTCTGGAATCAAAATTCGGCTGTTTTTTTTGTAGCAGATTGCCAACATCACCCAGAAAAGCCCAACCATCATCATCTGCCAGATCGGATATTGTTGTCGAAATCAGTTTAATCACTTTTGGCGTTATTTTATCGATATTGGTCTTTCGGGATGGTTCGCTCTTTGTCAATTCTGACTCGCCTTCCTCTGATTGGTCTTTGAGAATTTCAATATAAATAAATTTATCACAGGCGACGATAAATGAGTCCGGTGTCTTCTTTTCGCCGATGCCGATGACATTCATCCCGGCTTCGCGAAGCCGCGTGGCTAAACGGGTGAAATCACTATCACTGGAAACCAGGCAAAAACCATCGACTTTTTCCGAGTACAGAATATCCATTGCGTCAATGATCATGGCGGAATCTGTCGAATTTTTTCCGGTTGTATAGCCATATTGTTGAATGGGCGTTATGGCGTTTTCCAGCAGGACATTCTTCCACTTGGAGAGCTTGGGATTTGTCCAGTCACCATAAATTCTTTTTATGGTCGGATTGCCGTACTTGGCGATTTCTTCCATCATTTCCTTCACATAAGCGGAAGGAATATTATCACCGTCTATTAATACAGCGAGTTTTAAATCCATAATATTTTCCTAACATTCTATTTCTTATAATATACCTACAAAACAGTTGAAAACCGCTGAAAATATTACCTATGTCGGATGGAATGGAAAATAATAGTCTGAATAATTTTTAGGCGATGTCCAATTTTGCATATCGAGAGACTCATTACCGGCTTTGGGTCCCGTGATGAATTTTTACCAGTTAAAAAGGATTTGGAAAGGAGAATAGATAGGATATACTCTCAGGTACAGAGCGATTTAATATTTTGACTTGAACTCTCTGAAATCGATTGGATTGTAGGAATTATAGGTATTGATGAAATAGCGGTATTGGCTGATTAGAGGTAGTCTATGTATTAATCCACTTTCGATGGCAATTTTACAGGGTTTACATGTACCACAGGGAATAGAGGCAATTTTGGGTTTATGGCAGAACCAGCTATTTTCGAGGATTTCAATAAAATCATGTCTGATCGCCAGAGATTTCATGTCCAGTTTGGTCAGATGAATCGTGGGAAACCGGAAATATTTAAAAAGGGAAAACTCTGATGATTCCACTTCAGTTGTCAGCTGACATTCATGATCGGTTCCAATTAAAAAGGGACTCAACAGCTTGCTCAGGCTATGCTCGGAATCGGGACGATAAAGCAGGGAAAGCTCAAACACCGGATTTTCAAAAGTATAGGCATAGGAGGCGAGCCACAGGTACTGATTGCCTATTTTGTAGGTCTGCCGAAGGAAATTATATTTGACTTGAATATGCGAAATGATTTCAATCGATTTTCTTTTAACGACAGATAATGGTTGAATATTCGGATACAGCGAGGGATATTTTTGTTGAATGAGTCTTAAAATCTTTTTTATACGACGCAGCTCGATCCTGGTGGATTTACGATGAGAATCAATAATATAAATGGGATTAATTACCCGTTTCTCTACAATGAGTGCAAAAAGAAGCCGGAATGTTGAGTCCCAGCCACTCGTCCAGAGTATGTCTATCGCTTCAGATTTATTTAAACTAATAATTGCCCTATCAAAATTGCCCCATAATATATCGTTATTTTTACAACAAAATCAATCCGATTTTATGAATAGATCCAGCTTTGCTGTGATTAGTTACTAAATCTTTTTTTTTAATGCCAATGATGTGAGCAGGATTTTAATTTGTGATCCAATTGGTTTTATTATACCAAAAAACTGACTATATTATCTCCGAAATATTTGTACTTTTAAAACCTGATTCTATTAATAAATAAACCACTAAGGACATATTTTTGATTAAGAAATTCCCAACTGTACTATTTCTGTTGTTGATCATCAGCCCGGTATTATTATTTTCACAGCAGACACCCTATGGCGAACATCCGGCGACAATTCCCGGGCAGATTGAAGCTGAAAATTATGATAACGGCGGGGAAGGAGTTGCCTATCACGACAGTGATGAATCGAACAGTGGTGGTGCTTATCGGGAAGAAGATGTCGATATTGAAGTCTGTTACGATGATAGCGGTGGCTATAATGTCGGTTGGATCAATGGCGGTGAATGGCTGGAATATACGGTGAATGTGGAAAAAGACTCGCTCTTCACATTTCATTTCAGAGTTGCGTCTCAATCCAGTGGTGGTATCTTTTATATTGAAATCGATGGGGATAATGTTACCGGTTCTTTGCAGTTTGATGCCACCGGTGATTGGCAGGTTTATACCACCGTTACTGCAGTGAACATAACTCTGACTGCCGGCGAACATGTGTTACGCTTCTATGCTGAAAGTTCAAGTTTTAACATTAATTATATGATTGCCGAGTACCAGATTGTGCTTGTGCCACCGGTAGTGGAAATTACCGCACCGGAAGATAATCGCATTTATGAATATGGGGATAGTATCTTTATTTCGGCTATCGCCTCCGATCCCGATGGTCAGGTGGTTAAAGTGGCGTTTTATGCCGACGAAGAGTTCATCGGTGAAGATAATAGCGAACCCTACGAGTATCTCTGGCGACATCCGGATATGGGGAACTGGGATCTCAGGGCTGTAGCCACGGATAATGATGGTGCCACGGCTACTTCGGAGAAAGTGGACATCACGGTCAGTTTCCCGCAGTTCGATAACAATGTCTTTTTTTCTCATCCACACGATTTTTACAATGAACCGTTTACATTGAGTCTTTCCAGCGATGCCGGCGATGCCTCAATTTATTATACATTAGATGGGTCCAACCCGGTATCTTCAAGTACGGCTCTGACAGACCGACCACCCATCAATATTTTGATTTCACCGGATAATACCAACCATCGGGGAAAAACACCCGGAGTTGTTGTCAGGGCTGTTGCGAAGCGCAATGGCGCCCAAATATCAAAAATTATTACCAAGACTTATCTGTTTATCGATATGGTCAAAGATCAGGATTATCCGGGTTGGGATTGGCCGCAGATCGGTGTCAATGGACAAACCTGGTCCTGGGACATGGATAATGGCGTTGTCAGTGATTCCCGTTATGCTGATCTGATTGATGACGCTCTGCTGGAAATCCCGAGCATTTCATTAGTGACGGATATCGACAGTATTTTTGGCAGCGAGAAAGGTATCTATGTCAATGCCCAGTACCATGGTATCGAATGGGAACGACCGGTGTCTGTGGAATTGATCAATCCTGATGATTCGGAAGGATTTCAAATCGATGCCGGACTACGGATTCGAGGGGGTTGGAGCCGTCATGGTAATTATCCCAAACATGCTTTTCGTCTGTTTTTCCGCGAGGAATACGGGCAAAACCGATTAGAATACCCGCTATTTGAAGATGAGGGAGTGGACAGTTTCAAGAAGATGGATCTGCGCACATCCCAGAA
>CAZSDW010000096.1:0-3811 GCA_964605705.1 uncultured bacterium
GGTTCCATTCCACCCACTGACCGGTAGGTTCGTAGTACGATGACCCGGAAGCAACCAAATTAATTGTATTATCTACCGATCTCATTGCTTTGGCGGCTTCTCTGGCAATCTTGACGTAATCTTCGGCGCATTTATAACCCAGTTCCCAGGGCGCGCCGTCCACTTCATTGCCGAGATCCCAAATTTTTATATTGTATGGCTCCGGATGCCCGTTCTTTGCCCGGAAATCGGAATAGTAGGTTCCTTTCTTATAGTTGCAATATTCCACCCAGTAGCAGGCATCCTGGATCGTGGCAAGCCCCAGATTCACGCAGATAACATTTTCACTGCCGATGGCTCTATTCAACGCAATCCATTCATCCGTACCCACATGATTGTTATCGATTCCACCCCAGGCGAGGTTGATCCGCGCAGGGCGTTGTTCCTTTGGTCCGATGCCGTCCTGCCAGTTATAGCCCATCACAAAATTCCCGCCCGGCCAGCGCATGTTGGTTATTTTCAGTTCCTTCATAGCATCAATATAATCTTTCCGGAATCCATTCTCGTCGGCAAGCGGCGAGTCAGGAGCATACAAATTTCCATACAGAGTATTGAAGCTGACCGTATCGGGTAATCCCATTCTCCTTCCGCTAAAGTGAATCGGTTCCATAAATACGCCGTAGATTTTCGGATCAATCTCTCCGATTGTTCGGTCAATATCGATTTTGATTGTTGCCGTCTGGGCAAACAAGTTAAATGAGAGAGCAAGCAGCAGAAAGGTAAAAAAGTATTTTTTCATGATGACTCCCGATTGGTTGATGATTTTGATTTAAGGTTCAATTTTTGTTACTTCAGTTTTATAATGATCTGTTTAATCCGTATTGGTTTCTCCGTGTAAACAATGCAACGGTCTGTATGAGAACTTCGCATTATTAAAAATCCATGACAATTTCCTTCCCTGCATACTTGATTGTTTTATCTAACGATATTGGCATTTCGACACCAATTCCATTATTATTTTTTACCAACACAATATTAAACGTGTGCTCAATTCGCATTCCGGGGAAAGAGCCCTGTCTGTCGTTGATGGTTAAAGCTTTCTTTTCATCATCCCACTTAAAAGTAATTGTAGAATATGCGCCTTGCTCATAATTGTAATTATCATTTTCATCTTCATATAGTGTGAACTCATCATTGGCGCCCGGATAGATTCGTATTTCAAGATTATCCCATTTTTTCTCTGTGGCATATTGAACTTCAGGACCCATAGGAAAAATGGAATCCGCTCTAACATACAATGGAATGATGTCAAGCGGGGTTTCTTTATATAGAGTTTGTCCACCGCCAAACTTTTCTCCGGTCCAGAAATTATACCAGTTGGTTCCTTTAGGCAGATAGACTTCTTCATCTTTTATCTTACTGAAATCTTCAACATTAATCGTATCGTTTCCGTTAACCCTAATTTTTGAGTACATCGGCCTGGTTACCGGACAAACCAGCAGTGACTTGCCGAACATATACTGATCATTGATATCCAGCACCTGTTTATCTTTTGCAAAATCCATGACCAGGGCGCGCATCATGTTGTCAATCCCGAAGGCCAGCAGTGCAGGATGGTTTGCGTATTGTTTTGTCATGGCATCGGTAAAGCGCAGGGCATATTTCTGATAATTCGGATCGCCGATATCTTCCATATAACGGTGATTCGGATACAGCACATCCCCTTTTTCATCCGTGATGCTGATTGACGGATATTTATGATGCAGCCAGAGAGGAGCCGGTCGAATGGCAATATCCAGAATCACTTTGATGCCGGCTTCACTCATCAAGTCCATCACCTCGTCGAACCAGGCAAAATCGAACACACCTTCAGACGGTTCATAACTGTCCCAAGCTAAATGGCCCATACGGACGACATTGAATCCGGCATCTTTCATAAGCTGGATATCGGTTTTTATTTTCTCGATATTTTTATCATCATGGGGATGATAGTTTGCTCCGACATATAACCCTTGGGCGTGAATCATAGAACAGAAAAAAAACAAAATGAAAATTGGAACAAGCATTAATTTCATCTTCATATAAATCAGCCTTTTTTTAAGATGATCTCCTATAATACTGTCTTATTGGAATTCGAAAATATTTGATTGTCCGGAACCTCCAATAAGACACTTTTTTTATTTTGAATAAGTATACTTTAGCAGTATTTTTATGAGTTCATAATCCGGTTCAAGTGATTTCAACTGTTCAGAATCAAAATGGTAAATGCCAAAATCACCTTTATACTCCCAATTGCACCATGCAATGTTATTTTCTTCAAGCCCTGAAATTAAATCCGAATAATATTGCATTCTGTCTTTTCTCTCAACCGTAGGTAAACAGCCAAATTCTCCACAATATAGTTGCAGGTTTTTAACTTTGGCAAATTCGATACCTGATCGAAATACGTCTATCAATCTCTCTTTATTAAAATTTTCTCTTGCATCAGATAGCAGATCCACCATTGCTGTATCTGCGACATCCACATATTTCTCGTAATCGTCATCGGTAATAATCTGACCTGGATAATGAACCGGCCCCTTATAGTTACCCACTGGCGTCCAGTTTGCTGTATGGTGTGTAAAAGCCAGGGGAGTATATGTGTGGAAACTCAAAATTATATTTTTGTCGTTTTCAGGCAATTTTAAGTATTGAAGGTTCGGCGCAACTTGCCACATATTCGGCCCGATAACCAATACCCTTTCAGGTTCTTTTTCACGAACGGCTGCTATTGCCTTATTTACAAGTTTATTCCAATCGTCATGTTCAGGGGCTACCGCTTCATTTAACAGTTCATAGGCAACCATATTATTGGGATACGTATGGAGCACTTCAGATAGTTGAATCCAAAGATTTATAAAATTCTTTTGCGCTTCAGCATCTGTCCAAAGTGTATTGCTCCCGCCTTCATTTTCGGCGTTAAAATGATGCGAACGGATAGTATGCAAATCGACAACTGCCCTTAGGTTATATTTATCACACCAATCCAGGCAACTTGTTAGATGATTAAATGCTTCCTGAATTTGTTTTCCATTTTCATCCCACATTTCATGTTCATCAATAGGAATCCTTACATGGTCATATCCGATACTTTCTATAAATTGAATGTCTTTTTCCTGTATATATTCATATTTAGGTTCCCACCCAAAATCCTGTGATAACCAATGGCTAAGATTGACGCCTCTCATTATTTTAAAACCAGAAGGATTCATTGCTTGTGTTGAAGCTGATTGTTTACAAGAAATTATTGTACCCAAGCTAACAATAACAAATAATAGTGCTATTTTCCTGAAAATTTGTTCAAAGTTCATGTCTTACTCCTTATTATAAATTTTTTATTGAATCGTAATCGTCACCACCTTTAAATCTTTGTCATCGGAACTGTTCCCGTAGAGCACCTCATACGCTCCCGAAGAGACCTTCATTTTCCCGCTTTTCCGATCATAAAACTCGAACGAATCGAACGGCAGATTGATCACAGCCTGAGCGGTTTTCCCGGCGGCCACTTCGACCCGTTGAAAGCCTTTGAGCGTTTTGAGAGGCCCGTCCGTATCGTTTGCCTTGCGCACATACACCTGGACGATTTCCGTCCCTTCCCGTTTTCCTTTATTGGAAACCGGAATGGTTAATTCGACGGATTCATTCCCGGTAATCGATGTTTTGCTGAATGTTGCCTCGCCAATCTTAAACGTGGTATAACTCAGTCCAAAGCCAAACGGAAACAGAGGATTGGACATGTAGCGATAAGTTCGTCCTTTCATCGAATAATCTTCAAAATCCGGCAATTGCTGCA
>CAZSDW010000097.1:0-3524 GCA_964605705.1 uncultured bacterium
TTGAAGATGAGGGAGTGGACAGTTTCAAGAAGATGGATCTGCGCACATCCCAGAATTATGCCTGGAGTAATAACGGTTCCGGTGGAGACCCGATGAAAAATACAATGAACCGGGATGTCTTCTGTCGTGATCTGCAGGCTGCCATGGGACAGCCTTATAGCCGCAGCCGCTACTATCACCTCTATCTCAATGGCATGTACTGGGGCATTTTTCAAACCCAGGAACGCATGGAAGCCAATTTTGCAGAGAGTTACTTGGGCGGCGATGACAGTGACTACGACGTGGTTAAAGTCAATACCGACGATAACTGGGGTTCCCGTATCGTTGAGGCGACTGATGGTAACCTGGATGGGTACAGAGAAGTTTATAAAGTTTATCAGTCAGGATTCACGAGTAATGAAAATTACTTCAAATTGCGGGGGCGCTATGCCGACGGCAGCATCAATCCGGATGGCAAATGCCTGGTGGATATCGATAACCTGATCGATTATATGATTAACATCTTTTATACCGGAAATTTCGATGCGCCGGTTTCCAAATTCGGGGGGGACAGCAGTCCCAACAACTTTTATGCAATTTATAACCGGAACGCCAATGAAGGTTTTAAATTTTTTATTCATGATGCCGAACATACGCTGCATGTTGATAATGTCAGTCCCGGGATCGGATTGTATGAAAACCGGGTCAGTATTGCTATCCCTGGAGGCGACCAGTTTGAAACATTTAATCCTCAGTGGCTGCATAAACGCCTTTGTGACAATCTTGAGTACCGGATGCGGTTCGCTGATCGGGTTTATCGACATTTCTTCAACGATGGTGTCATTCAGCAGGCAAAGTTAACAGAGATTTTCATGCATACGGCTAGTATGATTGATACCGCGATAATCGCTGAATCAGCACGTTGGGGTGATCTGAATCGTTCCAAGTATGCTGCCTGGGACCCGGCAATCAACGAAATTGTGAATGGATTTTTCCCCTATCGCAGTGAGATTGTATTAGAACAATTGGAACAGGCGGAGCTCTTTCCTGAGATAAAAGCGCCGAAGTTCAGTGCTGGAGGTCAGGAGATTACTAATAATTCCATCCACGTTGGGAATGATTTCAGTCTTGATCTGGAAAATCCCAACAGCGCACAGGGGGAGATTTTCTATACTTTGGATAATACGGACCCCCGACTAATTGGTGGGACGGTTTCTGCCACTGCCATTGATGCTGGAGATTTTGCAACAATCGCTGTGAATTCAACAACAAAATTAATAGCGCGAATCAAGGACGGAGATGATTGGAGCCCCCTGCATGGACTGTTACTGCTGGCTGATGATGATTTGAGTGGTCTGATGATTACTGAAATCCATTACCATCCTCTGGATGAAGGGGATATTGATGGGAAAAATTACGAATTTCTAGAGTTGCAAAATACCGGGACTACCGGTTTGAATTTATCCCGGTTGCGGTTCATAGAAGGAATTACCTATACATTTCCGATCGGGACAATTCTGAATTCCGGGGAGTATATTGTGCTGGCGTCCAATGTTTCCGCTTTCAAAGAACGTTATAAATTTGATCCGTTTGACCAATATGATGGTCAGCTTGACAATGCGGGTGAAGAATTGATTCTGGTCGATTCAAATGGTGATACTTTGATTGATTTCACTTACAGCGATCAGTCCCCCTGGCCCGTTGATGCAGATGGTGGAGGTTATTCGCTGGTCTGGACTAATGGAACCGGCAATTACGATGTGAATGATCCGGACAACTGGTCGATTTCGGAATTTATTCATGGCTCTCCCGGCGGTAAAGTGGTCATCGCATCTCTTGATCACACTCAGGATATTCCGGAAGAATTTCAACTGTACCGCAATTATCCGAATCCCTTCAATCCAACGACGGTAATCAGATATCAATTACCGCTCATGAGTGACATGAGCCTGAAGGTTTATGATATGCTTGGGCAGGAAATCACAACATTGTTCGAAGGAGTCCGTCAGGCTGGAATTTACGAAGCAATATTTGACGGAAGAAATCTTGCCAGCGGTGTTTATTTTTGCCAGCTGATAACGAGTACGGGTTTTGTACAGACAAAGAAGCTGCTTTTATTGAAGTAAGAATAACAAAGCCAACTCTGGGCTGCAGTTTACTTAACACTGTTAGTGGAAAAAAGGTTACGTCGCATGCTAATAAGGAGATAATTATGAGAAGTTTACTATATAGAATCCGGCGTACACGACTTTAAAGTCTGGAAAAACGATTTGTACCTGTTCTCCCAACTTCTGTTTAAGCCGGGAGACGTATCAGAAAACCTAAACTGAATATCCGGATTTTTATTTTGTTCTTTTAATTTTTATTAAATACTTTTATCCGGCTAATATTAACACTGTCAGGAATAGATGATTTATTTTTCACTGTATGCAGCAGCAATTAGTTCGTTTCCATTACAGTGTTAATCTAAATTGTAAAAAAAGTTATCAGTTTATGATCAGGAATTATCATAAACATATTTTACTCTTGATATTCTGTTTATTATTTGAACAAAATTTACTGGCGCAAAGCTCTACCTTGCTGAAACTATGGTATAATCAACCTGCTGAACAATGGGTTGAAGCGTTGCCTATCGGTAATGGTCGCTTAGGTGCTATGATTTTCGGAAATCCTTCAATAGAAGAAATTCAACTCAATGAAAATACGGTCTGGGCAGGTCAGCCGCACCGTAATGATAATCCCGATGCCAAAGAGGCTTTACCAAAAGTCAGGAGATTGATTTTTGAAGGCAGGTACAAGGAAGCCCAAGATCTGGTAAACGAGAAATTTATCAGCCGGAATTCACAAGGTATGCCATATCAGACCGTTGGAAATCTTGATCTTTCGTTTTGGGGGCATGAAAATTTTACCAATTACTATCGAGAACTGAATATTGAAACGGCTGTGACTTCTACTCGCTATGATGTTGATGGAGTAACATTTAAACGTGAAGTTTTTGCTTCATTTCCGGATCAGGTTATTATTCTTAGAATTACAGCCAGCCAGCCTGGTAAAATTAATTTTAAGGCTTCTATGAATCGTCCAGCGCCTGTAGATATTTCAACTGCAGGGAATGATCAATTAATTATGTCGGGAGTAACCGGTGACTGCGATTCTGTAAAAGGTGCAGTCAAGTTTCAAGCGCAGGTTAAAATAGAAACCGAAGGGGGCTTGGTATCGGCGACCAATGATAGTATAATTGTAAACGATGCGGATGTTGCAACTCTCTATATTTCAATTGCATCGAGTTTTAATAATTATCATGATATCAATGCCGATGCCGGCGAAAGAGCCAATGTCTATCTTCAAAAGGCTCTGAAAAAAAATTACGAACAAATTTTAAAAGATCATGTTGCCGACTATCAGCATTATTTTAATCGAGTCAGCATTGATCTTGGTGTAACCGATTCTATAAAAAATCCCACTAACGTCCGAATTGATCAATTTGCCAAAGGCAATGATCCGCAATTGGTCGCATTATGTTTTCAGTTTGGTCGTTATTTGCT
>CAZSDW010000098.1:0-3369 GCA_964605705.1 uncultured bacterium
GGACCTTATAAACATTTCAATCCCGATCCGAATTACGATTATCTTCCTCATAGCTGGGACATTATTGACGGATCACTCTGGTATGAAGACGGTGTCCCCTATTTTGTTTTTGTCCATGAATGGATGCAAACGGTCGATGGTACTATGGAATATGTTCAACTTTCACCTGATTTGAGTAAAACTATTACTGAACCAAAGTGTCTCTTCCGGGCCAGTGAAGCTCCCTGGGCTCTTGAAATGGTTACTAACGGAGAAATGACATTTGGCTTGAAACTTCCGGGCTGGGTCACAGACGGACCTGAGCTTTTCAGGACAGGAACCGGTAAATTGGGCATGTTGTGGTCAACCTGGGGGGCGGAGCGGTATTTGCAAGGTGTGGCTTATTCCGAATCCGGCACCATTGACGGGCCCTGGATACAGGAAGAAAAACCGTTAAAATGGAACAATTCCGGTCATGGCATGTTATTTACAACCTTCGAAGGCAAACGCTTGTACGTTGTTCATCATGCCGAAGGAGACGGACCCCGTAAACCGCAACTTTATGAGGTTGATGATTCGGGAGATAAACTGGTTCTGGGGCCGAGGTACAATCCATAATCAATAAGGATTGTACTGTTTAAATCTAATTTGTGGAAAATTATGTGCAATGAACAGATAATCCGACATCAGAAAGAAATAAGTTTTATCTAAAGAAAGGAATCAATCTCATGAAGAACATAACGATCTTATTCGTAATATTTGTCCTGCTGGTTGCCGGATGCAGTAACACGCCCCAGCCTTCCCTTGTAAAAGTCGATGGTGGAATGGTTCAGGGAACCACCGAAGACGGATTAACCGTTTTCAAAGGCATCCCATTCGCAGCGCCACCGGTTGGTGACCTGCGCTGGAAAGTGCCTCAGCCTGTTGCCCAATGGGATACCGTCCTCCAGGCGGATAAATTTGGCCCCGATCCGATTCAGGGTTGGGGAGATCCGGAAAGAAAAAGTGAGGACTGTCTCTATCTGAACGTCTGGACACCAGCCAAATTCACAAATGATCGTATCCCCGTACTGGTTTGGATTTATGGCGGCGGGTTCAATGGCGGAGCAACCTCCTATTACAACGGTGAACATCTTGCCAGGAAGGGCGTTGTCCTGGTCAGTATCGCCTATCGTGTCGGTCAACTCGGATTTATGGCGCACCCGGAATTGAGTGCCGAGAGTCCGAATCACGTGTCTGGTAATTACGGCCTGCTGGATATGATTGCCGGCCTTGAATGGATACAAAAAAATATCGCACAATTTGGCGGAGATCCCCACAAGGTTACTATCTTTGGCGAATCCGCCGGTGGAATCGCAGTCAGCATGCTATGCGCATCACCTCTGGCAAAAGGATTGTTTCATGGCGCTATTTCACAAAGTGGTGGTTCGTTCGGTCCTCCGCGGCCCACACTCTTTCCCGGCGAGAATATGAAACGCTTAGCCGATGCGGAACATGATGGGCAAGAATATGCAGAGAGCGCCGGAGTTTCATCGATTGCAGAGTTACGGAAGCTCCCTGCCGAAAAACTCCCGGCGATCCGTGGACTTGCATGGCCCATCATCGATGGATATGTGATTCCCGACGATCAATACAAACTCTACGAAGCAGGTAAGTTTAATGACACACCCATTCTCGTGGGTTACAACTCGGACGAGGGCGCCAGTTTCACACGCACCAAAGACCCGAAAGAGTACATCGCAGGTGTCAAGGAACGTTACGGTCAATTTGCAGATGACCTGCTTAAAGCTTATCCTGTTGGCGAGAATTCGATTCCGAAAACAGCGCGCGACCTGGCCCGCGATGCCGCATTCGGCTGGCATACCTGGAGCTGGGCGCGGCTCCAAGCAAAAATGGGGAAATCCAGCGCCTATCTGTACTACTTCGATCAACACCCGGATTACCCTGCAGACTCCCCCCGTTACGGCTACGGTTCACCGCACGGTCAGGATGTAAACTATGTCTTTCAAACCCTTGATGCTTCCAATCCGCAGACAACCGAGTCCGATATGGCAATCTCAGAAGCCATGGCGACATACTGGACCAATTTTGCCAAGACCGGCGATCCCAACGCTGAAGGTATGCCTGAGTGGCCGACCTTCAGCGATGAAACCCCTGATGTCATGTATTTTGGACCAACACCTCATGTCGGCCCTGTGCCCAGTCTGGAATCACTCAAAATTCTGGACGCCTATTTCAAATGGAGACGCTCACCAGAGGGAGAAGCGTGGGCGAAGTAATGATGATGTTGAAGCAAATGACTGTTTAAATGGAATAATCAAGGTGCCAGACACTTCTGAAGTAACTGGCACCCGATAAATCGCAGTACTTATTCCCCTGAGAGGAGAAAAAATGAATAGAAAAGTTGCAATCATCAGCATACTAACTGCGCTGCTGGTCGTAGGTTGCACAACATCGGTTGATATTCAACCTGCACCGGTTCAAGTGGAACAAGGTCAGCTTTTAGGCATGTCGGGATCGGATCCTTCGATCATGGTGTATAAAGGCGTTCCTTTTGCAGCACCGCCTATCGGTGAGTTGCGCTGGCGTGCTCCTCAGCCTCCTATAGCCTGGGAAGGTGTGCGGAAAGCGGATACCTATTCCGCGAACTGTGCACAGATCATGCACGATACATTTGGCCCCTGGACTACAGAATATCAGCCAAAAGGAATAGCCTGTGAGGATTGCCTCTGTCTGAACATATGGACAGCAGCGAAATCATCAAAAGAAAAACGGCCGGTGATGGTGTACATTCCTGGTGGCGCCTTTTTAAACGGATCAGGCAATGTCCCTGTATACAAAGGCGAGAACCTGGCTAAGAAGGGATTGGTTGTGGTAACGATTAACTACCGGGTAGGTGTAATGGGATTTCTCGCCCACCCGGAATTAACGCAAGAGTCGGAGCATAAGGCATCAGGTAACTACGGGCTGTTGGACCAGATCGCGGCGCTTGAATGGATCAAGAAGAATATCGCGGCATTCGGCGGGGACCCGAATCGTGTGACGATCATGGGGCAGTCGGCAGGAGCAGCTTCTGTACACTACTTGACAGCGTCACCGCTCGCCCAAGGACTATTCATCCGAGCCATTGCTCAGAGTGGTTCCAATGCCAGAATCGGTCCGGGCGCAAGTCTTGCCTCAGCCGAACAGACCGGAAAGGTTTTCGCTAAGGCAATAGGCGGCGCTTCATTAGCTGAATTAAGAGCCATGCCGGCAACCGACTTGATCGCTGCTGCCAATAGCAAGTTCCGCTTTTTTCCAATCGTGGACGGATGGTTTTTACCCAAAAGTGTTGATGACATCTTTGCTGCCGGCGAACAGAACGATGTTCCTACACTTACCGGATGGGTT
>CAZSDW010000099.1:0-3287 GCA_964605705.1 uncultured bacterium
TGTTTTAACAATGATTCATACAGCAATATATAATCACGAGCTGATTTCTCCCATGAAAAATCAGCTGCCATCGCGTTGTGCATCAAATGGTGCCATAGTTTTTGTTCAGCAAAAACGGACAATGCCTCCTGGACCACTTTAATAAGATCACCCGCATTATAATTTTCAAACAGAAAACCATTACCCTGCGTTTTGCTCCAGCAAGTGACCGTATCCGCTAATCCGCCAGTTCGATGGACAATCGGTAAAGTCCCGTACTTTAATGCCAGCATCTGAGTGATTCCGCAAGGTTCGAAGCGCGACGGCATCAGGAACAGATCGGCTCCAGCTATTATTTTATGGGAAAGTGGATTGTTATAGCCAAAACCGATTGCCAGTCTATCGGGAAAACGTTTTGAGAATGCCAGTAGCTCCCGCTTATATCGCTCTTCTCCGGTGCCCAGAATGATCATGGTGAGGTCCATCGTCAGGAGTCGTTCCACTGCTTCCAGAAGAATGGCAATACCCTTCTGTTCGACCATCCGGGTGACCATTCCAATGACAGGTTTGTGGGTCAATTCCGGATTGATACCCATATCATTTATGAGAGCTATCTTATTGTAATGCTTATCTCTGAGCCTTCTGGCTGAATAGGATTTCGCAATATATATATCGGATTCCGGATTCCAAAGCTGGTAATCAACACCATTCAGAATCCCTTGAACTTTCTTGCCGGTTCCCCGGATAACATTTTTCATCCCGGCACTGAGGACCTCATCACTCATTATCTCAAAGGCATGGGTCGGGCTGACGGTACTGAGTGCATCAGCGAATTCAATCCCCGCTTTCAGAAAGTTGATATTTCCGTACCATTCCAGCGGGGCTCCGGGATAAAAGAGCTCACCAGGTAAATCAAACAGAGAGCGGTCTGCCATCTCAACAATTCCCTGGTAAGCAACATTATGCAGAGTCAGTAAGGTTCTGACTTGCTGGAATTGAATATCATTCGCATAATGCATTTTCAAATATACCGGAATCAGTGCTGTGTGATAATCATGACAATGAATAATATCCGGAATCCAGTTCAGGACTTTACAGACTTCCAGGGCGGCTTTGGACAGCAGCAGGAAGCGTTTGCCATTATCCTGATACACCAGACCATTTGCATCGCTGTAAACACCTCTTGATCCGAAATATTTGCTCTCTTCCAGAAAATAGATATTGAGGCGGGGTTGTTCCGGCGATATCCATCTTGATAGTCCGCATTCGACAATTTCCTGCCCAATTTGAATGGTAAAATAATAGGGGCTGCTTTGCAGCTGAAATCGATCCGTATCGATACTTCCATAGGCAGGTGTAAACACACTGACATCAATACCCTGCCGGGCAAGAAAGACCGGCAAGCTGCCGGCGACATCGCCCAGCCCGCCGACTTTTGAAAAGGGATAAACTTCAGCAGAAACGAATAGTACCTTCATTCTATAAATATGCCCAGGAATTCTGCTAATCCGTCAGGGTGCACCAATATGAAAAATCCAGCGTTGGAAATATATCATCATCCGCCTGAATCCGCTGCAGGTATGCTTCATCGCCAGTGTCAATTGCGCCGGTATCCAGGTAGCTCTTCAAGATTCTATCGATATTTTGGATCCGTTCATTATGCACAGATATTCGGTCTTCCGCATAATCCCGGGCGCTCCAGGTGCTGATCAGAAACTGCCAGTCAGAACTCTCCAGCAATAGCAGCTGCCGCGCCATAATGTTTAAAAGCCGGCGGATTGTCCCATCGCTACTGTCTTTGTGTTTGTCCGCCAACGACCGCATATGATCTTCGGCTTTGTAAATGTGTTTCCAGGTCCACTGCGTCCACTCATTGAGCCAGATGTAATGAAATCCGCCCTGCCCCCACGATCCTTCCGGCAGAGAAACGGATACCGCCGGGGGATTGTCCTTCAAATGTTCAGCCAGCGTCACCCGGCTGACGTCATCAATTGCATGCAGCTTGCGGATGACTTTCCCCAGCCAGCGCGGTCCTTCATACCACCAGTGCCCGAAAAGTTCTGTGTCAAAGGGTGCGGTCAGCATTCCGGTTTTTCCGCTGCTGTTGTAATTGTCAGTGATACTGTTCTGAATCACTTCAGCGAAATGGGCAGCCTGGTTTTCCAGCGCATCTTCGACCTCACTGGGATAGTATTCCTGTTTATCGGCTAAATCTGCCTTCGCGCTGGTGACCTTCCAGAAGCGATGACCACCGGGATAATGCTTCTTATGAAAATCAAGAAAACGACCATCACCGGGATAGCCGTATTCACCACTCCAGACCTGTAGAGACGACTCCTCATGACGACCATAGGCAACCGCCGCCCGGCTTGTGCCGGTCGAACTGACCAGATAATTTTCAAAAATGGATCGCTCTTTTAGCTCATTCAAAGGCTTATAATTTTTCTCAAACTGGTTCCAGAGTTGCTTGAGTGAAGCGAAACGGTCAATGTAAACGCCTTTTCCCTCACCACCCATAATCAGGTGCTTATCGACAATGAAATACTGAATGTCATATTTGTACAGAAATTCTTCAATACCTTTACGCAAAAATTTCTTGGGATATTCGGGAATCGGAGATGTCCATTCATAACTGGGACGATAGGCGCATTCGGGCAACCAGATTCCCCTGGGAGCCCGTCCGAAATGACGCTGATACGTTTCTTTACCAACGCGGACCTGGGCATCAATTGCCTCATCGGAACCGAGTAAAGGAAAATAGCCATGCGTCGCGGCACAGGTGATAATCTCAAGATGACCATCATCCTGCAATTTGCGAAAACCAGCCAGGACATTTTGCCGATAGGTATCCACAAATAATGTTTTGATTGATGTAAAATAATCCACCCAGAATGCAGCAACGCTTTCCAGATGTTTATTTTTAATTTTAGCGAATTCAACCATATTTTCTTCAGCAGCTTCAATTTTCTGATCCAGATAGTGAATCAGACCGTATTTGAATTTTTCTGAAGCCAGTTGTTCCGCAAGGATTGGTGTAATTCCCATCGTAACCTTAGGGCTAATTCCGTCAGCAGCCAGCACATCAAATTCTCTTAATAACGGAATATAGGTCTCGGCAGCAGCCTCATAAAGCCAGTCCATCCCATGCGGCCATTCACCGTGATTAATTACATAGGGTAAATGACTGTGCAATACAAAAGTGAAATATCCTTTCATTATATCCTCGCTGTTTCATTATTAGAATCGATTTATATCCGAAACCTAAGTTACAACTTTTTATGTGAAAATGATATAAGGCTTTTTTGATT
>CAZSDW010000100.1:0-2941 GCA_964605705.1 uncultured bacterium
GCGCTCGGTAATGTCGTGAATATTCATGATAAAACCGGCGATTGTCGGATGATCTAACAGGTTCTTGCCTAATCCTTCGAATGTACGTACCGAACCGTCTTTATGCAGAACACGAAACGAATTAGGGATTGAGCGATCTTGAGATAAGATAGCCTTTCCATAATCAAGAATCGCTCGCGGAATATCAGCAGGATGAATAAATTTAAACGCACTTTGTCCAATCATCTCTTCCGGTTTATATCCGGATAATCGCTCAACTGAGGGACTTATATACATTATCGTCCCTTTTTTATTCACAACTAAAATGATGTCTGAAGAGTTTTCAGTCAATTCTTTGAAAAACGCCTCATCCTTTTCTAATTTTTCCTGTGTCAGCTCTGACCGGATATTGCGCAGTTCTTCGTTTTGAAGTTCCAGTTCGATTTGACATGTTTGTAAATTTTGAATCAGATGACGGATGTCATCCTGAGTCATTTCTTCGATATTATATTTATGAATTGTTTCTTCCCTTTTCGATCCGGGTTTTTGTGCCATGAAATCATTGGCGCGGGTGTGCAAATCATCCGGTTTTGATGTTTTTGGATTCCCAGTCATAAACAACTTAAATCAAGGCAATTAAAATCTGAATATTCCAATGTGCTTTGGATATTCGTCAAAATAGAGCAACATGTCGAGAACAATTAGAGTAAGCATATACGGCTTCTCTCCTTTCCGTTTTTTTCTCTTTCAAATATCCTGATTAGATGCCGGGCGGTCAAATAATCATTGGTATTGCCCTATCCCTTAATAAGTATATTCAATTTAAACGAAAAAAGCAATTAGCTTAATAAGTAGGGGCAAATGGCATTCGCCCCGGTCATCGGTTTTTGGGCGTCCCGACCTTTCGGGACGCCCCTACGGGGAACTGTGATTTGTTCGATGATTATGGTATGGGCGAGGCATGCCTCGCCCATAACGAACAATTGGTACGAATCGGTGCAGGGCAAATGGCATTCGCCCCGGTCATCGGTTTTTGGGCGCATAACCATGCGCCCCTACCGAAATCAATTCATTATACACATTCCCCTTTGAATTGATTATATTACACCCGTTATGATTATCGGTTTCCCGTCTGAATCCCAAACGTGGAGTTGAACTCATGGCAATGCTGAAATTAAAACCCACTTATAAAGCCTTTAAAGACTATTTCAATGGTCTGGCGGCGCTGCGGCAATCTGGACAGCTCAACGAGGGAAATGTTGCCCCACTCTTTGCCAACCTGCTGCGCTTCTGCACCCGCAAGGCGGGCTGGACCCTGATCGAACAGTACCAGAAACAGCAATCCGGCAGACTACTCCGCATTGACGGCGCCCTGGCTGACCGGTTCAATATTATTCACGGCTACTGGGAAGCCAAGGACAGCAAAGATAATTTGCCGGTCGAAATCGAGAAGAAATTCAGCGCCGGATATCCCCGCGATAACATCCTTTTTCAGTCGCCTGATCGGGCAATTCTCTGGCAGAAGGATACAGAAGTCCTCGACCTGGACATCAGCGAACCGGAAAATCTCGTCCGTATCCTTGAAGCCTTCTTCAATTTCCAGCCCGCCGATTACGAGCGCTGGGAACAGGCAGTGGAAGATTTCCAGGGCAAGGTCCCGGAACTGGGGCAGGCGCTCCTAACATTGATTGAAAAGGAACATAAGACCAACAAAACCTTTTCCAAAGCCTTTGCCGAATTTATGCAGCTCTGCCGATCCGCCATCAATCCCAACCTCGCCCGGCAGGCAGTCGAGGAGATGCTGATCCAGCACCTGCTGACGGAACGCATATTCAGCAAGGTCTTCGACAATCCCGATTTTATCAATAAAAATATCATCGCCCGGGAAATCGAAAAGGTCGTCAATGCCCTGACCTCCAAGTATTTCAGCCGCCATGAATTCCTGAAAAGTCTCGATCCCTTTTACCGCGCCATCGAGCAGACCGCCCTGAACATCAGCGATTACTCCGAAAAACAGGCGTTCCTGAACAGCGTCTATGAGAAATTCTTCCAGGGCTTTTCGATAAAAGTCGCCGACACCCACGGCATCGTATATACACCGCAGCCGGTGGTGAACTTCATGGTAAAATCCGTGGAAGCCATCCTGCAGAAAGAATTCGGGCGTTCGCTGTCAGACCGGGATGTGCACATTCTCGACCCCTTTGTGGGCACCGGCAATTTCATCATTCGCATCTTGCGGGAGATCAAAAAGACCGCCCTGCCCTATAAATACCAGCACGAACTGCACTGCAACGAGGTCATGCTGCTGCCCTACTATATTGCCGCCATGAACATCGAGCACGCCTATTACGAAGCCACCGGCGCGTACCAGCCCTACGAGGGCATCTGCCTGGTGGACACATTCGAACTGGCGGAAAAAAGTCAGGGAGAACTCTTCAGCGCCGAAAACACCGCCCGGGTAGAGATGCTCAAACAAACCCCCATCTTCGTGATCATCGGCAACCCGCCCTACAATGCCGGGCAGGTGAACGAGAACGACAACAATAAGAACCGCAAATATAAGATCATGGATCAGCGGGTAAAAGAGACCTACTCAAAAGATTCAAAAGCACAATTAGTAAGAAAGCTGAATGATCCATATATAAGAGCTATTCGCTGGGCTTCTGATAAAATCTTGGAAAATGAAGAAGGTATAATTGCTTATATTACAAATCATAGTTTTATCGATGAAAAATCATTTGATGGAGTAAGAAAGCATCTTAAAAAAGATTTTGAAAGAATATATATTATTGATCTTCAAGGTGATGTACGAAGAGATTCAATGAAAGATGGTATACCTATCGGAGAAAAGCATACTATCTTTGGGTTAGCCGCAATGGTTGGAATATCAATTACATTTCTAATAAAGAATAAAAAATATTCAGATAATAAAATCAAATATTTTTCAGTAGATATTAGAGAA
>CAZSDW010000101.1:0-2721 GCA_964605705.1 uncultured bacterium
TTCCAGGAAGACTTTGCGTGGTATGATACAACAGGGATGCTCAGCCATATCACTGTCGATGATTTTTTCAACCATTGGCGAAGTCCGGCGCGGCAACTCTTTCATAATCCTTTTTACAAAGAAGGAAGCATCATCCGGCACAAGATTCGCAACACCAGCCATACCAATATCCGAGTGCTGCTCGATTTGTTCAACCATCTTTTCTAGGAGATCGTCATGGCCAAGTTTCGTATCGTCATCAAAGGTGACAATGTACTTACCCTCAGCGACCTGGGCGCCGCAATTGATAGCACGTCCTTGTCGGGTATCACCGATGATGACAATGATTTCAAAATCCCGAAAGGTTTGCTGATTTAATTGTTCAAGAAGCGATGGTAACAAACCATCCCGTGTGGCATCAGCAGTTGGAATGATAATGCTGACCAGAGGTTTTTGGTCCGGATCATCCCGGTGAATTTCGATTTTTCCTTCGGATTTCCCATTTGGAAATTTGACAAAGGGGCGGGGGATATTGCCGGTAAGAGTTTTATAGGTCATAGTAAATCGGCTTTTAATATTTCTGTGATTTTCTGACTGGCGTATCCGTCGCCAAAAATTTTATTATTAGATTGAGAAATATCGATACTTCTTGTTAACAGTGAATTTATCTGACTGAAATCGCTGCCAATTAGTTTTGCCCAGCCGTTTTCGACCAATTCCACCCATTCCGTTTCACCGCGCAATACAATCGAAGGCACACCAGCAAAATAGGCTTCTTTTTGGACACCACCGGAATCTGTGATGATCACCTTAGTATTTTTTTCAAGGACAATCATTTCCTGGTATGATATAGGATCAATTAGTTTCAGATTGTCTGATCTGACCGTAATATCAAACTTTTTCATCAAGTTGTGGGTACGCGGGTGAATCGGGAAAATAATAAGTTCGTCTAAGTTCTGCAAAGCGCTGATTAGTGCTTTTAAGATAATGGGATCGTCAGTATTTTGGGGACGGTGGACAGTCGCTAATATAAATTCTTTAGACTTTAATTGAAATTTGTTGAGTACTTTATCTTTATCAATTCGTGATAAATTAAATAAAAACGAGTCGAACATTACATCGCCAACATTATAAACACTATCAGTTTGACCCTCTTTGGCTAAATTGTCAACAGCGGTCTGGGTAGGGGCAAACAGGTATTTGGATAATTTATCCGCAACAATCCGGTTAATTTCCTCAGGCATTTTTCGGTTGTAACTTCGCAGACCAGCCTCAACATGGGCGACAGGGATATGAAGTTTGGACGCAGCCAATGCTCCGGCAATCGTTGAATTGGTATCGCCATAAATCATTACAAGGTCAGGTTTCAGATCAATTAGAATTTCCTCGACTGCTACCAGCATTTTTGCGGTCTGCTCGCCATGGTTGGCGGACCCCACACCAAGATTGTAATCGGGTTCGGGGATTGCCAGTTCCTTGAAAAAGGTTTCTGACATGTTTTTATCATAATGTTGTCCGGTGTGGATCAGTACTTCGTGGAAATGTTTCCGAAGTTCCCTGGAAACCGGCGCACATTTGATGAATTGTGGACGGGCGCCGACGATGGTACAGATTTTAGGCTTTTTCAAATTATTTAAATCTTTCCATGATTTTAATTATCTTTCTCGATGTCTGTTCCCATGTATAATCGGATGTGACAGTTTTTAGGGCATTCATTCCGATTTCTCGTCCTTTTTCCGGATTCTCGATTAAATCAATCAGCGCTTCTGCAAATTCTTCTGAATCTTTAACATTAACCATAAGACCGGCGTTATTGGGCCCTAATATGTCTCTGACCCCAAATATAGGACTGGATATAATCGGTCTTCCGCAAGCCATATAATCAAATAGTTTCATTGGTGAAAGTCCAACATTTCCGACGAGTTCAATATCCCAGGGTGCGACGCAGATATCGTATGAATTGATATAATAGGGTGCTAATTCGAACGGGACATTTCCAGGAAAAAGAAAATATTTATTGACCTGTTTTTTTTTGGCGAGATATTTCCAGGATTCCAGCATAGCACCGTCACCGGCAACGATGAATTGAACCTTTTGAAACTTTGATAAAACAATTGGTGCTGCTTCGATAAGATACTGGATACCATGATGGGGATAACAACCACCAATAAATCCAATTACGGATGCGTCTGGATTTATTCCGATCCGCTGTCTTGCTTCTAATAACGGTACAGGTCGGTACCGCTCAGGATTTGTACCATTGTTTACGGCGATCACTTTTTTTGGTAAAACCGGATAGTGCTGTTCAATCAGTTTTTTCAATCCTTCGCTGACCGGGATGAGCATGGTCGAATTTCGGTAATTTAACTCTTGGAATAGGCGTATCAATCGCAATTTAAATCTTGAATAACCGTATCTGGAAAGTTCATCTAAAACCCAGCCGTTTACTTCTATTATTAGAGGAATTGATAAAAGTTTTGAAATTATCAAAGGGACAAGGGATGAACTTTCACGATAATAAATCACAGTCGGTCTGCGAATAATTGAATGGTAAAGCAGCGAAAAAAATGCAAATATATCGAAACTGAACCATTTGATCACAGGAAGTTCAATTAGTGGAATGAGGTGTAATTCAACTTCTGCATCAAATTCTGGTTGAATGATGTCTGGATTAAAGAAATGGACTTCATTCCCAAATCTTGAAAACCATGATACGGTTTCCTGAATATGATTATTCAGTTT
>CAZSDW010000102.1:0-2687 GCA_964605705.1 uncultured bacterium
GTAGTGACAAAAGGATTCATTGAGAGTTTTTTGCGTTTGTTGAGTTTGTCTAGTTCAAGGAAAAGGTTTTAGTTCATTGCTGATAGTTCATAGATCATAGTATCTCAGCAAATTCTAATCAGAATAGCATCCTGCTTTAGGGAGGTGATAGGATCTTTCAATGTATAATGTAGAATGCAGAATGTAGAATGAGAATGACACAGAGATCAATGAAAAATGTATAATGAAGAATGTAAAATGTTGGGGTAGTGACAAAAGGATTCATTGAGAGTTTTTTGCGTTTGTTGAGTTTGTCTAGTTTGTTGAGTTTGTCGAGTTTTGGAGTTTTGGAGTTTAAAGTGTTATAGCGTTTGTTGGATACTATTATGGTTAAAAACAATATTTGGCTGTCTGTCTCAGGATTTGGCGTCGATCATGGAGAATCGTACCAGCTTTTTCCTGGATGATAAGAACTCATCCGCATTATCATCAATGTGCATTGCCGATAATTCCCGCAGTTCACTTTCCTGTGTAAATTCCGGACGGCGACGGATCGGTATTGGCTCGTGTTTTCCGTACTTCCGCGTTAAATAACCGTAATATTTCCAGAAACTGTCCTTGTCCATTTCCAGGATACCGCAATTAAATAGACGCCTCAAAATCACCTGGTAACTGACTTTGAAGTAAGCTTTCAGAATAATGACCTTTTTCTCCTCGGAAATATTTCCCTGTATCTGGCGATAACGAGTAATCAGTTCTTCCATGGGCACCAGAAACTCGGCGGCAAAGGCGTCAGCGAATTTTTCCCGATCATCTTTATTACGACCGGTGCCGCTATAGTCGGGTTGCTCCTCAAAATTTTCTCCATGCTCCACAATGTGAGCCAGTTCATGAATAATGGAATAGTGCTGCCGCTCAACCGTTATTGCCGGATTGGTATTTACAACAATTCCCGGCCGGCCATTTTCCCCTTTTCGCCCGGTGATCGCAAAGATGTCATTCTCACCCAGATCCATCCCGGTAATATAATACCCCAGCGATTCAATCAACTGAACGGGATCGATAATCGGATCGTTACCCATTTTCCATTTTTTACGTAACCACCTGGCAGTTCTGATTCCCTGTTCCGCCGGATCATCAGATTCAAAAATCTCATAATCCTTCGATGGTATCTCCTTTAGACGGGACAGACGTGTTTTCACCGTCAGGTTTTCCATCAGATTATACCAGTCTTCATATTTTCCTCGAACAGTATCTGAGAACTGATCACTACCGTGTGCCCGTAACAGATAGACAAAGGTCGATTCGTTACTTTCAAGACGGCGAAAAATATCCACCGGATGTACTTTGAAGACCCCGGCAAATTTCATTAAATATTCCACCGTCAACTTCTGTGTCCCGGTTTCGACCCGCGCCACTGTATCACGGGATATTCCCATTGCTTCAGCCAGATCAGACTGAGTCAGGTCGCTCTTCTCCCGAAGATCGCGTAAAACGTGATGAATTTCCAGCATAAAACCTTACCAGGCTGCGGCGTGTCCGGGCCGAACCTGTCCTCCCTCTTTTGGATCACTTAAACCGGGGAATGCCCACCCCAAAAATGATTTCTCTGTATTGTGAATTCTTCCACATATTCCTATTTAAGAAAACTTAACACCAAAATATAAACAATTACTTTAAGTATGTCAATAGTTATTTGCATTATTTCTATCATAAAAATTTGTAATATGTGTTTATTGCATGTTTTGACTTGACATTATATATCTTTCCTTATATATTTTAAATGTGATGTTCTATCACAGGCTGTCATTGCCACTTTCTTTGACAGCCATTATTTGAAAACCGAAAAACAATGTCAGATAGAAGTGGCAATCTGTCATTAAACGAGAAAGGAGACATAATATGTCTTCAAAAATATCTTCTCGGCCGGCGCTTCTGGCTGCACAGATCCGCCAGATGCTCCACGGGCTGGAGGAATACGCAGAGTCCTTTATTCCCGCCAGCCCCACAAAAACGGAAATGGAAACCATATTAACAGACCTGGAAAGCAAACTCCAACTCCAGATCAACGCTGCGGGAAAAGCGGAATCGGCTACCCAGACTCTTTATGAGACCAGGGATAGAGCCAATTTTACCGCACGGCGGATGCGGGACGCAATCTATGCTTTCTTCGGAAAGCATGATGCACGCATCGTCGAATTCGGCATGGATACACTGAAGTCCAAAAGAAGCGTCGTCACTGAAACCGAAACAGGAACCGAAGAGACTACCACGTCCTAACTTCAGTTCCTGTTCCATTTTCCGCGAAAGAGCCCTTTTCGGAGGGCTTTTTCTTATTACTATTTAAATATACGAATTATTTATAAAAATGTTCAAAAAACTTTGAAATATTTTAAATATTTTTACAGCTACAGATCAGGAGCCCAATAATAATAAACCGAATATGTCATTTTTAGCGAACGCTTTATTCCCCACTGTCATCTCGAGCGAACGAAGAGAATCGATCCCGCTTCGCTTTACAACGCGGGACCACGCTTCATTCCATTATGCGGGGCAAGCTCCACTTTAGGACACGTGAATAAGTCACTGGTCATAAGCGATTTCTTCCTACTTCATCCGTCAAAGGCAGGATTATTCGTCTGCGTCCCGATTTATCGGGACTACGCCGGACACGCGCAGGACATGCCACTACCTTGCCTTCGGTGAGA
>CAZSDW010000103.1:0-2637 GCA_964605705.1 uncultured bacterium
CAAAATATCGATGGCTTTTTGAATTTGATTAGATTCATGATACATTCTTCCAAGCAAAAATCGTGGGAATAGCAAATTCGGATACATGTTGATAGTTTTTAAAAAACTGCCTTCTGCTGAATCATAATCATTGAGTTGTTGAAAAGCAATTCCCCGGGATAGGTAGATATTTTTATCGCTAAATGTCAAGAGTGCTTTTTCAAACTCCGGAAGAGCCAATAAGGGTTGGTCATTCATAACATATGCTCCCGCTAAATGAAAATGGAGTTCGCCCTTGTTGGGAAGATATTGTAATGCTTTTCTATAATACTGAATACCTTTTTCGAATAAGTTGATATCAGTATTTTGCCGTCCTCTTTTCCAATAAATATATCCTTTTGTCTCTTGTATAATTCCAACTAACCTGTACGAACCTCCCAAAAAGACAACAATCACCAAGACAATGTATAAGTATCTAAATATCGGTTTTAATAACAGCGTTTTTATCTTTCTTTTATCATGACGGACTCCCTTGGAAAATCCTGAAACAACAGCAAGATTAAAACAGAATATCATATAAACAGGTAATACATGCAGGGGACAGTCAAAAAGAGAATGAACAAGAATAATGGATGTTGAGGACATTAGTCCTTTGCTGATCTTAATTGATAAATTGTTTTCACTAGATGAAATTATTCTGATACATAGCCTATAAAAAGCGATAATTATCAAGATAAACAAAATTAATCCTATTATCCCTGTTTCTGCAAAAACCTGAAGATATTCATTGTGCGCCTGTTTAATATTGGCAGCATGGTTAAAATAAATACTGTTTCCCGGATTTGAAAAGAATTGGCTTTGATAATCGAGGTATCTGAGCGGAAAATTACCATAACCGATACCAAAAAACGGATGATCTCTTATCATCTGGATAGTGATTTTCCACAGAAAAATCCTACCAATACTCGAAGATGGATTCATGTAATAGAGAAAAAAGGTTGATACTAACAACAATACAATAATCGCAACAATAATAACAATATGAAGGTACCGTTTTTTTACTCGTTTCCACAATGCTTTAAAAAGATGAGAATAATACACCGCAACACCAATCCCTAACGAAATCCATGCCCCCCGGCTTCTAGTTAAGATAAGTACAATAGAACTTAGAATTATACCGATATATACTACTTTTTTCTGATTAATATTTTTAATAATGATCTGTAATCCTAAAAGCAACGGAATCGAAGCCGCCAGAAAGCCGCCAACGCCGTTGGCATTACCAATTGTTCCGAGAATGACCGACTTGTAGACAACTTTGAGCTGTACCCCAAAAACTGGACAGGAAGTTAAGGTGGAAAAAACTTAACTTATTGCCAGGAAGGGGTTACCATGAAACGACGAAAATTTAGTGCAGAATTTAAAACAAAAGTTGCTGTTGAAGCCATTCGGGGCCTAAAGACACTCAACGAACTATCCTCAGAATATGAAGTTCATCCAAACCAGATTAGCAAGTGGAAAAAGCAATTATTGACCCAAGCGCCCCAGATATTCAAAGACGGACGAAATAGTGATCATAGCAGTGAAGAGAAAAAAGTTGAGAAATTATATCAGGAGATTGGTCAGCTTCAGGTAGAGTTGAATTGGTTAAAAAAAAAGACCGGATTTATCAATTAAGATGAAACGTCAAATGATCGATTCCGTTAATATTGTTTTTCCAATAAGTGTTCAATGTCGGTTATTAGAATTATCACGGTCCAGTTATTATTATCAATTACAGCCTGAGAGCGAATTAAATCTGTATTTGATGGATCTAATTGACCGGCAATATACGAAACATCCGTTTTATGGTGCTCGTCAAATGACGAAATATTTAAGAAGGCAAGGCTATAGGGTGAATCATAAACGTATTGAACGATTGATGCGAAAAATGGGCATCATGGCCATCTATCCCAAGCCTCATACCAGTGTCAAAGATGAAGGCCATACAGTATATCCATATTTGTTGCGGGATTTGCCGATTGTCTATCCCGATCAGGTATGGTGCGCAGATATTACCTATGTGAGAATGCGGCATGGCTTTTTATATTTGATTGCCATTATGGATTGGTTTAGCCGATTTGTACTGGCCTGGGAACTGTCTAATACCTTGGATGTTCATTTTTGTCTGGAAGCATTAGAACAAGCCTTGGTCTTTGCCATACCGGAAATATTCAATACTGATCAAGGATGTCAATTCACCAGCAATCCTTTTACAGGCATGCTGACGAAACATAATATCCGGATCAGTATGGATGGACGTGGTAGGGCATTTGATAATATCTTCATTGAACGTCTCTGGCGAACCGTCAAATATGAGGAAATATATCTGCATGATTATCAAGATGGAATTGAAGCCTATTTTGCATTAGATAAATATTTCAGATTTTACAATGAAGAGAGAACCCACAGTACGCTTGATTATAAAACACCTGCTGAAGTATATTATGGTCAAGAAAGTCAGGAACAAGTTGTACTGAAGAACACAGTGTTGGTAAATATTTAAATGAATAATTTCACCTTAAAGTCACTCAAATACTGTCCAAACAATGGGGTACACTTAAAACTTCATCAGTGAACACTCTGTTTTTATTAAAGGGCAGCCCCGATTTATACCAG
>CAZSDW010000104.1:0-2557 GCA_964605705.1 uncultured bacterium
CCCAGTCATCATCATTTGGTAAATCACCTATTAATGTATGTGTATCATCGCCTCGTGAATTCCAATTAGTAATTAATGTGAAACTCCCTGAATCAATTTTATATTCAACATTGAAATAATCGGCTGCTTCGTGGTCGCCAATTTCAATTGCATCTAATATAAAGGTGATATTTGAGTAACCTGATATATCAACAGATTCTGAAAGCCAGATAACATCTCCATCAGAATCTTGAACTTCAAACATTCCATCAACAATTTTAGCATAGTCATCCCCGTCTACAAGATCAGCTGACGAAATATCAATTGACCATTTTGTTATGCTATTTGGATAATCGCCCAAATTACCAGTTCCATCGATGCCAGTTCCGTCAGTATAGATAGAAAAATCTTCAGACCAGATCGTATCAGCAAATAGCTGATTTATAAATCCAATACTGAAAACAATACTAATAATCAATGCAATGTTCTTCTTCATCTTTCCCTCTCTTTTCATAAATATCTGTCCAACGTATTTTCCAACCCTGTCGATCTATCAAGAATTGTCGTGAATTGCTTCGGGCTGAAGTAAATAAAATTGCACGAAAATATCAAGATAATTATGTGTCGTTCACAATAAATTTACATGAGAGCCGGTCGGGGTGATCTCGCCGATTTCGGGAAAATACTTCACCGCCAGGCGTTTCAGTTCGTCATGGATCATTTTACTGTAGCGTTCTTCGTAATCCCGGCTGATTTCGTCGTCCCGGGTTATCTTATATAAAAACCGGCGTTGAGCGGGCGTTAACGGCGTCGGGCATCTTTTTTCGAAATCCCGGACGTATTGCAGGACTCTTTCTTCTGAATACAGCCGGTATTCAATTTTCTTGTACCACAGTTTCCGCCCTTCCGGGCAATCGCAATCGTAAAACTCATCAACGTAATCGTACAGGTCGTCGAACATTACATCAATAATAAACCTGATCTGTTCATTGGTCATGATCAGAAAACGAAGGTCCAGGGGACTAATATTTACTTTGATGAACAAATCCGGGCGCTCGACTTTCTGAAACAGGTAAGCTGTGATGGTATTGGCAATCGACTTCCGGGCATCCCGGATATATTTGACCTTGATGCTTTCGACGTATTTCCAGTGCCGCTCATGCTCATCCATGCGATCGAAGATCGCCTGCCATTCTTCATAAGGATTATCAGCCATTCAATACCTCTGCAATTTTAGGAAAGAAACCTCCCGGAGGTTTCGAACCTCCGGGAGGATAACGATGCTTACAGTTTCAGGGGAATGATGTCCGAGGGCAGACCCGTCAGCACATCGTTTTTCAGGTATTGAAAATAATACTCCGTGCCATTCTCGATGGGCGAGGCTACGGGATAGGGGGACTTCATGTCGATGTCCACCTTGCTGAAATCGCTCTCGCCGGGTTGGCGCCGAAATACCGCCACGGCGTCAAAATAGTCGAGCAGCGAAAACTTGAAATCGTAGCCGGTTGCGCTTTTTGCCAGTGTAATTATTGGCACCGCCGTGGACGGATCAAAGCTGCTGCCTGCGCCGATGATTCCCAGCAATTTCCCGATGGCTTCTGTATAAGCGGGCGCCGCCTTGATCCGCCGCACCATTTCACGGATAGAACCGATGTTGCCGGAGAGTGTCTGGTTTTTGGTGCTGACCTGTTTCTCATAGCTGATTTTCGCGGTTTTGCAATCGTCGATTGCCGTGTTGATGCCGGTGCAAACGGCGGCGACTGCCTGTTTCTCCGTGTCACTGAATCCCAGGATTTCCGCCTGGGCGGCGAACTGCGCATTGAAATTGGTGCACCATTGTGCCAATTCCGCTTCATTTTTGGGCAGATACTTCTTGCTTTTCATTTTAACCTCCTTTGTTAATGTTAAAACAACTATCTGCTCCGGTCACTGTGACCTGACTTTTATTATGTTTTATCAGGGCGGCAGACCCTATGTTTGCCGCCGACAATTCCGGCTGTTATCGCCGATCGGGCGATTGTTTCCAGCCGACCGATAGAGTCGTCCCGGAGGAACAACAGGGTGCTTCCCCCGGAACCGTAGGGAAGTCTCCGCAGGCTGCCGCTACGGACCACGCAGTCCATTGGCGTAAATCCCACGATCCGGATGGATGGACTCCGCGGACCACGGGTCGAGACTCCGCAGTCCGGGGCTATCGATCCCGGCGACTAGTGGAGCAGTCCCTGCAAAACCATCGGCTAATCTCCGCGGATTAGTTGGTTAATCCGCATTAACCGGTCAGTATGATAACGACCGGCACTAATAGTAATAACGGGTAAGGTTTGACCCTTTACCGATAAATTGACGAACAATTGACAGAGGTGACTTGTCATTGTTAGTATTCCGTGTATCCGGGGAAAATATAAGTGGTAAAAATGTATTGAGCAAGTTTTTCCCGGACCATCCTCCGGGAAGTTTTCGGGAAGTGGCAATTAATTAAATGAAATCTTGAATCTTTCCGGAAATTACTGTAGTATTCCAGCGAATTTTTAACGATGGAGATATTATGATATTGGCAATATTGATTGTACCGATAGCT
>CAZSDW010000105.1:0-2491 GCA_964605705.1 uncultured bacterium
CAGGCACATGCTTCACAGGTTACGCAGGGCAGGCACATGCTTCACAGGTTACGCAGGGCAGGCACATGCTTCACAGGTTACGCACGGCAGGCAGAAGATGACATATAGCATTGGAAACGATTCCTTCCCTGCATGAATATCATAAAGTATAAAATCCACATTTAATTCGATCTGACATTTCAGTGTAAAGCAACGGCGGAATGAATAATAGGGTATCAAGCACCATATAGGAATAACACCGGACTTCAGTCTGGTGACCGATGTATCCTTTCCTGCCTTTCTATCCGTTTCAACGGATTCAATTTTTTATAAAAAAACCGCTGAAGCGGTTGAAATATATGGGTGATCATCAAATCCCCATGTTAAAACATGGGGCTGTGCTAAACGGATTATGTCGTCTTTGAAACGCACTAATTTCAACGTTCCGCAGAAAATCCACGGAACAAGAGGTGTTTAAAATGCGGTTGAGAAATATATGGGTGATCATCAAATCCCCATGTTAAAACATGGGGCTGTGCTAAATGGATTGTCCTCTTTAGGACGTTACAACGCAGCTTGTCTGGCGTAGTGAAACGAAGACATGGAAGCATTGTAACGAGAATAAAACAGGATTGGCAAATACGAGTTTTCTAATCCGATTTCTCACCCGATGAATCGGGATTCGAAATGACCCATTAGCAGATCAATAATCAAATCGGATCTGGAAGGAGAGGAAGTTGTTTTCTGCCGCTTCCCAGCGATGGGAATAAGCCAATTGAATATGTAAAATATTTGTCAACTGATATGCCAATTCTATGGTAAAATCACGAGTAGTGACGATATTGCCCATCAACCAGTATGTTGAGTATCGTGTAGCAGGATTTGACTGTGAATAATTTTCATTGGGATCATTCCCGATTGGATAATAGCCATCATCGCCCGGCTGCAATCCATTCTCGCCATGTTTCAATTGCTGATAGCGGAAATTGATCATTGATCGTGGCGAAATCCACCAGCGATTTTCAATAAATACTAGCTGGGAATTCGGACCATAGGGAAATCCCAGTGAACGACTATTATGGGTATAGGTACCGCTTAACGGAACTCGATGGGTATATAGCCAAGGACGAGTAGCAGTAAATTCGATCAGCAGATCAGTCGAGTAAGGAATTAAAGGCATTCGCTTTGGAGAAAACAATAATCCGCCCTGGACACCCCAGCGATTCGCTGCTGAATTTTTAAAAACATCACTTGCATGAATCTCATCAATCGCCAAAGTACCATATATTTTGATTCCATCGACCGGGAAAATCTGCCCTTCTGCAAACCACATAATATTATCTTCATTAGCTTGAGTAAGGGAATGCTGCACAGGCCAGTAAAACACAAAAGGAATATAATAGGCTAATTCCGGATCACGGTGACCATAGATCAGCATCTCCGTAAAAGCTAATTGAATCCGTTTTGATACAGGGATTTCCCAGCGATGACCAACCACATATTTATCGATATAGCCGGTTTTTTGGAGCGTCGTATCGATTAAAGTTTCTTCCGGCGGATTAATAAAGCCTTGAAACCAGCTGAGCCTGGTTCGTCCAAAATCCCGCTGCCAACTGATAGATGCATAGGGATCGACTTCGTTCGAGAGGATCAGCGAGCGTCGTGAATTGCCCCAGATGCGGGGTTCCAATCCCATGCTGAAAGTTCCCAAATAAGAAGAATAGCGAACATAGCCATAGGAATAATCAAAACCATGGGCAAGATCATTCTTATCGCCTTTTTGAACAACAGTTAATAGACCTCCTTTATATTCCCGGGCTGGCTCCGTAAATCCCCGCTCCATGCGCATATCATAGATATAGGCATCACCATAAGCACTAAGATGATCACCAATAACTAAAGATAATCTAAACGCATCCTGTTTCAGGTAACGTGAGAGATCATTTTTTGTCTCAAATCGCAGCATCTCATCCCAATCCAGCCAGATCATTTCATCATCTTTTTCATACGCAACCAGATGATCGGCTTCACGATTGACAGAATAAGTAAATACGTTTTTAATACCTGCTACAACTGATTTAATCGAAGAAAACGGCATATAGGTGTTTTGCTGTTCGGGAATAGAAAAGTGTTTATTTTCAGACAACTCATAACGATAATCCGCCATAAATTCAGCCAGGATTCTTTGATCGACAAGCGATAATTCTGATTTAATATCATTCAGTTTAGATATAGACTCGACTACATCATCACGGGTCAAGGGCAGTGTGGCATTCAAATAATAAGGCAGATAGCCCTGGACAGCCATCCGCTCCAGAAATGGGTAAATCGGATCATTCAAACGGACATGCAGCTGGCTGGCGAAGATGGAAGTCGATAGTATCAGTAAAAGAAGTATTTTGAAGATTTTCATGATATAAGTTACGATTTTCCGGTTGTTGGAAAAAGGGAAAATGATTGGGAAATGACACGGAGGTGCACAAAGAATGCACGGAGATCAATGAAAAATGTA
>CAZSDW010000106.1:0-2480 GCA_964605705.1 uncultured bacterium
GTCGGGGGGACTGCCGAAAGAGTAGGATAGGTAGTTTAAAACCGTCTGCAAGCAGCTAAATCTCTAGTTATTGAAAATATTGGTTGTTTTTAATCTAAAAGTAGGCAATTGTTAGCGGCGGCGTTTAGTTTATTTTAGTAGTACTAAAAATTTATTAATTGCTTCTTGACAATATTTTTCGGGGACAGTGCAAATATATTTTATCTTCCTAATTTTCCAATCAAGACTTTTAATTTGATCGGATAATATTACGCCAGAAATTGGCAGATTTTTAGGTAATAGAACTTCAAAAGGATAGCCTTTTTGTTTACTCGTAATTGGTTGAAATAAGGCTAAGCCAACTTTGGAATTATACTTTTTAGGTGATATTACGATTGATGGTCTTTTTCCGGCTTGTTCATGTCCTGCTTGTGGATCAAAATCGAGCCATACAATATCTCCTCTTTCTGGTACATAATCCGTATTCATTAAATCAATTCCTCTCCGATTGGTTCGCCGAAATCTACCTCATTATGAATATTTGATTCCGTTATTTCAGAAAGGAACGCGTCTAATGAATATTTATCTTTGATAATAGGAGATATAACTAACTGATTATTTTTGATAAGCAAATCAACTTCCGTTCCATTGTTTATTTTTGTCTCGGACGCAAAAGATTTTGGAATTCTGACGGCTAGACTATTTCCCCATTTCTGAATAATTGTTTGCATAATTACCTCCACTTAAAGTATCTACAATAAAGATACGATAAATTATACCATTCTACAAGTAATATTCGCATTTTTTAACCGCTAACGGGCAAGGCTCACATACGGCGGGCGTGATTTCGCCAGTTCTCAAACATCTCAAAAACGCTTCGCAAACTCTTAAAATCATCAGTAAAAAAACAGCTGGTAAAATAGAAAGGGCGGGTGTCCGGCTCAGTTATTAAATTGTGATTTAGCATTTATAACCCATAACCAAGAAAGGACACCCTATGAAGTACATCGGTTTGGACGTGCATAGCACTCACATTAATTGCGCGGTTATCAATGAGCAGGGAAACTTGATTTATCATGACCGTTTCAACACCTCTCTCAAGAATCTAATCAATCTCAGTGAAAGTTTAAAGCACCCTCTGTCATTAGTCTTTCTCCAAAGGAGTCCCTTCGGGAGAGGAAAGTGAACTGGCTGACTGGCTCTACCAGGGGCTTCGATCTCATTATGAAGAGATTACCATCGCCGATCCGATTGAAAACCGTATGATCTATGGGGGCGATCAGAAAAGTGATCCCATTGATCCTCTGAAACTGGCCACACTCCTCAGAGGTGGTTTTATCAATCCCGTTCATCATACCTGGGACCACCATCGCTCACAATTCAAACAACTGGTCTTCGCTCATCACGATATGGCTAAACAGGTCACCCGAACCAAGAACAAAATCAAAACCTACTACCGTAAACAGGGAATCATCATTAAAACTGATTCTGTGTATCATCCTGACAAACGCACGAACTTCATTAAGCAAAGCCGTCACCCCGAAATTATTGAAAAATACTACCAATTCCTGGATCTCTTTCAACATGAAAAGGACCGTTTTGAACGCACCCTGAAAAAAGAATCCCGCCACTATCCTGTAATCCGCCGCTTCCTCAAAATTCCCGGCGTCGGGATCGTTACCGCCACGACCTTCTTCACTATTATTGATGATCCGCACCGCTTTGCCCGTAAACAACAACTCTGGTCATACGCTCACCTCGGTAAATCTGTACACCAATCCGGCAGTTACGAAGTAACCAAACGACAACGGAAAGGAAACCGGCTACTCAAATATGTTATCAAGATCGCTGCCGGTGATGCGGCCCGCCAAAAGGTTAATGAATTTACCCGAGCATATATCCGTATGGTAAATATTCAGCATAAGGAACCCAAACTGGCCTATCGCATCCTGGCTCGTAAACTCTTAACAATCATGTGGACCATGTGGAAAAACAATCAATCCTATAAACCCCGGGAAAATGACTCTCTCAATAAGGAAATGGTTTATGAACTGAGATAATGGTTTTCTGCAATTGGTTCGGATCCGGACAAGTGCCGATGACGATACTGCTCTTTGATACGCTCTGACTATCCGAAAAATCCAACGGGATGAGTAGAGTCTCTAAACGTCGTGTAGCCCGGCATCTCGTCTGCCCAAGGCTCGGATACAGCTGGTTAGAACTACTCATTATTAAACCGCAACTTTAGGTTAGACGCAAAGTCTCTAATAAATGAATGGTCATAAATCCCTGTAATAAAGTATGGTTTTTCACCCTGGTACAATTGTATATAAAAGATAGCAGTGCGGCATGAGAAAAGATTCGATGATCAAGGTGGCACCCTAAAGTCAAAAACTATGGGCTATGGAGAATTATTTTCTTGACTTTCCTTTCTATAAATCAAGGCGTTATCTCCACCATACTATTACACTTATGAACAGATTTAAAATAAATAGCGGGCA
>CAZSDW010000107.1:0-2478 GCA_964605705.1 uncultured bacterium
TCAATGACCAGAATATAAATTTCAGCAAAAGGGAGTTAAACTTATAATAATACCTAAAATTATGTATATGCTCAGTTGAGTCCTCATATGTTTATTTACCAAAAAAATACTGAAAGCATATTACTTAATAATCCTGACCTAACAAACTGTATTTACACGTATTTCCTTTCACAATTCAAATCTCAGTAACCCTATCCGTCAAATACCATGCCCTAAAAATATTTTTTTGATAATTTGATCATTTGTCGTCGATAAATTAACTTTTCATAGAGTTATACAAGAGTATATGACGACCCGGACAGCATCCGATGCGTCGCCCAATGCGCCAATAAGATGACGATTATCGGCAAAATATTAACGCCACCTGGGATGCGGTTTTTTCTTAATAATTTTGTATTTTCCGAAGCGCAAACCACAAAACTATTTCCGGGAATTATTATTTAATCGTTCTCTCCGGCTTTTTCAATATCCACATACTGAGCCAGTTTGGCTTCGAATGCTGCCAGTAATTCCGGATTGCTGGTGCTGTTGATGAGAATCTGACCATCCGTCAGCTGTGCGCCTGAAAAATCTACATCCGCCAACCATTCCGCCAAGTCGAAAACTACCGTGAGTTCGACCGATGAATCGCCGGCGACGGTTATGCCCCCACCGCTGAGCAGCATCTGGACCTGTTCATCAAATGCAGATTCCAGGCTAAACGAGATCGGCGTACCGGAGACGGCAGTAAATTCACCGCTAATGGTGACACTCTTTTCGTTTATCGGTGTGTATGTAAAATCGATCTGTCTGAAAGTTCCGGCATAAATGTCAAAGGTTCCGATAAGAGCCTGACCGTCGCTGATATCCAGAGCAAAAGGACCCGCCGCTAAGATGTCCGCAGTATCCGATTCATCTTCATCATCGGTGCTATCCTGTTCACCATATTCAAAATCATCATCCTGTTCATCTTCATTCTGATCGCCATTTTGAAAATCCCCGTCCTGATCATTGTCATTTTGATCATTGTCTTCATCAATCTGTTCATCATTCTGACCGGAATTTTCTTCGATGGTCAGATTGGCAATATTGATCAGAGCAGTCTGAATATTTACCGTACCGCCCACAACCGGAATACCGTTCAGGCCGGAAGTCGTCGACACTGCAGTCGCTGCTTTTATCAGTGCTTTGCCGGTGCTCAGTAACGGTGAATTCTGTGAATTAGTTGGTGTATCGTTATTGCAGCTGAAACTCCAGATCAGCAGTACTACTAATCCAAAAATTGCGAAAATTGATTTTGAGTGTGTCATGATGACTCCTGTGTTTTGTATTAAAAAACGTCAAATTCGGAAATTAATAGGTCAATTATTGTGCCAATGTCAAGTTGGGGGAATAATTATATTCATTTGTCCTTTTTCGCCGGGATTGAAAAACTTGCTTAAGTTGATTTAAATTCAGAGCGTCAAATTATTCACGGAAAAACTCAAAAGCGTCAATATTTTAACGGCGTGTGTCAAATAACTGTCGATTGCTGTAATTATAACCTGTATCGCAATCCAATGCCAATAACGGATGTTGAGTATTGAAAAGAAGACAGGTTGGAGTGATTCTTTTCCAGATTATAATTTACATCCAGTGAAAGGTTTTTCAGAAGGTCGAATCTGGCATTCAGCGACAAGTACAGTAATAGGTCCCGGCGATGTTCATTTTCACTTTCGGTTAACCAATGGTGAAAGCGCTTAGATTGGATGACGCCGAAACCAAACAGGGAAAGCCGGTTGCTTGCTTTAAATAAAACGGAGTTTGAGACCTGGTGTTTAATATAATCAAAATCAGAGTCTTCAGCCAGAATGTCCTCGGTATCTTCATCACCGGAATGCTCGCCTTCTTCATCGTTCTCGAAATCTTCGGGGCGGTCTGTCTCAATAGCATATCGCAAATCAATAAAATATTTTTTCTGTATGATCGTTCGCCCAAATAGCTCAACAGAATAACGGGTGCCAATCGGATTTTGGGTTTCATCATTGGTCACATTGAAAGGATACAGATTGCCACTGTGCCAGCTGAATTCATTCTTTAAACCGATTCGGGTCTTCGTGTCAAGTTCGTAGGTGGTTGTCAGGAACAGGCGGTTGCTTGAGTAATCCTTGACGGTTGTGCTGTTGGGGTACTGCTTCAGCCAGTGGCGGTAACCGGCGCTGACCTGCCAATCATTCAACAGTGTTTGGTGAAGGTAAACGGTGAGAATATTGCGATAATAATTGAGTGGTCCGCTGTTTGAATAATCCCGGAACTGAAACCGATTGCTAATATTTATCTGGCTGTTTTTCCAGAATGAAGTATAAAAATTGCCATGGAGAATATGTTCCATTCTGCTGTATATCTGGTAACTGTAATACTGCTTCAACTGATTTTCATAGTAGATGTTCAGATATTGTCGTGAGGCTGCGGCGGATTTTTGATAGCCAATTCTGATGAAGGTGTTGATGCGGGGATCCG
>CAZSDW010000108.1:0-2431 GCA_964605705.1 uncultured bacterium
AATGGAATCCCTTTAGGAATACCTCGATCGGAGAAGAGAATCGTCACCTGGTGCAGCGCTTCCGGCACGTTTGACCAGAAATCCCACCAGGCGGTCTCATTCCTCAGATTTGTCCGGGGATCGCGTTTCTGAGTGTGGATAAAGTCGGGGAATTTAATCGCATCCCGGATAAAGAACACGGGAGTATTATTTCCGACCATATCCCAGTTGCCCTCTTCGGTGTAGAATTTCAGGGCAAACCCACGGACATCCCGAACCGTATCGGCTTATCCTTTCTCACCGGCTACGGTGGAAAAACGACCGAACACGTCAGTTTTTCGCCAATTTTGGAGAAAAGTTTGGCTTTGGTGTAACGACTGATGTCATGAGTTATTGTCAAAGTACCGTGGGCGCCGGCGGCTTTGGCATGGACGACCCGCTCGGCAATTCGTTCACGGTTGAAATGGGCAAGTTTTTCAAGCAGGTAATGATCCTGTAACAGCGTCGGTCCCCTTTCTCCTGCGGTCAGCGACGTCTGGTTATCCGGGACTGGAATTCCCGCTGCAGTAGTTAATTTTTTCTCTTTCATTTAAATTCCTCCCTGATTTATTTCTAAAATTTTTCTAAAAAGTTCACCGATGAATTGTTTTACACCAGACTGGACTACATTTATAAATTACCAGATACTGTATCTTCATATTTATTGTAATAGAGGACTCAAGGCACAAATGCAACAGGGCGATAAGATTTTTTATCATTATGTATTGAAAGAAGTATCAATTCCGGTATGACAACCATATTGGTCATCTCGATTGACGGCGTATGCCGGCAGAGAGATCGCGTCAGATAAAATCGCACTGATCTGAGCCGATCCCTCTCCCGACAAATCGGGATTCGGGATGACTGTAAAGAGTGTCACCTCGAATGGATTGCCGATGGCAATTCGGAGAAGTCGCATATGCCAAGGTCACACTAGTTTGAGCCGATTCCTGTTCACAAGCGAATTCATTGAGCAAAAAGGTGAATTACCCCCTTTCAAAAAAGAACTATTTGAGTCCGGAAGGGATTGAGTGCGGTTTAAAGATGGGTGAATTCTGATCGGAAGGTTGGGAAATTACGTTGGGGCACGGCGTGCTTTGCCTGATAAAATCACAAAATCTAATATCCAAATATCAAACAAATTCCAATTCACAATCATCAATAATCCAAACATCGGTTTCCCAGTCCTGCGTCTGTTTGGATTTTTGTATTTTGGATTTATTTGATATTTGAAATTTGTGATTTGGGATTTATTTATCGGTCGGAACCCGGCTGGGAATAATCATAAGCACTCAGACGAATGGATCGGCGGGAATGGAGGGTCACTTAAAAATCCTTGTCAGGGCATACGGCTGATTGGAAGAGGGGAAATCAGTCCAAGAGACTTTAATTCTGTCTGCAGGGCTTCTTATCAGAAATCTGGAAAATTATTGTGTTCCCCGGAACGAGAAAAAAGGTTTATTTTATCAAACCAAAACTCTGGAACCTGCAAATGTAAAAAAAATGTCAATGGTTGATATATTATCTATTATATCGTGCAAAATAATCATCGATTTCGGGACGGAGTTCTAAACCAACTCTCTCAAATATATTGAGTAAATCATTATATGCACCTGTGCCACCTAGAAAATCCCAAAATTCTTCTGCGACTTTTAGTTCGTTATCTAAATCTATCATCCCTCTCATTGTCCATCGACTATAAGGCTTTGGTTCATAAGGATTATATGGAATTGCAATTATAGTCTGAATATTAGCATCAGGATCTGAGGCTAAAGATGTTGCGACCCATTCTAATAGTGTACGTTTAAATTCCTTAAATCCCCCGGCATTTGGTTTAGCAGTTTTTATATCAATAAGATAGATAGTGCCGTCATGGCCAACAAGTTTAACATCAACTTTTGTCGGTTTTACTGATTTCATTTCACCTTTTTGGCATACGTTTCTGACCAATTCAATCTCTTCATGTTTATTGGGAGATGTTTTCGCTGTTGATAGATCATCCATAATATTCTGAATAACTGTATGAGCTTCTGATGAAATGAACTTACCAGCAATTTGCTGAGATGAAGCACTCGCGAAATTTGATGAAGCTAGTGATAAAGCAACGGGCTCAAAAATACTTGTACCAAAATTTGTGTTTAGTGAATGTATAAATGAAAATAAAGCCATTCTGTCTTTGCCTAATAATCTTGTATGAAAAGGCATAACTGCAGGCTCTGGATTATAGTTTTGAAACTTATGTCTGAGACTACTTTTTAGTACGGTTTCAATTTGCTGAATTTTTTCTGGTGATAATGGCATAATTTTCCTCCTTAAATGGAAAATTGTTTCTGAATAAGCACCTTTGTCTTTTTCGGTGCGATTTAAAACCGGTCTTTTAAATTGATTTACTATTTTCATACCAGATTTCTGT
>CAZSDW010000109.1:0-2082 GCA_964605705.1 uncultured bacterium
ACAGTCTGGATTCTACCACCGGATTGGAAGGATCACTTATATTAACCACATAGAGGCCCTGGTTCCAGAGGCCTAAATAGGCATAATCTCCATAGACGTACGTTTCCCCCACATCTATCCATTCTGACAAACGCCCTTGGAGCCAGGAAATTGCTACCGGGTTGGTAGGATCGCTTATATCCATGATGATGAAATCACCCGTACCCAAATAAGCATAATTTCCGGAGACATATACGCTGTAGCCACATTGATCACTATGGCCTATCTCTGTGGGAAGGGAAGGATCACTGATGTCGAGGATATACATACCGCAGTCGGCTGTTCCCACAACATAGGCATATTTTCCTTCCACATGGACATCTTCAGCATCGCCCAATACAGGAAAGCTCCCTACTTTAATTAAATCGGATGGGTTCTTGGTGTAAAAAATACCTAATCCCTTATCTCTGTTAGCCACATAAAGATAGTCTCCGGATTTAAACAGGTTTTCCACAGCACCGTTTGTGGTTATACTGGAAACCTCTGCCGGATTAAGAGGATCTGATATATCAATAACTTTAATCATACCTCCGGTACCGATATAAGCATAATTAGCATCTACTGCCACAGCTTTACAAGGTCCGTAGGGCCACCTGCCCACGATCTCCCCGTCAGCTTTAGTAATTTTTGTAAAAATAAAGAAATAAATTACGATGATACTTAAAATCTGAAGGTGTCTTTTCATTATTTTATTTCCTTTATTATTTATGGTTTCCCAGTCAAAAACCAGAGATCAGGCGTAATAAAAATAAAAAAGTATTGTGCCGATCATATGACTTTACTTGTCACACAATGTCAAGGACAAGCGATGATTTTCTTTAGTGGACTATGAAGCCCACTGATTTAGCATCTCGGGTAAGTAACCCAAGGCGATCATAAGTATCAATAAGCGATCGTTGAAATGCCTACTGTTGGTTAACGCTACTGCTGTTTCTCCTCCCCTTTCCGAAAACCAATCTGACGGCGTTTGGATCTGGGTAATGGAGGTGGTTCCATCAGTTTCTTCAATTCCCCAAGAACGTATGCAATCACTTTTTCATGAACATCGAGCCGGCCGGTGAGCTTCTTCTCCAGTTCGTTGAGTTTATCGGTGAGCGCTTTACTGGCTGCGAGAGTTTGCCTCATCTTAATAAAGGCACGTACCACGAAAATACTCATTTGTACGGCCCGTTCACTATTTAGAATATTTGCAGCCATTACTGCACCGTGCTCAGTGAAGGCATAGGGAAGGGTGCGCCTTCCACCTCGTCCCTTTTTTGACATCGCAATTTGCGATGTCAAAGCATCGTACTCATTTTTGGTAAGTTGAAACAAGAAATCTTCTGGAAAACGGTCACGATTTCGTTTTACGGCTTCATTGAGTCTGAACGTCTGGATTCCATAGATCTTTGCCAGATCAGTGTCCAGGATGACCCGCTCGCCCCGAACAAAATGTATGACCGGATCAATATGAATCGTTTTAGGGATCGTTTTTGCTTTTCGTCTCATATCCCTTATTTGATTTTATCGATTTCCTTCATAATTCTATTAGTTTCCGCCAATGCCACAATAATTTTTTGATAGTGCTCAATTTCTTTGTTTGTGAGTGTGCGGCCCTTGCGGTCTTTGAGCCACTTTCGGGCCGGCTGATAACCGCCGATGTAAAAGCTCCAGGCTATTTCGGGAACATTGCCAAAATACTGACCTTTGTTGATAAACACATTCCCGTCTTTGTAAACTATTTTTTCGACAATATCCGATCCGGCAACAGGAAATGTGGTGATGAACTTATTGACCTTTGGCGACTCAAGCAGATGAATCGAACCCAGCTCCGCGCCCAGTTTGACAAGTGATTTAAACTGTTTCGCATTTTTCGGATACGGCACACGCGGAAAATCTATCTTTAGAAATTCTTTGTATTTCTCACGGTATGTTGGAGAATGAAGTACTGCATAAATATAATAAAATATATCTTCAGGTTTGGTCTTGTCGATAACTTTTTCAATTTTTTGGACAATTTCATTTTTGAGATTTATAATTTTCGATCCATCTTTATCATATATA
>CAZSDW010000109.1:2092-2398 GCA_964605705.1 uncultured bacterium
TTTTAAAATTTGGAGATTTTGATCCGTCTTTAGTATAAACGTAAATTGGTAGAACATAATCTATTTCACTGGTTTTGTTTGATACAAGGGTCGATTCTACAATAATCCTAGAAACAAAAAGATGCCGAAAAGCATTCCCTGCTTTAACCTGTCGTAAAATAACTAAAGCTAAATTATCCTTAATTAAATGATCCATAATGCCTCCGCGAGGCATACAATGGAATCCCTTAGAATTTCCTGTATAGAAAGTCCATCGTGTATCAAATGGACGATATGAAATAGGAACAAACTTATCTTCACTATAAT
>CAZSDW010000110.1:0-2168 GCA_964605705.1 uncultured bacterium
TTTTTCAAAATACTTTCGCAGAAGTTCCCAGGTATCTTCAAGTCCCTGACTGACGACTTTTGTTTCTCCCAGTACCGGCATAAAATTCGTATCACCATTCCAACGGGGAACTACATGAATATGCAGATGATCTTTGATTCCGGCGCCACCGACCTGACCGGAATTAATACCCGTATTAAATCCTTCAGCGCTTAACTGTTCCTTCAGCGCTTTCATACAATGATCAATTAAATTTATTATTTCCAGTTTTGTCTCATCATCGAGGCTACCGATATCTGAAGTATGCTGATAGGGGGCGATCATCAGATGACCATTGTTGTAGGGATAGTAATTCAGCAGCACAAATGATTTTTTTCCGCGGTGGACGATAAGATGCTTCTTATCGTCCGATTCCTGAGGATATTTACAAAAGAAACAACCTTCCGGTTTGGGTTCTTTGATATAATCAATTCGCCAGGGTGCCCAGATTTTTCGCATTTGGATTAATGTTCCTCTTCGCGTTCGCGTTTATGCTCGGCGACAACTTTTTCCTGTTGCTCACGAGGCATTTGTTCATAATGAGAGAAGCTCTGACGATGCATTCCTTTTCCCTGAGACATGGAACGAAGGGCAGTGCTGTAGCGGTAAAGTTCTGCCAGCGGTACCTTTGCATTAATCTTCTGAAAAGAGCCCTCGGCGTCAATACCCTGGATTTTTCCGCGTCTTACGGAAATATCTCCCATAATGTCACCCATAAATTCTTCAGGAACAATCACAGTTAGATCATAAATCGGTTCAAGAAGAATTGGTTCGGCTGCCATGAAAGCTTCTTTAAAAGCACCTTTTCCGGCAATCTGGAAGGCAATATCTTTCGAATCAACGGGGTGCATTTTTCCATCATAAAAGATCGCTTTTACGTCGGTAACATTATATCCAGCAAGAATTCCTTCATCACAAGCAGCTTTGACACCTTTTTCAACAGAAGGTACAAAAACCCGATCAACATTCTGTCCAACCAGGGTGTTTGCAAATTCGACTCCTGCGCCTTCCGTTGCCGGCTCAATTCTCATCCATACTTCAGCAAACTGACCAGCACCGCCGGATTGCTTTTTATGGCGATATTTTGAATCGGCTTTTTTCTTAATTGTTTCACGATAGGGAATCCGAGGTGGCAACTGATTAACCTCAACCCCATATTTCTGCTTTAATCTTTCCAGGGAAATTGTCAGGTGCAGTTCCCCCTGTCCGGATAGAATTGTCTGCTTCAGTTCCGGGTCGTAGTGAAAACTCAATGTAGGATCTTCATCGGATAAGGTCTGAAGTCCGGAATTAATCTTTTCTTCATCACCACGGGATTTCGGTTCTACTGCAACCTGCAGAACCGGTTCCGGGAAGTGAATCCTCGGATATAATATCGGAGATTTTGAATCAGCGAGAGTATCAGTAGTATGGGTATGTTTCAATTTTACGACCGTACCGATGTCACCTGCATGCAAATGAGCAACTTCAGATTTTTCTTTACCACTGGCGACATAAATCTGTCCCATTCGTTCATTTTTACCGGATTTAACATTGACCAAATCCATACCGGAGTGAACGGAGCCTGACATCACCCGGAAAATCGATAATTCGCCGATATGTTTTTCACTGATTGTTTTAAAAACAAACAACGATGTTGGTTCATCGTCACTGGTTTTACGCTCGACGGTTTCACCTTTTATCTGCCCCGTAATGGTTTTTCTAAAGTCAGGAGCAGGTCCATGTTTCAGAATGGCGTTCAATAGGGAGGAAGCCCCAACATTTTGAAATGCAGAGCTTGTAAAAACCGGAAATATTGTGCGATTGATAATCGCTCTATTCAACCCGGTGAGTAGTTCATCTTCCGAAAGTTCGCCTACTTCAAAGAATTTTTCGAGCAGCGCATCATCGGACTCAGCCACAAATTCAATTAATTCCTCTCTGAGTTTGGTGACGGTATCCTGCAGGTCAGCGGGGATATTCTCTTCTTTGTAAATGCCTTTACCCTCTTTAGGAAAGCGATAGATCTTGTTAGCAAGAATATCTGCCACCGCGTCGAAATCGACTCCCTGGTTGACCGGAATCTGAACCGGGACGATCTGCTTACCAAAAGATTCTCTCATTCCAGCCAGCGTTTTATTAAAATTTGCATGTTCTTTATCGAGCATATT
>CAZSDW010000111.1:0-2089 GCA_964605705.1 uncultured bacterium
GGAAGTATTCTGACAGTTATTGAATGACAATTCATCAAGTAATTTGAAATCACCAGTGTACTGATCTCTGGCAAGGGTTGCATAAAATTTGGCGAAAGCGTCCCAGCTGGTATTGCTGCCCTGAACATCGTCAATGATAAATTCGTCTGTGGCAAACAGTATTCCCATACTGTCCCGGGACTCCGGCGGCATGGATTGCTCGTCGACGATTTTGGGAATGTCCTTCAGAGTCCAGCTGCGGGAATTCTCTTTTTCCGATACCACTGGCGCCGGTATTTCACCCAAAATACACATATTATACCTAATATCCGGCGGACATATAATGGTGAATGACGCCAGATCCACCGGAAAATAGTCCTGGGGGAACCAATCCGGGAAAAAGAAAAGCGATGAGTAATCGATTGTGTAGCTGTAATCGATTATATAAGGATAATTGGGATATTCAAGATTGAAAATATAATAGCTGGCGTCGCTGTAAAAAACAGTGCGCGGATCGCCCGTCCATTTTCGAATATCTTTTTTGCTCAAGCTGCTTAATTTTTTTAGACCTGGGCTGAGAATATAGCCCTTCACATTTTTAATTTTTGAATAGCCATCTTCCCGCAGGATAATTTCACCCAATCCGCGTCCCTTTTTATCCTCGACCATGATGCGGCGGTGAATCGTATAACGGGAGTTTTTTGAATCATAAATCGTAAATGTCTGCCGGTCTTCGATAATATGGGTTTCCGCGAAAACAGTAATCCCCAAAAACAGAATAATGGAAAAGGACGGGAGAATATCAGTGATTTTCAATTATTCTTCCTTCCTCTTTTTAAAAAGAACCACCTGGCTTTTATCATCGTTGACGATATATGAATAAAGGGCACGTAGTTTTTTATACTGATCCGGAGGATACTGCAATTTGCTGATAAAATGCCGTTTCGAGTAGGTGATTTTATTAGCCAGTGAATCGGTAATACGGCTGTACTCCTGCCCGGCTATGCAACTTGAGGCTCTTAGGGACATTTCTTCAATTTCAAATTCCCCGGGATAACTGTAGTCAATTTCTTCACAAATGATTTGAGGATATTCGTAATCTACCGGAAAACTGCGTGTTTCAAGGGAAAACGGATTTCTGTTGTACCGTTGAACCAGTGCGGGCGGAAAATATATCCGTTCGCCGGTGACGTTTGCATAATGTTCAATCTGGTAGTAAACGACCACACAGAAAGGAATCTCGACCTCCGGCGGATTGACAATCTTGCAGCTGTCGATAGAAACATTGCTGAGCTGCTGGAGGACTTTTTCTTTCAGAAAAGAGACGTCATCATCTGCGTGTACATACAGATCTCGATAGGTGATATTCTCGTATCCCTCAAAGCGAATGGTAGATTTGGCATGTAATGTTCCACTGCTATCGATATCAGCCTGGCTGCCGGCGTGGATCATACTAAGGTTGACAGGTGAAGGAATATCAATAATTCTGGCATTGTCGTCATTGTACAGGAAACCATAACCGGAATTATTTTGATAGGGCAGGAGTTCAGGGGGACAAAAATCCTGGCTGCAATCCAGAAAAAGGACCTCATTGAATAAATTGACCCGGACAATCAAATTGTTGAAAGATGCGATTCTGGGATTTTTGGTGTCCAGCCGACCATGATTCCGGGTACTTACGAGAACCGGATCGGCTTCAATATCGGCTGCTCTCAGCAGTGACAGGAGCAACAGGTTTTTCTCGATCCGGTCACCTTTTTTATTTCGAATGACTTCCTGGGGGGCTTGAATTTCGTAAGTAGTGCCCTGATATTGATCACCACCAACATCATCACGGGCATAATTATAGATCAGGCGGGTCTTTTCTTTTCGGGATGTTTCATCCTTGACAATCTCGTCTGCCAGATCCCGGACAATTTTAGGGGTCCGCAGATATAATTTATGAGCCTCGGTAAGCCGTTTTCGAACATCTTCCCAGCTTGATACAAAAGTGATATGGTTGTAGGGATCAACGAATTGTTCAAGTTGAAATTTCAGAATCATCATATAATCTCGGAGAGTCGTAATATAGGGTTCATCGGTAATCGATGGAAGGTTCTTGTATTCCCAG
>CAZSDW010000112.1:0-2058 GCA_964605705.1 uncultured bacterium
CTTTATCAATGATTTACAAAGCAGAAATATACCGTTGGTTTTGGTCAATCCTAATATTTCTACTGATAATTTTAACCAGATATTGATCGACAATGAACACGGAGCCTATCTGGCTACCCAGCATCTAATTGACAACGGGCATAAACGGATTGCCTTTATCTCCGAGGAATTAAACCGGATTAGTTTTCAGCAGCGCTTTCTCGGATATAAACAGGCATTAAAATATAACAATATCCCATTACGACCGGAATATATTCATACAAGCGGATCAGAACAGGGCTACCAACAGGTGGAAAATTTACTGAAACTTGAGGAATGCCCCACCGCAATTTTTGCTGCCAATGACCTTAATGCAATCTATGGATATAATGCCATTAAAAACCTTGGTTACCGTGTCCCTCAGGATATCAGCTTGGTTGGTTTTGACGATATCGATCTATCCAAAATCGCCAGTCCGCCGCTGACGACTATCAGGGTTTACAAAGAAGAAATGGGTTCTATCGCGGTTCGGATATTATTGAAGGTTATCAATAAAGAAATAATCAAGCCGGCTACAATTATAGTTCCGATAAAATTGGTTGAACGCAGTTCTGTTGCAAAGATTACGGAATGATTGATTATGAGGCGAAATAAATAATATAATAGATCGATGAAATCATGTGGGGTTAGTATGAAAAAAATAGCTGTCAGAATACTGGGGTGCATCACTGTGTTGCTGATTAGCCTTGTCAATCTGCAGGGAGGCGTGATAAAAGGTCGTGTTATGGATTCCAAAACAGGTGATGTTTTGGTAGGGGCAAATGTTGTCGTAGATGAAATTGCCGGTTTAGGAGCTGCCTCCGATTTAAAGGGATATTATCGAATTGACAATGTACCAAGAGGAGAATATACCTTAAAAGTGACCTACATTGGTTATGAATCCAAAAATGTTAAAGTTACGTTGCGAAGAACCGATGAATCCGTTGTTATGGATATCGAACTGTTATATGGTGGCGCGCTGAAGGGTGAAGAGGTAATTGTCACCGCCCAGGCAAAAGGACAGCTGTCAGCTATTAACCAACAACTCGCTTCAAACACGATTGCCAATATTGTGGATCAGAGCCGGATCCAGGAAATTCCGGATGTAAATGCCGCTGAATCTATCGGTCGCCTGCCGGGTATCTCCATTCAACGTTCGGGAGGAGAGGCAACAAAAGTCGAAATCCGGGGACTTTCACCGAAATACAATATGATTACTGTCAATGGCGTACGAGTTCCCGCCACTGGTGGTGATGACCGGAGTGTCGATTTATCACTGATTTCATCCAATATGCTTGACGGCATCGAAGTTAAGAAGGCGGTAACTTCGGATATGGACGCCGATGCTATCGGCGGCACCGTCGATCTTAAAGTCAAAGAAGCGCCGGAAAACTTTCAGATGGACCTGCTAAGTCAAGGAGGATACAACCAGCTTCAGGATTATTCCGGCAACTATAAATTAAATGGCAGTATGAGCAACCGGTTTTATGATAATCGCCTTGGCGTTCTGGCAAACTTCAATATTGATGAATATGACCGCAGTGCCGACAAGCTCTCGGCAAATTATGGCGAAAGAAGAGACCTTCAGGGTGATACTTACGTTTCAATGGAAAAACTAATCCTGAGGGAGGATCAGGTTAAACGTGGGCGAACTGGGGCGAGCGCTCTACTGGATTACCGCTTGCCGAATGGCAAAATAACGATTAATTCGTTTTACAACCAGCTGCACTGGGATGGCACAAACCGGATTAATTTGATGAGTCTGACCGCGCCGGGAGAGAGCAACCGTCATTATTACGAACTCGAAGATCGTGGGGGTTACACCTCAATATTCACCGGTTCTGTGGGATTTGATCAGAATCGCGGCTGGATCAATTATGACGCCAGTTTCGCCCGAACGACATCGCAAACCGAGAGTCCCGATGAAAAAACCTGGCGTTTTACGCAGGAAGCAGGGGCTTTCACTCAGACTGAATTTCCACAAAATACCGATCCGGAAGAGATTTCAAATTATGCCACCAACGATACTTTTAAAACCTT
>CAZSDW010000113.1:0-2047 GCA_964605705.1 uncultured bacterium
TCCCTATTCTTGTTCAAGGATACTGCGTCTCTAGTAGCTAAACTTCGCCCGAGATTCCAATATATCATCGGCGTATTTCCCTACATCGCACGCGAGAATTATCAGCTCTTCCTTCAGAGGCCAAATAGCAGTGAGAATCCAAGTGCGATGGATCAGAGAGAAACCATCAGTTTTTTTGAACGACAAGGATATCACCTCAATAAATTAAGTAACCATACTTTCTTTAGCATTTATAGGTATCGCATTCGCAGCGTTAGGAGAATCGCACATTGCTTGTTTAATCTCTTGGATCCTTTATTCACTAGGAATCACGGCTACTATTGGATGGGCGTATTTTACAGAACGTGGTAATATATATATCTCGTGATTATCAAATCAAATTGCCCTTTTATATGAGCCCTTAGTTTTAAGTTCAGTCCAGTTTCCTCAGCGAAGTATCTTAAGAGAAGAAAGACGGTTATGTAAAGTTGAAGAGTCCAACCAGGGCATTCAGTTGACAGCGGTTAAAACAAGGTATTACTACAAGTCAAAACAAGCACATCTCTCCCGCCGCGCCTGATGCCCGAGCCGTTATGCGCTAAATTCATGATGAATGTATGATATAAATATTAACTACAAATTACAAGTCGACCAGAAATGTGAAGCAAACATCTGGAGCCCCCTGCATTCTCAGGCGTGATAGCACGAAACAGATCTGTCATTCCTGCGGATGCAGGAATCTCCCAATAAATCATATCCAATTCGATCACTTTTTCTTAACTTGTAATTGGTCTTATAAACAAGCAGGTAAAAGATGATGAAGCTGCTTAAAACAATGATGTTGATGCTGATGTTAACCCAGCTGATGTTGGGTCAGCGGGCGCAAGCACATTTTGCGAGTGATACCCAACCGAATGCGACCGTGACCGACACCATCCTGTATTTGAATATTCCTGAGCGCCCCACAAATGCTCTGGAAGGTTCGGCCTTTGCCAATCAGGTATGGAATTCGAGTATCATCGATCGGGAAATAGCGGTGGTTAACGAAATATTGTCGGGAAATGTGCCGTCCTTCTCTCGTAAATTAAAAGCCATAGCATTCATCAAAGACATTTCCGGCAACAGCTATGAAATGACATTTTTTACGGTTTGCGATTACATGGCCATCGGGTCGGATCAGGATTATTTCTACATACCGATGACACCTTCAACGGCGCAGTACCTGGCGGATAGTTTACATTGCACGCTGCCAACCAAAAAGATGGTGGATGTCATTTACGACAGAGCGGAATTCAAGCTGAGCCCGCAGCCCATACCACCATCGGATGCCATGACAACCGTTCCGGTTTTTTGGCAGCATACCGAATTAATCAAACAACAATTTGCCCAATTGGGGTTTGACAGATCCGCGGATAATATCGTTGGGGGAACCAAGAAAGATATTATTATCTCCAATAAAATATACAGCTCAGACGTTACTTATGAGCGGGTGGTCATTTATGGCTGGCATATAAGCGTGAATAATCCCATTCAACCGGTATATAACCGACATAGTGCCATGTATGCGGATTACTCCCATGGGGTGCGATTGATATCCAATAGAGCGTTCCTCAACGGCGATTCTGTTCAGGTGAAAGATATTGTTATGAATGCCAGCTTGTGGCCGTTATTGAGCGATGAGGGGGTGATCAGGCAGCCCTGGTATCCACCAAGTGGTTTTTTAACATCGCTGGAAGATCGATCGGAAAACACGCCGGTTGGTTTTCAGTTATACCAGAATTATCCCAATCCCTTCAACCCAAAGACCACCATTGAATATAAGCTATCGAAAAATACAGCCGTGAATCTGAGCATTTATAACGTGACCGGACAAAAAGTGGTTACCTTAATTGCGGAAGAACAACCGGCAGGGCATTATGCCGTTGAGTGGGATGCGCAGGCGTATTCCAGCGGTATGTATATATTAACGTTAAAAGCCGGTTTTTTCAAGCAAAGTCGTAAAATGATATTGTTACGATAATATCATATGATCGCAGGAAGACACAAATTTTTAAGTTTTTAGATCAGG
>CAZSDW010000114.1:0-2043 GCA_964605705.1 uncultured bacterium
TTTGAAGAATATTTATTTCTGTTCAGATGCGTACATAAGTTGTTCGAGAATGGACATATAGAGTTGAATAGGTGGTGGGAAACCTCATGAGATAACATTGGCATATTTTTTGCACCGTAAATATGGATTAATATATATGAGATATACATGATAGAATGAAAGATGGATCCTGGTCTGAACGAATAAAGCTTCCTTTTGGATGGGCACGTTTTTATGCCCAATAACATCTTTTACTGGAATTTTATTATGCTTAAAAATTATTTCAAAATCTCACTCAGGAATCTAATAAAACACAAAGGTTTTTCTTTTATCAATATTTTTGGACTTGCTGTAGGACTGGCAATTACAATTATCCTTTTGTTTTATGTTCTTGATGACTTGTCGTATGACAAATATCATGAAAACTCGGATAACGTATTCCGGCTGTTGTCGATCAACGATCATGGCATAGGAAGTGCAGTTACGTCTGGACCGCTGTTGCCTGCCGCGAAAGAAAATATTCCGGAGGTAATAAGTGCCACACGGATGACAATGGGAAATCAAGCGCAGGTCGCAAGAGCTGGAGCTGCTCAAGAAACTCCCATAAATACAAAAATATCTTATGCAGATCCGGATTTTTTCGAAGTATTCAGTTTCAAAATATTACATGGAGAGAGTGCCGATGCACTTGGAATTCCCGGCAGTGTTTTCCTAACGCCCGGAATTGCCGCTGCCCTCTTTGGTAACGAAGACCCTATCGGTCAGCCTCTTCAGGTCTCAGGAGTCAATAATGCCCATGTTGCCGGAATAGTAGAATCTCCTCCTCAAAATTCTCACATTCAATTTGATATAATAACCTCTCTAATTCCTGAGGAACGACCCGTATGGTGGAATTCATGGGAAAATCAGGCACTTTGTGGGTACATATTACTTTCAGGAAATGCAGATTTTAAATCTGTTGAAAACAAGATAATTGAAACTGCACGTAACAATAACTTTTCAGAGTTGTTTACACCCCGTTTACAGCATTTATTGGATATTCATCTTGGTTCCTCCGATATTCGCTTCGATTTCAGTTTCCACAAGAACGACCGTGTGCTTGTATATACACTTGCCACACTTGGCATTCTGGTTTTACTGGTTGCCTGCATTAATTTTATAAACCTTTCTACATCCCGCGCTTCCAGCCGTGCATGCGAAATAGCCATAAGAAAAGTAACTGGATCAAGTAGAAAGCAGATAGCGTTTCAATTTCTCAGCGAATCGGTTTTCATGACGGTTTTCGCTTTTTTCATCGCCGTATTTATTATTCAATTAATAACTCCATTTTTGGACTCAATACTAAATAAACAATTGAATCTTAATATCATCGACAATCTTGGCACGCTGCTAATATTCCTTGGATTTGCTGTTATTACCGGCATTTTATCAGGTATTTTTCCATCCATAGTACTTTCCTCATTTGAGCCTGTGGATGTTCTGAGAAAAGAATTTAAAACAGGTAAAAAAGGTATATTTATACGGAGAATACTGGTTATTTTTCAGTTTGCTATTACAACGTCCTTAATTGTTGCAGTGTTAATAATATGGAACCAGATTAATTTCCTCAAGTTTAAAAATATGGGGTACGACAGGAAGAATGTCATGTCATTACGTGCTCCCCTGCAGAATGACTCAGATATTTTGAGACAAAAATTTTCAGAATTCCCGGGGGTCATATCTGCAAGCAGGGTCAGCAATCTTCCGGAAACAGACTTTTTTCGAACCGATGTGTCGCCTGAAGGAACCGACAGGGCTGATGGTTACCAAGCCGTTCGGTTATTTACAGATTATGAATTTTTCGATAATCAGTCGATGCTGTGGCTGGGGACGCCGGATGGGGATACTCATCCTATGTACGGCAATTGGCAATGGTTTTATGACCATACGACAAACCCTAATATATCATCTCCTGCCAAGCCTTATAACGATCAGACTTTTATATTGCAGTCTGCCGGACCGGACGGGCTCTACGGTACACCGGACGATGTGTTTAATTTCAACACAGGGGGCTATTGAAAAATT
>CAZSDW010000115.1:0-1882 GCA_964605705.1 uncultured bacterium
GATTTGTATTGTCATTGATTTTATCTACATTCTCATATATCAATTTAATAGCCTGTATTGCATACTGAGTGGAAACAGGATTCCGGTTCTTATTCCAGATGGCTTCAAAGGCATGCGATAAGGCGTCCAGGGTAGTCGCAACCGAAATTTTAACCGGCAAATCCTTTAGTAACATGACATCGTAGAGCGCCAGTGTTGGATAATTCTCCATTTCGGATAAAGACTTCTTTTCTTTTTTCTCTTTATCCCAAACCGTCGCCCACATCGTGACTTCACTGCCGGTGCCATGCGTAGTGGGAATGGCTATCATTTGCGGTATTTTTTTAGATATCGACACTTTTTCAAATACCTTAATAACGTCATAGATATCCTTATAAAGACTCGCCCGAACGACTTTCGCCGTATCGATCACGGAACCGCCGCCAACGGCAATGATCAATTCGGCGCCACTGTTTTTCACAGCGTCAATGGCGTCCTGACAACTGGTCAGGGATGGATTCTCTTCGATGTCGGAATAAACGAGCGGTTTACCAATCGCATCAATTAGACGCCCGAATTGTGCCGAATTCTCAAACCATTTGTAACAGAAGACTACCGTTTGAGGCGGTTTATCAAAAATTCTCAGGTATTCGGTGAGCGACTTAATATAATTATCGCTGAATTGAATTTTAACCGGATTATAGAAATACCACTTTTTCATCAGAATAAATCCTGTATGGCATCACGCATCGCTTCCGGCGCATCTGTTGGTCTCCCCAATTCTGTGATAGTACCCGATTTTACCGGAATATTGATAAACAGCGGTTTGTCGTACTGCGCAATATTTTCCAACACTGTTTCAAAACCGGTTGGATCATTAATATCCAAAACACTGCGATAACCACAATTTTTGACTATCTGTGAGAAATTGACCACCGATGAAGCCGTTTTCTGCCCGCCGGTCGATTCATATTGACTATTATTAAAAAGAATGTGAATGAAATTTGCAGGGTGATAATATCCGATAGTCGATAAAGTGCCCATTTTCATTAATAAAGCGCCATCGCCATCCAGAGCAAAAACACGACGTTCTGGATCACTCTCACAAAGTCCCAGACCAATGGACGCCAGACAGCCCATCGAGCCCATCATATAGAATTTGCCCTTTATCTCCATTTTCTGATGTAATTCCCGCCCGGAAAATCCGGTCGCGCCTAGCACAATATCATCCTGCTTCAGAAAAGATTCCAGAATCTTTAAATAATCGAGCCGAATATAACCTGCTTCACTTTCTTCAGGTTGGATTGGACTGGTATACTTTTCAAAATATCCCTTTTTGACGATAAACGCCACCGGGGTCGAAGATTCGCTAATATATGATATGGCTTTACGTAAACTGCCTTCTATATGTTGTTCGCTATCCTCTAAAATTGTGAATGGTATTTTGAATACATTTAAAATATCCAGGAGGGTCTCTCCCATGACTTCATGCTGAGGTGCATCTTTGATCCCCGGCTCCGCCCGCCACGAAATCAGCAATAACACCGGTAATTTGTACAATAACTGCAATGACGAGAGCGGATTGACGGCGTTTCCCAGACCATCACTCTGCATATATACCACCGGAATCTGTTTGGCGAGTGCGAATCCTCCCGCCAATCCCATAGCCTCACCTTCGGACGAACAGATGTAGTGTTTGATAACATTTTCATTCTGCAGGTAATTAATCAATTCCTTGAAAATTGAGCATGGAACACCGGTAATCGGACCAACTCCATTTGCTTGTAATATTTCGACAAATTTATCGACTTTTATATCAGTCTCCTTCTACCTATTTCCACTCCGGTATCAGAGTCAATATTTCCTTGATCGGCATACAGTATTGGTCGGCTTCGAGGGCTCT
>CAZSDW010000116.1:0-1839 GCA_964605705.1 uncultured bacterium
TTGTGGATATGCCTGGCCAGGTAGTCTATGATGGATTGAATTTTAAAATCAAAATCACTACCATCCCATAGGATTTCAGAAAAATTGACAAAAAGGCTGGCCATGTAACATGTTTAAGGTTCAATTAACTTTAAACAAGGAGTGTCACAATGAAACCAGCCAAGCATAAATTTACATTATTGAAGCAGGTGATTGAAATTATTCCAGCATTTATTGTCCCAAAACTCGCAAGAAAGCACGGTGTCGATAAAAAATGGCGCACGTTTTCACCATGGAGTCATGTCGTATCTATGCTATTTGCCCAATTGGCACACGCACTGAGCCTTAATGACATTTGCGACACACTCCGTCATCATGCCGGTTCGCTTTCAACATTACGGGGCGCAACGCCACCCAGCCGCAACGGACTGTCACATGCCAATAAGGTTCGCAGTGCAGCGATGGCCAGGGATTTATTTTATGAAGCGCTTGCCTATCTTTCGAGTAATTTTCCGAGGTTCGGCCGGTTTGACACTCAGTTTAAACTGAGCCGTAAAATCAAGCGCACAATAAATATCGTTGATTCAACGACGATGGCCCTATTCGCCAATTGCATGAGTTGGGCCAAACATCGACGGAGAAAGGCTGCCGCAAAATGCCACATGCTTATCAATGCCCTGACATTCCTGCCCCGCTTTGCCGTGGTAAAATCCGCCAAGTCTCATGACGCCGTTATAGCCCGCGTATTGTGTAACCCATTGCAAGACGGAGAGATCGTGATATTCGACAAAGCGTACGTGGATTTCAAACACCTGTTCGAACTCATGCAGCGCGGCGTTTTCTGGGTTACCCGTGCCAAGACAAACATGTCATACAAGGTCATTAAAAAGTTTAAGATTAGGCGCGATTCAGTCATTCTGGATGCATTGGTTAGACTTCAAGGCCTCCAAAGCAGTAAAGATTACCCTGAATGTTTCCGTCTTATCATCGCGGATGTTGAGCGAAACGGTAAGATTGTTCGGATGGAGTTTATCACTGATAATTTTGATTGGGCAGCATCAACGATCTGTGATCTGTACAAAGCACGTTGGGACATTGAACTCTTTTTCAAACAACTGAAGCAGACACTCAAGCTGTCTGATTTTCTCGGTTATAGTGAGAATGCGGTTCAGTGGCAAATATGGATGGCTTTGCTTACATACGTACTATTACGCTTTATTGCGTATACGAGTAGATGGAAAGGGACCTTTGCCCGTTTATTCACGACGATTCGAGGAGTTATGTGGAGTCGCCTGGATTTGTATAGGTTACTTGAATTTTGTTGTGGGACAGCACCTGGTCGTCAACGAGTTTGCGCACAGCCTCAACAGCTCTATTTACCGTTGTTTGTGGATTAACCTATGGGACAGCACTTGTTTAAAAATAAAATGTCAAGTAAAATGTATGAACTCCCCCGAAAGGAATTCGACGGAAAAATGGTGAATTATGTTAATTAAAGCAGATTATGGAAGTATATTAAGTCAATATGGGATGGTAGTGAAATTGATACATTAATAATCAATTGTTAGTATCCAGTATAACTTAATTAAAAACATCCGGTTACCCACAATAAATACTATATTATATTCCAAATAATAACTATCATGATTTTGTAAATAGGAAAATTATTATGTGTAAAATAACACTCTTAATATTTCTTAGCTCAATAACATTTTTTACCTATTCCCAAACAGACAGTATAATAAATAAGCCACAACAAGAAAGAGCGTATGGATTTATAGGAGCTTTTTATTATGATGCCCTACTATTTGGAAGCTTTGATGGTGAAAGCTTTTTTAATACAGGTGAAGAAATTATTGG
>CAZSDW010000117.1:0-1762 GCA_964605705.1 uncultured bacterium
TGCCTTACAAGCAGGGGGTCACAAGTTCGAATCTTGTAGCGCCCACACCCGTTTCTCGTCGATAACACTATAAAATATATTTCAATTGATGATGCAATATTTGATAAAAGATTATCAAATATTGTTAAATATTGTGAGAATAAACCGGAAACTGACCGGAAACTTTTTTATATCACTATTGAGAATATATACCCACTGTGGTTTTAATTAAAAAATGTTGACTCTGTTGAATATTTCAATGAAATTAAAACTTAATGCGGTAGCAACTTCCAATAAGGGGGCAATACATATTTGTACCGCAGTCTGTCCTGAATATCGGGATGTGACTGTCGGTGCGGAGCCGTGGAGGAGAGGAAGTAGGTTCGTTTTGTATTGCTCGTCGAGAAAGAGTTTTACCGTTATAAAGGATGGACTGGAAATTGACATTTGTTGACTGATCTTGGTGAGATATAGGATTGGTATTGTGTTTGTTATTAGAAAGTGTATGTTGATATTAGTACGGATTGGTTATTAAAAATGAGGTCAGCGGTGCGGAAGCATGGAGGAGTATGAACGAACAGCAAAAAAAACCTTCTAAATTACTCGATCAGGTGCGAAATATTGTCCGTACTAAACATTACAGCATTCGGACGGAACAAGCCTATGTTACCTGGATAAAAAGGTTTATACTTTTTCATGATAAGAAACATCCTAAAGAGATGGGGGCAGTCGAAATTAATCGCTACTTATCTCATTTGGCTAATCATGATAATGTGGCTGTTTCAACCCAAAACCAGGCTTTAAGTGCATTATTATTTTTATACAAAGAAGTATTAAGGCAGGAGCTTGATGATTTGGGAACGGTCATTCGTGCTAAAAAACCCAAAAGACTGCCAGTTGTGTTGACTCCGGAAGAGGTACGGTTAATTCTAAATCAATTGTCGGGTGTACCCTGGTTAATGGTCAGTATGCTTTATGGCGCTGGTCTCAGGCAGATGGAGTGTCTCCGTCTGCGGGTCCAGGATATTGATTTTGAATATAATCAGATTATGGTACGCTCCGGCAAAGGGGATAAGGACCGCCTGACAATGCTTCCGCGGGTAGTTAAAGAACCATTACGTAGGCACTTGGACAAAGTCAGAATGATCTACGACGATGATCTGGCGCAGGGTTTTGGGAGTGTGTATTTACCGGACGCATTGATGAAAAAATATCCAAATGCAGGTAAAGAATGGGGGTGGCAATACATATTTCCGGGATCGGAATTATCGATTGATCCACGCTCAGGGAAAAAACAGCGGCATCATGAAGGCGAATGGGTATTGCAGCGGCTTGTCAAAGAGGCCCGCCTGAAATCCGGTCTGGTAAAGCATATTAGTTGTCACACTTTTCGGCACTCATTCGCGACCCATTTATTGCAGGCGGGTTATGATATTCGCACGGTACAGGAGTTATTAGGACACCGTGATGTTAAAACCACGATGATTTATACACATGTTATCAGTCAAGGCGGGCAAGGTGTTCGGAGTCCTGTGGATTCATTGATGACATGAGTGCTTAGGGAATTTTATCCGACAATCGGGGATTTATCAGACTTGAATAAAATCCTCCTACTTATTAAAATATAATGTAATTTGAGGATGTGATTTCAAGAAATAACAAGAGTAAGGAGATTTTTATCCGATGAATTATTCAGATATAGTCTCTTATCTCAGCAGAATAAACCATGTTAGATGAAGTATAAATACAGACATATATAAGCATCTGTGCATAGTCATACCAC
>CAZSDW010000118.1:0-1742 GCA_964605705.1 uncultured bacterium
TTACCGCTGGGTCGGTGGCGTGAGATTTGAGGATATTTATCCCGGACCTGATGCAGGCGAAAATGACGGTGTCCCGACAATTGGTGAGCCTCATTTTGATCTGACGGATATTAACGAAAGTGATATGATTGGCCTTTCAAGTTTTAACTTATATAATTGGTCAACTCTGTGCCAATATGATGATGAATCATATTGGAATGCTATACGTCCCGGCTTATTCACTGTTGATCAAACTACAAGTTTTGTTGAGTTATTATTCGGCTCCGGTTATTTTTCCATGGTTCCCAGACAACGCCAGCGAATATCGCTCGGAATTTTACTTGCCTATGAACTATCTGAATTGATCAATATTAAAAATACTGCCCAACTGGCATATAGTGACAACTATAAACTTCCCAATAAACCCAAACTTCCAGTAGTGACCGCCTCTGTCTATGATAAAAAAGTAACTCTCAGCTGGGATGATTCGGCTGAAAAATCCTATGATCGGATCCTGGGATGTGATTTTGAAGGATACCGCATATATAAAATCAAATATCCGGAAGAATCTTTAGGTGAACCGATTGCCCAGTTTGATCTGGATAACGAATACGTTGGATATTCCAGTATTCCCGTAAATGGCAGCTATTTCTGGCTGGGTAATAATACTGGGCTGAAACATAGTCTGGTGGATACAGTCGCCGAATATGGCTTTGATTATTATTATATCGTGACTTCCTATGATCACGGCGATGTGGATCGGGAGATCCCGCCAATGGAATGTATTGTGGGTTTATCGATTGGCGACGATGGAAATATACGAGTGGGCAATAATGTTGTGGCGGTTCGACCTGTTACACCAGACGCCTATAAATACGATGCTCCGGTCAGATTGATCAAGGGTTTGTGTGACGGGAAAATAGCATGTAATATTGTTGAAACAGGGCTGGTCCGCAGTAATCATACGTATCAAATTACCTTTGAAGACACATTAAACGACGATCGTTTGGATATGACAAAGAATTTCACATTGACCGATATTACGGACAATGAAGTGATCATTGACAGGGAACCGTTTATTGTCAATCCTGATAATCCTACCATTGTTGATGGATTCCGGCTTTCATTTCTGAATGCCGGCAGAGGCATATTAGAAGTAAATTCGGATTCATCCGGCTGGAACCATCCGGGAATACCGGTTTACAATTTTGCTCGTTATAATCCAACTCCAAGTACCAGACCGATCAAATTGATTTCGGCTGATTTCGAGATTCGGTTTTCAGATATAGGTGTGGATACCTCATCCTTGTATTATCGGGGTACATCTAATATTCCAATCCCCGCGATTCCCGTCAATTTTACCGTTATTAATACCACAACCAATGAACCGGTGGATTTCGCATTTCGTGAAAGACATGTCAAAAGTGAGGCGGACTCAGGAAGGTTTTCCTTTGATTTCCGGATGAGGCGATCGGACGAGATAATTTTGCTCGCGAATTCCGATCCTGATTCGCTTGTAGCCAGCTGGTATTTAAATTGTATAATCTACTCAGCAATACAATCTGATTCTTTAACTCCGGGACCAGGAGATATACTAACACTGAAATTAAATAAACCGTTTCTGTCCCACGATGTATTTGAATTTACCATGCCGGAAATCCAGCCATTTGGTATTCAAGATAAAAAATCCACAAGAACAGTAACATTCTCACTTTCTCAGAATTACCCAAATCCCTTCAATCCATCTACAAAGATAGAATAAG
>CAZSDW010000119.1:0-1647 GCA_964605705.1 uncultured bacterium
GGAGGTTGCGGGTTCGATCCCCGTCGGCCCCGCTGAATTCCCTGTCAAATTTATGACAGGGATTTTTTTTGGATGGGCTCTTTTTTACAGTGGTATTGGTTTTGCATTGATTGTTCATTGAAACTTCCAGTAATTTTTTCTATGGCGGTTAATTGCCTGTTAATATTCAATCCTAATATTTCGGAGTAGAGTTTAAAAGAAAAAGTGGGAGAAAATTTTTCAGTTGATCATTCACAATTGGGAAGTTTTTATCCACATGATTTTACGAAACGGTCTTTTGCTTTCTTTGGCAGGAAGTAGAGAGGAATGGAGGTTATGCGAAAATCGATAATAGTTTTATCTCTTTGCACAATTCTTCTATTTTGTGATGAATACCCTCCCAATCCTGAAAATGTAAAAATCGAGCTCAAAGGTATATCTATTCGACACACCGAAACGGATTATATCCCGGTGAATCCACCCATGAAAGACATGATGGCGACCAAAGTCAATGTTCTTGTATTTCGGTTCGTAGTGAGAGGAATCGAAGTCGATGCACTGGAGTTTTATGGAAAGGCAATCGTGGCTGGTCCGCCCGAGGGTAGAATATATGCTGTTCATTTTCGGACGGATAGTCTTGGCTTAATACCTGAAGGCACTCATTATCATTTTAATATCATCGATAAAATCGAACCTGATTCCACGTACGTTATTGTCCGCCCTCAATATCCTACGAATGAATATTCACCATTTACCGATAGTAGAGGGAAAATAATGTCCATCGAAATTGATGAAGTGTGGGCTTATTGGGAAGATGGTACGGTGGCGCCTGTTTCGATGATCGATTGATCTTCAACCTGTCCTGAAATGTAGGGGTAGTCGTTTACTTTCTCACAGTATTTTGACTCTCATTTTAATTGTCTATCCGCAGTCTGTAACTTTTCTGCAATTAAAAATAAGAAACAGATAAAATTCACTTGACTTTTTCAGATAATGATCTTATAATTTTCTATCCCTCATTTTAATAATTATATTTTCTGATAAATTCATATTGCTTCGATATATTTTTATCGCATGGAAAGGGGTGATGTTATAAAAAATATCACAGTCAAAGACTATACACAAATTTAATTAACGAAGGAGGAGTGTTGTATGAAGACAAAAGTGATCGGGTTTGTAGGAATCATGGTTTTCTTTTTGGGGAGTTTTACGGTTGTATCGGCACAAGGTCACAGCGATATCATTCAAATCTGCATTGCAAGTGGTGATCAGGGATTTGCACAGGCCGCATATGATCCAAACCATGATGACTATCTGGTGGTCTGGGAAGATCAGAGGAATAATCCCATCGATACTGATATTTATGGACAGTTTGTTGATGGAGATGGTACACTAATTGGTGAGAATTTTGTTGTTTGCAACTCCACAGGGAATCAATGGTGGCCCCGCTTGGATTTTGATCCTGTGAATAACCGTTTTTTGGTGGTTTTCGAGGACAACCGGAATGGAGATGATCAGGGTGATATTCGAGGTGTCTTCATTGATAGCGATGGTAATTTTGTTAATGCACCAACTTCAGATTTGGATGATCATACATTTGGCATTTGCACGGAATCACATGATATTTATACCTGCTCCGTAGCTTTTAATTATCTGGAGGAAGTGTAT
>CAZSDW010000120.1:0-1538 GCA_964605705.1 uncultured bacterium
AAACGGTTTGTCCAAACAGTATTATCTCTGAAATGCATCGATACATGATATAAGAGAAGATAATGTTTAATGTGGAATCTTTTTGTCCCAAAACAATCCCAGATTAAGTCAACATTGAATGATAAACCACAGAGAGTATCAGATGAATATCCAAGCCAATTCTCTTAAAATTTCACTTTTCTCATTTTGCATTCTGCTTTTTATATCGGTCTCTTTGCCTGATTCCGAAATATACTTTCAACCATCGCGAAAATGTTATGCCGCCTCATTACCCAGAAGTGGTACTTCTGAAAAATGGGGCTATGTTTCACCGGAGATTCTTGCCCGAACGTGCTGCCCCGTTGATACAACCGCCGCAGCTGCAGTGATTTTTGATATTGGTACTATTTTCCTGAACAGGATTGAGTTTGCCGCCGAAGAAACCCATCGTGTCCGACTCCAACTTTTTAGTGAAGATGCCAAAAAGTACGCCACTGTGAAAATTCCCTACTGGTTCGATGATGGAGTCTATAGTATAAAAGCCCAGACAATTCTGCCAAATGGAAAGAAAATTCCACTCAAGAAAAAAGAGATTCGTGAAGAGGGAGATAAGGACGCCTGGATGTATAAAGTATTTACGCTGCCCGGTGTGGAAAAAAATTGTGTCATCGAGTATCAATATAAATGCACTACCAAACACCTCGCCGTTCTGGAACCCTGGGAATTTCAGTGCAGCATACCCACCGAACTATCGAGAATTACGATTACTCTATCCAGAGGATTCATATATCATTTTTATATCGAAAACCGCGGTGAATACAGCGGCGAACCCGTAAAGGAAGAGGGAATCGATATCAATACTCAGGAAAAAATCTATTCCTATATCTGGGAATACAAGAACCTTCCATCGATTACCGATGAACCCTATATCACGACTCTCCGTGATTATATGATGATTCTGAAATTCCAGCTTGAACAATTCGTAGATCCCTACAACCATATCACTTTTGTATCAACCTGGGAAGATGTTCGAAAACGGATTACCGAGGCTCATAAATTATATCTGCGGACTCCTAAAATTGTCCGGGACATGGCAGACGAAATTGCCGGGGAGGAGACATCCCGAAAAGAAAAAACCCACCTGATTTATAATTATGTCCGTGACAATATCGGCAGTGATCAGTACCAGGGAACGACTTACGAAATTCAAGATCCTCAGGAAGTCATTCGAAATAAAAAGGGAGACCGTATCGAGAAAAATCTGTTGCTCCTGTCAGTATTGAGAGCAGCCGATATTGAAGCCGATCCTGTCCTTTTGCGAATATCACAGTTTTATCACCATGAAAGATGACCAGTATATCTATGAACGCAGGTATTGTATTAAAAACCGCTTACACGATAACTCGATTTCTGATATTATTTCAGTGATTATTGTGCTTTCAATACCACAAGCCGTACTCGCGGTCATTCGATCGACTTTATTTTTAGCTGTCTATGATATTATTGTTTTAACAATGATTCATACAGCAATATATAATCACGAGCTGATTTCTCCCATG